>JROS01000070.1:25851-27887 GCA_000769715.1 Desulfobulbus sp. Tol-SR
TCCACTCCTTTACCCCGATCCTGAACGGGGTTGTGCGGTCGAACGATTTCGGCCTCCTCTACGATCCGCGGCGGCAGGGGGAGAAGGAACTCGCCCGGCGGCTAATGGCGGCGATGCGGACCACTGACCCGGAACTGTCGATCAGGATGAACTCTCCCTATCGCGGCGTTGCCGACGGCCATACCACTGCCCTGCGGCGTCGCTTCGGCGACGGGGGCTATCTCGGTCTCGAGGTGGAGATCAATCAGAATCTGGTGGTGGACGACCGCGGCCGTTCGGCCGTCGCCGCGCTGCTGACCGAGGCCCTGCGGCAGTGTGGGATCGGCCGGGGCTGAGGAGGGAAATACTGCTACATGCTGCCGGTGCTCAGGCAGCGGGAACCGTCCGGCTCCGGTGGCGGGAGGAAGATGAAGCCACCGGAGCCTGAGGTTGGTCGACGAGGCGGAGACGCCGGTCGTCGGATCATCGGGGCCGATTACTTGTTTTTATTGCCCTTGCCATTATTGCCCTTGTTGCCTTTTCCATTGCTCTTGACGGGCTTGCCTTTCTGGGAATTTCCGGCTTTGTGCGGTTTTCCGCCCTTGTAGACCGGCGGGCCGGATTGCCGGTATACCTTGTGTGCCGGCGGGCCGCCGACCTGGCGATAGTGCGGCGCTGCCGGATAGACGGCGTCGTAGTGTTTGCGCGATCCCTTCGACGATTGAGCCCGGATATTCCATTTTTTCTGTTTTTCCCAGTACCGGTTTCGTTCCCAGCTCTGCCAGTTGCGCTCGACTTCGTGGTACGAGACATGGTGGTAATCCCAGTACTGGTCCCGCCAGCGCCGTTCCCGGTAAAATCGCCGCCACTCCCGGGGGATATCGCGGTAGAAGACCGGGACGTGCTGGTAGTAGACCCAGCCGGAGCTGTAGCTCCGGGAGCGGTACCAGCGGCTCTCCCACGATCGCCACCACCAGCCGTCAAAGAAGTAGATGTCGATGTCGATGCCGGGCACGGCGTAGACATAGGTCTCGGGAATGACCACCAGTTGCGGTGGGCGATGAAAGGTGACGGGCGGCGGGGCGGCGACGCTGACATCGACATGGACCGACTCCGATCGCCGCAGGCCGTCGACGTACCAGGTTGTCTCCCGTTCCCAGTACCGCTCTTCCTCCCAGTCCCGCCAGTTCCGCCTGACCTCCTGGTAGGCGATGGGTCGATGGTCCCAGCGGTAGTCCCGCCAGCGGCGTTCGCGGTACCAGCGCCGCCACTCCCGGGGGACGTCGCGGTAGAAGACCGGCTCGCTCTCGTAATAGACCCAGCCCGAATCGTAGCTCCGGGAGCGGTACCAGCGATCCTCCCAGGTCCGCCACCACCAGCCTTCATAGAAGAAGATGTCGACATCCACATCCGGGACGGCATAGACATAGGTCTCGGGGATGACGACCATCTGCGGTGGGGCGGCGAATTCTACGGGTGGGGGCACGGAGATGCTGATATTGACATCCACCCGCGCCGCCGCCGGCAGTGAACATGTCAGTATCACAGCCAATAAAAATGTTCCTGGAAATATCTTTCTCATTGTGTGCTCCTCAATACATCGCTGTTCTGGCTCTCTCAGGCCTTTTATCCATCCGGTCTGTTGTTGTTCCGGCCGACGAGACAAGACCGGAAAAGGTTGATTGTTAGTTCAAGCGCGCCCAATACCTTGAGGGGCCGGCCATTTTGAGACGTATTCAATGGATATGCTACACGAAAACATCACAATGTCCACCTGGATGATATTGTGTCGCGCGTCCAGGCATCAGCCACCGGGGTAATGTTATATACGTTTGACAATGGCGAATCGTCACATGTTTCTTGATTGAACTGGTTGAAAAATAGCAAAAATTTTTGTATCTGAAGAGGCTTTTGCAAAACTCCTTGAAAGGGAGCGAGGAAGAGTGGGCGACAGAACGAAAAAATGATGATAATATATTGAAATAATTGAGCTTCATGTGATTTTCCGGTACATTTTGTTTACCAACAAAGAAAAACGGAGAATCAGCATGAAGCTC
>JROS01000183.1 GCA_000769715.1 Desulfobulbus sp. Tol-SR
AAACGTAGTTTCATGAAACTCTGATATGGCTGTCAAAGTCAATAAAGTAAAAGAGAACCGTTCCTTGCTTATAAGGGTTCGTTGTTGCGTATAAATCCCAGGGCAAAGGCAGAGACGGGATCCTGTGGCGACGTTTGATCACTCTGATATACGCGGGTTTGGTTACCGCATGACTTGGCTTCATCGCGGAGTTGCCTCTCTCTAAAAGCTGAAGTTCGGCCAAAGCCTTATTCGAATAGAATTGTCGAGGATTCATTCTCCTTAACGTGATCGCGTCTCCGTCTCTGACCCGGGAAGGTTGTAGTTTTTTCGTTCGTAGTCTCCTGTACGCAATAAATAGATTTGTCGGTTTTGTCTATTGCCTGTCAATCTACCCCCGAGGGAGCTGTCGATCTTGCTGATGTGAGAATGGGCTCCTCGTAAAAGCTCGTCGGAGCAGCAGCAAGATCGACAGCGGGTTTGATCCCCGGGTTCTTAAAGGTCTGAATTTGATCGAACCCATTCATAAATCGTAACGATGATTCGAATGGCAAGAAATCGAAATATATTATTTCATTTTAATTATTTAAGCCGAGTCATCGTTACAATCGTCCGGGAATTTAGGATCAACACACTACACGCTCCGACATGGGGTTGTGACCACATTGAACATTGTTCGTTATACATGTTCCCTGAAACTCAATTTACCTTCTTCATGTTTTGAGCATGTCATATTAAGGACATCCCTGATCCAGCGTTTCCAGATGGAACCCATCTGTGTCCGGTTAACGGTGCATTGCCCTCGAGCCGGGTTGGTCGGATCGGATATATGCCATTTGCATTTCACGCACGGCTTTACCGTACCTTCGGCCAAGTGAAGTTGACTGTCAACAACTGCCATTGTAGGCCTCCTTATTGTGTTTTTTAACGACTGCCATTAAAAGCTTTTCATCCGAACCCGTCTTGTAACAAACGTGCACCGGGTGATCTATCAATTTAATTCGAGATTAAGAAATTCGAAGTCCTCGGCGCCGAACTGCTGCTCAGTGCGAGCGATAATCGTATTCTGTCCGTAAGTCGGGAGGTCCACGAAACGAGCGCTGAATCCTGCCACCCTGACGATGAGGTCCTGGTGCTTTTCCGGATCTTTTTGGGCCGCCTTCATTTCAGCCGTGCTCACAACATTGAACTGCACGTGATCGATATGCAGATCATGCCAGGTATCCATATAGGAGTGCCAGATATCGAAGCCGTGCTTGCTGCGCATCATGGGAACCGACAACCGCTGGTTGAGCAGGTTCGCCTTCTGGTTTTCCTGGACTTTGGAGACCGATTTCAGGACTGCCGTCGGACCTTTCTTGTCCGTGCCGAAGTAGGGGGAGATTCCGCCGTCGTCAGCGGCCTCTCCGCCGTAGCGGCCATCCGGGGTTGGGCCGGTACGCGAGCCGACTTCCATGTAAAGGCCGACACCCTGCCCGACGGGCATTACCGGCCCGCCGGAGTAGTTCGTCACCTTCTTCATCTCGCCGCCGATGATCTCTTCGTAGTATCTCTTGATGACCGCATCCGCGTACTCGTCATCATTTCCCCACTTTGGAGCGTTCTTGAAGTCCTTCTGCATCTGTTCGAAGCCTTCCCAGTTGACCTTCAATGCTTCCATCAACTGCTTCATCGTATATTTTTTGTCGTCATAGATGAGCTTCTTGATGGCCACCAGAGAGTTTCCGCCCACGACGGTGGTGATGGGGTTATGCCAACCGTTGGGCTGCTCGGACAGAGAACACGCCTCCCGCCCAAGTTCCATGCACCCGTCGTCAATGCTGGATACAAAGGGAAGCTGGAGATAGTGGCCCTCCATGTAACGGCTCACGTCCTTGGCGCGAATCACGAGACTGATGGTGTAGGCGTACTGCTTTTTGAAGGCATCCCATAGTTGTTCGAAAGTCTCGAAGTCCTCGGCATACCCCGTCTCGGGACCGAGTTGCATGTCAGAATAAGACCAGTCGTAGCCGTTGGTCAGCGTGATTTCTAAAATCTTGCTGGGGAAGATGGAGCCGCCGCCTTCCGAGCGAGTCTTCATAGTCTTTCTTCTGCCGACGAGTCCGGGCGACATGCACAAGACTAGGCCCCAGTCATGGGCTTCTTCATCCGTAGCACCGTTGCCGTTCAAGCTGAACTGGGCGTAATATTTCATCTGTTCGGTGCCGATTTCGTCGTGTTTGATGGAGGGATATCCCAGTCCGTCCCGAATGCACTCGAACACGTGGTAGAGAGTCTTTACACGATTTTTCTTGGAATATCTGAAAACCATGGAGGGCTCGGTGGTCCGGATGTTTCTCGCACCCTCGAGAATGGCATCCGTCATGTCGTTGCAGCCGTCGGAACCATCCCTGTTGGTGCCGCCGATTGTAAGTATGAAAAGATCATTGGAGCCGGGGAATATTTCCCTGTACCCCCTGGACTTGCCCGCGCCGTGCTCGGAGATCTTCAGTCGTTCCATCTCGACCATTTCCACCGCATCCGCATACGTCATGGGCTGGAATGACTTGTTGATGACGCTGGTCTGGTAGTAAGGCCACAGGACCTTGTCTTCCTTGTGCGCATAGCCGCTGGCGTACCTTTCGATGCCGTGGCAGATGAGATAAGTGTACCACTTTACCTGAAAAGCATCCTTCAACCCTTTGCAAGGTTCCGCGGGGACTCGGCGGCTGATTTCTGCCATTTCGAACAACTCTTCCTTCCTTGCCGGGTCCGTTTCAAAGTTTTCCGCTACGATTTTGCACAGTCTCGCATGTCGTTTGGCCCAGATGATAACCGCCTTGTCCGCGATTACCATGGCTTCCCAATTGTCGATCTTGCTGATCCAGTCGAGCCCCTTTGTCCCGTCCCACGGCTGCTTGGACATTTCGGCCTTTGCGTCACGAATATGCCCTTCTGCCAAATCGATCCGCTTCAGAAGACCATCCTCCAGCACGGTTTCGTATGGAGGAACAATGCTGTTGTAGCCGTGGGCGAAGGATGGCGCCTCCATGGTGCTGACCTGGTACATCCGTGTTAAATCAATGGGATCGAAATATTTTTCGCACTTTGACTGCAAGCTGTAAGGCTTCCAGTAGTTGTTGATCTCTTCCGCTTCGGCCGCCGGCTGCGGCGAATAATCGCTTTGCAGGTAGTCCTTGACGTTCATGTAGGAAAGTTCGGGATAAAGCGGGAACATATTGGGATCTTCGGCATGATAGCCGATTATGAATTCGTCCTGCTGCACGACAACCGTTCCCTTGGTCAACACGGCCGCCAGTTGCAGCGCGCGACGAATGACCTCGGGCTTCCCACGCGACTCCTTGTGCGATTCGGTGATGAGCCGCATTCTCTCGATGCCGGCCCTGGTCCCTTTTTCGACAAACTCACCAGCCGAGGCGTGCTTCCACCGGCAGCGCCCCTTCAATCTCCTGGTTCTGTCGGTGGACGGCGCAAACAGATGTTCGTGCAGTTCCTCGTCCGGTATATCAGCTTCTTTGGGATTAGCCGGGGTAAAGTTGATAACCTTGCCTCTGTACTCGATAGGCTGAGCCAGTGTTGTCATATTGCACTCCTTTTTTTCGATTAGGAACGTTTCCGATAATTCTGGCAGGTTTCGGTATTTTCGAATACCGGCTTGGAAAGCCAATATTTGCCCTTTTGGTCCTTGTGCTCCGTAACACAGTCGGCCTTGCCCGGTTCAAAATCATCCTCACCCTCGGGCACCCGGAAAAAGAAAGCACATCCTTCGCACGTTGCCATTGCAAATCCTCCTTTTGTATGGAAATTATCGCGTACAAAAATAGATCACACCATGTGGTACAGTTAATTGCCTACCTCTCTTTGTTACGGTTTCTCTCCTTTGTCACCTCCCATCCCCACCAAGCCCCCGACAGTCACGCTGGCAATGCCGACCATAACAAGCATTTGGACAAGTTCTTTCATCTGCCCAACGGATTTATCTTTTACTCCTTTATATTGGTATGTTTGTGAGAGGCCAAGAAAATCATATTTCCCGGCGGCATAGGAATGGAACGGAAGAATATCTACGCCTATCAGCTTTTCTGCATACGGGGTAAGGAAATCGACGTATGCCTGGTAATCGCCAGCCGTGTCGTTAAATCCCGGGATGATGGGCAGATGGATTCGCATATTAGCCCCATTTTCGATCAGTAGTTTGATATTCTCCAGGATGGGTTCCAGGGGCCAGCCAATCACCTGACGATGTTTCACAGGATCCATTGATTTGATATCGACAATGAAAAGATCGATCGCACTTAATAGCGGACGGATAACCTCGAAATCCGGGAAACAACTGGTTTCCATAGCCACATGTACCCCTTCCTGCTTGAGCCTTTGGGAAAGTGTCAGGGCAAAATCGGCAAAGAACAGTGGATCGCCGCCGCTCAAGGTTACACCACCGCCGGAGTTCTTGTAAAACGGTTGGTCGGAGAGACATTCCCGCAGGATCTCGTCCATCGTCAGGAGGTGGCCGACAGTCTCTCTGGCACCACTAGGGCAGGCATCGACGCAGCTCATGCAGAGCGTGCATTTATCCCGGTCGATTGCAATACTGGCTGTTCCTTCCGGCCCGATTAGCATTGTGCACGCCTCTTCTGGGCAGACGTCTATGCATCGACCACATCCCGTACAGAGGTTGGCGTGGTAGTATAAATCTTTTTTTCTGCTTTGGGTTTCCGGGTTGTGACACCAGGGGCAATGAAGCGGGCACCCCTTAAAAAAGATGGTTGTTCGGATGCCCGGCCCATCCTGCAGGCAGAACCGCTGAATCTCGGTAATAAGGGGTGTCTTTGTGGCTGATTTTCGAAGAAGAGTTATTGCCTTTCCTTCTTTTGTGTTTCTCATCATTGCCACACACCTTATTTCGTCAAATGTATCTTTGGTATTACCCAAAAAAGCAACGATCAGGCTTCAAACCAATCGTCACTATCTGAAGAAGATTTCTGTTAGTGTCCGTCAAAAATTAACATGAACATTTTATGCCGATTGCATAGTTCCATTCGCCGTGGAACGAAGCTTTTGTCAGGTTGACCGTTTCCAGTTCCTCATCACCAATCTGTGTTTGTTCAAATTATATGTGGACAGACACTTAGTCGATTCTCCTACAACTGAAAGATTTCTTTGATCGCCAATTCGAATTCTTTGGGCGACCGGTCTGCCGAGTGACTGGAAAACCGAGTCTCTTTATGCCTGGAGATTGTTAATATCAGCTGTTTCACTAGTTTTGACCTTCGCCGATATCAGACAGAAGGTGCGCTGATGTTTTTAAGACATTCACGCATTGTGTGAAATGATCGTAATACGATATCAGATCTAGTGTCAACAATAAAAAAGAAGCTGAACATCAAAAAAATAAATATGACCTGAGGCTTTTGCAAAACTCCTTGAAAGGGAGCGAGGAAGAGTGGGCGACAGAACGAAAAAATGATGATAATATATTGAAATAATTGAGCTTCATGTGATTTTCCGGTACATTTTGTTTACCAACAAAGAAAACCGGAGAATCAGCATGAAGCTC
>JROS01000012.1:0-611 GCA_000769715.1 Desulfobulbus sp. Tol-SR
ATAACGAATGGGGCGGACGGTGCATTCAACAGACAACGGTGAGATCATGTTGCCGATATCGACAACGTTACAGCACATCCTCGGGTGGTCGGGAGAGGAAAATACCTCCATCCGCCTGCTGGAGAGTATCGACGCCTGCGGTTCGATCAACCGGGCGGCGAAGAACGTCGGCCTCAGTTACAAGGCCGCCTGGGAAAAAATCGAGACCCTCAACAACCTCTCCAGTACACCGCTGGTCATTCGTCAGGTCGGCGGCAGCGGCGGCGGCGGAACGGTGCTGACCGGAGAGGGCAGAGAACTGTTACGGAAAGTTGCGGTGCTGCGGCGGGAATTTGCCGCCTTTGTCGGTTTTTTGGGAGAGCGGCCGGAAGAGGCCCTGAATGCCCTGAAGATGCTGCGGAGGTTTGAGATGAAGGTCAGCGCGAGAAATGTCTGGGCCGGAACGGTGGCCGCGATCGAGCAGGGGGCGGTCAACAGCGTCATCACGGTGGCCCTGAAGGGAGGCGATACGGTGGTGGCGGTCATCACCGACAACAGCGTCCATCGACTTGGCCTGGCTCCGGGGGTGGAGGTGCTGGCGATGGTCAAGGCCCCCTCGGTCCTGCTCGGCC
>JROS01000012.1:651-36273 GCA_000769715.1 Desulfobulbus sp. Tol-SR
GCCGGGGATCGAGGTATCCGCGATCTTCAAGGCCTCGAGCGTACTGCTGGCGGTCGTCTGAAGGGGTCGGGGGAAACGTATATCACTCAATCATAAATGAAAAGAGGAAGGACAATGCAGAGAAGAACAATATTGGTCGCGGTCATCATGGCCGTCGGTTTGCTGGTAACCAGTCTCGCCCAGGCCGGTGATATCAATCTGTCGGCCGCGGCCAGCACCAGGGAGGCGATGATGGAGATCATCAAAGGCTTCGGGAAGGTGCAACCGGATGCCAGGGTTCGGACCAATTTCGGGGCCTCCGGGGCCCTGGCCAAACAGACGGTGCAGGGCGCGCCGACGGATATCTTTCTCTCCGCCAACGACAAGTGGGTGGACTATGTGGTCAGGGAGGGCAAGGCCGAGGGCAGGAACAGAGGCGTGTTCGCCTATAACAAGCTGGTCTTTGTCGGCAAACAAGGTGGTGCGGTCAAATCCCTGGCCGACCTGAAGGGCTGCGGTGCTGTTCGAAGTCCCGGATGGACTCTACGATCGGGTGGCCTATCCGATGGTCATTACCGCCGCCGGTGCGGCCAAGGCCGAGGCCAGGGCGTTCTACAGCTACCTTGCCGGTCCGGAAGCCGGAGAAATATTGAAAAAATTCGGATTTGTGACAGAAAAATAGGTGCGCCGCACCATAACCGACCGTACGGCGTCGCCTCCGGCCGACCGGGATGACGCCGTTACCGGCTGTGCGTCGATATCCCCGCCGTTTTTCCCCAATTCAAGCCGGATCTTTATTCTTGCGCGACATGGAAACGTTTCTGACTCTCACCGCCCAGGATACCGATGCCATCTGGCTGTCCATCAAGGTGGCCTGCGGGGCGACTCTGATCGCCACCCCTCTGGGCTTTGCCACGGCGCATTTTCTGGTCTTCTCCCGCATGCCGGGCAAGTCGCTGATCGAAGGACTGATCAACCTGCCCCTCGTCCTGCCGCCGGTGGTCGTCGGGTATCTGCTGCTCCTGGTTTTCGGCCAGGCTGGATATCTCGGTCCTCTGCTGCGGTCGGTCGATATCCGCGTCATCTTCACCCTGACCGGGGCGGTCCTCGCCTCGGCGGTGGTCGGGTTTCCCCTGATGGTCCGGGCGATCCGCATCGGCATGGAGGAGATCGACGGCAATTGCCTGATGGCGGCGAGGACCCTGGGGGCGGGATGGTGGGACACCCTGGCGACCATTACCCTGCCCCTGTCGGCGCGGGCGGTCCTGGCCGGCATGACCCTGATGTTCGCCCGCAGTCTCGGCGAATTCGGGGCGACGATCATCCTCGCCGGCAATATCCCCGGCGTGACCCAGACCATCCCCCTGGCCATCTACGAGTACACCAACACCCCCGGCGGCGACCGGATGGCCCTCAACCTCTGCCTGGTGTCGATCGTGCTGTCCTTTGCCATCCTGCTGGTGAGCGAGGCGATCGGCCGCAATCTGAAGAGGAGGTGAGGGGATGGAACTCGAGGTCGATATCGAAAAACGGCTCGGCTCGTTTCGCTGCACCGCCGCCTTCACCCTGCATCTGCCGCGGTGCGGGGTGTTCGGGCCTTCCGGCAGCGGCAAATCGACCCTGATGAACCTGCTGGCGGGACTTCTCGTTCCGGATCGGGGCAGGATCCGCCTCGCCGGGCACACCCTGTATGATGGCGAGGCCGGGATCAACCTCCCGCCGGAACAGCGGCGGATCGGGGTGGTGTTTCAGCATGCCCGCCTTTTTCCCCATATGAACGTGCGGCGCAACCTGCTGTACGGCTGGCGGCGGACCGATGCCGGCGACCGCCGGATCGACCCCGAGGCCCTGATCGAGGTCCTCAATCTCGGCCACCTGCTTCATCGTGGCGTCAACCGGCTGTCGGGCGGCGAGCGGCAGCGGGTGGCCCTCGGCCGCACCGTGTTGGCCTGTCCCCGGCTGATCCTGATGGATGAACCCCTGACCGGACTCGACGAGGAACTGAAATACCAGATCATCCCCTATCTGCAGAGGGCCCTCGATGATTTCGCCATCCCATTGCTCTTCATCAGCCATTCGCTGCGGGAGATGCGGCTGATGACCGACGAGGTCCTGGTCTTTCGCGATGGCGCCGTGCAGGCGCAGCTGGCGACCGAAAGCCTGGCCCGCAGCGACATGGCCACGGCCGGCGGCGGCTATACCAATATGCTGCATCTCGGCCCCCCGCGCCCGGTTGGTGATCTGTGGCGCTATCCCTGGGGAGAGGTCGAGCTGGTCCTGACCGAAGGGGGAAGAAACGGCGACAATTTCGTCGAACTCGAGGCCAGGGACATCATCCTGTTCAAGGGCTGTCCTGCCGCCATCAGTGCCCGCAATCTCCTGGCCTGCAAGGTGGTCGGCCTGTTCGGGGTCAGCAACCGGGTCGGGGTGGAACTCGACTGCGGCGGCAACCGCCTGGTGGCCCAGATTGTCCCGGAATCGGTGCGCGAAATGGGCATCACGGCGGGGGTTGAGGTCGTCGCCGCGATCAAGGCCTCGTCATTCCGCAGGATTGTCTGAGATGTATTCGCTATCGATCGAGTTCGGGCGCCACGTTCCGGCAATAAGACGAACGAGTTCGAAGGAGACTGCATTCCATGGCATGGACGGTATGACGTCAATCATGTTCAGGCGTGACAGGCGGCATGACTTCGTATCGAAGTTGCCGGGGAAAAATCTTCTCCTCTTGCCCGTTTGCGGAGAATTGTGTAAGAAAACATATCGACTATCCGCCGAGTCCGATTGAATGTTGTGTCTGAAATAATCCTTCTGTATATCATTCTACCCTTCGTCGTCTTCCCAGGAATATGTGAATTCGCCTCTCGGGCTGCCGCTCGTTTCAATCCGGCGTCCGCCAGGCGGGAATCTCTGTCCCGACGGAGGCGATTACTGCCGCAATGCAACCAACCCTCCATCGTTCCTCGTAACTGCCGGCGCAGATAGCCTTCTGCCCATGGAAAGCAGCTCGAGGAACATTTTTCGCCATTCAAGGCCTTTTGGATATGAACAAGAATCACTATCGCGAAATACCCTATAATTTTACTTCCGCCGACGACAAACTGATCATCAATCTGCTCTTCGGGGCAGAGGTGTGGGAGGATCTGGAGGAACTGCGCAGTCAGCGGATCACCGGTCGCTCGTCGCGGCTGGTGATGCGCTTCATGGGCGACCTGTTCATTCTCAGGCGCAACCCTTTCCTGTTCCAGGAGCTGATCGATTCGCCGCACCGGCGGCAGCGGTTTTTCGACACCGCCGAGGAGGATCTGGCGATCATCGAGGAAGCGGCCCGCATCGGCCGGGTCGGCTCGGAGCGGAGTTCCAAAGTATTGCGGCTGGTGGCGACCTGCCGCCGGCGATTTGCCGAAATAAAGCAGGAGATTCACGACGCCCCGGCGATGCGCGGCCAGATGCAGAAAAAGTTGGGGGCGATCATCGGCGCCGAAAACGTCCGCTTCGATCCCTTCACCCTCATCAGCCATGCCACCGATGCCACCGACTGGCGTCTGTTCCTGCCGCTGGCGGTTCTGCGGCCGTCGGTGGAGGAGCAGGTGCCGCCGCTGATGCAGGCGGTAGCCGAACTGGGATTGAAAATCATCCCCCGTGGCGGCGGCACCGGCCTGACCGGCGGCAGCGTGCCGGTGACCAGCAACTGCGTCATCATCAACACCGAGAAGCTGACGAAAATCCATGATATCGTCTCCTGGGATATGCCCCATCTCGGTCCGGAGGCAAGGATTCCGGTGCTCAAGGTGGAGGCCGGCGTCGTCACCTCCGACGCCATGGCCCACGCCACCATGGCCAATCTGGTCTTCGCCACCGACCCGACCAGCGCCTGGGCCTCGACCATCGGCGGCAACATCGCCGAAAACGCCGGCGGCAAGACCGCGGTGCTGTGGGGCACGGCGATCGACAACATCCTGGCCTACACCATTGCCATGCCCGGCAACGGCCTGGTGACCGTCCGCCGGGTCAATCACCCGATGCGCAAGATCCTGCCCGAGGATACGGTCCACTTTCAGGTCCTGGATCACAACGGGCGGCTGCTCCGCGACGTCCACCTGACCGGGACCGAGATCCGCAAGAAGGGGTTGTGGAAGGACATCACCAACAAGGCCCTGAAGGGCCTGCCGGGCTTCCAGAAAGAGGGCACCGACGGTATCATCACCTCCGGCGAATTCGTGCTCCACCAGGCCTACGAAAAGAAGATGACCTACTGCCTGGAATTTTTCGGTGACGACATGGACGAGGCCAGCCGGGTCATCGTCGAGATCTCCGAGGAATTCGTCAACCACGGCGAAGAGGCGCTGATGGCCCTCGAGCACTTCGACGAGGAGTATATCCGCGCCATCAAGTACAAATTCAAGGCGGCCCGGAGCGAACATCCGAAGGCGGTGCTGCTGATCGACATGGTCGGCCACACCACCGCCCAGGTGGTGCGCGGCAAGGAGCGGTTGAAACAGCTCCTCCTGCCGTATGACAACACCGAGCTGTTCGTCGCCCAGGATGCCGACGAGGCCGCCCGGTTCTGGCGCGACCGCAAGCGGCTCGGGGCCATTGCCGCCCGCACCAATGCCTTCAAGCTCAACGAGGACATCGTCCTCCCGCTGCCGGCGCTGGCCGGATTCGCCCGGTTCGTCGACGCCTACAACATCGATGAGGATATCCATAACAAGACCCAGTTCATTGAACGGATTGTCGAGTATCTGAAGACTGCCGAACCGATCGAGGATCCGGACTGGCTCGAGGCGAAGATACCCAAGGCCAACGACCTGTGCCGGGAAACCCTGGAGAAGCTGCATCTCCGCCGCCGCGAGTCGATGCGGGACGCGATCGATATCAGGAAACTGCTGGCCGATCTGCTCGAGCTGTTGAGCGGCTACAGCAAGGTCAGCGGCATGATCGAAAGCATCTACGGCGAGGTGCGGTCGAAGCGGATCATCATCGCCACCCACATGCACGCCGGCGATGGCAATATCCATGTCAACATCCCGGTCTTCTCCAACGACCGCGTCATGATGAAGCGGGCCGAAAAGACCGCCGAGGATGTCATGGCCAAGGCGGTCGAACTGGGCGGAGTGGTGAGCGGCGAGCACGGGATCGGCATCACCAAGATGAAATTCCTGGAGCAATCCCGGCTGGAGGAGCTGCGCCGCTACCGCCGGGAGGTCGATCCGCAGGGCATCATGAATCCGGGGATGCTCAACGATCCGGCGATCATCGACAAGGTCTACACCCCGTCGTTCAACCTGCTCGAACTGGAGGCGAAGATCCTCCAGTACGGCTCGCTGGCCCAGCTGTCGTCGATGATCTCCAAGTGCATCCGCTGCGGCAAGTGCATGCCGGTGTGCTGCGTCTACCATCCGGGGAGCAACATCTTCTTCCACCCCCGCAACAAGAACATGGTCATCGGCTCGCTCATCGAGGCCCTGCTCTACGATATGCAGCGCACCCACCTGCCGCGTTTCAACCAGCTCAAAAACCTCGAGGAGATCGCCGACCACTGCACCCTGTGCCGCAAGTGCCTGGCGCCCTGCCCGGTGGATATCGACACCGCCGAGGTGTCGCTCCTCGAGCGGGAGATCCTCGGCGATCTCGGCTACAAGCACACCGCCCCGGCAACCCTGATGTCGCTGTATTACCTGAAGATCAGGAACCGCAGTTTCAACAGGGTGTTCCGCAAGGGGGTGCTGCAATGGGGCGGCGACCTGCAGCGGTGGGCGGCCAAGGCCTACAAAAAGGCGCCGGCGGCGATTACCGATAAGCGATGGCGCTTCCTCAACATGTTCAAGTCGCCGATGATGCCGGCGTCACCGACCAGCCTCGGCGCCCGGCTGCCGTACTACTCGGAGCGGGAGGCGCTGATGATCAACCCGGAAGGACCGGTCGGAAAGACCGTCTTTTATTTTCCCGGCTGCGGTTCGGAGCGCCTGTACGCCGACATCGCCACCGCCGCCATCTATCTGCTGGCGAAAAACAATATCCGGGTCATCGTCCCGCCGCTGTCGCAATGTTGCGGCTTTCCGGCCAGGGCCAACGCCAAAAAGAGGATGGCGTCGATCATCAGCCTGCGGGACACCATCATCCTGACCCAGATCCGCGACATGCTCGGCCATCTGGTGTTCGACGCCTTTCTCGTCAGTTGCGGTACCTGCCGTGAGTCCCTGCACGAGATGGGGGTCAGCGAGATCTTCGACTGCCCGATGACCGATATCTCGCAGTTCGTCATGGAAAATTCGAACGGTCAGTTCGGGCCCCGCCGCCAGGGAACGGTGCTGTACCACACCCCCTGCCATGACTCCTTCGACGGGGCCGGACCGAGGCTGCTGGGACAGTTGTACCAGGAGGTGCGGAGTGTCGCCAACTGCTGCTCCGAGGCCGGGACCCTGGCCGTCTCGAGGCCGGATATCGCCCATGCCATGCTCGAACGCAAACGCGAATCCCTGGCCAGGGCCGGGGCGGGGAGCGAGGCCACGATCATCGCCACCAACTGCCCGTCCTGCCTGTCCGGCCTCGGGCGCAACCGGGAGATGGGGATCACCCCGCAGCATATGACGGTGGTCCTGGCCGAGGCCATCGGCGGCCCGGACTGGATGAGCGAATTCGCCCGGCTGGTGGAGGGGGCGGAAAAGGTGACGTTTTAGGAGCGGCGGAGACCGCCGTGCCAGGCCTTCCGGTCTCCTGAAGAGGTTGGCCTGGTTAATTTATGCTGTTATTTCGAGTGATAACGAGAAATCTCGGTTGCCAGGACGATGAGATTTCCCCCCTCCGGTCGAAATGACAGAACCTGCAACTGATCCTTTCCTCAACCATCTTCGTTCTTTGGCGATCCGATTTCCTCGAAATTCAATTTGACAAGCCGTCGGCGCGTTGAATAAAATCGAATCATCATAATCTTCAAATTGATTTATTGAACTTTCATAACCGCAGGGCGGTAACGGCATTGCCGGAGTCCCTGGATCGGCGGTGGCTGGAAGTTGAAAATATCATTTGGATGTCACGCTCGTTTTTGCCTGTTCTGTCTGCCTGTTCGCTGTAGTGCTCTAAAGAAACCACAAGTCAATGCGTTGATTCGGGGAATGCTGTTGGTTCTCTCCATTCCGGTCCCAGTGGCGCCTTGATGTCCCGGATCCATGATAAGCGGCCCAACGGCTGCTCAAATAATCGATGAACACCGTATTTCTGCGAGGATATGTGAACTTTTTCCTCTATTCCGGAGGAGCGATGGAGGTCTGGTGTCGGACCGGCCCGCGATATCCCGGTGGCGCCGTCCGTACCAGGTAATTGACAACGAAAAGACATGGAGGAGGGGCGAGATGATCTGGAAAACGCCCGGTGTGCTGTTGGTTCTATTGTTCTTCGCTTATCCCGATGGAGCCGATGCGGAGCCTGCTTACAAGGATCAGGCGACAGGGATGGAATTGATGTTTATCAAGGGCGGCTGTTTTGCCATGGGTGATTCGATCGGTGACGGCGACCCCAACGAGCGACCGGTGCATGAGGCCTGCGTCGGTGATTTTTACATCGGCAAAAACGAGGTGACCAACGCCCAGTTCAAAAAATTCGCACCCGGCCACAGCGGCGGAGTGGTCGACGGAGCGCAACTCGGCGGCGACAGCCAGCCGGTCGTCAATGTTTCCTGGGAGGAGGCCGTCGCCTTTGCCAGATGGCTGTCGGAGAAATCGGGACAGGTCTATCGGCTGCCGACGGAGGCCGAGTGGGAATATGCCGCCCGCGCCGGGACTACGCTGAGTCGCTACTGGGGCAACGATCCCGATGCATCCTGCAAGTACGCCAACGTCGCCGATCTGACGGCGAAGAAGCAACGACCCAAATGGACGACATTTCCCTGCGACGACCATCATGTGGTGTCGGCCCCGGTGGGCAGCTTCATGGCCAATGGCTACGGGTTGCACGATATGCTCGGCAATGTCTGGGAGTGGTGTGAGGATGTCTATAACAGCGAGGCATACACGAAACTGCCGAAAGACAATCCGGTGTACCAGGGGGCAGGGGAGTATCGCGTGATGCGCGGTGGCGGATGGAGCAATGGGCCTCTGGGGATACGGAGCTCCCATCGCGTCGGGCTTTCACCCGATTTCGGTCATCACGCACTCGGTTTCCGCCTGGTCAAGACCGTCAAGTGAGCAGCGGCGGACCGAGGGTGAGCAGCTAATTTCCAAGAATCTCCAGGAGGCATTATGAAGCGAACGTACATGATCCTGTTATTCCCGTTTTGCCTGCTTTTGCTCTCTTTCTCGCTGTCGATCGGCGCTCCTGCGGAGAACCCGACGGCAGGTGCCAAGGAGGGATTCATCGGGGCGGAAACCTGCAAGGAATGTCATGAGACGCAGTATGGCAGCTACGCCGAATCGATCCATTTCAAAAAATCGGTCAAGGGGCCCGAATCGCAGGATGCGTGCGAAAGCTGCCACGGTTCAGGGGCCAGGCATGTCGAAAAAGGCGGGGGGCGCGGGGTGGATATCTTCGCCTTCGGCAAGGATGTCGATCCTGACGCCAAGTCCGCCAAATGCCTGGCCTGCCATGAAAGGACGCCGGGCATGGATCTCTGGGCCATGGGAGTCCACCGGCGCAACGACGTCTCCTGCGATTCCTGCCACACCCTCCATGCCGCCGGTCGGCAGAAGCCGAGGGAACCCGATGTCTGTTTCGGTTGCCACAAGGATATCAAGATCGAGACGAACAAGCGGTCGCATCATCCGATCCGTGAGGGCAAGATCAAATGCTCGTCCTGCCATTCCCCGCACGGGAGCCTCAGCCGGTATATGGTCAACGCCGATGACTCCCGGGAACTGTGCTTCCGTTGTCATGCCGACAAGCGCGGACCGGCGGTGTGGGAGCATCCGCCCGTGGAGGAGGATTGCCAGAGTTGCCATGCCGTTCATGGCAGTTCCCATATGAAGCTGTTGAACGAGCGAATCCCGCAACTGTGTCAGAATTGTCACGATTGGTCTCGTCACCCCGGCACCCCCTATGACAAGTCCGCGTCGTTTACCAGTCGCTGGGACTGCCTGCGTTGCCATCCGGCCATCCATGGCTCGAATTCACCGCATGCCGAAGGCCTGCGCTTCGTTCGCTAAGGAGGATTACCATGAAACGGATCATTCCTGTTCTGTTGGCTTTGCCGTTTTTTGCGCCCGCACCGGGGCTGGCCGAGATTCAGGGGGAACTGAGCGTCGGCGCTCGGGGTACGGACTTTGCGGACGACAGCAGTGCAAAATTCGATGAGTACCGCGATATGAGTGACGGGCTGTTCGGCGGGCTCGATATGCTGGTTGACAGCGATACCTACATTCTGGGGGTTTCGTTTGAGAACCCGACCCTGGATGACCAGTCCTACGAAGTGAGCGGCAACCTCCTCGGTGTCGCCAAAGGCGAGATCTTCTATGATGAGCTGACCCATCAGCTGTACCGCAACACGCTGTCCCCGGTCATCGGCACAGGCGGGAACTTCCTGGTCATACCCGATGCCGACAACCCGGCCTCCGTGCCCCCCCTCTCGTCCTGGAACTCCCTCGACTACAGCCTGGAATCGAAAACCTTCGGGGCCCAGGCCACCGTGGACCCGCAAACCCCGTTTTATTTCAAACCTTCGGTGGAACACCAGCGCAAGGAAGGGATCATGCCATGGGGGACGATCATCAACTCAGACTTTGAAGTCCCCATGCCGATCGACTACGAAACCAGCAACGCCATGCTCGAGGCGGGGTATCGCGGCAAGGGGACCACCGCCGTCATGACCGCCGGCTACAGTCAATTCGACAATGACAACGACCTGCTGACAACATTCGACGGGGTGGAGCTGGAGGAATACAGCACCCCGGCCGACAACCACAGCTACAACTTCAGCGGCCGGCTGACCCAGCGGCTGTCGGCGATGAACCTCCTGGCGGTGAAGGCCTCGTATAACCGTAATCTCAGCGAGGCCGATTTCAGTCGCTATCTGCGGATCGTCTCGCCCTCGGCCGATAACGAATTCGATGGCGATGTCAGCTACTTGCGCGGAAGCGCGATCCTGACGACGCAGTGGGACAGATTGCTCGCCACCCGGCTGTTCTACCGATACGTCAATCGCGACAACGAATCGGAAGAGATCACCACGATTACCGGCGGGACCCGCACCAACCACCCGTATGAGTACGACAAGCACCAGGCCGGTGTGGATGCCGATTACCGGTTGAGCAAGGTCAATAAACTGAGCGGCGGCTACGAGCTGACCTTTACCGACCAGACGCGGGAGGACGCCGACGAGAGCCTCGACAACCTGGTCTTCGCCGAACTGAAGAATACGTCGATGGAGTGGGTCACCACGAAATTGCGGCTGGAGTACCTCAACCGCTCCTCCGATTCCGACTATTCCGAGGAGACATTGACCGGAGATGGGATCATCCACGAGTTTTACACCCCCTTCGATTACGCCTCCAAGGACCGCTACAAGGCAAAACTGGCATTCGATCTCGTGCCGGCGGAGAATCTGGAACTGGGGTTGAGTTACGGGCTGGCCTATGACGATTACGATGCCACGATGCTGGGGTTGCAGGAAGACCTGCGGCACGAGGTGTATATCGATGCCAGTATGCTGTTGCAGCCGAAAATCCGGCTCAACACCTACGCCGGCTACGAGTACACCAACAGCGACTTTGACTCGCGACGCTATGATCCGGGCAACGGCTATCCGCTCGTCGCTCCATTTGCCAGCAATTACAACTGGAACGAGGAATTCACCTATGACTTCTTTGCTGTCGGCGGCAGCATCAGCATCCCGGCGATGGCCAGACTGGAACTGGTGTTGAATGTCGACTACCAGCTGGTCGACGGCAATATCGACTTTGTCCGTGCCGCCACTGCCGGCGCCCCGCTGGAGACGATCACCAACGCCGACGACTACTATAAGACCCAGGCCGGGATCAAATGCATCTACAAGACCACCGACCAGCTGTCGATGACGTTGGGGTATGCCTATGAGAGGTCGAACCTGGATGAATGGAAGTATGACAATTACACCTATACCGCCGGCAGTATCTACCTCAGCGGGGCCGGGACGGACAGCGATTATGAGGCGCACCAGGTCTATATCATGACCAGTTATCGTTTCTGATCCCAGGCCGCACTGAGGGCGGGACAGGCGACGACGCGCACCTCCCGTCCTGTGTGCCGTGTCGTGCCGGTTCTCGGTATTGCGGAGGGAGAAACCCGGTGGTTGGTGAATCGACCGCTGTCCCTCCCGTTCACGGCCGGCCGCGGCCACGGCACTGCAGGCCGGGTAGAGCATCGAGATGTCAGGGGCTCGGCAGGATGGCAAGATGTGTTTTTCATAAACAGGATAAGGTTGAGAATACGGTGTGATCGGTAAGATCGGGATCCTGAGCGTCTTCACCACGGTCGTCATCGGGGCGCCGCTGGTCGGGGTGTACCTGTCCGATCGTGCCGTGGCTCTCTTTGCCACCTTCCCGCCCCTGACGACCCCGGCGGTGCACCACCCCTTTTCGTGGGCGGTCTTTCTGGCCTACCTTCTCCCGCTCGCCGGGGTTGCAGGCCTGGCAGGGGCTGCCGCCGGCCGCGGGCCATCCGGTCCCGTATCGGGGATGCCGCTGCGTCCATCCAGATTTCCCCTGTGGGGCCGGCTCGCCCTGGCGTTCCTGGCGGTGTCGTGGGTGTTCGCCTGGACCCGGTTTTCCTGGCTCGGACCGTGGCAGCGCCATTCGTTCATCCCCCTGTGGTTATCCTATATCGTGGTGGCCAACGCCCTGTGCGTCCGCCGGTCCGGCACCTGCCCGCTGCTGCAGGAGCCGGTATTCTTTGCCGCCCTGTTCCCGCTGCTGTGGATCGCGCCGCTGCTGATCCTCATCACCCTGCGGCATATGGCCGGCCGGCCCACCCTCTTCGCCGCGATGGCCGAAGGCGACTGGCGTCCGGTGCTGGCCGCGGCCGCGGCGGCCCTGGTCTGCGGATGTTTCTGGGAAATGTGGAATTTTTACAGCCTGGCCAAATGGAAATACAGCAACCCCTATGTCCACCGGTTCGAGCTCTTCGAGATGCCGGTGCTGGGCTATATGGGCTATCTGCCGTTCGGCCTGTTGTGCATCGAGATCACGGATTTTTTAAGAGATTTGTCCCCGAGTGGGGGGAAGGGGATGGACAGCCGATGATCCCAATTCGCGAGTTGCTCAACCGGATCCGCTGGGACCGGCAATTTGCCGCTGCCGACTTCCGGATCGGGTACTATGACCGGGTCGACGAGACGATCATCGTTGTCCCCCTGAACCAGGTCGTGCAGGAGCCGGGTGATTGTTTTGCGGTCCGGGTGCTGGACCATGCCGGCGTCAGCCATCTGCTGCCGTACCACCGCATCAGGGAAGTCTACCGCAACGACGAGCTGATCTGGAAACGAGGGCGGTCGGTCGAGGCCGCCCGCCCAGGGGCGAAGGAGGGGGGATGACGATGAACACCGCTTGTTGCTGGAAGAAGGGGGGCGTGCCGGCCCTGGTCGGGCTCCTGTCGCTCCTGCCGCCAGGCTTGGCCTCCGGCCTGGATCTGGGGGCGATCAAGCTGCCGCCGGGCTTCGAGATCAGTCTCTATGCCGCTCCGGTGCCCGGGGCGAGATCAATGGCTTTGGGTGCCGAGGGGACGCTCTTTCTCGGGTCCCGCGGCGCCGGCAAGGTCTATGCGGTGGTCGACCGCAACGGCGACAACCAGGCGGACGAGGTCCTCGTACTGGCGGCGGGGCTGGATTCGCCCAACGGCGTGGCCTTTCGCGGCGACTCGCTCTATGTGGCCGAGATCGGCCGCATCCTGCGCTATGATCGGATCGAAAGCCGGTTGCACGACCCGCCGGCCCCGGTGGTGATCACCGACAAGCTGCCGCAGGAGCGGCATCACGGCTGGAAATTCATCGGCTTCGGTCCGGATGGCCTTCTTTACGTGCCGGTGGGCGCGCCGTGCAACGTCTGCCTCAATGCTGATCGGAGATTTGCGGCGATCCTGCGGATGGAGGCGGATGGCTCGAACCAGGAGATTTTCGCCCATGGGGTCCGCAACACGGTCGGTCTCGACTGGCACCCCCGGACCAGGGAGCTGTGGTTCACCGATAACGGGCGGGATTGGCTGGGGCCGGACCGACCGCCCGATGAACTCAACCGGGCGCCGGCGAAGGGGATGGATTTCGGCTTTCCCTACTGCCATGGCGCATCGATCGCCGACCCCGATTACGGTAAGCGGCGGCCCTGCGGGGAATCGGTTCCGCCGGCGAAGGAAATGGGGCCGCACGTCGCGGCGCTGGGCATGAGGTTCTACACCGGCACCTCATTCCCGGCCCAGTACCGCAACCGGATCTTTATCGCCGAACACGGTTCATGGAATCGGCTCACCCCCGTCGGCTACCGCATCACCACCGTCACCCTCGACGGCAACACGGCAGTCGACTATCGGGTATTTGCCGAAGGCTGGCTGGATGGCTTTACCGCCTGGGGGCGACCGGTCGACGTCCTGGTCATGCCCGACGGGGCCTTGCTGGTCTCGGACGACAAGGCGGATGCGATCTACCGGATCGCCTATCGCCGGTAACTGTCGCACCGCTGCAGTGATCAGGACGCGACTGCTCTGCGTCCAGGATCGGGCTTCATGGGAACGGCCGCAAGTTCGACTCTTCCCTTGCGTCTAGTGTCGATACCTGTCCCTGTATCTGTCGTAACGGTCCCCCTGGTAATAATCGCGACTGCGGTGGTACCGGTCGCCCCTGTAATAGCCGCCGTCCCGGTAGTAACCGCCATCCCGGTACTGGATGCCGTCCCGGTAGTAGCCGCCGTGATATCCATACCAGTGATGACAGCCCTCTAGGGACAGGAGCGACATCACGACAACAAACCCCATGATAATTTTTTTCATCATGTCCTCCTTGGACATATCCGCCCTGCACACCTTCAGGAGTTTTGGCTGGTCAGCAGCAGGCAATCGCAGGTCTTGACTTCTGGTGCCGGCTGCGGCCGGCCCGTGCTGCATTGAAGGCAGGGGATGAATTACCGATGGTCCGATCAGTAGCAGGGAACCTGGACCCTCTGGCTCAGAGGATATGGATACGATACCCAGACCTGACGGCCGTCATATCGGCTGATCTGCCACTCGCCGCTGACAACCCGGTCCTCGACGCAGATTTGCGGCTGCCGGACGACGACGTCGGGCGGATATGCCGCATACGGATACCCATACGCAACTGGCGGCGGGGCTGCCGCATGGACCAGTGCCGAACCAAGGAGCAATCCTCCCATGACCCCGAAGGCGATACCGAGGCCATCGTGATGATTTCTGCCGCCATAGTAGCCGTGACTGTAGCCACGATCATAGTAATGGTGTCCGCCCCGGTATCCGCCCCGGGCAAATGCCGTTGTCGTGCCGACGACACACAAAATCAACGTTAATACTGCGATTTTCTTTTTCATTTTCATCGCTCCGTTTCAGATTGCGCAGAAACACCCACGGTTCATCCTCAATTTGCCTCTATCTCCTGCAGCGGCCCACACCTTCAATCCATCCCGGTAGTCTTGCCTGCACGATCACAATCGGGCACTCTGACATTTTTCATTGCAAAACGATCGGGAACCATGAAGTGCGGTCACTCTCCTTCTCCTTGTGGATTGTCCCGACCGCTCCGAGGGGTGCCTTATCCTCTTTCAATATTTAAATCCGATTGCCGGAGATTGAAAGTGGACATCAGGGGGTATAGGGTCTCGGATGACCTCATATCGGGTGGATGTCGGGTCCATGTCGGGTGCATGTCGGGTTGGTTTGTCGCCGAAAGTGCCTGAACCGGCACATCCGATGGCATCCGACTGCTGTGCAGGCGAGTGTTGGCTGGGGTTAAAACAAAGGTTGGAGCACCGCGTTACACATTCGGTGTCGACGGCGGTAAGGTCCGTTCAGAATGTCACGAAGAGGATGGCTTGTTCCGGTCGGAGCCCAGGTTTTTCAACTGCTCCGTGTAACAATCGGGGCAGCAGCTGTGGGAAATGCGCACCCCTTTGGCCTTGTTGAAGTATTCTTCCAGACTGTACCAGCTGCCTTTTCCCCGTTCACCTTGCTGATCGTCACGGATCTTCTTGCAGTAACGGCACATCGGCGGGAATTCTTCATACAGGGCGATTTTTCGCTGCATATCCTGTTTCACGAAACAGGTGCAATGATTTATCTTTCAAGGACGAAATCTCTTCCATGAACCCGCAACTGCCCTGCTGGCTATTCGGAGGTGAGGGTAATTGTGCCATGGTTCTCCTGCTTTTTTGTGCTGTCTTGAATCTTCCTTGCCCAATTATCGATGGAAATGACGAACCCGATCCAAGATAGCTGGCGCGGAGGATTTCACAAGACGTCAGGTCGGGTCGTCTCAGATTATCAATGACCTATTGGGTGAAAAATGACAATGAGTTAAAATCAGAGATAAAATGAATATTGAATGTATCATATCCGGAAATTGTCGTGGAAAAAATCGTGTCCGGCGGCGATAGCGGCATGTAAAGAAGAGGTCGGCCAGCCGAATGGTTCCGGGGTGAAGACGGGTCGGCAGGACTGGTGGATTCCCTGACGATAGTATTCAACTGTGGCGGTCTCCGTCGGGATGAGATTCGATTTCAATGTGGTGGCTGGAGATGTCGACATTCACGGAGATCAGTCCTTTCGGTGTGCAGAACAGGCGGTGGGGATCGGCGTTCATCAAATCGATTGGCATTTGGAAGATGAATGCATAGTATTTGGTCAAGCGCCGGAGGAGAACCTGGCCACGAACGGCATGGTGAACTGGGATACAACACCGCCGGCGATGGTTGCCGGCCGCAGGAAAAGGGATTGTTCGCAGCATGCAGGGCGGCAACAACAGGAGGATCGAGAGCAGTATGCGTATTGCCACCGAGGACGATCTGCCGGCAATCGTCTCCATTTACAATTCGACCGTCCAGGCCAGGCAGTCGACTGCCGACACGGTCGCGGTGACGGTTGAATCACGGCGGGAGTGGTTCGGGCAGCATCATCCCGACAGGCGACCGCTCATGGTCCACGAACAGGGCGACAGGATTGTCGCCTGGGTCAGTTTTCAGTCCTTTTACGGCCGACCCGCCTATGATCACACTGCCGAAATCAGCATCTACATCGCCCCCTCCTGCCGGGGGCAGGGCCTGGGCCGGACCCTGCTGGCCGAGGTGCTGGGCCTGACGCGCCAACTGGGTATCAGGACGGTGGTGGGCTTCATCTTTTCCCACAATGAGCCCAGCCTCCGCCTGTTCCGATCGTTCGGTTTCGCCGAGTGGGGGAGACTGCCCGATGTGGCCGAGATGGACGGCAGGGAATTCAGTCTGTCGATCCTGGGTAAACGGGTGCATCCGTAGGGTTTCGGTCGTGAAAATCCGGTGCCGGACAGGCCATATCGCCGAGTAAACGATCGGTCGGCAACCGGTCCCGGGCCTGGCGCCGGAACCGCACAGCCAGAACCGCACAATATCAAGGATTCACGACATGCACTATCTTGTTGGTCTGCTCTTCATCCTGATCGCCCTGGTTTCCACCGGACCGGCCGTCGTTGCCGCCGCGGCCGGACTGCAGCCCTGGGCCGGTAATCCCTGGTACTGGAGCTATCGCGGCGAACCGGTGCTGCTGCTGGGAGGCAGCGATGACGATAACCTCTTCCAGTGGCCGGAGAAGGACCTGGTCGCTCAGTTGGACCGGCTGGCCGCCGCCGGCGGCAATGTCATCCGCAACACGATGAGCGACCGCAAGGATAAGGGATTCGAGGTCTATCCCTTCAAACGGCTGGCCGACGGCCGGTATGACCTGGGCGAATGGAACGAGGAGTACTGGACCCGGTTCGAGCGCCTGCTCCGGGAGACCGCGCAGCGGCGGATATTCGTGCAGATCGAGATCTGGGATCGTTTCGACTTCACCGATCAGGGCGGCCGGGCCCGCTGGCAGATCCACCCCTACAATCCAAAAAACAACATCAATTACAGCCATGAAGAGTCGGGATTCGCCCCGCGCTATCCCGACCATCCCGCCGCCAACCGGCAACCGTTTTTTTTCACCACGCCGAACCAGCGCCACAACCGGACGGTCCTGCCCTTCCAGCAGCGATTTGTCGATCGGATGCTCGACCACACCCTGCGCTACGATCATGTGCTGTACTGCATCGACAACGAGACCAGCGGCGAGGAGGAGTGGGGGCGCCACTGGGCCCGGGTCGTCAAGGAGAGGGCGGCGAAGGCCGGCCGGACCGTCTATGTGACCGAGATGTGGGATGACTGGAATCTGGCCGCCGCCCGGCACAAGCGGACGTTCGACCACCCGGAGCTGTACGGTTTTGTCGATGTCTCGCAGAACAACCACATCAGCGGCCAGAAGCACTGGGACAACTTCCTCCACGTCCGCCGCTATCTGGCGGACAGGCCGAGGCCGATGAACTCCACCAAGACCTACGGGGCCGGGGGCGGCAAGGTCGGCCAGACCGACCAGGACGGCATCGAGCGTTTCTGGCGCCACCTCCTCGCCGGCGCCGCCTCGCTGCGCTTTCATCGTCCGGATGCCGGGCTGGGGCTGGGCGACAAGGCGGTCGCGGCCATTCGCGCCGCCCGCAAGCTTGAATCGAAGATCCCGCTGTGGTCGGTGACCCCGGCCATCGAACTGCTCGCCGACCGGCAGCCGAACGAGGCCTACCTCGCCGTCGCCGCCGGCACCGCCTATGCCCTGTATTTTCCGGCCGGCGGCGAAGTGCGGCTCGATCTACCCGCCGCCCGGGGGCCATGGACCGTGAACTGGATCGATATCGCCGCCGGCGAGTGGGGGCCGACCCGGCAGCTCGACGGAGGGGGCGCCGTCGTGCTGGCCCCGCCCGCCATGGGCAACTGGGCCGCCGCCATCGTTCGGGGCGCTGATTAAAGGCAGCTCTGAACGGGTACGGCCGTGGCCGATCTGGGTCGCTGCCTCGTGGCGGGGCAGGGGCGGCGGCCGAAAAATCCTGTCTCAACACATCGATGACGACTCCGGCAATGACTGAACATCCCTTCGCCTTCACCCTGTCGCTGCCCGAATGGGCGGTGGCCAGCTTCGCCGCCCTGCCCGAATTCGTCGCGACGGCGGAACAGCGGATGCGCCTGGTCCTCGAGTTGGCCAGGCGCAACGCCCTGGAGGACACCGGCGGCCCCTTTGCCGCCGCGGTGTTCGAACACGAGAGCGGCCGGCTGGTCGCCGTCGGGGTCAATCGGGTGATGCCGGCCAATTGCTCCAGCGCCCACGCCGAGGTCATGGCCCTGTCGCTGGCCCAGCACCGCCTTCAGGTCTACGATCTGGGCGGACCGGGGCAGCCGGTGTGCGAACTGGTGGTCAACTGGCGGCCCTGCGCCATGTGTTTCGGCGCGGTGCTGTGGTCCGGCATCCGGCGTTTGACCATCGCCGGCAGCGGGCCGCAGCTCGAGGCCCTGACCGGCTTCGACGAGGGGCCGATGCCGCGGCAATGGCGGGCGGAGCTGGCCAGACGGGGCATTGTCGTAACGGAAGGGGTACGGCGCCGGGAGGCGATAAAGCTCTTCCGCTGGTTCGGCGCCAGCGGCCGCACCGTCTACAACGCCCGCCAGGGCTAACCGCCCCGTCGCCGCCGGCACCGGTCTACAGCCCTCCGGCCGCTGCGGGAGCGATCCTCCCCGCCACTACTTCGCCGTGCCGATTCCGATCATGCGGAATCGTCCGACCTCCTCGCTCGGGTTGAAATCCTCCAGTTCGAACATCCGCCGCACCTCGATCTCGCCGTCCCTGTCAGCGCCGGCCTTCGCCAGTTCCTCGTGATATGCGGCCATTTCAGCCGGCAGCGCCTCGTCCGGCATGACGCCGGCTTCCGAGTCCTGAGTGACTCTGACAATGATCATATATCACACGGCATGGCTCCTCTGGGTTTGGGTTGAGAGCCGAGCGCGGCGACCGGCTCGGGGGATGAAATCCCCGCTCCGTCCAGTAATCGCCCGCCGGCCCGTCATTTCGACATCACCGTTGCTGTTGTGCGACGCCGGGTGGGGCGGCAGATCATGGCCCGGAACTGCCGGGGACTATTCCTTACCGCAACGATGATGGTTATGTTCCATTGATGGGAAATAACACCGTTGAGAGATCGAATCTGCCGATAAGTGACCCCGGCGGGATCAGGCATCGGGTCTGAGGCCGACGGGTGATCTGATGGAGGCGCAGGGGATGCGCTCCATCGCCATTGTGGACAAGAATCTATGGAGGTCGACCATGGAAAGATATGTGGACGGATTCGTCATTCCGTTACCGATGGACAAGGTGGACGATTACAAACGCATTGCCGATAATGCCGGGGTCATCTGGAAGGAGCACGGTGCCCTGGAATACTGGGAATGCCTGGGGAAGGCTGTTCAGCGCCGCCGTTGATTTTCTGGCGCCGTATGTCCGGCAGGCCCTCGGCGAGATGAACGAGGCGCTGCTGTCAGCGACCGGAACGATCGCCGGCGGCGCCATCATCAGGTCGGCGGCGGGGGACGTGACGGCGACCTGGACCTTGAGCTGGCCGGAGCAGAGCCGGGCGGGAATCCCGCCCATCACTCTCGAGGCCTTCTTCGGCCATGGTTTCCATCACCCGCATCTGCGCGGTGCAACGGTCGGGGTGTGGCCGCTCAATGTCTTCAGCACTGCCGACGCCGCCGCCGAACTGCCGACGCTGCGGGCGATCGCCGCCGCCGATCTGCATAACCTGGTTTTTCAGCGCGATTACCGCATTGTGCCGGCGATAACCGGCAGCTGATCATCGGCACCTTTTTCGGCTATATCCTGCCGAAGGTCGAAGACCACCTGATGGAGCGGAAACGGGAGATGATCCATGCCCTCAGCGAGGCGGCGATGGGTTCCATCAGCTACTACGCCAAACTCGCGGAGCGGCGGACGATCACGGTGGAGGAGGCGAAAAAGCAGGCCGCCGCCCATCTCCGCAGCCTCCGCTACGGCCCTGAAGGCAAGGATTACTTCTGGATCAACGACACCCATCCCCGGATGATCATGCACCCCTACCGTGCCGACCTCGAGGGCAAGGATGTGACGAATACCAAGGATCCCGCCGGCAAGAAGCTCTTTCAGGCCTTTCTCGAGACGGTCAAGGACACCGGCGGCGGCTATGTCGATTACCATCGGCAATGGCAGGACGACCCGAGCCGGATCTTCTCGAAGATCTCGTACGTCCAGGAATACCGGCCTTGGCACTGGAGCGTCGGGACCGGGGTGTACGTCGAGGACGTCCGGGCCCAGATCGCGGCGATCACCAAACGCATGACCTTTATTTTCCTCGGGATTCTCGAGGTCATCGCCCTCCTCTCGGTCTATGTCGTGTGGCAGGGGGCGGCCGGCGAGACCCATCGCCGGGAGATCGAGGAATCGCTGCGCCAGAGTGAAAACAAATACCGCCTGCTGGCCGAGACCGCCCGCGAGATCATTCTGCTCTTCGATTCCAACCTCTGCATCACCTACGCCAACACCGCCTGGAAGCGGATCAGCGGCTACCTGCCGGAGGAAATGACCGAGGTCAACATCACCGACCTCATCCCCGTCCCGCAGCGCAGCCAATTCGCGGCCAGACTCGAGCGGATCCACGATAACCAGGCCGACGACTACCTCCTCCTCGAGACCAATTTCATCCTGAAAGACCACCGGATGATCACCGTGGAGGCGACCATCGCCAGGATGGAGTCCGCCGATAATTCGCCCGCCTTTCTGATGACCGTCCGGGACATTACCGAAAAGAAAAGGGTCGAGGCCCAGGCCAGGATGCGGCAGGAACAGCTGATGCAGACCAACAAGATGGTGTCCCTCGGCACCCTGGTGTCCGGCGTCGCCCACGAGATCAACAATCCCATCTCCTCGGTGATGCTGCACAGCCAGGTATTCGATAAATTCTGGCGGGCGGTACAGCCGATCCTGGACCGGCACCATGAACAGTACGGTGATCTCGAGGTCGGCCCGATGGCCTACCCCCAGATGCGGGAGAGGATGCCGAGGCTGCTCCACTTCTCGCAGGAAGGGGTTGAACGGGTGAAGCGCATCGTCGGCGACCTCAAGGAGTTCCCCGGCCAGAGGCCGGCCGATCTCCGGGAAACGGTGAATCTCAACCAGGTTGTGGAAAAGGCGATCGGCCTGACCTCCAGCCTGATCAGGAAGGCTGCCGACGATCTCCAGGTCGAATACGACGAAAACCTGCCGACCTTTCAGGGCAACAGCCAACGGCTGGGCCAGGTGGTGGTCAACATGGTGGTCAACGCCTGCCAGGCCCTGACCGAGCCGAACCGGAGCCTGTGTATCGCCACCGGGTATCTTGAGGAATCGGAGGAGATCTATCTCAAGGTGCAGGATTCCGGCCGGGGGATGACGGCCGAGGTCCTCGCCCAGGCCAAGGACCCGTTTTTCACCACCAGGCGGGACAGCGGCGGCACCGGGCTGGGCCTCTCCATTTCCGACACCATCATCCGCAACCATGGCGGCTGGCTCGATTTCAGCTCCGAACCCCGAAAGGGGACCACCGCCACCATCCTGCTGCCACGCTACAGTCAGGATGAAGTTATCGGGAGAATGATATGAACACCGCACCGTACCCGGCCGAGCCGATCCTGGTCATCGACGATGAGGAGGCGATCCTGCTTTCCATCGACACCATCCTTCAACTCAGCGGCATGAACAATGTCCGCACCTGCAGCGACAGCAGGCAGGTCCTGGCGATCATCGAACAGCGGCTGCCGGGCGTCATCCTGCTGGATCTCAATATGCCGCATCTGGACGGGGAGGCGCTTCTCGACCAGATCACCGGTCGGTATCCCCATGTTCCGGTCATCATCATCACCGGGCGGATCGATGCCGAAACGGCGGTGGAGTGCATGAAATCGGGGGCCTTCGACTATATTGTCAAACCGGTCGAGGAAAACCGGCTGCTCGCCTCGGTGAAAAAGAGCCTGCAATACAGCGAACTGCACCAGGAAAACCTGCTCCTGAAGGAACAGTTGCGGCAGGGCAGTCTGAAAATCCCCGAGGCCTTTGCCGAAATCATCACCACTTCACCGAAGATACTGCTGCTGTTCGGCTACCGCGAATCGGTCGCCCCGACCTTCCAGCCGGTTCCGATCCGCGGTGAGACCGGCACCGGCAAGGGATTGATCGCCAGGGCCATCCATCGGCTGAGCGGCAGCCCGGGAGAGTTCGTGGCCGTCAACGTCGCCGGCCTCGACGACAATGTTTTTTCGGACACCCTGTTCGGCCACGTCAGAGGGGCCTTTACCGGCGTCGATACCGATCGCTCCGGCCTGATCGAACGGGCTGCCGGCGGCACCCTGTTCCTCGACGAGATCGGCGACCTTTCCGCCAGCTCCCAGATCAAGCTGCTGCGTCTGCTGCAGGAGAAGGAGTACATGCCGCTCGGCAGCGATGCCGATCGGACCAGCAGCGCCCGCATCATAGCCTCGACCCACGTCGACCTCTGGGAACTGCAGCAGAAAGAGCAGTTCCGCCAGGATCTGCACTACCGCCTCCGTACCCATCGGATCATCCTGCCGCCGCTGCGGGAGCGCAGGGAGGATATCGGCCTGCTGGTCGAGCATTTCGCCGAGTGCGCTGCCCAGGCCCTGAAAAAAAACATGCCGAAGATCCCCCGGGAATTGATCGCCATGCTGGAGGCATACCATTTCCCGGCAATATCCGCGAACCGCAGGCCATGGTCTTTGACGCTATCGCCCAGCACAAGAGCGGGATCCTCGCCCTCACCGTCTTTCGCAGCCACCTCTCGATGACCAGACAGGTCGAGAGCAGGCTGCATCCCAACAGCGGCTGCCGCGGATTGCCGCTTACCTTCGCCGATCCCCTGCCGACCATCAGGCAGGCAACCCGCATGCTCGTCGAGGAGGCCATGCACCGGGCCGGCAACAACCAGTCGGCGGCCGCGTCGATGCTCGGGATATCGCAACAGGCCCTCAGCAGCCGCTTGAAAAGGCAGCCGAAGGAATAACTCCATCCGGGGTGTACAATATTTTTTGTGGCTACAACAAAAATTGTTGAACCGTCCGTGCAGGAAATCGGGGGGCCGGCCCTGAGGAGGGGGGATTTCCACAATTTTTGTTGTAGCGCCGATCAATTGGCCGAATAGCCCAACATTCCGTAAATAAAACGAATATCGTCATCTCCTGGGTTGGCATGCCATTTGCCGTTGATGGTACAGGCAGCACAGCGATGTGCCTCACAATCAACGTCCCCACAAAGGAGAAAGAAATGGCTGACAATCAACCCCCGATGGGCAACCCGGCAGTCGTCGGACTCGCAGGCTTCGGCCTCACCACCCTGATTCTTCGGTTTCACAACCTCGGCCTCTGCGGCCTCGGCCCGGTTATCGCCTGCGGCCTCATCTTCGGCGGGGCTGCCCGGTTGATGGCGGGATTGCAGGAATTCAAGGCGGGCAACAACTTCGGCTACAGCGCCTTCGTTTCGTACGGTTCGTTCTGGATCGCCCTGTCGATCATCCTGCTGTTCAACAAGTATGACATCTATAAATCAAGCACCACCGATGTCGGCTATTTTCTCAACGTCTGGACCCTCTACACCATGATCCTGTGGGTCGGGGCGATGCGGATCCACAGCGCCATGGCCTCGACATTCACCCTGCTCGTCGCCGGATTCATCCTCCTGGACCTGGCCCACTTCGGCTATCCGGCGATGACCAAGGTCGCCGCCTATGTCCTGATCCTCTGTGCCCTCAACGCCTGGTACATGATGGCTCATGTCATCCTGATGCAGGTCTTCGGCCGTGATGTGCTGCCGGTCGGCAAACCATGGATCGTCGCCAGTCCTGCGCCACAGCTGCAGGCCCAGCGGCAGAAGGCATGATCCCCCGACAGCGGAAGGGAACGCAGCGGGGCCAGTGACACATCGTTGCGCCATCGTCCACTCCTTTTTGCGAAATCGACGGCTGCAGCCCGGGACCTGATCTCCGGCTGCAGCCGGCAATGCCCCCGACAATCGGCCGTGGCCGGGAAGGGCAGAGAAAAATACCCCGCGGCGCTGTTTTCCCGGTTGATCTTGAGCGTATCGCGTCTTATCATCCGATTTTAGCCGGCAGGCCTCATCGCAGGGCAATTCCGGCTGACCCGCCTGACCGGCTGTGACGATCATTGCCTCTGCTTCACGGTCTCTTTAAACCGTGTTTCTGTTCGTTTTTGTCATTATTGGTTCGTTTTCGTTTCCGCAGTTGACATCTCGAAATAATCCTCTATTCTGCCACATAAAAGAAGTTATTTAAACTTTTCGAGATGTTATGTAGGTAATATCCCTACATGATTTTCAGCGGATCCCCCACGTTCCGTTCAGGTTAATCCCTATCTTTTTTTTCGTTATTCCCCTACCGGTTCTTAAGTCGGATCCCTACTTCTATCTCGGCATTATCCTTACATAAAAAAAGGCAATTGCCTGATTTTCTTCTCATCGTCATCTTTCTATAGTGACCTGTGATAGTTGGGGTGTCCTGTCCGCTGTTTTCGAGCGGACGGATCCTCCGGCTTCCTCGTCATGAACGTCGATGTCGTCTTGCATCCAAGACAGATGCGTCTGATCCGGTTGCCCAGTGCCAGGAGGGGAGGAGGCCGGAGGGGCGGCTGTAAACGGGATCCGGTCCGGGCAGGATATGCCGGGCTTCACATTTTTTTTACCTCACTTGTGTTGAGCAGGAAAGGAGAGCCATGATCGACAACCGGAGCAACATTCAACCCCGGGAAACACATCCTCAAAACCAGAAGGAGGCTTCAATGGGAGTATCAAGACGGGATTTTCTCAAGCTGTCAGGCGGCACCGTTCTGGTTGCATCGCTTGGCGTCAACCTCGACCCGGCCAAGGCCTACGCCAAGGACCTGCGGATCAAGAACGCCAAGGTGACGACGACGGTGTGCCCGTACTGTTCAGTAGGGTGCGGCATCCTCGTCTACGCCGAGAACGGCAAGGTCATTCAGGTCGAGGGCGATCCTGAGCATCCGATCAACGAAGGGACGCTCTGCTCCAAGGGTTCTTCCCTGGTGCAGATGGCGGTAAACGACACCCGCCTCAGGAAGCCGATGTACCGGGAGCCCGGCGGAACGGCGTGGAAGGAAGTGGAGTGGGACTGGGCCCTGGACCGCATTGCCCGCCTGGTCAAAGACTCCCGGGACAAGAGCTTCAAGACGATCTCCAAGGCCAAGGTCAAGGAAAAACAGCCCGACGGCACCGAGATCGAGGTCGAGAAGGAATTCGTGGTCAACCGCACCGACGCCATCGCCCATGTCGGCAGCGCCGCCCTCGACAACGAGGAGTGCTATCTGCTGCAGAAACTGGTGAGGTCATGGGGCCTGGTGTACATAGAACACCAGGCGCGTATCTGACACAGCGCAACTGTTGCGGCTCTGGCAGAGTCGTTCGGACGCGGTGCAATGACCAACCACTGGATCGATCTGAAAAACGCCGATGTCATTCTGGCGATGGGCGGAAATCCAGCCTCCAATCACCCTATTTCGATGAAGTGGATCATGCGGGCCCGGGAAAAGGGCGCCAAGCTGATCTGCGTCGATCCGCGCTTTTCGCAGACCGCCGCCAAAGCGGATCTCTATGCCCCCCTCCGTTCCGGAACGGATATCGCCTTCCTCGGGGGGATGATCAACTACATCCTGGCAAACGATCTCTACTTCAAGGATTACGTCATCCACTACACCAACGCCTCGTTCCTGGTGAACCCGGAGTACAGGGGTCCGGCGGATCTGGACGGTCTGTTCTCCGGCTACAACGAGAAAAAACGCAACTACGACAAGACGACCTGGTTGTTCCAGAAGGATGAAAACGGCCTGGCCCTGAAGGACCCGACCCTGCAGGATCCCAACTGCGTGTTCCAACTCCTGAAGAAACACTACGTCCGCTACACCCCGGAGAAGGTCTCGGCCATCACCGGCACGCCCCTCGATAAACTGCTGGAGGTATACAAACTCTACGGCTCCACCGGCAAGCCGGACCGGGTCGGGACCGAGTGCTACGCCATGGGCTGGACCCAGCACACCGTCGGCACCCAGAACATCAGGGCAATGACGATCATCCAGCAGCTGCTCGGCAACATGGGCATGGCCGGCGGCGGCATCAACGCGCTGCGCGGCGAGGCCAACGTCCAGGGCTCCACCGACTATGGTCTGCTGTTCCATATCCTGCCCGGCTACAACCCGACGCCGAACGCCTCTCTGGTCGACCTGGCCACCTACAACGAGAAGAACACGCCGACGACCAAGGAACCGCAGAGCGTCAACTGGTGGGGCAACCGCCCCAAATACATCGCCAGCTATCTCAAGGCCCTCTACGGCGACACCGCCACCAAGGAAAATGATTTCGGTTACTCCTGGCTGCCGAAGATCGACGTGGGACAGAACGCCTCGTGGTTGATGATCTTCGACAACATGCTCAAAGGGCAGTTCGATGGCTTCTTCGCCTGGGGCCAGAACCCGGCCTGCTCGGGGGCCAACTCCAACAAGACCCGCCAGGCCCTGACCAAGCTCAAGTGGATGGTCAACGTCAACCTCTTCGACAACGAGACCGGCTCCTTCTGGCGCGGTCCCGACATGAACCCCAAGGAGATCCAGACCGAGGTCTTCATGCTGCCGTGCGCCTCCTCGGTGGAGAAGGAGGGGAGCATCTCCAACTCCGGACGGTGGGCCCAGTGGCGCTACAAGGCGGTCGAGCCGGTCGGCGAGTCCCTGCCCGATGCCGAGATCATGAACGAACTGTATTTCAAGGTCAAGGAGATGTACAAGAAAGAGGGCGGGGCCTACCCCGATCCGATCGTCAACCTGACCTGGAACTACGGTGAGCGCGATGCGGCGGGCAAGCTCAAGCATGTCGATATTCATGCCGTCGCCAAGGAGATCAACGGCTACTTCCTCGAAGACGTCTACGACACCAAGGTCGAACCGCCCAAACTGATCGGCAAGAAGGGGGACCTGGTCACCAGCTTCCCGTCGCTCCAGGCCGACGGCACCACCTCGAGCGGCAACTGGCTCTATTGCAACTCCTACATCCTCAAGGACGGCAAAGAGGTCAACATGATGGCGCGGCGGGGCAAGAAAGACCCGACGGGCCTCGGCCTCTTCCCGGAATGGACCTGGTCGTGGCCGGTCAACCGGCGGATCATCTACAACCGGGCCTCGGTCGACCTCGATGGCCAGCCGTGGGATCCGAAACGACCGCTGCTCAAGTTCAATGCGACAAAGCTCGACGCCAAAACCGGTAAGCCCGGTGTCTGGGAGGGTGACGTTGTCGATGGCGGCGGCGGGCCGGCCGGATCGCCCACCGGCAAGCTGCCCTTCATCATGAAGCCCGACGGTATCGCCTCGATCTTCGGCCCCGGACTCGCGGAAGGGCCGTTCCCGGAACATTACGAGGCCCTGGAGTGTCCGCTCGAGGTGAATTCGATGTCCAAGCAGCGGGTCAACCCGACTATCAAGATCTTCGGCGACAAGATGGATGCCGCCTTCTCCTGCGATGCCCGGTATCCCTTCGTCTGTTCCACCTACCGGGTATCGGAGCACTGGCAGACCGGCTGCATGACGCGCCACTGCTCGTGGCTGCTGGAGATGCAGCCGCAGAACTTCGTCGAGATGAGCGTCGAGCTGGCGAAGGAGTTGGGAATGACCAACGGTGAAACGGTGTTCGTCGAATCCGGTCGTGGTAAGGTGAAAGCGGTCGTGCTCGTTTCCGAACGGTTCAAGCCCTTCAAGATCGAGAACACGACGGTGCACCAGGTCGGTGTTCCCTGGCATTTCGGATGGCAGTTTCCCGAGGACGGCAGCGGCTATGACAGCGCCAACCTGCTGACCCCGAACGTGGGCGATGCGAACACAATGATACCCGAGTCGAAGGCCTTCATGGTCAACGTCCGGAAGGCATAGGGGGTGAACCATGGCCAACGATAACTCAAACAACCGTAAAGCGATCCTCGTTACCCCGGAGCTCTGCATCGGCTGCAGGGCATGCCAGGTTGCCTGCAAGTCCTGGAACCAGCTGCCGGGGATAAAGACCAAGAACACCGGCAGCTACCAGAACCCACCGGACCTGGCGAGCGCCGCCTACAACATCATCCGCTACAATGAAGTGCCGTCGCAGGAAAACCCGGTGCGCTGGCTCTTCGTCAGCCGGCGGTGCATGCACTGCGACGACGCGGGGTGCATGAAGATCTGTCCGTCCGGGGCATTGTACCGGACCGCTGAAGGCGCCGTGGCCTTCGACCGTGACAAGTGCATCGGCTGCAAGCTCTGTGTCAATGCCTGTCCCTTCGACGTCCCCCGCTATGATGCCGACGGCAAGGTGACCAAATGTCACCTCTGCTTCGACCGCATCGCCGCCGGGATGAATCCGGCCTGTGTCAAGACCTGCCCGACCGGGGCGTTGAAATTCGGCGACCGGGAGGAGCTGATCGGCGCCGCCAAAAAGGAAGGATTTGCCACCATATATGGCGAACAGGACCTGGGCGGCCTGGGTTCGGTCTACGCCTTCAAGGAGGAGCCGAAACTCTACGGCATGATTGAAAACCCGGCAATCCCGAGCAGTGTCAACTTCTGGCATACGTATCTGAAGCCGCTCTCCGTTATTGGTCTGGGCGGTGTGGTCGCCGCTGCGGCGATCCATTATCTGGCGATAGGCCCCCACAAAGATAACAACGAGGAGGTGTGATATGGCAGAGATGGTAAGAAAATCCAGTGTCGGTGAAATTGTGAATCACTGGATACTGGCCGGAAGCTGTATCCTGCTGATCATCACGGGATTCGCCTTCCTTTTCCACCTGGACTCCGTCGGCGCCGTGTTCGGCGGCTACGAAGCCATGAAAACGGTGCATAACTGGGTGGGAGTGATCTTTGGTCTGTCGCTCCTGGTTTCGACGATCCATTATCTCAAGGATGCACTGGAATACGACGCCGATGATGCCCAATGGTTCAAGGTGGCGGGCGGGTATCTGTCCCACAAGGTCAAGGTGCCGCCGATGGGGAAATACAATCCCGGGCAGAAACTGTATTACCTGGCCATTCTGGTCGGGGGGATCGCCATTTTCCTCTCCGGCCTCGGCATCTGGCTGATGAAGGACAATTCGACGATCATGCTGCTGTCCCACCTGGTCCATAACGTGGCGTTCTGTATCTTCGTGATTGCCGTGCCGGTCCATATCTATCTCGGAACGTTGGCGAATCCGGGGACCTTCCAGATCATGATCAATGGCCTGATGCCGCTCAGTGACGCCAAAAAGAAACATCCCAAGTGGATGAAGGCGGTCGGCAAGATGTAGCGGCGATGTCCCGTTAACAATCAAACAGGAGGAGAGGGGGATGCCGTGCGGTATCCCCCTTTTTTGACCATTATGATGAAACAAGTACTGATCTGCCTTTTTGCCCTGTTGCTGTCCGGGTTGGCACAGGCGGAACCGCCGAGGGTCGACGTCCCCATCGGCGACTCTCCCTCGCTGGGGCCGGCCAACGCCCCGGTCACGATCATCGAATTCATCGACTTTCAGTGACCTCACTGCATGGCGGCCGGTCCGACCGTCAAAGAGCTACTGCAGGCCTACCCCGACCAGATCCGCCTGGTGATCAAGAATTATCCCTATAAATATCGTGACTTTTCGAAGATCGCAGCCGAGGCCTCACTCGCCGCACGGGACCAGGGCAAGTATTGGGAGATGCACGATATCCTGATTACCCGCTCCCCCAAACTGGATAGGGCCAGCCTGATCGCCTATGCCGGTGAACTGGGGCTGGACGTCAAGAAATTCACCGAAGCCCTCGACAGCGGCCGGCACGCCAAGGCCATCGAAGACGATCTGCAACTGGCCGAGGCGATGGACCTCTACAATACGCCGACTTTTTACATCAACGGCCGGCAGGTCATCGGTGAGCGGCCCTACGCCTACTTCAAGAGGATCATCGACGAGGAATTGCAGAAGGCGGGGAGGTGAGCGGATGAAAAGACTGTTATGGATGATCCTCGCGGTTCTCTGCCTGCCGGTGTGCGGTTTCGGCGGACACCTCGAGCCGTTCAAGGAGGTACCGATCCCGAAGGCGAATCCCCAGACGCCGGCGAAGATCGAACTGGGCAGGAAACTGTTCTTCGATCGGCGGCTGTCCGGCGACGGCACCACCAACTGCGGGACCTGTCACGATCCGCAGCAGGGCTACAGCGACGGACTGGAGATCTCCCTCAACTATCCCACCACCCGGAACTGGCGCAACTCACCGACACTGATCAACGTCGCCTTCCAGAAATTCCTGTTCCATGACGGCCGGGCGGCAAGTCTCGAAGACCAGGCGCTGTTTCCGCTGATGTCGGCCTTCGAGATGAACCAGAACCTTGATTACATGGAGGAGGAGATCCGCGCGGTTCCGGAATATGTCACCGAATTCACGAAGGTCTTCGGTGATGCCGATATCACCCGGGATCGCGTGGCGATGGCCATCGCCGCCTTCGAGCGGACCATCGTCTCCGGTGACGCCCCGCTCGACCGGTACCTGAAAGGGGACAGGAACGCCCTTTCGCCGGAGGCGGTGAAAGGGTATGGACTGTTCACCGGCAAGGGGAAATGCACCGAGTGTCATTTCGGCGTCAATCTCGCCGATGACCGGTTTCACGCCCTCAATGTCCCGGAAAATCCGGAGCATCTCACGGATCCCCGGATTGCGGCGACGCGCCGGTTTGTCGCCAAGGTCTATCATTTCAAGGAGTTCCGGACCCTGGCCGAGGATCCCGGCCGGTTTCTCATCACCGGGGAGCGGAAAGACTGGAAGGCGTTCAGGACCCCGACGCTGAGGGAGATTGCCGGGACGGCTCCCTACATGCACAACGGCATCTCTGCCACCCTGGATGAAGCGATCGAGTTCTTCAATGCGGGCGGCGGCAAAGGCAATACCGTGCTGACGCCCCTGCAACTTACGGCCGAGGAAAAACGACAGCTCAAGGTTTTCCTCGAAGAAGGGTTGACCGGAGCGCCGATGGCCTTCACCTACCCCAAAATTCCATAAGGAGTACCATGACCATTGATATTCAGGCCTTGATTGAACAACGGCCGCACCTCAAGGACCCCCTCGAGCTGTATGGCAGATGGCAGCGCTTTCAAGAGGAGGCGGCGGAACTGCTGCCGAAGGAGCGATCGGCGATGTTGCCCGATGATTCCCAGGCCTACCCGCGGGAGAAGGCCGGTGCCATTTTTCGGATGTTCGTCTCCATCTTTGATCTTCCCGGCGAGCAGCTGGCGCCGCTGGGCCAGGCGTTGGAGAACGGCAAGATCGACTTCATGCGGCTGCCGCTCGGTGAATTACCTGAGATTTCCGCTCTTCCGGCTACAGCGGATGAGCTGTCCATGATCCTGTTTCTGTTGAGCCGTCCGTACTTTCTGGCGCTGCGCGCCACCTTCCCGCTCGACGGCGGCCAGTGGGAGGACGGGCGCTGCCCCCTGTGTTCGGCGCGGCCGGCACTGGCGACGATCGTCGAAGGGCCGCAGCGCCACCTCCACTGTTCCTTCTGCGGGACCTCCGGCACCTATCAGTTCATCGGCTGTCCCAACTGCGGAACCGGGGACGCGTCGAAGCTCAACACCATTGTCTCCGATGGTGAACCGGGATTCCGGCTGGCCACCTGCGACGGGTGTCACAGCTATATCAAGATCGTGGAGAGCTCGATTCTCAAGGAGATGCCGCTCGATCTCGCGGACCTGGCGAGTCTGCCGCTCGACCTCATCGCCCAGGGGCAGGGATACGAGCGGATGGCGCCGAATCCCATTGCCTTGAAAAAGATGGAATGACAGGCCATTGCGCGACAGTGTCCGGCAGGCGCTGCATCAACCGCCTGGTATCCAATCACCAGGCGGTTCGCCAAGGGCTGTCTCGGTCGGACAGCCCTTGTTTCTTGTCATCGATTCGGGTTGAGCCGCGCTGCAAATTCCTCGGCGGTAAAGCGATAGACCTGGGTCCCATAGTGTTCGACGGCAAAGGAGGCGCAGACGCTGCCGAGCCGGGCGCTCTCCTCGAGGCTCATCCCCCTGGTCAGTCCGCTTAGCAGACCGCCGCGGTAGGCGTCGCCGGCACCGGTCGGATCGACCACCCGTTTGGCCGGAAAAGCGGGGATCTGTATCCTCCGTCCCTGGTGATGGACCATTGAACCGGCCTCGCCGAGGGTGATGATCGTGCTCTCGGCGAGGTCGAGGAGCTGTTCCTTCGTCAGTTCGGTCTTGTCGAGGATGAGATCGAATTCGTAGTCGTTGACGATCAGGATCTTCGCCCCGCGAATAGCCGAGAGCAGGGCGTCGGCCTGCAGTACCGGCAGGGACTGGCCGGGATCGAAGATATAGGGGATACCGGCGTCCCGGCACCGTCGCGGGTAGGCGATCATGTCGTCAAGATTGCCGGGGGAGACGAGGACCAGGGTGTCCTCCGGTTCGAGACCGGTAAAATCCAGTTCGGACGAATACTTCATCGCTCCGGGGTTGAAGCCGGTGATCTGGTTGTCGCCCTTGTCGGTGGTGATGTAGGCGCCGGCCGTCAGTTCCGTGTAGATCACCCTGATCCCGGTGATGGAGATGCTGTTGTCGGCAAACCATTCGAAATAACGGTGATTGTCACTGCCGATGGTCGCCGAGATAGAGGGTGTCCCGCCCATCAGCCGCAGGGCATAGGCGATATTGCCGGCGGTCCCGCCGAGATTTTCCTTGACTCCGTCGACCTGAAAACAGACGTTGAGCACGTGGATCTTGTCCGGCAGTATATGGTCGGAAAAATACTCCGGGAAATTCATGATCCTGTCATAGGCCAGAGAACCGCTTATAATCACCTTCATCTGTCTTTTCCCTTGAACGATAACGGAAATCCGTTGGTCTGTGAATAATCAGAGGCTGCTGTCGGTCGGTATCGATTTGTGGAACCGTTGGAATCCACCGATCTTGCGGTGCGAGAGCGGCGGAAAGGAGAACGCATGGCCGGCCGCGGGGCAGGTCCTCTCCTCGGTTCCGGCTACGGCCCTGTTTAACATAGAGCCGGTGGGGTGTCCAATGAATAGTGGCTCGAGCCCGGGGGCAGGTTGAGGCCGCCGTCGTTGACAATGTGAGAGCAATTCTTAATTTCTTCATAAGATCTTCTCGACTGTCCGAAACCGCCATGGAGACCGTGGCGTCTTGGATCAGTTGGCCGTAAATCGACTTGGACGGGGAGAAGATTCAGAAATCGACCACGTCCGGTGGTCGTTGCTATCACATTCCCAGAGGAGATTGGTCATGGCCCACACATGTTCAAGCTGCGGATTGATGGCGGATGATGCCAGTTCGCTCTGCAATCCAACCGAAACAATCATCTCCTGTTCATACTGCAATATGCCGGATGTCGGCGTCAACCATATCTGCAAGGAAAAGTTCGCAGCGATGCGATACTCCTGCGAAACCTGCGGCAAGGTCGCAGTCGACACCACAGGCATCTGCAAACCGGTGGAAATTGTCTGATTCGTCAGGCGTTTCCGGGTGCGGTACCTTCCACCATTACGGGGCGCCGATGGAGAGGCGCCCCCAGTGTCACAACAGCGGGTCTGCTCAGAGACGTTGATCAGCGGTAGATCTCGGGATAATCGGCCTTCCATTTGCGGTGCAGCCATAGCCAATGGTCGGGATACCTGGTGATGATCTCCTCCAGCCGCTCGTTCTGGCGTCGTGTCAACACCGCGATATCCTCCTTCGCTTCACTGTGTCCGATCGGAATTTCCGGCAGGAAGACGAGTCGATGGCAGCGGGGATCCCTGTCCCGGACAGTGAACATCGGCACCAGCGGCACCTGGTACTTCTGGGCCAGGCTGGGCGCGATATAGAGCGAGGTGGTGGGGTGGCCGAAGAATTCCGCCATGATTCCCTCCTTCCGGTTGGCATTCTGGTCGGTGAAAATCACCAGATCCTCACCCTTCCTGAGACGCTGGATGGCCTCGCGCAGGCCGTTTTCCTTGTAGAGGATATTGACGCCCAGCGCGGTATTGCGCTGAAACCGGGCTTGTTCGAGCAGGGGGTTGTCGATGCGGCGGACAATGAAATTCAACCTGTTGTAATGTCTGGCGTAGTAACGATGTCCTATCTCCCAGTTGCCGAAATGGGCGCCGAGGAGGATCACCGCGCTGCTTTTGGCCCGAGCCGCAAGCAGATGTTGTTCACCTTCGACTCGAACCAACCGGTCCAGGGTGGCGGCTGTCCTGTGAGGGGCATCAAGGAATTGGACGAATTCGTGGCCGATCATCCCGAACTGTTTGAAATTGTCGTGAATTATCCGGTCGATCCGGTTTTCTTCGATCGAGGCACCGAAGGCGAAGCGGAGGTTGGCGCGGGCGATCCTGCGGTGTTTTCCGGCGAGATGATAGAGCAGGGTGCCCATCCCCCGGCCGATGCCGAGCCACACCGAAAGCGGCATGCAGCGGCTGAAGGCGAAATAGCCGTGCATGGCATGGGAGACCAGTCGATCGCCTCGAGAGATATCAGGTTGCGAGGTCATGCTGCTCAGGTGGAAATATTGATGTAATTACCTAAAATTACATGGATGTGCCGGCAAACGATGCCGCTTCGGCAACGCCCCGGCATCATTAGCATAGCGTCAAGGGCGAGATTTACCATTGAAAAACGTCTGATCGGGCAATTCATCCCGACCCTCATCGGAATCGGAAGTCGAATATCGAGTCAACGGCGTGTTCCGTCGGCAGAACGAACGATGGTGTGGTAATCCGCCGCCGTGAGTCCAGTAAAAGATCACGTTTTGAAACGGGAGAGCCGAACAGGTCAGCTTCGGCTCAGGGGCGGGGAGATCGATCGAAATGTTTTTATTCCGACACGATCGCCCGGAACTGTCGTCCTGGTGTCCAATTCGTCTTCCGATTCCAGTGGAGTTGAAGCGTAAGCGTCAAACAGCCGGGCCGTGTCTCGCGGTTTCTGCTCGAAAAGGTTTGACAGCCGGGCTGATGGCGCCTATCCCGCTAATGGATTCCCAAGAGTTTTGGTCATCGAATGGTTGCTTGTGCTTTTTGGGCGTGATGGTCTTGATTGATCGGTATCAGTTGATTGAAAAACCACAATATTTGTCGGTCTGCAAGAATAAATATTTGATATTATAAAATTATTTTACCTTTGAATCTTCTGGCTGTGGTTTTTTGGTTTATTTTACCGAAATGACGGCTAATAATCGAATTTTTTGTCTTCCCCGGCCCAGCCTATTGATTCAGCTTGACAGTGAATCTCCCGGATAGTAGAAAGATTCAATTAAAGAAATTAATTAAATACTTTGCGTAGAGGGCGATGCAGATAGACATTTGTCGTATAAATCAGCCGTTAGATGATATCCTGGTGGAGCTTTTTCTCTCGATAAGTGGCTTTTTTGGTTGTGTTTGAGTCATGATTCGACCTATATTCAGGCCAATGTGCAAACACAACATCCCCCCTCATAGAGACTTTCATTTCAGCAGCATCAGCTAAGTAGTGGTAGAAAACTGATATAGACACGTCCACAGCACAAGGAGCAACGAGCAATGAAC
>JROS01000184.1 GCA_000769715.1 Desulfobulbus sp. Tol-SR
TTTATCTGTTATTGTTACGATAGTGTTATTGAACGTAGAATATATAAATACTACGCCCTCTGGGATATTTTTCTTAACCTTTTTTTTCACTCGTGCCTCAGCACGTTTTGCTCCTGCCATTTTTATACCATCCGATTGTTATTATTTTCGGCGAGCTGCAGCACCGCGACGTGGACCTTTTCTGGTCCTGGCATTGGTTTTGGTTCTTTGCCCACGGCACGGCAACCCTGCCCGATGTCTTCTTCCTCTGTAGCAGCCAATATCTGTGAGTCTCTTAATGTCCATTGAGACTTCTCGACGAAGGTCACCTTCCACAACAAACTCATCCTCGATGACCTTGCGGATCCGATTGACATCATCGGCATCCAGATCATCACTGTTCATCGTGTAGGGAAGGTCGACTTTATCGAGGATTGTCCTCGCTGAGGCTAGACCAATACCGTGAATGTATGTCAATGCACGATCAATATGTTTGTTTTTTGGAAGGTCAATTCCTGCTATCCGAGCCAATGTCTATCTCCTTAAAAGATATAAGAAAACTATATAGCGAATATCGATCATCCCTGTTTCTGTTTATGTTTCTTAACCTTACAGGAAACACGAACTATACCGTTTCGTTTAAATATTTTACAGTCGCTACAAATTTTTTTAACAGATGAACGTACTTTCATAACATTCAGACTCTCTATTTTTTCTTTTTGGCATTTTTTGCCCTGAACGTAACCCTGCCTCTCGTAAGATCATAAGGGGAAAGCTCGATAGTCACCCTGTCACCCGGCAGGATCTTAATAAAATGCATTCGCATCTTTCCAGAAATGTGAGCAAGAACTTTATGACCATTGTCTAATTCGACACGAAACATCGCATTCGGCAACGGCTCAATAATAGTACCTTCGACCTCAATAGCTTCTTCCTTAGCCATGGACTCTCCTGGAAATAGGTTTTTTCTCGAAAACTCGAAATACTAATCTATTTTTGTGCAAAAGAGAAGCAATTTTTATTCTAGGCATGCCTGCGACTCAACACTATTGGTCCATTCTCAGTTACGGCTACAGAATGCTCAAAATGAGCGGACGGTTTACCATCAGCAGTTACAACCGTCCATCCATCACGCAGAACTTTCACTTTTGATGTACCTATGTTAACCATCGGTTCTATCGCTATAACCATTCCAGGTACCAGTCTCGGTGATTGGTCACCCTGATGAAAATTCGGTATTTCAGGCCCTTCATGAAGAGCAGTGCCGATACCATGTCCAACAAACTGACGGACAACGGAAAATCCAAGCTTCTCCACATATCCCTGCACGGCAATTGAGATATCGGCAACCCTGTTACCGACAACCGCCTTCTCGATGGCTAACTCAAGCGATTCTTCGGTAGCCTTGAGGAGATCCTCTTCATTCCGGGTTATCTTGCCAACAGGCACTGTTATAGCCGAGTCACCGTAATATCCTTTGTATCTGACTCCGAAATCCAGAGAGATAATATCACCTTTTTTCAGCTTACGTCTTCGAGAAGGAATGCCATGCACTACCTCTTCGTTTATAGACGTACACAAACTGCCTGGAAAACCATGATACCCCTTAAATGCAGGTACAGCATTTTTACTTTTACAAAAATCTTCTGCAGCCCGGTCAAGATCCAATGTTGTCACTCCTGGTGCAATCATCCTTTGCAGGAGTATCAATGTCTCTGCAACAATCTGGTTCGCATCCAGCATGATCATGATTTCATCATGACTCTTCACCACAATGGCCTTGCTACTGTTATGGCCGTTCATAAATACACTTACTTCCTACCACGAATTCGACCTTGTTTCATGAATCCTTCATAATTTCTCATGACAAGATGGGATTCAATCTGAGCGATGGTATCAATCGCAACACCGACTACGATGAGTAAGGCCGTTCCTCCGAAATAGAACGGGATGTTGAACTTCGATATCAAAACGGTAGGAAGAACGCAGATTGTACTCAGATAGATTGCACCCACCACAGTGATTCGCGTCAAAATTCTGTCTATGAATTCTGCAGTCTTCTTCCCTGGTCGTATACCAGGAATAAATCCCCCGTTTTTCTTTAGATTTTCCGCAACATCATCGGGCTTGAAGGTCACAGCGGTATAGAAAAAACAAAAAAATACGATCATTACAATATAAAGCAGATAGTATAGCGGGTGACCTGGGCTCATCATAGCCGAGGCTCGCTGTACCCACTCAACTTGGACAAACTGTCCTATCGTTCCGGGAAACATCATGATAGAAGATGCAAATATCGGAGGAATGACACCGGATACATTGATTTTCAACGGCAAATGGGTGCTTTGCCCTCCATATACCTTTTTCCCGACAACTCTTTTGGCATACTGTATCGGAATTCTTCGCTGCGACGTTTCGAAAAATACTACCAGCGCCATGATGATAAACATGAAAGCAAGCAGAAATGGCACAAAAAATAATGTAATTTCACCAGCTTTGACAAGTTGAATGGAATTAACTATCGCAGAAGGTCCACGGGCTACGATACCGGCGAAGATGATTAGTGAAATACCATTACCAATTCCCCTCTCAGTCATCTGCTCACCAAGCCACATGATGAAGGCGGTTCCTGATGTCAGAGTGAGCATCGTCATGAGTTTAAACTCTATACCCGGTTGCAGAACGATCGCCTCTCCGCCGGGACCGGCCATACCTTCTAAGCCTACAGCAATAAACATACCCTGTACTATGCTTAACAGTACCGTCCCGTAACGGGTGTACTGGGTAATTTTTCGACGCCCTGACTCACCTTCCTTTTTTAAAGCTTCAAGTTGCGGAACAACAACAGTCAATAACTGAATAATGATCGATGCACTGATATATGGCATGATTCCCAGTGCGAATATGGAAAAATTTTCCAAAGCCCCACCTGAAAACATGTTGAACATCCCGAAAAGCGTCCCACCATTCTTTTCGAAAAAGGCTGCAAGCGCATCTCCGTTAATCCCAGGCGTTGGTATCTCAACCCCAACCCGGTACACGGCAAGCATGATCAGGGTGAACAAAATCCGCTTACGTAACTCAGGTATATTGGCAGCCCTTTGCAATCCACTCATTCGTCTTACCTATAAAAAAACTCAGATATTTTATGCATTACCTTCGCGGAAAAACAAGTACGGGAGGGACACACTCTTTTTTTCCCTGCACCTCTCATTCCTCTACGAATACAACTTTACCTCCAGCATTTTCTATCTGAGCCTTTGCCTGAGCACTGACTTTGTCAACCTTTACAGTGAAAGCCTTAGTGATCTCACCATTTGCCAGGATCTTAACCATACTGCCTTTGGATACTATTCCGGCTTCGATCAACTTGGAGTTGTCAATTTCGGTATTGGCCTCAAACTTATCCAATTGGCTTAATGAAACAATTTCACATAATTTTGCATGTACATTGGTGAACCCTCGCTTCGGAAGTCGCCGATACAATGGCATCTGTCCACCTTCGAAACCAGGTTTTATCCCTGACCCAGAACGTGCCTTGAATCCTTTGTGGCCTCGACCAGCGGTTTTGCCGTGTCCCGATCCCGGTCCACGCCCTACTCGCTTCTTTTGTTTGGTTGACCCTTCCTGCGGCGATAAATTAGAAAGTGTAATCATCTTAAACCTCTTCTATCCGAACGAGATGATTGACCTTAGCGAGCATTCCCCTCAACTCCGGTGTATTTTTTCTCGTCACTCTTTTATTGAGTTTGGTCAACCCTAAGCCAATCAAAGTGGCCCGAATTTTCTCAGTACTCCCGATACAGCTTTTGACCATGGTAAAAGTAATTGTCTCTGCCATTTTGTTACCTTATATATAATAATTCACGAAAATCTAAATCCTTTACAGCTCAACAGGGTAACCTGTTCTTGTTGGCTGGCCTATGCCTGAATCTCTTCGACACTTTTACCGCGCAGTGCAGCAATAGCCTTCACGGAGCGTAATGAACGCAGACCATCGAGAGTAGCTTTTACCATGTTATGAGGATTGTGAGAACCGAGACACTTGGTCAGGATATTTGATACTCCTGCCGCCTCGAGCACTGCCCGCACTGGACCGCCGGCAATGAGCCCGGTGCCATCGGAAGCAGGTTTGAGCATTACTTTTCCTGCACCGTACGTTCCAACAATCTCATGAGGAATTGAAGAGGTTGTCAATGATACCGCGCTCATGTCTTTTCTCGCTTTCTCAACTCCCTTACGAATAGCTTCAGGAACCTGATTAGCCTTGCCAAGACCGTATCCTACCTTTCCCTTTCCATCACCGACAACGACAATCGCGCTGAAGCTGAAACGTCGGCCGCCTTTAACCACCTTGGCTACCCGATTGATGAAAACTATTTTTTCTATCAGTTCCTCGGTATTTTCACTCTTGGAACGCTTAAACTCAGACAAGGGACACCCCCATATGTAGATATAACATTAAAAAATTAATCCGCCTTCCCGAGCTCCATCGGAAAGAGATTTGACACGACCGTGATATATATACCCCCCCCGATCGAAGACAACCTTATCTATGCCTGCAGCCTTTGCTCGTTCTGCAAGTATATATCCTACCATCTTGGCTGCCGCGGATTTCCCTTTCACGTCATCGCCAGGCGAGTATCCTTTATCAATGGTCGACATGGCGATCAGTGTCTTTCCGGTCGCATCATTGATAATCTGCGCATATATGTGCTTATTGCTTTTGAAGACTCTCAGGCGTGGTCTTTCAATCGTACCAGCAATCTTTTTACGAATACGACTGATCCTCTTTGCCCTGGCCGTGATTTTTAAACTCGTCTTCGCCATAATAATATTCCGCCAAAAAGTAAATGGTTGTAGAAATCCAACCTTATTTCTTAGAACCCGATTTGCCAACTTTTCTTACAATGTGCTCGCCTTCATAGCGAATGCCCTTTCCTTTGTAAGGTTCCGGCTTTCTCACTTGTCTGATTTTTGCTGCGATAAGTCCGAGCAATTCCTTGTCGATCGATTCCAATACGATCCGGTTATTCCCTTCTATCGATGCCGTGACATCGCTCGGAACGGCAAACTCGACCGGACTTGAATAACCGACATTCAGGGTGAGATTATTGCCTGCAACATTGGCCTTATAACCAACACCCTCAATAAGCAGAACTTTTTTAAACCCTTCCTCAACACCTACCACCATGTTATTGACAAGACTCCTGGTCAATCCACGGAACGCGTTGACAGTTTTTCCTTCAGTTTTATTGTTGATGTTTATGATATTGCCATCACAGACAACTTCAACCTCAGGCTGAATAGTTCTCACAAGTTTGCCCTTCTTCCCGGTCACCGTAATCATCTGTCCGCTGATATCGATCTTAACACCGGCAGGTACTGTAATTGGTTGCTTCCCTATCCGAGACATTCGTCAATTCCTCCATTTTCTGCGAAGATCATTACCACACTTCACAGAGTATCTCTCCGCCAGTATTCATAGTCCTTGCGGCTTTATCGGTTACTATGCCTTTCGATGTACTGACGATGGAAATGCCAAGACCGTTCAAAACGGTAGGCACTTCTTTCGCCTTGGCATATTGCCTCAGACCGGGCTTGCTGATACGTTTTATGCCCGTGATAACCGACTCCCGATTCGGACCATATTTCAAATCCAAAGTCAAAGTGCCCTGGGGACCTGACGCTGAAATACGGTAATCGCGAATGAAGCCTTCCTCTTTCAATACCCGGGCTATATCAACTTTGACATTTGATTTGGGCATTTCCACATGGTCAAATTTGACCATCGTTGCATTGCGTATCCTGGTCAGCATATCTGCCAGGGGGTCGCTCATTGACATAGCGATCACTCCTTCATTTTTTCTGAATTATCGTCTGAAAACCGGAGACCAAACCCTACCAACTGGACTTCGTCACACCAGTGATTTCTCCGCTTGACGCCAACTTCCGAAAGCAGATTCTGCATATCCCGAACTTCCGGATAAATGAACGGGGTCGACCACACAATGGACACCTGTTATATTGCCGCACCTCAAATTTCTGTTTGCGCTGAGATTTTGCAATTATGGATTTTTTAGCCAAACTGACCTCCAGAATCTTTCTATATGATCTTTAATTAATTTATCGATTACTTACGGAATGGCATCCCTATCATTTTCAGCAGAAAACGCCCTTCCTCATCCGTTTTTGCCGTAGTTACAAATGTGATATTCAAACCTTTGAGCTTGTCAATCCTATCGTAATCAATCTCTGGAAATATGATCTGCTCCTTCACACCCATCGAATAATTTCCGCGACCATCAAACCATTTTGGAGATAGCCCTCTGAAGTCACGAACTCGGGGTAGAGCGATGTTGATCAGTTTACTGATAAAGCCATACATCTTTTCACCACGTAGTGTAACACAGCAACCGATCGGCATTCCTGCCCGGAGTTTAAATGTTGCGATAGACTTCTTAGCCTTGGTGACCACTGCACGCTGACCTGCGATCTTGGTCAGTTCTTCGACCGCCCCCTCGACAATCTTCGGATTCTGCACCGCTTCTCCCAAACCCATATTGAGAACTACTTTCTCAATTTTTGGAATCTGCATCGGATTGGTATACCCAAACTCCTGTTTCAATGCAGGTACACATTCATTATCGTAATAATCCTTCAACGCACCCATGAATAACTCCTGGTGATAGTGTCTTTACAGTTTTATGCTTTCTTTTCGATGGATTCACCGCAACTCTTGCAAAAGCGGATCTTTGCGCCATCATCGAGGATCTTTTTTCCAATACGGCCGGTCTTGGTGCATTCAGGACAGATTAGTTGTAGATTTGATACATGAATCGGTGTTTCTTTCTCTACAATCTGCCCCTGCTGATTCATCTCTCTGGCCTTGGTGTGCCTTTTGACCATATTCACTCTTTCCACCACGGCCTTGTTCTCATCAGGCAACACCTTCAGCACCTTGCCGACTCTTCCCTTATCCTTGCCAGCAATTACTTCAACCTGATCATTTTTTTTCAGGTATGTTCTACCCTGTCTCATTGCGTATATTCTCCAATCAATGGATCTCACCCATGTGGGGCATGGACGGTTACAGTACTTCCGGAGCGAGAGAGATGATTTTCATGAATCCCTGATTTCTCAATTCTCTCGCCACCGGTCCGAAAATTCGAGTACCCACCGGTTCACCAGATGATGCCAGAATAACTGCTGCATTTTCGTCAAATTTTACCCAGGTATCGTCAGGACGTTTAATCTCCTTGACTGTGCGAACTATCACAGCCTTCATGACATCGCCCTTCTTTACCTTGGCATGTGGTATAGCCTCTTTCACAGTGACAACGATAACATCTCCAATACGAGCATATCGTTTCCTGGTTCCACCAAGAACTCGAATACACAGTACTTTTTTAGCACCAGAATTATCGGCCACATTGAGGACTGTTTCTGTTTGTATCATAATTTCACCCGGTATTTCATCAGCTGCAATTGAATATCCCCTCGTTCAAATCAATAGAGAGTATATCACGCAGCCTGCTCAAGTATGGTTCTTACACGCCATCGTTTCTTCTTGCTCAGTGGACGACATTCCTCGATGAGTACTGTATCGCCGATGTTGCAGCGGTTCTCCGGGTCATCCGCAAGGTACTTCACACTGGTCTTCACATACTTTCCGTACAGTTTATGACGTACCTTGCGTTCAACCAGAACGACAACGCTTTTTTCCATCCTGTTGCTGACAACAGAACCAGTTCGAGTCTTTTTTGATTTTGTATTTTCACTCATAATATATTCGATTCAAGATGTTTTAGTGCATGGACAACCCGCAATCACAGGTATTTTTCACTTGTGGTTAGGCTATATTGCCCTTCTGATTGACGACGGTATTAATCCTTGCAATATCTTTTCTAATTTTTCTTAATCGTGAAGTATCTTCCAATGGTCGTATACGATGATGAAAGGAGAGATTTCCCAGCTCTTTCTGCAATTCAACCAATTTTTTCCCCAATTCCTCACCGGACATTTTTCTCAAGTCTTCTGCTTTCATAATATGTTCCTCTTTGAAACGACCTTGGTGGCAAACGGTAATTTGTTCCCAGCAAGGGTCAAGGCCCGTACAGCAAGTTCCTCATCTACTCCGGCCAGTTCATAGAGTATTTTTCCAGGCTGAATTGGAGCGACCCAGTATTCCGGGCTACCTTTACCCTTACCCATCCGGGTTTCGGCAGGTTTCTTGGTAATCGGTTTAGCCGGAAAAACCCTGATCCAGACTTTACCACCGCGCTTTATCTTTCTGTTGATCGCAATTCGGGCAGCCTCTATCTGTTGAGCCGTCATCTTGCCACAATCCAAGGCTTTCAGGGCATATTCACCAAACGATATTGACGAACCACGCATGGCTACCCCTGTCATTCTTCCCTTGAAGACCTTTCTATGCTTTACCTTTTTAGGACTTAACATTCTCTACTCCGCTGTCAATACTGCTTATCCAGAAGACTGTTTGCCTCGTCACTGCTGAACGCCGCTTGAGTCCTTATCACCAAGCACTTCACCTTTGAATATCCACACTTTGACGCCAATAATGCCGTACGTCGTATTTGCTTCGGCGAGTGCATAATCAACGTCGGCCCTGAGCGTGTGAAGAGGTACCCTACCCTCTCTAACCCATTCGCATCGCGACATTTCCGCCCCGCCCAACCGACCGGAACAAGAAATTTTAATCCCCTGGACGCCGAAACGCAACGCTGAGTTTACCGCTTTCTTCATCGCACGTCTGAATGCAACCCTGCGCACAAGTTGGGAAGCAATACTTTCAGCAACGAGTTGTGCATCAGCTTCAGGTCGGCGCACCTCCTGAATATCCAAGGTGACTTTCCGTTGTACAAGTTTTTCGAGATCTTTTTTAAGGATTTCGATTTCCGCTCCTTTCTTACCGATTACTATGCCTGGCCTGGCTGTGAACAATTTTGTCCGGACTTTGTCTCCCGTCCGTTCAATTATCACTTTCGAAAGTCCGGCATGCTGAAGCTTCTCCTTGAGGAATTTCTTAATTTTCTGATCTTCAATAAGGTAAGTAGAGTAATCTTTCGATGCATACCAAATTGAATCCCATGTCCGGGTAATATTCAGTCTCAGTCCTAATGGATTAACCTTCTGCCCCAAAACAATCCTCCAGATTATTCATTATTCAAATTGATTAGCTGAAATTATCTCGTCTTCTCGATAACGAGAAGATCAATTTTCTCCCAGCACGACGGTAATGTGACTTGACCTCTTGATAATACCGGTAGCCCTTCCCATTGCCCTTGGTGTAATACGCTTGAGGGATGGTCCTCCGTCAATCAGGATTTTCTTAACAAACAGATCGTCCACGTCAACTTGATCATTCTGAGTGGCATTAGCTACAGCCGATTCGATAACCTTTCGCAAAATCCCGGCGCCTTTTTTCGGCATGAACCTGAGCGTCGTAATTGCTTTATCGACCGCCATTCCCCGTACCACATCCGCTACCAATCGTGCTTTCTGTGGTGATATCCTAATATATTTTCCTACGGCTTTTGCTTCCATAGTATCTACCCCTAAAGAGTTCTGCCTGAGAACCGAAATAAACGTTTATTTTTTCCCTTTCTTATCGGCAGAATGCCCATAATAGGTTCGGGTCGGAGAAAACTCTCCCAATTTGTGGCCTACCATGTTTTCAGATATAAATACAGGGATGAATTTCTTCCCGTTATGGACGGCAAATGTCAGACCAACCATTTCAGGAATTATATCTGATCGCCTCGACCAGGTTTTTATAACCTTCCGAGAGCCGCTGTCTACTGCCTGCTCGACCTTTTTCATTACGTGCTCGTCAATAAAAGGTCCTTTTCTAACTGAGCGTGACATCATTCACTCCTTTCGTATTAAGATCTCTTCTTGACTATGAATTTATCAGAAGACGTATTCTTCCTGGTCTTATATCCCTTGGTCGGGTACCCCCATGGAGTACATGGATGGCGCCCACCGGAGCTCTTGCCCTCGCCTCCTCCCATCGGATGATCTACCGGGTTCATGGCGACCCCCCGCACATGCGGTCTCTTTCCAGCCCACCTGGCGCGGCCGGCCTTCCCGAGTTTTTTGCTTTCGTGCTCACGATTGCCAACCTGACCGATGCATGCCCGGCAGAGTCGGTTGAATTTCCTTACCTCACCTGACGGTAAACGGACAAGAACGTATTGACCTTCCTTGGCCATAAGCTGGGCTGCAGATCCAGCGCTGCGCACGAGTTGAGCCCCTTTCCCGATCTTCATTTCAAGATTATGGATTATCGTACCGAGCGGAATGTTTGCCATCGGTAAACAATTACCCGGCTGAATGTCGACATTTTCCCCGGCAACGACCTGATCGCCTACGGCGATTCCATCAGGGGAGAGGATGTATGTTTTCTCTCCGTCGAGGTAACTCAATAAGGCAATATTCGCAGACCTGTTCGGATCATATTCGATGGAAATCACTTTCGCGGCAATGTCGATTTTATTTCTCTTGAAGTCAATGATTCGATACTTGCGTTTATGGCCGCCGCCTATATGTCGTGCAGTAACCCGACCATAATTATTTCTTCCACCGGATTTCGACAGGCTTACAACAAGAGTCTTCTCAGGACGACACTGCGAAATTTCTTGACTCGTTGTCGAAACGTGATGCCTTTTTCCGGCCGATGTAGGTTTATATGTCTTGATAGCCATGATTTCCCAATCGCTCCATCATCAATAATTTGATAGAATCTCTAAAGAACTTCTGTGCACGTTAACTGTATTTCTAAAATTACAGTTCATCGGCAAAATTGATCTTTCCTTCCGACAAGGTAACATAGGCCTTTTTCCAATCTTTTGTTTTACCTATGAATTTACCGACACGCTTTTTCTTCCCGTGCATATTGGCAGTCGTAATGCTCTTTACTTTGACTTTGAACATTTCTTCAACTGCGTTCTTGATCTCGATTTTATTAGCTTCAGGCCGAACTCTGAAAACAATTTTTTCATTCAGCTCCTGCAATTGGTTTGCTTTTTCAGTCAACCTTGGGCCCATAAGTACATCGTAAATATTTTTCATGCGATCAACCTCTTTTCAAGGTTCTCTATTACTGGTTGCACCAGAACGAGCTTCTTGTGCAACAAGATATCATATACATTCAGCCCTTCAGCCGGCAATACCTTGAAGCCATTAACATTACGTGCTGATTTATTGAGATTGTCGGTAGCTCCTTCTGCAATGATTAACCCGTTCTCAATATTCAGGACCTTCATCACGGAGACAAAATCCTTGGTTTTAATAGCTTCCATTGTAAAATCATCAAGAATTACGAGATTTCCTTCCTGGAAACGCGAACTCATGGCCATAGCTAGAGCCTGTTTTTTGACCTTTTTATTAAGCTTGAAGCTATAATCACGCGGTTTCGGTCCAAAGATGACTCCACCACCTCTCCACAGAGGTGACCGTCGACTTCCCGCTCTGGCCCGCCCAGTACCTTTCTGTCTCCATGGCTTAGCCCCACCACCACTGACCTCTACCCGAGTTTTGGTACACGCGGTGCCGGCCCTGCGCCCCGCAAGTTGCATACGTACAACATCATGCAAAAGGTATTCTTTCACTTCGAGATTAAAAATACGTTCATTTAATTCAATCTCGCCGACCCTTTCGTTTCTGGTGTTCACTATATTTACAGTTGACATTATTATCTCCTCGAACCTTCAAGTTCCGTAATCAATTACTTTGAAAATATTTTCAACAGGCCGTTTTTAGCCCCCGGAACCGGTCCTTTCAATAACACGATGTTTTCTTCGGAACGAACATCAACAACAACAACATTTTTCTTCAAGACTGTATTGTTGCCCATCCGGCCAGGAAGTTTCTTGCCTTTGACTACCCGACTCGGCCAAGCGCTACATCCAATCGATCCAGGAGCTCTATGAAACGTGGAACCGTGCCCGGCTCCACCGCCCTTGAACCCATGACGTTTCATGACTCCTTGAAATCCATGACCTTTACTGGTTCCTTGAACATCAACATTCATCCCTATCTGAAGAATGCTATCGAGAGAGATATCCTGACCCAGTTTATATTGAGCAGGGTCAACTACCCTGAATTCACGAATGTGGTAGAAACCTGTTGCACCGGCCTTGGCAACATGCCCTGCTATCGGCTTGTTGACACGAGAAGCTTTTTTCTCTTCAAATCCGACTTGAATTGCATTATAGCCTTCAGTCCCTTCACTCTTTACCTGCAGCACTTTGCATGGACCGGCCTCGATAACAGTCACAGGAACGACATTACCCAGTTCGTCAAAGATCCGGGTCATTCCGATTTTTTTCCCTAAAATACCGATTGTCTTTGGCATAATATATCCTGACGCTTCTTTTGCTTATTTTTCGGCCAACTAGGGCAGTTTAATCTCGACATCGACTCCAGCGGATAACTCTAATTTCATCAGCAGGTCAATGGTTTGCTGTGTTGGTTCAAGAATATCCAGCAACCGCCGGTGAGTTCTCATCTCAAACTGTTCCCGTGATTTCTTATCAACATGAGGAGAACGTAACACACAGAATTTATTTATAGAAGTCGGCAAGGGAATCGGCCCTGCAACCGCTGATCCAGTCCGTCGCGCGGTTTCAACTATCTCTGAGGTAGACTGATCAAGAAGTTTATGGTCATACGCCTTCAAGCGTATCCGAATTTTTTCTGTAGGTATCATCATCCACCCTATTTACGCTAATATTTCACTGATAACGCCAGCACCGACCGTACGGCCACCCTCGCGGATTGCAAATCGCAAACCGGCATCCATCGCAATCGGGGTGATCAACTCGGCCTCAACCGATATATTGTCGCCGGGCATGACCATCTCCACTCCCTCAGGCAAGGTCACGACACCGGTAACATCCGTCGTCCGAAAATAGAACTGCGGCCGGTAGCCATTGAAAAACGGCGTATGACGCCCACCCTCATCCTTGCCGAGAATATAGCACTCAGCCTTGAACTTCGTGTGCGGGGTGATTGACTTCGGCGCGGCCAGTACCTGACCCCGCTCGATCTCATCCCGCTTCACCCCTCGCAGCAACGCCCCGATGTTATCTCCGGCCTGACCCTCATCGAGCAGTTTGCGGAACATCTCGACTCCGGTTACCGTCGTCTTCACCGTCGGCTTGATACCGACGATCTCAACCTCTTCGCCGACCTTGATCACACCACGCTCAATCCTTCCGGTGGCAACCGTCCCCCGGCCGGAGATCGAAAACACGTCTTCGATCGGCATCAGGAACGGCTTGGCGATGTCACGCTCTGGCTCAGGAATATAGGTGTCAATCGCCTCCATCAACTCCCAGATGCACTTCGCCGATGCCTCGTCTTCCGGATTCTCCAGCGCCTTCAACGCCGAACCCTTGACAAACGGGACTTCGTCGCCGGGAAATTCATACTTATCGAGCAGTTCTCGTAGCTCCATCTCGACCAGCTCGATCAGTTCCTCGTCATCGACCATATCGCACTTGTTCAGGAACACCACGATCGCCGGAACACCAACCTGCCGAGCAAGGAGGATGTGCTCACGGGTCTGGGGCATGGCCCCGTCGGTGGCCGCAACCACCAGAATCGCGCCGTCCATCTGCGCCGCACCGGTGATCATGTTCTTGATATAGTCGGCGTGGCCGGGACAGTCCACATGGGCATAGTGCCTCTTGGTTGTCTCGTACTCGACATGGGCGGTGGCGATCGTGATACCACGCTCCTTCTCCTCCGGCGCCTTATCTATCTCGCTGAAGTCCGTGAACTTCGCCATTCCTTTTGTCGACAACACCCGGGTGATAGCTGCAGTCAAAGTAGTCTTGCCATGATCAATATGACCTACCGTTCCAACATTGACATGCGGTTTTGTCCTTTGAAATTTTTCCTTTGACAT
>JROS01000071.1 GCA_000769715.1 Desulfobulbus sp. Tol-SR
GTTGCTGTCGCTCAGGATATTGCCGAATACACCGCTTTGCGCGTGAATGTATGGCAGGAGTTTCGGGGATAATCGGCACGAATGGCCGCGAGCCCGCGTTGAATAAGGGTTTAGCCAACGGGACCCTGTAAGACCCCACTCTCGTCAACGTGGTAGCCAAAGGCCGATAGGACTTCACTCTGGGTCTTACTGGGAGTTTCCAGGCGACGCTCAGGTGTCCGGCTCCCCTTTTTTACCCTAAGGACATAATGCAGATGCCGCATGTCGTCCATAACCTCCTCGATCGAACGTTTTCGTCCGGCAGCAGCCATCTTCAACTCGATCCGGCGCAAATAGGTCATAGCCACCACACAGGTGAAAAGATGACATCTGATCTTGCTGTCAGTCCAATGCCGGACCGGGCTGGTGCCCACCAGATCGTTGTCCTTGCTGAGACGGAACCGGTCCTCCACCTGCCAGCGGGCAAGACTCGCTTCGATGATATCGCCGGTGGGCCAATCCGTATTATCGGTAATAATGATGTTTTTGCCGAACATCGCCTGTTTCCGGCTGACCAGATAGACATTTTTGCGAAAGGTCAGCGCCAGGCCGTCCGGTGATTGGCTGAATTCCAGTTCGTACAGTTGCGGCGCCATATGGAGCTGTTCGCAGAACCGAACATACCGCTCTCGCACGGCCTCCTCGTTCCGCCAGTGCGGCGCGTGGTCTCTCACCTTGGCCCGTATGGCCAAGAGTTCCTGACGCATGGCCTCAAGTTTATCGGCAAAGGTGTAGGCCTGCTTACGGGCAGACGCCGGGTTATGGGTAACAATCACGGTTCGCTCTTTACCCCAGTACTCGCCCTTGGTCCGAAAGGCGAGCAGACATTCATCTGACCGACCCTCCTCGAGAAGTCGACGATTTTCCGCCGTATCGGCAGGTTCAAAACGATCCAGCGGAGTTGCCGCCAGGTCCTGGGCGAAATATGTCGAATAGCTGGTGATAAAATGAATCCGGGGATGCCCGTCAATCCAGGCATAATTGTCATCGGCATTCATGCCCTTGTCGATAACCACGGTGAGCCGTTCTTTCGTTTTGTTCAAGCCACAGACAACACCGAACATATCGTCCATCACCGCCTCAAAATGCTTGCTGTCATGGATATTGCCGGGATAGACGCTATAATAGAGCGGCAACCGCGAATCCCGGGCGACCAGCAGTCCCAGGCCGATCTGGCGCAGATGATGCTTGCCGGCCTTGTTCTTGCCGCGCCTGGCGAGTTGCGATTCGGTTTGACTGGCCATGTAGGTGTAGTAATTGGTGGTGTCGAAGAGCAGGCAGTCGGCGGCCGGCGCCTCGGCCTGGCAGATGCGCTCGAAAAACTTATGGGCAATCGTGTGGAGGTCGGTTTCGTTCACCCGCTCCCATTTTTCCCAGTAGCGCTTGCTGGTCAGTTCGTCCAACTCGACCGGCCGGATATGTTGAATGGCTGTCTTTCTGAACCAATCGGCAAGTTTGTTTTTACTGACGGCCTGCACCATCCGGTTCAGCACGCAATAGAGAAAATACTCGCCGACCGAAGGCCCCGTCTCCCTCTCTGCCTTGGGAACGACATTGTCGACGATGCCGCAGAGATCAATATCCCGGTCGATCTGATACGCCAACCAGAGAGAGCCGAACTCTTCGACCTTCAAGCTCAGGACATCGGCCTCTTTGCCGCCAAGCAAGCCGGCAACCTTTTCCGGCGAGCCGATGTAGATCTGGGAGATGACCTTGGGCTTGCCATCGACCCTGGCAATTTCCCGGACGTAGAGGTAGGGTCTTCCCTTTTTGGTTTTTATGTGAAAATGCGCCATACTGGTATACTAACAGTAGGGTCTTACATGTCAAGCAAAATATTGCGTAACCCCAGTATTTATGGGCAATACGCACGGGCAATTTGATTTTATTGGAGGGTCTTACGAGACCGAGTGCGACAACTCGCTGGTTTTATTTGGATTTGCCGGAAGGGAAGTGGTTATCTCCGAAACTCCTGTCTGGGCCTCGATCGTTTCGGCAAATTTATTGACATTGGCCCGCAAACAATTGGCCTGAAGACGCAGGCGCACTGTCCGATCTCGACTTGTTTGGGAGAAGTGCGTCTTGAGCAGGCCATTGGGGCCGACAAATATGCGCCCGACAACAGGGAAAAACTATCGGCATAGTCGATGGTGAATTGATGCGCATATAGTAAGTCAGGGTGTGGCGACGCTTACTCGAAATTCACGATTTATGGACAGACACCAGCTAAGGACAACAGGAATGCGATCAGTGCGACAGACAGAATCCCTCTTTTCATGTTCCCTCCTTGTGGTTGAATGGTCCGTCTCCGGCCTGTGACGGTGGATGGGATGTGCGATGTCCACCCCGGTTGCATGCTTCGGTGTCCTGCAAAACAAAAGGGCCGTTCGAAATACCCTGCGTGGTTTTCGGTATTCCGGAACGGCCCCTCGGTGCAGAAGATTTTCAGACCGTAGTTAGAGTTTTATCTGAAAATCCGTACTTACGTGGCGGAGGATGACCCCGTCCCAGGTGATGCGAAGAAGCTTGAGCTGATCGCCCACCCGCTCACCTTCGCGGACGATCTTGTTGTTGATCATGATCATCCGCCGGGCCGGGATCTCGGAGTAGACATGGCCGGCCATGGAAATTTCCGGGATCGATTTCCGGATCTCGATCGGTAATTCCTTCAACAACGGTGGGCTGTCATCCTGGGTTGCAGTGGTCTCGGAAGGGGGCGGGGAGGATGGTCGAACAACCCGGGACGGCGTGGCGGGCTGAATCTGCTCGGCCGGCGGAACCACGATGCGCTTGGCGACAGTCACCGACGTCGATGGTTTCCTGACCTGGACCGGCACCTGTGGTTGCGGCGGTGCAACCTCCCGAGCCGGCGCCGCAACCTCCGCCACCGGATTCTGTGCCGGTTCGGCAGGCTGGCGGGTGGTGTTTGGCCCGGCGTTTTGAGGCGGCGGCAGGGTCGGATTCCCGACCTCGGCAGTCTGCTCTGCCGGAGCTGTTTGCTCGGCAGTCTGCGAAGTGAATAATGGAGAACGCCATTGCCACAGACCGACGCCGATCAATACAAGAGATGCGGAGAAGAGCAGGAGGAACCGTTTTCGTTGCCTCGCCGACCTCTGGATGCGGGAGGAGGTCAGATCGGTATGGATGCTTTCCAGGGTGGGTATCTCGCCCTGTTTCCTTTCCTGGTCCGATTTTTTCAAAGCATCGAGTATGTATGACATGGCGTTCTCTACCTATTTGTCCCGAACCGTTTTCTGGTCAGGTTTTATCTCCATTTTCGATACGGTCTGTTCAATCGAAATCGACGAGGACTGCTGTTTTTCGTCTTGATCCGTCTTCGGGGCAGGTTGCCGATTGCTGGTCTCGGTAGTTGACGTGTCACTCGACTTCCGGTCCGTATTCGGTTTGGTTCCCTCCGGGGTTGTATTGTTCTGCGGCTGCCATACCTTCATGAAGGTCTCCATCGAAGGCATCTTCAGATAATGATAAGCTGCCGGCATGCCGATGCCGATTAGAACCAGGGTGATCGCCGTGATCAGGATAAACCGGCGGGAGAACATCGATGTCCGGCCGCTCTCGAGCAATTCCCGGCCGGCCTTCCGCATGATCTTCCAGCTGACCCGATCGGCATTTTCGGCGTAGGCGCCGAGCAGCGCCCGGTCGCAGATGAGATTGATCAGCCGCGGGATGCCTTTGGAAAGCCGGGCAACGAGCTTTATCGCCCGGTCCGTGAACAGGCGCCGGGTTCCGCCCCCTGCCACCCTGAGGCGGTGCTGGATATAGATCCGGACATCGGCTGGCTGCAACGGCTGGAGGTGATATCGGCTCGTAATCCGCTGATTCACCTGGCTCATCAGCGGACCGGCGAGCAGGGTGCGCAGTTCAGGCTGGCCGAGGAGTATGATCTTCAGCAGTTTCTGGGTATTGGTTTCAAGGTTGGTGAGCAGCCGCAGCTGCTCCAGGACATCGGCCTCGAGATTCTGCGCTTCGTCGATGACCAGCGCCGTGCTTCTCCCTTCGGCATGGGTCCGCAACAGATGACGATTGAGCGCATCGATATAGCTCTTGCTGGTGGGAGACTCGAGCGGTACCGGAATGGACAGCTCCTCGCAGATGGTTTTGAGCAGGTCGATGGCGGTGAGCTTGGGGTTGAGAATTATGGCGATATCCGTATCTTCCGGCAGTTGCTCGAGGAGGCAGCGGCAGACGGTGGTCTTCCCCGTGCCGACATCCCCGGTCAGCAGGATGAAGCAGCCGTCGCGCTGGATGCCGTAGATGAGATGGGCCAACGCCTCCCGGTGGAGCTCGCTCATATAGAGATAGCGCGGGTTTGGGGTGATGGCGAAGGGTTTTTCGTTCAGGCCGAAATAGTGTGTATACATTCGGGACGGTATGTGTCAAACTGGCATAGTGCCACTGCAGAGTGAGTGTACGCCTCGGGCCTGGGATGCTGATTTTTGTTGAACTTGATGCATCAGTATAGGAAATAATTTCCTTAAGGTAAACCCTTGGTCATGGTGGCAGAAAAAAGAGTTTGACGGTTCCTGCCGGATGGCGGATTCTTCTCCGTATCAACCTGTCCCAGGAAAAGGGGCGCAGAGGTGCCCTGCAAGCGGCAGTGAAGGCTGAAATCAATCGCTCCGCTTTGGATAATCATAACGATATCCCGGAGTGTCATGCCTGTCTACGAATACAATGCCCTCGACCAGCGAGGCAAGAATCTGAAAGGGATCATTGAAGCCGATAGTGAGTCCCAGGCCAGGGCGAAATTGCGCTCAGGGGGCAACTACCCGGTATCACTGAAGGAAAGTAAGGCAAGGGTGGGCGGAGCTTCCCAGTCCTGGTTCTCGACCAGCCTGTTCAACCGCATAACCCCTGAGGAAGTGTACGTCATCACCCGGCAGCTCTCCACCCTGCATGGCGCCGGCATCCCGTTGGATACAGCCCTGTCCTCGCTCGTCGAGCAGACCCGCAACACCGCCTTGAAGAAGGTCCTGGCCCAGATCAAGGGCAAGGTGAGCGAGGGGAAGACCCTGGCCCAGTCCATGGGCGAGCATCCGAAACTCTTTCCCCACCTCTATATCAACATGATCCGGGCCGGGGAGGAATCGGGGTCGCTCGATGTCGTTCTCGAGCAACTGGCCGATTTCAGTGAGAAACAGCAGGAATTGAAGGGGCGTCTGCGGGCGGCGATGTACTATCCGGTGTTCATGGCCATCATCGGCACCGCCATCCTGTTCATCCTCATCACCTATATCGTTCCCAATATCACCCAGGTCTTCAAGGACATGGAGCAGACCCTGCCCCTGCCCACCCTGTTTCTGATCGGCACCAGTTCGTTTTTGAAAAACTACTGGTGGGTGCTGCTGGGCGTGGGCCTGGCGGTGGTCATCTTGTTGCGCATGTTCGTGAAGACGGCCAAGGGGCGATCCCTGTGGGATCTCATCAAACTCAGGACGCCGGTCATCGGGCCGGTGGCGCAGAAGATCATCCTGGCGCGGTTCGCCTCGACCCTTGCCAGCATGAACCGCAGCGGCGTCGAGTTCATGGTGGCGATGCGGATTGTACGGACGCTGGTCGACAACGTCCGCATCGCCGAGGTTGTCGATTCGGCGATGGAACATGTGCAGCGGGGACAGAGCATGACTGTCGCGCTGGCCGCCTCTCCCTGGTTTCCGCCGATGTTCGTCCAGATGATTGCCGTCGGAGAGCAGAGCGGCAGCCTCGAGGTGATGCTCAACAAGATCGCCGATGCCTATGAACGTGATGTCGAAGCGGCGGTCAAAGGTATGACCTCGCTGCTCGAGCCGCTGATGATTACGGCCATGGGTCTGGCGGTCGGATTTATCGTCATTTCCATTCTCTTGCCTATCTTTGAGATGAACCAGATGATCCATTGACAATCTTCGGCTGTTATAAATCAGTTGTCTTCAATTTTTGAATTGATCGTCTATTTCCATATAATTACCTGATAAACAGAATTTCTGCATAGCCAACACCATCGTGATCGCGCTTCGAGGTTCATCGAACGATCACCGTCCTGTTTTTCATGACATTGCCTCTCAGGTTTTACTGTTCCCGGTGGCCGAAGAATGGTGTCGGGAGTGTCACGGCACCGGCGCTCGATTTGGTCCGGATGTATATTCAAAAACGATCGCAATATCGTTTTCTTGCCGGCTTGCTTATCCCCATTCATGTTGGAAACACTACAATTTCAGATATGTGAAGATTGTCTCTCCGCCCGGTGGTCGGAGATGATGCACCTGTTCCGTACAAATTTATGAATTATCACGGTTAAAAATCAGGATTTTGACCGGTCGGTCCCGCGTACGAGTGTCAGAAAATCATTAAATACTTAACGTCTTAAATTCACATGAGAACAATGGTGGGGCAATTGTTTGTCATGGTCGGTAATCGTACTGATAATAAAGGAAAAAATAACAAATCGAAATTGTCGCGAGAGCGAAGGTGTGGATACATGCAAAGTTGATCGTGTAACGCATTGATTATTAATAATATCAATAGGGTCTTTCGGGTCCGCACGAGGTGAGGTGCCACGCCGTGGCATCTATCTTGCAGTCAGAAACGTACTGTCCAGATTTCACAGAGTCATTGGCGAGAATGCGCCTTTGGCATCAATCGACAACGATCACGGGGAGGATCAATGAAGAAAAAAACCTTGGTCATGGCATCCTTGTGCATCTTGGTGGGGAGCAGCTGTCTCGCTGCGGACAGATCCATCCAGATGACAACGACTCCAGTTGAGGCGACGCTCGGCCAACCGGTACAGTTCGAATGTACCGGGGTCGGAGGCTGGCGTTCTCCACTGAGCTCAGCGCAGATTATTATCAATAATCCGCAGAGACAGTCGGGCAGCACAGAGGTGACCAAACAGAAAATGACGATCAATGGCTTGACCGCCGACTTCGATTACACTATCCCGGCCAACGAGCCGGCGGGAAATTGGAGTTATACCTGTGTCCTGCAGGACAGATCGGGCAAGGTCAGACAGAGTGCCCAGTTTACCGTCAAGGAGTCATCCGATGTCGGCACCGAACCGCCTCCGGATCCCGGCACTCCTCCGCCCGGCGGTGGACTGGTGGACGGGCCGATTCCGGCCCATAACACCATCACCGCCTACAACGGCCCGTCGACCTGCATCAGCTGTCACCAGGAGGAAGCCAATGACATGCTCAGCAGCGTGCACATGAAATGGGCGGGGCCGACGCCGGATCTGACCAATACCAATGGCGAAGAACTCGGCAAGGGCGTCGGCGGCATCAACACCTTCTGCACCTACGCGGTGTCGTCGAAAGGGGCCTGTTACTCCTGTCATGTCCGGGCCGACGGTAATGCCCCGCATCCGCCGGAGGCCGCCGATGTCGATTGTCTGATGTGTCACAGTGACACCTATCAGCGCAAGACCGTTGAGGACCCCAATAATTCGGTCACGGTGACGAATGTGTTGAAACAGGTAAAGACCTATATTTTCGGGAAGCAGGATGCCCAGGGCAACTATACCACCGTGCCTGACTACGCCAAGATGCCGGCCGGCACGACCATGGTCAACCTCGCCCGGACGGTCCATCTGCCGACCAACCAGTCCTGTCTGCGCTGTCATGCCACCGCCGGCGGCGGCGACTGGGTCAAACGCGGCGACATGGGGGTCAACAGCAAAGATGCCACCGTCGACCAGGATGTCCATCTTTCCAAGGCCGGCGCCAACCTGACCTGTGTCAGCTGTCACGCATCGGCCAACCACAAGATCGGCGGCCGCGGCATCGACCTGCGGGCGACCGAGGCGCCGAATCCCACCTGCCAGTCGTGTCACACCGCGGCGCCGCACTCCAACACCACCCTGAACCGGCATGCCCAAGGCCAGGTGAGTTGTCAGACCTGTCATATCCAGACCTATGCCAAGGGCGGGGCGACCGAGATGTCCCGTGACTGGCGGGTCCCGGTCTGGAATCGGGCCTTCTGCTCGGGCCAGGGCGGCTTTGTCGGCGAGGAGGTCAAACAGGCCAACGTCAAACCGGAATACGTGTGGTTTGACGGCACCTCGAATGTCTACAATGTCGGCGAGACCATCAAGGCCGACGCCCAGGGCATCTATCCGATGGCCAAGGCCAATGGCGCGCCGTTCGACGGCAAATCGAAGATCGTGCCGATCAAGCGCCATTTCACCATCATGCCGCTGCATGAAAGCGGCCAGATCATCCCGCCGGCGATCATGTGGATGTTCATGACCGGCAATTTCGATACCGCCGTCGAGGAGGGCATGAAAGATCAGGGTATGACCGGTAATTACACCCTGGTCGAGGCCGATGCCGAGATGCTGATCACCCACGGCGTCGATCCGAAGAGCAAGGCCCCGTCCTGCACCTCGTGCCACGACAATACGGGGGCCACTCCCGACGGCAAGGGCATGATCCCGTTCGCCGCCCTTGGCTACCACGAGATGCCGGCGAAGGTCAGTTCATGTACCCTCTGTCATGAGAGCAAGAGTCAGCCGTTTGAAACCATGCATCAGAATCATCGGAACAGGAATATCTCCTGCAACAGCTGCCATACCCCGACGCCGACCGGTCTGGTGCAGCCCCAGAGTCAACTCTGCAGCAGCTGCCATGACAGCAAATCGTGGAGCAGCGGCGCCCACAAGACCCACATCGCGAAAGGTCTGGACTGCACCAAATGTCATACCTTTCCCAGTGTGAATTGATCAAGCCCGACTGCATGGCCCCGGCGCCGCCGGGGACATGCGAGGTTTGACGGATTGAAGAAAAAACAGGCCTCCCGGCCCGTGGCGCTTTCGCTGCCATGGGAAGGGAGGCCGTAATTTTTGCCGCCGACCTTTTCAAGGCCTGGATCGGCGGCGCTCGTTACCAACCGACCGTCGTCACGCTGTTCGAACAGGCAGCGGTTCCTTTCTCGCATACCTGATAGGTGGCGGAGACCGTGCTTTTGGTAAGGGTGTCCTTGTAGGCGCCTACGTTTGTGATCGTGAAGATGGTGTTGTTGCGTTTGATGTCGACCTGGTCGGAGCCGGCACCGCTCCAGGTCAGGTCGGCGTATTTGACCGACCTGACCTTGTAGGCCCGCACGTCCAGGGTGATTCCGGTCGTGTCGGTCGCAGTGACGGTGATGTTGTCGTTGCCGAAGAGGCCGCCGGAATCGGTGACCGTGGCGGTGATGGAATGCGTGCCGGGACTCGGAACGATGCCGGATGAGCCGCCGGTGCCGAATTTTACCCCATTGTCGAACCATTCCAGGTCACTGCTCAGATTGGATGCCGTTATCGAGAGCCCCGATGATGCCGGCCACATGGGTCCCGTGGTAGTGGTCGTCATCGCCGCCGGCAACGCATTTGGTATTGAACAGGGTGCCGGTGCAATTGACGCCGTTCATCACCTGCAGATCCGGATGCTGCAGGTCAATCCCGGTATCGATGACGGCCACATCGGCGTCGACCCGAGCGTCGTCGTTGCCGTCAATATCGATGTCCGGATTGGCGGCGGCGAAAATCCGCTGCACGCCGGTGGGGATTGTCTGGGCAAAGGTGTACCTGAGGTTGTCGGTCTCCACATACTTGACCCTGGGGTTCTTCTCCAGGCCGGCCACCGCCTGCTCGGGCACGGTGATCGAAAAACCTTTCAACGCATGCTGGTAGATGAAGCCGACCTCGCCGCCGACCTTGCCGGCGATGTCTCTGGCCGTCGTTGCCGGTAACTGCTCGTCGTCATGCAGAACCACGATGTACCTCAACCGCTCCGGGGGGGGCGGCTGTTGCCGTCGGTGGCAGATGCAACAGCACCGCCACGATGAGAAACAGGACGAATGAGATGTGTTTCATAGTGCCTCCTCCTTGAGGAAATATGGTCATGCGCGATGCGACAGGATCGTTGTACGATCATATCATTGGATGCGGGGTGTTTTGCAATGGCTTCAGTCGATGCTGCTGACGCGTCGGGCCCTCCTGCCGCGATGATTTGCCGCGGCTGAAAGTGAAACACGTGTGGACCGGTGACGACTGTGTCTGTACATAGAATTATGCGTGAAACGAAAAACCACAATAATGGATTTGTTTATATATATTAGGTAGTGTATGTATCATTCAGGAGCTGCGGCGTTGCCGTCAATGACAGATTATTTTTAGTGATATCAATTGGTAGTAATGTCATGAGCGGATCACGCCATGCGCCATTGTTGTCGTATCAGGCTGTTATCCTGCGATCAGCACTCGATAAAAGGTGTTCAACATCCTTGCCTGGGCAGGTGACTTTTTGATATCATCCATAGAGTTGAAATGCGGCTGTTTGTGGACGATATCAGAACGTTTTCCAATACTGGAATCGAAGGTGGGATGAATATGTGCGAAATCAAAACTGAATTCCGGATAGTCATGCTGCTGGTGGTGACGGTTTTTCTGTCGATCGTATCCGCTCATGCAGGGGGCAATCTCGATCCCGCCTTCGGGGACCAGGGCAGGGTCGTTACCGATTTTGGTATTGACGATGATGAGGCCCTGGCCCTCGCGGTCCAACCCGACGGTAAGATCCTGCTGGCCGGTTTCAGCACGAATTCCGTGTTGAAGGATGTTGCGGTTGCCAGGTATCAGCCGGACGGCAAGCTCGATACCTCGTTTCACTCCACCGGTTATACCACCTTCAACCCCGGCGACGGGAATGCCATGGCGCAGGCCATTGTGGTGCAGGAGGACGGCAAGATCGTTATCGCCGGCACCGCTGACAATGGAGCGAATGAGGCAAGCTCGGCAGTTTTCCTGGTTCGCCTCACCGATAGCGGCTCTCTGGACACTTCCTTCGGCACATCCGGGAGACTCGTCCTGCCGCTGGACGGCAAATCCGGTAATGCCCATGACCTGCAGGTTGCCCCGGATGGCGATATTGTGGTGGCGGGGACGGCCGGCGGCAGCACCGGTCTGCAGGCGATGATCGCCCGGGTCGACCCGTCTGGAAAGTTGGACACCGCCTTCGGCACGGATGGCTTCGTGCTTATCGACCGCGAGTATGAGACCGCAGCGCATTCCCTGGTGGTGCAGAGCGATACTTCGATCCTGCTTGCCGGTTACAGCAAACCGGAGGGGGTTGCCGGCCCCAGCCTTTTCCGGCTCAAGGCCGATGGGGCTATCGATGAATCGTTTGGCACCAATGGCGAAGTCCGGATCACCGACATGGAAGGAGAGGCGATAATCTATGATATGGCCGCCCAGGATGACGGCCGGCTGGTCGTGGTCGGCACCTACGATAATGGTGAATATCGAGAGGTGATCATGGGACGGTTCCTCACCAGCGGGCAGATAGACACGAGCTTCGGCACCGCCGGGATGGTACGCAGCGATCTGGGCTACGACAGCGTCGGGTACGGTGTGGCGGTGCAGAAGGACGGCGCCATCCTGGTGACCGGCTATACTGAAACGGTGAAAGGCAAGGATTTCATACTGCTGCGCTACGGTGCTGAAAATACGGCCGATGAGGCATCCACGACGGGAGCGACTGGCACGGCGACAGAAACTGCCGGCACGACCACAGATTCCGACGCTGCCGCATCACCCTCGAACACCGCGGTCGGGAATCAGGCAGCGACGGCCGTGGAAGAGGGCGCTTCGTCGGAAACCGGGGACGGGATTTCCCCGGAAACCGCCGTCGATGAAGCCATCGCCACCTATATCGCCGATACGGTGTCGTTGTATGACGATGCCGGCCGGGCACTGGCAGTGCTGCCGGACGGGAAGGTCCTCGCCGCCGGTTATTCCAGCAACGGGGACGACAACGATTTCGTCCTGCTGCAATACAGTGCGGTGGCGATGTCGGCCCTTGCCGAATCGACAGCCTTGACGGCTGGCGGTGTCTCCTCGACCTACTATCACATCGCTACGACCCCGATCACCAACATTGGCCGGAACAGTGCAATATCGGGCGGGGAGATTGTCCAGATCGCAGGCGGTTCGGCCAGTACCATTCCGACGGTCACGGAGCGAGGGGTATGCTATGGTACGGCCCGGCATCCGGTGTACCGGCCTGCCGAGACGACGGATACGACCGACACGACGGACGACTCGACTGATTCGATACTGCCGCCGGTAACCAAGGAAAATTCCTTCAATTACAAGACTGTTCTTTACGGTCAGACCAGTGACGGGTCCGGAGTGGGAACGTTCGGCAGCAATATTGTCGAAATTACCCCGAATACGAGATATTATGTCAGGGCCTATGCGGTACTTTCCGACGAGACGGTCATCTACGGCAACGAGTTGTCGTTCGAAACCAGCGATGCCTGTTTCATCGCCACTGCGGCCTACGGTTCGGTGCTCGATGCGCATGTGGTCGTGCTGCGGAATTTCCGTGACCGTTACCTGCGCGGCAATGGGCTGGGACAGGCCTTGATCGACCGGTATTACCAGTTTTCACCAATGATTGCCGAAGTCATCGAAGGCAACGACGTCCTGAAGCAGGTCGTCAGGGTATGCCTGTGGCCTTGGGTTGCCTTCAGCTATCTGATGCTGGAGTTCGCCATCTGGGTGAAAATTACCCTGATGCTGCTCGCCGCGCTGATCGGCGGCGTAGCGGTGTATTCCTTGAAATCAAACGTAAAACCAAGAAACATAACATGACCAATCGATCTCTCCCCACGTTGCAAGGGCTGAGGCGCCATTCTGCCGAAGCTGGATTTACCCTGATTGAACTTCTGGTTGTCCTCGTCATCATTGGTATTCTTGCCGGCTATGTCGGCCCGAAGATCATGGGTCATCCGGAGGAGGCCAAGCGAACCAAGGCGGCGATGCAGATACAGGGAATTGAAACCGCCTTGAATCTTTATAAACTCGATAACGGCACATATCCCTCGACGGAACAGGGGTTGCAGGCGTTGGTTGAACCGCCGACCGCCGGCATACTGCCGCCGAAATGGAGAGACGGCGGTTATCTCGAAAAGAGCAAGGTCCCTCTGGATCCGTGGGGAAATGATTTTGTCTATCTCAGTCCCGGGGTGCATGGCGATTACGATCTCAGTTCCTACGGCATCGACGGGGAGGCTGAGGGCGAGGGCGACAGCGCCGATATCAATAACTGGGAAATTGAATAGCCGGTGCTGGTGAAGCCGCTGGCGGGGAGGTGGGCCGCCGAGTCGTGGCGGACAGGAATTGGCCGCGACGATTCGGGCTTTACGCTCTTTGAATTACTGGTGGTCTGTGCCCTTATATCCGTGATGCTGGCGGTTGCGGCGCCGACCTTGAAAAATTCAATCCTGACCGATCCGCTCAAGGCCTCCTCCCGGCAGGTGATCGGGCTGATCAAGGCGGTGCGGGAAAAAGCGATTCGGGACCAGCAGGCCTACGTCATCACCTTTGACCTATCGGAAAACCGCATCTGGTATCGCCAGGAGACGGCAGCGGCACCGGAGGATCCGGATGAGGTCCAGACCGATGCGCTGCAATTGACGCAACCCGTTCGGATCGTCGATATCTGGACCAAATCCGAAGGGAAAATGGATGAAGGCCGACCGCAGCTCTGGGTCAGCCGACAGGGATACATCGACGAAACCATGATCCACCTGGAAAATGACGAAGACGAGGTCCTGACCATGCTGTTCTCTCCTTTTCTCGGGAATGTCCGGATTACCGACAGCTATGTGGAGATGGAGTGATAGATTAACGGCGTGAACCCTCCTTCGAAGATACCGGTGTCCCACCCGCCCCTGTCGGAACAACAGGGGTTTACTCTTCTTGAAGTCCTGATCGCGATCGCGATCCTGGCGATCAGCCTTTCCGCCATCCTTGGATCCCAGGCGCAAAGCCTGTCCCTTGCAACCGAAGCTCAATTCAATATCCATGCCGCCACCCTGGCGAAAGCCAAACTGGCGGAGTATGAGAGCGGCGTAACCCCTCTCGAAGATGGAGACGGCGATTTCGGCGACGATTTTCCAGGTTTTGTCTGGAAGGTTGAAGTCCAGGATGCCGATCTGTCGGAGTTTCTGCCCACATCGGCGGATCCGGTAGAACCGCTGCAGCGCCTTGACCTGACCGTTTCGCAGGACAATGCAGTTCTCAGCTACACACTCAGATGCTACATCAAAAAGGAGAACACCCGCTGAACCCTCGGCCTCGACAGACACGCCAGGACGGCTTCACTCTTCTGGAACTGCTGATGGCGATATTCATTTTCGCCATTGTCATCTCCTCGGTGTATGGCGCCTACAGGTCGACCTTCCGGGTGACGGACAGCACGGAGTCCGTGGTGGAATTCAGCAACATGGCCCGCATCGCCCTGGAACGAATAACCGGCGATCTGGAGTCGGTGCACCTCGGCAATGGCGGCTCGCTGCAGGGAGAACGGAATGAGGGGGCAACCGGTCGATCCGACCGGTTGACCTTCACCTCGGCGGCACATCTGGTCTTCAGCAGGACGGAGCGGGCAGCGGGCTATGCAATGATCCGGTACGCGACCGAGGTGGACGAAGAGAGCGGCCTGTTGCAGCTGTATCGCATCGATGTGCCTGTGCGTCCTGGTGTCGGGCCGGAGATTGATGAGGAGAAAGGATTTCTCCTTTGTGACAGTCTTGCTGAAATACAGTACAGTTATGTTGATACGGAGGGGAATGAACATGAGGAATGGGACAGCGGCGAGAGGGGGATGGTTGAGGAGGATGGTACGCGGACCGGAAATTTCCCGGTGATGATCCGACTGACCCTGCGGTTTGCGAAATCGGCCGATACCGAAGAGAATACCGTTTTTACAACCGCAGTCGCCCTCCCCTTGCCGCATGGAGCGGAAACGCCGTGACCGGAAGACGACGGACTCCCCTGGGGGATGACCGGGGCATGGCCCTGCTTGTCACGATCATCATCATCAGTCTGCTGATTGTGGTGACCTTTGAGTTCGGCCGGTCGATGCGGCAGCATTACCTGGCCGCGGCCAATCTGAAGAGCGGTGAGCAGCTCGGAGCGATTGCCCGCTCGGGAATTGCCATTGCGTCTGCTCTGCTTGAGCAGGATGGGAAGGACGCCTCGTTTGACACCTTCCTCGATGGCTGGGCGACGCTCGAGCTAACCGATTTTTCTGGCCTGTTCGAGGAGGGGGGCTTGAAACTGTCGGTCATCGATCTGTCGGGAAAGGTGCAGATCAACAGCCTCATCGCGAGCGGCGCGATCGGCACCGGCACCCGGGAGATATTGACCAACCTGCTGATATCAGGGGAATTCGCCGTGCAGGACGAGACTGAGGCGAGGGGAATCGTCGATTCACTCGTCGACTGGCTCGACACCGATGACATGGAGTTGGAATTCGGGGCCGAGAGCAGCTACTATCAGTTACTCTCCCCCGGATATGCCTGTCAGAACGGTCCCATGAATTTTATCGACGATCTACTGCTGGTCAAGGGTATCACCCGGGCCCTGTTCTATGGGGTTGAAGGCAAAAAAGCCTTGAAAGATTATGTGACGGTGTACGGCGACGACGGCAAAATCAACCTCAATACGGCAGCGCCGGAGGTGATACAGGCGTTGAATCCTCAGATTACCAGGGAACTGGCCGCAAGTCTGGACGAGTTCCGGCGGCAGAAGGAAAATCAGGATCTCCTGTCGGAGGCCGCCGCATGGTATCTGAACGTACCGTCATGGCCTGGGGATGTGGTGATTGATGCTGCATCCTTAACCATGGCAAGCAGTTATTTTTCCATTGTAGCTGAGGGGAGTTTTGATACGATGAAACGGAAGGTTACCGCAGTGATCCGCAGGGCACAGCAGGGAAAAATTATTGAATTGAACCGAAGGGTAGAGTGAACTGATGGCGAATACGGTTTTTGCCCTTGATATTCACGATGATCTCGTAACCGGGGTACTGGTGCGGCCGGTGGCCAAGTCCCTTGAGGTGACGGCCTGCGGATGTGCCGATGTCGGGCTGCAATCCGTTGAAACGGCGGTCGCCGAGGTTATCGCCCAGGTCGGATACACCACAGGGGAATGTCGGGTCGCCCTGGGGGCGGAATATTTTTACTACCGCAACTTCAATTTTCCTTTCACCGATGCCCGCAAGATCAACAAGATCCTGCCGGGAGAACTCGCCGAAAATGCTCCTGTCGAGGCGGACAGGATGGTGTTCGACTATCTGTTTGCCAGCGGTAAAGAGCGCGAAGCAGGGATAATCACGGCAATGGCCGAGAAATCCTTTCTTGCCGGGCAACTGCAGTTTCTGCAAGGTCAGTCGTGTGATCCGGAGATCATCGGGATCAGCGGGACATTCGGCGCCAACGCGATCAGCGGTCTTGCCGACGTTCCGGAAGATTACTATTACCTCGATGTCGGCTTCCGTCGGGCGGTGCTGGTGGTGATCCTGGCAGGGAAGATTGCCGTCATGCGGCCGCTGGTCTTCGATACCGCACTCCAGGCAGGTTTCGGGCTGACGGAAGACGGTCGCGGGATCTCCGTGCTCCGCCCCGAGAACCTCTCGACCGTTTTCGCAACCTTTGTCCGGTCTGTGCGGCAGGCGATCCAGGCGGCAAGGATCGGCATGCGGGGCCAGGATATCCCGCTGTATCTCGCCGGCCCTCTCGTGACGTATCCCGGGTTGGCTGAGGCGCTGCAGACGACCTTGAGTCTCGAGGTCAAAAGCTGCGATCTGCTGGCATTACCGTTGCTGAAAGTGGCGGATGAAGCGATCTCCTGCCGGCACCAGGGGGTGATGCACAGAGCCTTGGCCCTCGCTCTGTCGCCAGGGAAACAGGGCCGGGAGTTCAATTTCAGAAAGGATGCATTCAGGAAGAAAGGATCGACTCAACAACTGCGCAGATATACACGGCTTGCCGCGATACCGCTGGCTGTGCTGGCACTGCTGATCGTCGCCTTCATCTGGCATGATCATGCCCAGTTGAAGAAGAAACAAAGGGCCTTGGACACCCAGATACGTGAAATCTTCACCCAGACCCTGCCGGATGTGAAGCGGATTGTCAATCCTGTGCAGCAGATACAGGTACGGATCGACGAGGCCAAAAATGCGTATATGGCCGGAGGCGCAACCAATGGCGGGTTGGGACTGCTGGATCTTCTGGCCGAGATATCCGCTCGGATTCCACCCGCTTTGCAGGTGCAGATCGTCAAATTGACCGCCGACCAGAGTGATGTCCGCCTGAGAGGAACAACCGAAACGTTCAATATTGTCGATTCGATTCAAAAGGAACTGGAAAAATCCCCATATTTTTCGAAGGTGGAAATCAGCTCTGCCAATTCATCGGTGAAAAGCGGGACGATCGATTTCGAGATAAAACTTGTACTGAGGCAGTAACAGAATGGGAACGCGCCCGTCATTTCCGGACCTGCAGACTCTCCGCGAGAAAAGCGGATTCGATCAGCTGGAGTACCGGCAGAAAATACTGCTGCTGGGCGTGTCGATCGTTCTGCTGCTCTTTTTTGTCTATCAATTACTCGTTTCCCCATACGTTGATGCCCGGGCCCGGCTGCAGAATTCCGTTGAGCAAAGGCAGGAGGATCTGGAGCAGATAAAGAAATTACGGCAGGATTATCTGCTGGTCAAAAAACGGGAAGGGGGAATCAAGGACCGGTTGGCAAAAAGATCCCGCGATTTTGCACTTTTTACGTATGTGGACAGAATGGCGGATCAGGCAAAAATCAAGGATGCCATCCAGTACATGAAGCCTTCGGTCGCAACCGGCGAAGGTCCTCTGCAGGAATCGCTGGTTGAATTGAAATTGCAGGAAGCCACGTTGGAAGGGCTCGTAAATTTCCTCAAACTGGTTGAATCGACTGAAAATGTCGTCAGCCTTCGGCGAATTGCGATTCAGGAAAGCGGCAAGACCAAAGGATATATCGATGTGACCATGCAGATTGTCACCTATATCGAAAAGGCTGGGACATGACAACAGGATCGGCGGCGAGTATTCGATGGTTCCTCTATTGCAGCTATGCGGTTGTTTTGAGTGCAGTGTTGCTCTATGTCCGCTTTCCGGAGAAGGAATTCAAAGAGTATTGCATAAGAAAAGCTGAGAGTCTGTTCAATGGCACCAAGTGCACGATAGGAAAAATCACCTATGAATTCCCGTTCGGAATCCGTTTTGATAAAGTTGCATTCCTGTTGCCGGACGGTCCGAATACGCCGTTGTTTGAACTGAGTTCGCTCAATCTCTCTTCCCCATGGCGAGATTTCGGCAGTATATTCGTTTTGAGCGGACAGAGTTATTCCAGTAATTTCAGCGGGATTTTGCAGGCCGGGCAGGGCAACCGTCAATTTTCCCTTGATCCGTTGACGATACAGAATCTGGACCTGTCGGCGATGAAGCCTGTCAATGAAACGCTGGGGCGGAATCTCTCAGGTCGACTTGATTACACCGGAACCTATTCGGCCGTGGTAAATCAGTACCTTGATGGAAAGGCGGTTGGCAAAGTCAAACTGCGGGAAGGAAAAATCGCTCTGTTGCAGCCTGTGCTTGCCATGAAGGAGATCGACCTGCAGCAGGTCGAGATGAATATCCAGTATGATAAACATCGATTGCAAATCGTGAGAGGGAAGGCAAATGGGATTGAAATGACTGCCGATTTTACCGGCATGGTACAAATGATCACCCCATGGTACCTGAGCAATGTGACCGCCAAGGGAGATTTTGCGCTGCAGGCAGCCTATACGAGAGATAATATTTCAGCTCGTAATGAGTTGATATATTTACAAAAACAGTTTAAAAAAACGACAATTCCCTTTCAGGTTGCCGGAAATTTACAGAACCCGGCATTCCAGTTTGGCTATTGAGGTTCAGCATAATGAAAATCCGGATCTCAACCTTTCTTCCTCTGTTGCTGATCACCCTGGCTTGTGTATCGGCGGTTGAGGGGTTTTATACTGTGGTTGAGAGGAAGCTGCGAGCCCCGGTCGAAAAAACCGCCGTTGTTCCCCAGGTGCCGCAAAAGAAGCAGGTAGAGGCTTCTTCAACTCAACGCACCGCCGACGAAAATGTCCGCAAGGTCCTCGAACGCAATCTCTTCGGGCCCCCGCCTTCCGCCGACAAAACGAAATCAGCCGGCGGGCAGTCGGCCGCAGATCTGCAGCCGACATCTCTCTCGCTTGTTCTGATGGGAACCATAGTCAGCGCCGGTGAGGAGAGCAGGGCGATTATCCTCGAAAAAGAAACGAAAAATCAGGATATATATCAGCAGGGTGATGTTGTGCAGGGGGCGGAGGTCAAAGAAATACTGAGAAAAAAGGTTGTCCTGACCTCCAATGGCAGGGATGAAGTCCTTGACATGACCGAAGCTGCCAAATATACGCCGATGACACCAACTCCAGCGGCTGCTTCTGCAGCGCGACAGGGCCAGATGTTGCCGGGGATGGCACCCCGGACCGTCGAGCCGGAGTTGCAGGGGGCAGAGCCGCAGCAGTTCGAGAACCCCCAGCCAGCTCCACCTGGAAGACGCCCCAGGATAATCCGGCCGAATCGGAGAACATATACTCCTCTTCCGGGACAACCTTCACAATAATTCAAAACCGTTATGAATCGATTACTCATTGAGCGACTTCTCGTTTTCATCATCTTTATCGGTCTGACAAGCGCGCCGGTGTATGGGGTTGAGGAAACGGCCGAAATTGATCAACCGGCGGGCGAAAGTGGCCATCAGCGGTTTATCACCATTGATTTCGATAATGTCGATATTCGGGTGTTTATAAAGTATATTAGTGAATTAACAGGTAAAAATTTTGTTGTCGATAAATCGGTGCAGGGAAATGTGACAATCGTTTCCCCGACCAAGATCTCGGAAGATGAGGCCTATCGTGTCTTTGAATCCGTTCTCGACGTTCATGGCTACACCACTGTCACTGCCGGTTCGATCATCAAGATATTGCCTTCGGCGGATGCCAGGTCCCAGAACATCGAGACCCAGCTGGATGGAATCACCGCGGCGCCGGAGGACCGGGTGGTGACCCAGTTGATCCCGTTGAAATACAGCTCGCCGGAAGACATGAAAAAAGTGTTGACCCCGCTGGTTTCCAAAACCTCCGTGATGGTTGCCCACACACAATCCGGAATCTTGATCGTCACTGAAACACTGTCCAACATGCAGAGGCTGCTCGCCATCATCGAGGCCATCGATGTGGAGTTCTTCAAGGAGGATATGGCGGTCATCCCCTTGAAACACGCGACCTCCGAGGCGGTTGCCAAGGTAATCGGCTCCATTTACCAGCAGAGTGGGGCCAGAAAAGACGCGGCTTCAGTGGCGGCATCGATCAAGGTTGTGCCGTACGAGAGGATCAATTCCCTGGTCGTGGTCGCAAGCACCACCGATATTGAACGAATAAAAGGTCTGGTTGCGATGCTCGATACGGAGGTTGAACGGGGAGAAGGCAATATTCATGTGTTTTATCTCCAGAATGCCAGTGCCGCGGAGCTGATCAAAGTCCTCAATGTCCTGCCCGAGGGCACCAAATCCGGCGGCAAGGATGACGCCACAGCCGTGCAGATGCCGGCGATCTCCAAGGATGTCAAGATCACCGCCGATCCCGAAACCAATTCCCTCGTCATCACTGCCTCGAAGGAAGAGTACCGGGTTATCGAGGACGTGATCAAAAAGCTCGATATCCCGCGGCGCATGGTCTATCTGGAGGCCCTGATCATGGAGGTCGACACCACCAAGAACTTTGAGGTCGGGGTTAAGTGGATCACCGGCGGCACCTTCGACGATGGTACCGGACAGCTGGTGTCGGGCTTCACCAGTGATGACTTCAAGGTCCTCGGTGGTATAGACGGTGAGGACCCCAGCCTCCTGCCAAGCGGTTTTTCTTTTGGCGTCCTGAAACAGGGAATAAAAATAGGTGGGATCACCTTCCCCAACATAGCGGCAATTTTGCGGGCATTTAAGAACGATAGTGCCGTCGACATCATCTCGACCCCGCAGATCCTCACCACCGACAACAAAAAGGCTGAGATCAGCGTCGGCGAAAATATTCCCTATCTCACCAGGGAAGAACAGACCCAAGGGACGGACAACCAGGTTTTCAACTCGTATGAATACAAGGATGTCTCCACCAAAATGACGATCACCCCGCATATAAATCGGGCGGATACCCTGCGTCTTGAGATCCAGACCGAGGTCATCAAAGTGAAAGAAAATACCGGTGACTACCGTCCCGTTACCCTGAAGCGAACAGCCGACACGACCGTTATTCTCAACGATACCGATACGGTGGTCATCGGCGGCATCATCGGCCAGGATGCCTCCGACGGCGAAACGAGCGTGCCGATCCTGGGGGATATCCCGCTGCTCGGCCGGCTGTTCAAATCCAATTCCAAATCCAGTGCCACCACCAATATGTTCATTTTCATCACCCCGCATATCATCCGCAACCCTGCGGACTTGTCCGGCATGACCTTGAAGAAGGAAGGCGAGGTCGGCAGAGAGGTGCCGCAGCTCCATGACAAGGGCCGAAAGGTGGTGAATACCGAGCACAGCATGGCGCTGACCGAAATGGGCTTTGAGAAGCTGGTGAAGGGCAATTATCAGGTGGCGAAGGAATTTTTCGTCAAGGCTCTGGACAATGATCCGAAGAACCCCTATGCCTTGTTGAACCTCGGCGTCGTCTACGAATCGGAAAAGAAACCGGCAGAGGCACTCAAGATGTATCAGGCGGTCATTGCCACGGGAACGGCATCGATCGCACCCACCTCGACCGACCCCAGTAAGGCAGGACTGCCTTTGGTGCGGATTGCCCAGGACAATATTGAGAAATTGCAGAAGAGCAGTCAGAGAAAGATGATGCCTCGTCAACCTGATCCAACCACGGGCGGGGCGATGTGAAATTGCGGCCTCAATCTCTCGATGCACCTGAAAGAAAGGGACGGAAGGATATGTATAGCGTATGGCTGTTCAATTGAATATACGACACAATTTGGCTGAATCGACTGTGGCCTGCGGTTTACGGGGCCTGTCGGTGAGGGGTGTCAGGACGCCTGGCCGAGCGGGAGTCTGGCGATGAAAATGCAATGCCCCCACTGTGGATTGAAAGGTTCGGTCGATGACCTGTATGTCGGCAGGCATGTCAAGTGTCCGAAATGCAAAAACATATTTTTGTGTGAGATCGACACCACCGTTGTCGTCGAGGAGATCGGGGGGCAGTCGCGAGCTGAAACTGTCGCCGGTGAAGAACCACCGGTGGCGGCTTCATATCAGGCCAAGAGGCTTGGAGAGCAACTCGTGGACAGGGGATATATCTCCTCCTCCGCCCTCCAGGCCGCCCTGGAAGACCAGGCATCCGGTGGCGGCCGGATCGGCGATATCCTCATCAGGCATAAGGAGATCGATGAAGCTGATCTGCTGGAGGCCCTGGCAATCCAGTTCGATATGGAATATGTCCCGGTGCTCCCCACCGAGATCCAGAGCGACTTCACTTCCAGGTTGACCATCGGTTTCCTGAAAAAATTCAAGATAGTGCCGGTTGCCTATGGCGATGATGCCTATATCGCCATCAATGATCCCTTCCTCTATCAGGAACTGGATGATGTACGGCGGATACTCGGTTGGGAGGCGGCCCGGGCGGTCCTCTGCCCCTCCCAGTCGATTCTGAACAGCATCAATTACGCCTATGACATGAGTCATAATACCGCTGAAGAGGTGATGCAGGATATTCATGACGAAGATCCCGAGGCCCTGTTTTCAGCGATCGAGGAGGTTGGCGACCTGCTCGACGATACCAGCGAGGAACCGGTCATCCGCCTGGTGAATTTCATGTTCTCGCAGGCGGTGCGGAGCAATGCCTCCGATATCCATATCGAACCGTATGCCAACAGCCTCAAGATCCGGCAGCGGATCGACGGGATCCTCTACGACATGCTCAGTCCGCCCAAGCATGTCCAGTCGGCCCTGGTGTCGCGCATCAAGATCCTGGCCAAGCTGAAGATCGATGTCAAGATGCTGCCCCAGGACGGCAGGATCGAGTTGAAGATCGGCAACAAGGAAATCGACGTGCGTGTCTCGACCCTGCCGACCTCGGCCGGGGAACGGGTGGTCATGCGTCTGCTCGATAAATCGTCGGTGCTGATATCCCTTTCCGAACTCGGCATGCCGGATGACCGGCTGCAGCCGTTCACCGAAGAAATACATGCGGCCCACGGTATTGTCCTGGTAACCGGCCCGACCGGCTCCGGCAAGACCACGACACTGTATGCCGCCTTGACCACGATTCACAAGACCGACATCAATATCATCACCATCGAGGATCCGGTCGAGTACAAGATCAGCGGCATCGGTCAGGTCCAGGTCAACCCGGCGATCGATCTGACCTTTGCCTCCGGCCTACGTTCCATCGTCCGGCAGGACCCGGATGTTATCCTGATCGGTGAGATCCGCGATCTGGAAACGGCGGAAATCGCCATCCAGTCGGCCCTGACCGGACATCTGGTGTTTTCGACCCTCCATACCAATGATTCCGCCAGCGCCATTACCCGGTTGATCGACATGGGTATCGAGCCCTTCCTCCTGTCATCGTCGATCAACGCCATCCTCGCTCAGCGACTGGTGCGGATGATCTGCATTCAGTGCAAGGAGGAATACACCCCGCTGCCGGAAGAACTGGCCAAACTCGGCCTCGATGACAGCATTGTCGGCTCGGGGCGGAAGGTCTATCGGGGGCGCGGCTGCAGCAAATGCCACCATACCGGTTTCCGGGGGCGCTGCGGCATCTTTGAATTGCTGCTGATGAGTCAGTCAATGAAAAGTCTGGTCCTGAACACCGCCGACGCCAATCTCATCAAACAGCAGGCGGTTGCCGAGGGGATGATCACGCTGCGTCAGGATGGGGCGATGAAGGTGCTCCAGGGAATCACCACGATTGAAGAAGTCTACAGGGTGACCCATGAGTGATTGCCGACAGCCTCTGCGGTCGCTTGTCGCCGGCGCGCCCGCCCGCGTTGCGGCGGGCAATGCCGGTTGACCGGCATTGCCGTCGCGATCAGTCCCGCTCGACAATCGAATTCACTTCGCCGCCCCTTTGCGGGTTTCCACGTAATGGGCCGCCGCCAGGGCCGCAGTGCAGCCGTCGGCCGCGGCGAGCACGATCTGGTTGGCATACTTCTGGCGGAGATCCCCCACTGCAAACACCCCGGCGATACTGGTTTCGCATTTTTCATCGGTGATGACATAACCGGCGGTGTTGATTTTGATGCCGGCGGGGACCATCTGGTTGTTCGGCGCAAAACCGACGAAGATGAACACCCCCTCGATCGCCACTTCTCTTTCCGCTCCGGTCTGCCGGTTCTGCAGCGAAATGCCGCACACCCCGGCGGCGTCGGCATTGATTCGGGTGACCACCGTATCCAGGATCAGTTCAATCCGCGGCTCGGCAAACACCCGCTGTTGCAGGATGCGGCTGCCCCGAAAGGCATCGCGGCGATGGATGAGATAGACCTTCTCGGTGATCTTTGCCAGATACAGCGCATCTTCGAGGGCGGTATCGCCGCCGCCGACGACAGCGACGGTCTTGCCCCGGAAAAAGAAGCCGTCGCAGGTCGCGCAATAGGATACCCCTTTGCCGAAGTTTTCCAGTTCTCCCGGCGTGTTCAACTTTTTGGCGGTACCTCCTGCCGCCAGGATGACGGCATGGGCCTGTAAAACCGTCCCGTCGTCCAGGCGAACCGAATGGTATTCAACTCCCGGTTCCGTTGCCACGACTTCCCTCTGCAGTATCTCGAGGTCATATGCCTTGGCATGGTCGAGAAATTTCTCGCACAGTTCGAATCCGCCGATCTCGATAAATCCAGGATAGTTCTCTACCCCCTTGGTGATGGCCACCTGCCCGCCGAAGACCCCGCGTTCGATGAGAACGGTCTTCAGCGCGGCGCGTTTGGCATAAATGCCGGCGGTAAGCCCGGCCGGTCCGCCACCGATGATGATCACGTCATATATTTCGTCGTTCGACATTCAGTCCTCCCTGGGCTGAGCCACTGTTCGGTTTGGTCCTGGCGCCATGCACCAACCCCTGATTGAAACGCATTCAACATCAGACAATGTACCACCGGCGATCAAGATCTTCCATCGTCATCGGCAGCCGGATGGTGCCTGGCGCCGATGCGTTCGCTGTCATGCGGCTCGACCTGGCCGCGATGGGGGTGTTTGATGCCAGAATGAAATTTCACAAATGATGTGTATAATTAGGTAATCTAGTGATTTGATTTTACAATATATTGTCAAAAAAAATAATAGCAGGAATTTTTTGCATTTGAGATTCGTTGCTATTTTTGGTAAATAGATCATAATGAAAATCATTATCGATTATAATCAAAACGTCGTCCACCCGTATCAAGAGAAATCAAGCCGTCACCGCACGAAAAAGTATCGTGCCCACACTCAACAAGGGGAGATCGTATGAAGAAGGTACTCGTAGCGTATTACAGCAGGACCGGTAAGACAGAAACCATGGGGGAGTACATCGCGGAGGGGGTACGCCTGAGTGGAAATGTCGTGGAAATGAAGAAAATCGTCGATATCAAAAGTGAAAAAGACCTCGAAGGGTTTGATGGGTATATCTTCGGCTGCCCAACCTATCATAAGAGCATGACAAGGAACTTCGAGACGTTCCTTTTCCTGGCTGAGAAAGCGGGGCTCAAGGGGAAGGTTGGTGGGGCCTTCGGATCAAGTACCCACAGTGGCGAGGCGCCCGGAGTCATCTTTGACACGATGGAACATGTCTTTGCCATGGACATGACCAACCTCGGCCCATTCGACCTGCGTGAGAGCGGCGTCGACTCCGACGAGGGGAGAAAGGCATGCCAGGATTATGGTCGAACTCTCGGCACCATGCTCAATTAGTGTCTGTCCACATATAACTTGAACAAACACGGATTGACGGTTATGCTGTGAAGATGGATATTCACACAGAAA
>JROS01000013.1 GCA_000769715.1 Desulfobulbus sp. Tol-SR
TCCTCAGTTTTCAAGGCCATAGGATGTCCCTGATTCTCGACAATGTTGCCTTCAAGTATCCCGGAGCCCAACAGCCGCTCTTTACCGATGTGTCGTTTCAACTGGCGGCACCGGGGTTTCATTCCTTCTTCGGGCCTTCGGGGGTGGGCAAGACCTCCCTGGCGAAAATCATCACCGGCGACATCGAAAGATCCTCCGGCAGGGTCGCAACCGACGGGCTCGGCGCCCTCCTCTATTCACACAATAAGGAGCGGCTTCCCGGCTGGTCCGGGGTGGGCCGTCATCTGACGCGGGTCATCCCGCCGGCGATGCTTGCCGGCATGAACGAACTGGTGGAGATATGCGGCCTGGCCGAGTGCATCGATTCCCGGTTCGACCAGCTTTCCATGGGACAACAGAACCGGGTGAATCTGATCCGCTACCTGCTGCAGGACTGTGATCTGCTGATCATGGACGAAAGCCTGGCCAACGTCGATGAACTGACCCGGGAAAAGATCATTCTGGCCATCAAGGCGATGTTCCCCCAGCGCTATTTCATCTATATTTCCCACAATGTCATGGAGGTCGCCAAGTTCTGCGATTCGATCCTGGTCTTCCGCGGCCGGGGCAAGACGCCACAGACCATCATGATTCAAGGCTGCAACATCCGGAAAAAAGAGAACCTTTCCCGTGCGGCCCTGGATGCGACCCTGCTGGAGATCATGAATGCTGCCTAGACGCGTCTTCCAGTTCTTCATCATCTACTTCCTGTTTCTCGGCGTCCTGATGGCGCTGAAATACAGCCTGGCGCTCTCCGATTACGTCATTCCGTCCCCCTCCGGCATCTTCCATACCCTGATCGCCGAATACCGCCAGTACAGCCTCGCCACCCTGAACACCATGACGGTGGCGGTGATCGGCCAGATCCTCTCGGTGGTCATGGCGCTGGTGATCGGCATCTCCGGCCGTCAGTCCACCTGGCTTGGCTCGTTCATCAAGGTCGCCGCCTATAATTTTCAGGCCTACCCCATCGTCGCGCTGGCGCCGATCCTCTTCATCCTGCTCGGCGACGGGTTTCTCACCCGCCTGCTGATCGCGGCGATGATCTGTTATTTCCCGGTGCTGCTCTCCGTCTTGGGAATCATGTCCAAGCCGGTGGACGATATCGAACACTTCTACCGGGCCACCGGCCGCATGCGCTGGCAACTGGAGGTCAAGATCCGGACCTTCGAAAACCTGACGCAGCTGACCACCGTCATCGCCGGCAGCGCCACCCTGGCCATGGCCGGGACCATCGTCGGGGAATTCATCGCCGCCAATGCCGGCATCGGCTACAATATCCGGATCGCCCTCTATCAAAGCGATCTCGGCAAGATCCTTATCGCCCTGTTCCTGATCGGCATCACCATCGCCGTCTACCAGGCATTGCTGGAGTCGCTGGGGGCGATCATCAAACGGGCCTGGACCGGGAGGTGACTGCCCTCCGCTGGATACGGGATTCGACCGGACCTCTCATGTCAACACCCCACAAGGGGGTATAAGTACCTTCACGAAATTCATTTAAAAACTAGAAATGAATTTCTAAGGTACTAAAGAAGGAGCAACGATGAACAACAAAGCCAGAACTCTCATCCTGCCTGCCAGTCTCATGGTGGTAATGGCGCTGCTGGTCGCCACCAGCGCCCGGGCTGGTGATAAGGTCGTGTATCGCCTGAAGTGGCTCCGCAACGTCAGCGTGGTCGGCGCCCTGTATGCCGAAACCCACGGTCTGTTCGAAAAGGCCGGGCTGGATGTGGAGGTCAAGGCCGGCGGGCCGGAGCGGGATGCGATCAGGGAACTGGAACTCGGCTACGCCGATTTCGGCGAGGCCTCCGCCGACCAGGTGCTGCGGGCGCGGGCCAAGGGGGCGCCGGTGGTGGTGATCGCCCAGCTGTTCCAGGTCAATCCGCTGCAATGGATGTATCGCCCGGAGGAGATGCAGATCGACAAACTTGCCGATCTGCGGGGAAAAGTCATCGGCGTCACCTTCGGCGGCAACGACGAGACCATCATGAACACCCTGCTGGCCGAAGCCGGGCTGGGCAGTACCGATGTGAAGCTCTTCAGCGTCCGCTACGACTATACCCCGTTTTACCGGCGCCAGGTCCAGTTTTGGCCGGTCTATCGCAATGCCCAGGGACCGCTGATCGCGGCGCAGCTGCGCAAGGAGGGGGAGGGGACCGCCTTTTTCAATCCGGCGGATTTCGGGGTCAAATTCGTCGCCAACTGCGTCGTCACCGAGGCCCGGACCTTGACGGAAAGACCCGAACTGGTGCAGCGGTTCCTCGCCGCCCTGCTGGCCGGGTGGCAGGAGGCGCTTGATCCGAAAAATCAGGAGGAAGCCATCACAACCCTGCTGAAATACGATCCGGACACGCCGCGCCCGATCCTCGAAGAGCAGCTGCAGATCACCCGCGAACTCATTCAGCCGGATGCTGCCGTCGCCATCGGCACAATCGATGAAAAGGGCTGGGAGCAGACCGAGCGGATCATGCGGGGCCAGAAACAGCTGCCCGGAGTTGTCGATCTCAAGGCGATATTGAAGCCGGTATCAATCAGGAATTAGGAGTTCCCAATTCCTGATTCCTACTTCATGTAAAGTCTCAGGGCAGCCTGTATCTTGTCCCGCTGCTCCGGACGTACGCGCGATTCATCCGCATAGTCCCGCCATCGCGTCACAACACCCCTCACCTCGGCAATGATTGATTCCGCACGTCCGCGCTTCATCGAAGCGCCCTTTGCGCACGCCTTGAAATCCGCGAGAGTGAAATCGCCCCGCTTGCCATTCATCGTCATCTGATGGCTCGATGTCCATTTTCCGCCAGGCTGATAGCTGTAGGTCATGTCGAACGCGGGGGAGAGACACCAGTTTCCCGACCGGTCCATCAGGAAGGCAATGTTTTTGACATGATCATCCTGGTTACGGGCGACGATATTGAAAACCATCCGCCGAAACTGCTCCAGGGTGGCGGCCATCGGCAACTCCAGCCGGCGGATGACCTGCAACGCCTGCTCGTAGCCGTACGCTCCCGCCTGGTTGAAATCATAATGCGCCATGCCGCAAAGAGATTGCATGTGCAGTTTCCCCCCGCCATCCAACCGGTCGAACCGTTTGGTCATGAAATGGCGGCGCCCGTTCTCCTCGAACAGGCGGCACGGACTCATGGTGATTCCGGCGTCTACCGCCATCCGGCAATAGGCGTGCTCGATCGCACCGTATCCCCTTGGATCCTCCAACTCCTTATCCTTGTTGCCGCTGACCCCGTCGAACTTCATCAACCAGTATTCGAACCCGCTGCCCGCCTTTACCTGCCCTGAGCGGACTTCGCCCGTTTGCGGATTCCAGGCGATCACCGCCTTGGCCCGCGCCCCGCCCGCCGAAGTACCGACCCGCAGAATATCCCGGAGTGCCGTTTCCTTTCCTTCCTCGTCAAGCCAACCCTGCAGGTTGTTGCGATGGGTCAAAACCTCCGAAGCCAGCTCGACCAGTTTGTCGACTTCGATACGGGAGGTGCCGGGGGCGGCCAATCGGATTGCCGGTGCATACTCCAACGCCCCCATGCCGCGCGAACCCGTATAGCACAGGCGTTCCACCGCATTGAACGATTCCGGCAGGCGTCCGGACCGGGCAAGCCAGGCATCGATCAACAGATTGCCGAAGCGGTCCGGCAGAGAATCCGCCAAAAGCCCCGGAAGACCGTGGAAAGTTTCCGGTTGCAGCGCCGGGAAGGAGTAAAGCCGGCTGGAGAGCGGCATCAGCAGCGGGGCCACCTCGATGCCGCTGTTGATGAACGCCCTGTCATATTCAAACGTCGCGGTCGCGGCTCCATCTGCCAGTGACACCGCACCGATTGTCCGTCCCCACAGGTTGACCTTTGCCGTCGTGCTCATGTTTCGTCACCCCAATGCCACGGCTCCTCATCCGCAGGTTTCCTCTTTCCACTGGCCCGCTTCCGCGCCTTGCCTTTCAGTCTGACGAGGTCCATCGGCCGCGGCCCGGCCGCGGGCACCAGTGCTTCCAGCCGATCCAACAGTTCCAGTACCCTCAGGATCCGGACCAGCGTCGACAGCTGCGCCGTGGCCCCGGCCTCGATACGCTCTACCGTCCGCTTCGATACGCCCGCCTGCTCCGCCAACATCTGTTGCGTGAGCTGAAGTTCCAGCCGCCGCTGCACAAGGCGCCCGCCCAGCTCTGCCAGAATCGCCTCGTCCGTCAATAATCCTTCAATCTTCATCGAGAGTCCTCCGTAGACTGGATTCAGTATATCGCATTATCTGACGATTATAAAGATATATAGACATATATTCGTCATAAATGTCGATTTGTCGAATATATTAAATATCCAATTTTTGTTGGAAAGGATGCGGCGTCAACTTGCTTCGTGATACAATGAATCTTGTCGAAGCGAGAAGAGCCGGTTCGTCAGCTGCACATAGCCGGCGTACCGGCTTGTTGACGGCATTTTTCTTCACTCTCAAAAGGTTATTGACTGGAACGCCGGTTTTATATACCAATTTATCATGTCCTGTCGACAGTGGAAGGGCGGTGGAGATGGGTACTTCTCCAGCCTTCGACCACGGCTTCGGTTTGTTACGATCCTCCAAGGGGAGCGAGTATGTACGATGTCTTCAGTCTGCCGCTCATCCGTTTTCCCGACGGTTTTCTCTGGGGCAGCGCCACCGCCGGCCATCAGATCGAGGGCGACAACACCCACTCCCAGGCGTGGCACAGGGAGCAAGCGGCGGAATTTTACGCGGGAGACCCGGAACGCACACGACGCGCCCCCTCCGGCAAGGCCTGTGACCACTATCGGCTTTATCGGGAGGATGTGGACCTGGTCGCCGCCCTCGGCCACCAGGCCTATCGGATGTCGATCGAATGGAGCCGGATCGAACCCCTGGACGGGCAGTGGGACCACGACGCGGTGGCCCATTACCTCGATCTCCTGGAACGCTTGGTGCAGAAGGGCATCCGGGTCTTCGTCACCCTGCATCACTTCACCCATCCCCTCTGGTTCGACCAGCTGGGGGGCTTCGGCAAGGCCGACAACCGCCGCTATTTCGAGCGCTATCTCACCTTTCTCCTGCCCCGCATCAGTCCCTTTGTCAGCGGCTGGAACGTGATCAACGAGTTCAATCAGTGGGGCGGGCTGACGGCGGGGCCGGCAATCGCTCCCCTCAAGTTCAACATGCTGCGCGCCCATGCCCTGGGCTACCACCTGATCAAGCAGCACTCGACCGCCCCGGTGAGCAGCGCCCATGCCTTCATCCACTGGTTTCCGCGCCGTTTCCACGATACCCTGGACCGGCGCATGACCGATTTCGCCGATTTCACCACCAACGAGTTCTTCTTCCACGCCCTGCGCACCGGGGAGCTGGTCTATCCGGGCGTCGATGCCGAATACGCCCCAGAGGTCAAGGGCGCCCTCGATTGCTGGTGCGTCAACTACTATACCCGCCACATGGTCGATGCCCGCCTCGCCCGGCTGGATGGCCCCCGCTTCCGCCACAAAAAGTTGCGGATGATTCCGATGCAGTTCTACCTGGAGGAAATGTATCCCGAGGGGCTGATCGCCAACCTGGAGCGGTTGGGCGACTATCCCGTCTACATCACCGAGAACGGCTGCGCCGCCGACGATGACCGTTTCCGCATCGTCTACCTGGCGCTGCATCTCTCCGCGCTCCATGAGGCGATGGAGCGCGGGGTGGATGTACGGGGCTACTTCCACTGGTCGCTGATGGACAATTACGAGTGGACCTCCTTCATCCCCCGTTTCGGCCTGGTGGCGGTCGATTTCCGGACCTTCCGCCGCACGCCGAAGCCCAGCGCCGATTTTTACCGGGAGGTCATAGAGAACCATGGATTCAGCGGAGAGACGGTCCGGCGGCATCTCGATGCCTTGCCCACCTTGTCGCCACACACGATGTAACCCGCCGTTGACCGGCGTTCTTTCAACCTGGAGAACTTGATCCCCCATGCCTGACTCCCGCCATTTTTTGGTCGAATTCCTTCGGCTGGCAAGGCAGTTCTGGTGTTCGGAGCACAAGCGGACGATTCGGGGCGCCGCTCTGCTCCTGGCGGCATTGACCATGTTGCAGATGGTCATGGCGGTGTTGCTCAACAGGTGGAGCGCGGGGCTGTTCAACGCCCTGGAGCAGCACTCCATGACCGATCTCCTGACCCAGGTCGGCAAACTGGCGATCCTCTTCGTCTGCGGCATCGTCCTGACCGGATCGCACCTGTTCGTCAAGCGCAACCTGATGATCTACTGGCGCGACTGGATGACCGAGCATGTCTTCACCCGCTGGATGAAGGACGGTGCCCACTATCTGATCTCCCATCTGCCGGGCGAGCACGACAACCCGGACGGTCGGATCGCCGAGGACTGCCGCATCGCCACCGAGTCGGCGGTCGGCATGGCCCACTCGCTGTTTTACAGCATCCTGATGCTGGTCGGCTTCACCCAGGTGCTGTGGTCGCTCTCGGGGGTGGTGACCCTCGACCTCGGATTTGTCCGGCTCCCCGTCTACGGCCATCTGGTCTGGATCGCGATCGTGTACGCGGCGACCGCCTCCTGGCTCGGCTGGCAGGTGAGCCGGCCCCTGACCGGCGCCACCAACCAGCGGCAGTCGGCGGAGGCGAATTTCCGCGCCAGTCTGCTGGAGGCGCGGGAGAACAGCCAGGCCATCGCCCTGATCCGGGGCGAGGCCTATGAGCGGCACCAGTTTCATGAACTGTTCCACAAGATACGGCTGATCTGGAACGACCAGACCAAGGCATGGCGCAATATCCTGATGTTCACCTCCGGCTATTCCGTGTTCTCCATGGCCTTCCCGATCCTGGTTTCCTCCCCTCGCTATATCCTGGAAAAAATCACCCTGGGCACACTGATGCAATCCGCCCAGGCCTTCCAGCACATGGCCTCCGCCCTCTCCTGGCCGGTCAACAACGCCGGTGGGATCGCCGAGTGGCGCGCCTCGGTGGAACGTATTCTGAACCTGCTGAAGGTATTGGATGATCTCGATGCGGAACTTGCCAAAGCGGATCATGTGATCGAGGTGCGGCGCGGCGATCGACCGGTCTTGGCCTTTCGCGATCTCAGCATCGTCAAATACGACGGGACGGTCGTGGCGCAGAACATCAACATGGAGATCGGCCAGGGCGAGCATGTCCTGATCACCGGCAACATCTTCACCGGGGCCAAGCTGTTCCGTGCCATCGCCGGGATACGGCCCTGGGGCAGCGGCGTCATCGAGCTCCCGGCCCGAGGCCGCCTCTTTTTCATGCCGCCCCGGCCGCATCTGCCCTCCGGCACCCTGCGCAACGCCATCTGCTACCCGTCTTCCCGCCGGGTTCCGTCCGAGGAGGAGATCGTGCAGGCGATGCGCCTGGCGGGCCTGACCAACCTGATCGACAAGCTCGACAACAGCGACAAGTGGGTCCACACCCTGTCACGGCAGGAGCTGCAACGGCTGGGCATGGTCCGTCTGCTGCTCAATCGGCCCCAGTGGATCTTTCTGCAGGAAGCCTTCGACTCCCTGGAACCGGAGGAGGAGGAACAGATGATGCGGCTGATCTGTGCCCAGATCCCGGATGCCACCCTGCTGACGATTTCCCATATGCCCAATAACGCCGCTTTTCACCCGCGCAGCTTGGAACTGTAACCCCTTGTTCAGGAGGCCCCCCTTATGACGACCGCAACGATGCATCAAAACGGCGACAGGCTCCCCGGCGGCAAACTGCGCGGCGTCAATCTCGGCGGCTGGCTGGTGCTGGAGAAATGGATCACCCCCAGCCTGTTCGAGGGACTGAAGGCCACCGACGAAACCTCCTATTGCGTCGAGTTGGGCGAGACCGAGGCGACCCGGCGCCTCCACCATCACTGGAACACCTTTATCACCCGCGACGACTTCGCCTGGCTGGCCCGCGCCGGCATCAACGCGGTGCGCCTGCCGGTCGGCCACTGGCTGTTCGGCAAGGACTATCCCTATCACCGCCGCTACCAGGAGGTGCGCCATCCCTTCGTGGTGGGAGGGCTGGCGATCGTCGATCAGGTCTTCCAGTGGGCCGGGGAGTTCGGCCTGCGGGTGGTCCTCGACCTCCATGCCGCCCCGGGCTGTCAGAACGGTTTCGACAACGGCGGCATGATGGGCATCTGCGAGTGGCATACCAGCGAGGAGTACATCAGCCACTCCCTGGAGGTGCTGGAGCGATTGGCCCGGCGCTATGCCGACCATCCGGCGCTGCATGGCATCGAGGTGCTCAACGAGCCGCGCTGGGATGTCCCCACCGAGTTGCTGCAGCGCTACACCACTGACGCCTATCATCGCATCCGTCGCCATTGCCCGCCCGAGCGGGTGACGGTGGTGTTCCATGACGGCTTCCGATCCTTCCGGCAGTATGCCGGGTTTCTCCAGGAGCCGGAGTTCTCCAATGTGGCCATCGATATCCACCGGTACCAATGCTTTGTCCGGGAAGACATCGACCTCGATATTTTCGGCCATATCCGCAAGGCCGCGGTGAACTGGCGCGCCGAGGCGGACGAGATCATCCGCGAATCCGGCTACCAGATCTATTGCGGCGAATGGAGCCTGGGCATGAACCTCAAGGTGGTTTCCCTCTGGGCGGAGGGGCCCTTCAACCATGCCCTGGAGGCAATGGACGAGTTCCAGATGTCGGCGGCCTATCGCGGCTACGCCTCGGCCCAACTGCTGACCTTCGAGAAATACGCCGGCTGGTTCTTCTGGACCTATCGCACCGAGACCACCCCGGAGTGGTGTTATCGGGACTGCGTCGAGCAGGGATTCTTTCCCGACCCGGGCCGGCCGGAGCAGTTCGCGGGGATCCGCCGGGCCCTGGAACGGGCCGCGCATCCTGCGGTATGATCGAGGGGGAGGGGCCTGCCATGATCAAGGTGATGAGCTTCAACATCCGCTACGGTCTCGCCAATGACGGCGACAATCACTGGAACAACCGCAGGCATCTCGCCCTTGCCAGGATTCATGCCTTCGGCCCCGACCTGCTCGGTCTCCAGGAGTGTCGCGACGACGCCCAGGCCGATTTCGTCCGTTTGAGCCTGCCGGATTACCATTTCTTCGGCATCCATCGGCAAGGTCCCGGCGATACGGCCCTGGAGATGGCCCCGCTGCTGTTTCGCCGGGCGGCCTTCGAACTGCTCGACAGCGGCTGCTTCTGGCTGAGCGAGACCCCGGAGGTGTGCGGCAGCAAGAGCTGGGACAGCGCCTATCCGCGAACGGTGAGCTGGGCCAGGCTGGCCTGCCGCCCCACCGGAGCCGTGCTGACCTACGTCAACACCCACTTCGATTATCACCCGGCGGCCATCGTCGGCAACGCCCGCTGCCTCCGTCAATGGCTCGAGCAGATCTTTCGGACATCCCCGCTCATCGTGACCGGCGACTTCAATGCCGCCAAGGAGTCGGATGCCTACCGCCTCCTGGCCGGCGACACCATGTTGATCGATGCCTTCCGGCAGGTCCATCCGCCAGGGGAGGATGAGGCTACCTTTCATGCCTTCGGCCGGCAGGAGGAGCGGGCGCCCATCGACTGGATTCTGGTCTCCGACCATTTCCGCGTGGTGGAGGCACGGATCGACCGTTCCCACGAAGGAAAGCTGTTCCCATCGGACCATTACCCCATCACCGCCGTGCTCGACTGGAAGGCGGACATTGAACGAGGTTCGGGGGTGAAATCAAGGGCGGCAACCTGATCCTGAATGGCAACCACGGGAGGTCCACCATGACAGTTTTCCAAGCGGTCGATTTCCATCTGCGGTACCACAGAGCTACCTCTAACAAAAAGGCTCATCCGGTTGATGCATACCTTTGTGTATCTACATGAATTTAAATGTGATATCGAATGCTTGGGATACTTTTATACTGACCATCCTGTGGCCGCCCTATCCGCGATCAACGTTCTCGCCGCTTCAGCCCTTCACCGCACGGGGGATTTATGCCCGTAGCATCGCCCGTTTATGCGATCATTATACCCGCCTACAACGAGGCGGAGGAATTGCCCGTCACCCTGGCTGCAGTGCGCCGGGCCATGGCGGCGCAGGATCTCCCCGGCGAGTGCATCGTGGTGGACAACCATTCAAGCGATGATACCGCCGCGGTGGCCAAGGCCGGCGGAGCCGACCGGGTGGTGTTCGAGCCGGTCAATCAGATTGCCCGGGCCCGCAATGCCGGGGCCGCTGCCACCGTGGCGGATTATCTGGTCTTCGTCGATGCCGATACCCGGATCGAGGCGGCGCTGCTGACCAGGGCCCTTCACCTGCTTCGCGACGGACGCTGCGTCGGCGGCGGCGCCGTGGTCCGTTTCGAAGGCGAGACCACTGCGGTCGGCCGCCTGGCCATCGGTCTCTGGAAGCGGATTTCCCTTTTTACCCGCACTGCGGCCGGCAGTTTTTTGTTCTGCCGCCGCGAAGCCTTCCAAGCGGTCGGCGGTTTTGACCTCAGGCTCTATGCCGCCGAAGAAATACAGCTGTCACGCCAACTGAGAAAATGGGGCCGGACCCGAGGGCAGAGGTTTACCATCATCACCGACTTGCCCGTCGTCACGTCGGCCCGGAAATTGCGCTGGTATTCGGACGTGCAGATTATCGGCTGGATACTCTTCATGGTGTTGATGCCGTTTGCCATCCGTTCGCCCCGGCTCTGCGGCTTCTGGTACAAGCGCCCCGATCAGGGAAAGAAGCAGGGGCGGTAACGAGGGCACGGGGCTTCTCAGCTCGGGTTTCTATGCTCGATATGAAAGTGTTATCGAGCATCTCATGGTGCACCCAGCGGGGCAGCGAAATCCCGTTCACCGGCCGCGGCCGGGTCGACGACCATTTTGAACCACTGCAGGCGATTGGCGGCCACGGCTCAGCGAAAACAGCGGGTTATGTCGCGCCGTGGGCGGGATGGACGCTTCAAGGATTGCAACCTCAACCGCGGCATGCCGTCTCGATTGCAGCGATGTCGATCTTTGTCATCTCCATCATCGCGTTGAACGCGCGCCCGGCGACGGCGGGATCGGGATTGGTGACCGCCTGCATCAGGGCGATCGGCGTGATCTGCCAGGACAATCCCCATTTGTCCTGGCACCAGCCGCACTCGCTTTCCTGGCCGCCGTTGCCGACGATCGCGTTCCAGTAGCGATCCGTTTCGGCCTGGTCAACGGTTGCGACCTGGAACGAGAACGCCACGTTGTGTTTGACCCCTGGTCCGCCATTGAGTCCAAGGCAGGGAATTCCCATGACGGTAAACTCGACCATCAACACATCCCCTTTCTTTCCCGACGGAAAGTCCCCCGGGGCGCGGTGTACCACACCGACGGACGAATCGGGAAAAGTCTCGGCGTAAAACCGCGCCGCTTCCTCGGCATCGCCATCGTACCACAGACAAATCGTGTTCTTTGCCTGCTTAACCATGTCACTCCTCCTTACGGTCGTCCATGCGTTTCAGGATGACGTGTGTCACCGCTTCTGAGCCGGCATGGTCTGCGCACTGATAGCCGAATGCCGGAAGGTCGAGGTCTCGGAACAGTGCCTCTCCCTGGCCCAGCAATACCGGCGCGATCGCGATGTGCAGTTCGTCGATCAAGCTCTCACGCAGGTATTGCCGAATCGTGTCGGCTCCACCTCCTATCCGGACGTCCTTGCCAGGTGCCGCCTGGCGGGCCGATTCAAGTGCCTGGTGGATTCCTGCCGTTACGAAGTGGAAGATTGTGCCGTTGTTCATCGCTATCGGTGGACGGGGGTGGTGCGTCAAAACAAACACCGGGCAATGGAATGGAGGTTCGTCGCCCCACCAGCCTCTCCATGTCCTGTCGGGCCAGGGGCCCCGAACGGGGCCGAACATGTTCCTGCCGATGATCCAGGCACCAAAATTATCGAGCCCCCGCGCAGCGAAATCGTCATCGATCCCACTTGCGCCGCCTTCCTTTCCATGCATCCGCCGCCAGGCGCGAGTGGAAATCAGCCAGTCGTGCAGGGCCTCACCGCCGATGCCGAGCGGATTGTCAACGCCTTGATCCGGACCCGCTCCGTAGCCGTCAATCGAGATGGTGAAGTTCTCAACCCGGACTCCGGTCATTTGCAAGCCTCCATCTGGATGACGCCTGAGTGGGACGAATTGATGACGCAAAGCGTAGCCGCCTCATTGTCAGGATCGGTCGTTGTGATGCGTCATATTGTTGTTATCGATATTGTAATGTGCATGTCTGACAAGTCGAATCGATATGGTTCCTGAATAGGTCGCGCCCTCTCGGAATCAGGATATTTTCAATAAGCCGTCGTCAAACAATAACCGTTACACAGAAATACCTTTCCGGCATAAGGGGCCGTAACGAAATGGTGAAAAATGTAACGGTTATTTCGTAACGGCCCCTAAATCACAGGTTCCGTCCTTCCCTGGCTGCGAAATTTCCATCCTGATCCTTGGGATACCCCTGTCAGCGACTGTGGCCGGGTTTCCACATCCAACTCTCCCCACAGCACCATTCATCGCCGGCTTCGGACAATCAGGCAATAATCAAGGAGGATCGGTCTATCTGGTGGGGGCTGCATGGGTGTATGATATCATGACAGTCACGAACTCCAGGACGAACGGACGTTCGTGGCGAGTTGCGGTATCGCTGACTGCAGGAACGGCAACCCTTGCCACGGCCCTCGCCGTGGTCTTTATCCCCATTATCTGCCCCCGCTGACAACCGGCTGGTGACCAGCCAGGGCGCTGAAGCTGAGAAATCGTATGCGACTCGCAATTCCTTCACTCGTTATTTGTATCTATCTTATTGCCAGCTTGATTGCGTTTGCTCCCTGCCGCCCTCTGATCAAGGCGGCCGCCGGCATGGCGCTTCTGGTCATCAGCCAGAAATATCTCATCTATGAACGGGTCGGCGGCTCATTTATTGCCCCGGAGCTGCCGTACCCTCTCCTGCTGTCCCTGGAGATTCTCTATGCCTTCATGATCATCCTGGCCTTTCTGCTGGTGGTCAAGGACGGGATGGCGCTCGTGTTGTGGCTGAGCCGTCGGCTGGGCAGTTCCTGGCATCTTCCGTTTTCACCGGCGATTCGAAGCGCCGGTCTGGTACTTGCCGCCCTGGTCCTCAGCCTGTACGGAACCTGGCAGTCCTTGCGCGTTCCCGATGTCCGGACGACAGAGATCACCCTGCCCGGAATGCCGGTGAGCCTGGACGGTTTCTCGATCGTCCAGCTTTCCGATATTCACATCGGACCTTTTCTGCAAGAGGCCTGGCTCCGGGACGTCGTGGCGAAGACCAACGCCCTCGCTCCCGACCTGGTGGCCGTTACCGGCGATATGATCGACGGTTCCCCGGAGGAACTGGAGGACGACGTGGCGCCGTTTGCCGACCTGCGGGCCAGGTATGGCGTATACGGGATAACCGGCAATCACGAATACTATTTCCGGGTCGAGAGCTGGCTGCCGGTTTTTGCCAGGCTGGGCATAACCATGCTGCAGAATGACCATAGAACCCTGTCGATCACAGGCGGCGGTCGGTTGGTCATTGCCGGGGTGTCGGACCAGGCCGGACTGCACTACGGCGGGGCCGGCCCGGACATCAAAGGAGCCCTTGCCGGCGCGCCGGATACGGTCAGGGTGCTGATGGCGCATCGGCCCAACGGTATCGCGGAAAAGATCGACGCCGATTTGCAGCTCTCCGGCCATACCCATGGCGGGCACCTGTTTTTCATGCAATGGCTGATATCGGCCTTCAACGGCAATCTGGTCGAAGGGCTGTACGATCTGGGCGGCAGGGCGCTCTATGTCAGTCCCGGAACCGGGATCTGGTCCGGTTTTTCCTGCCGTCTGGGGGTGCCGGCGGAAATTACCCACATTATCCTGCGCTCGCCGGTTTGAGGTCAGAACCGGGCCATAACGGATAATCTGTTGTTTTTACAGACAGATAGAAAACCAGCGACGCCGCCCTCCCCCACTTCACGCCCATACTATCGATCGCTGATTCGGACAATCAGGCAAGAATCAAAGAGGATCAATCTACCGCTTTCGATTTTCAATCCGGTACCATGGAAAATATCGGAAGCGGATTGATCATACCAATATCTACAAGGAGGTTTTCCATGAAATTCGAATTCTCTAATCCAACCCGTCTTATTTTCGGCGCAGGAAGTCTCTCCCGCCTGGGCGAGGTCGTCAGCCGGATGGGCACGCGCGCCCTGGTCGTTACCGGCGGCGGCAGTGTCAAACGCAACGGGACCTTCGGCCGTGCGGTGGCAAGCCTTGCGGCGGCCGGCGTCTCCGTGGTCGAATGCTCCGGCATCGAGCCCAACCCGCGCATCACCTCGGTCGCCCGCGGGGCGCAGATCGCCCGCGACGAAAAGTGTGACATCGTCATTGCCCTCGGTGGCGGCAGCACCATGGACGCCTCGAAAGTCATCGCCGCCGCCGTCTATTATGACGGCGATCCCTGGGACATGATTTATCACGGCCAGGAGAAACTGCACGTTCCGACCCGGGCCCTGCCGGTCGTCACCGTGCCGACCCTGGCCGCCACCGGTTCGGAAATGAACTGCGGGGCGGTCATCAGCAACGCAGAGACCTCCGTCAAGTCGTTTATCCAGAACGAATGCCTCTCTCCCTATGCGGCGGTCGTCGATCCCGAGCTGACCCTCAGCGTGCCTCAGGACCAGACCGCCTATGGCGTCTGCGATCTGATCACCCACGTAACCGAGGGCTACTTCAACGGGGTCGACGGCACCCCGATCCAGGACCGTTTCGCCGAGGGGGTCATCCAGACCGCCATGGAATGGGGCCCGAAGGCGGTTTCCGATGGCGGTGATCTCGAAGCGCGGGCCCAGGTCCAGTGGGCCTCGGTGGTTGCCCTGAACGGTTGGGTGCAGGTCGGCACCAATTTTGCCGCCCCGGTGCATATGATCGAGCATACCCTGTCCGCTCACCATGATATTACCCACGGCGCCGGCCTCGCCGTGGTCAACCCGGCCTGGATGCGCTTTGCCGCGAGGGTCCGCCCGGAGCGGTTCGCGCAGTTCGCCCGGCGCATGTTCGGGCGGCCGGCCGGGCAGGACGACCTGAGTTGTGCCCTGGAGGGGATTGACCTCTTTGAACAGTTCCTGCGCTCCATCGGCTGCCCGACACGTCTGGCGGAGATGAACATCGGCGATGACCTGCTGGCGCGCTATGCCCAGGATACCCTGCATATCGCGGGCGACGGCAACGGCAGGCTGCCGGGACGGCCGCTGATGAGCGAAGCCGACATCGTCGAGGTGCTGCGCTCGGCGCTGAAGTGATCGATATGGCATCGCTGCAGGCTGACCGCCGAGGAGTTTGGCAATATCATAGCCCGCGGCGGCAGCGGTGTGGTCATCGCCTCGCAATCCGGTCATCGCCTCGGCGATCTCACGGATGAACAAAACAGACTCCTCGCCACTCCCCCGGCCGATCAGCTGTTATCGCTGCCGATGCTGCCGCCCGATCAGATAAAGGACTCGTTGCACGCGTATCAGCTCTCAAAATTCACCAGCCATACCCGGCAGGGAAACCGGCAGGCGATGGTTGACCGCAAACAGGAGGCCCTTATAATCAAACAAACGGGACGGCATATCGTCATCGTGGTCGGGTAGGATGCGGCAAAGGTGAAAGCAACCTCGGAGCGGTTGGTTGCCAAGGTGCAGGGCGCATGACGCGCAGAGAAAACCCCGGAGGATCCCATGGACCGTCGTGATTTCATGAAAAAGATGATCGGGACCGGCATCGTTGCCGGCTCCACCGTGGCCTTTGGCGACTACGCCGATCTTTTTGCCGCCCCCGGCGCCTCGCCGCCGGCGTTTGATCTGGTCGCCGTCAAGGGCGGCGAACCGGAGGTGATGTTCGACAAGGCCATTGCCTCGCTCGGCGGGATGGCGGAGTTTGTCCCCAGGGGCAGCAAGGTCCTGGTGAAGCCGAACATCGGCTGGGACGTGCCCCCGGAGCGCGCCGGCAACACCCACCCGAAACTCGTGGCGCGAATTGTCGAGCAGTGCCTCGCCGCCGGCGCCAAGGAAGTCTCGGTATTCGATCATACCTGCGATCCCTGGGCGCAATGCTACAGGAACAGCGGCATCGAGCGGGCGGTGAAGGATGTCGGCGGGCGGATTGTCTCCGGCGACAGCGAAGGCTACTACCAGCAGGTCGCCGTGCCGAACGGCAGGCGGCTCACCGAGGCCAAGGTGCACGAACTCCTGTTGGACGCCGATGTGTTCATCAACGTGCCGATCTTGAAGCATCACAGCTCGTCGATGCTCACGGTCGGCATGAAAAACCTGATGGGCGTGGTATGGGATCGCGGCTTCTGGCACCGCAACGATCTGCACCAGTGCATTGCCGATTTCGCCTCGTACCGCAAACCCACCCTCACCGTGGTGGACGCCTATAACGTGATGAAGCAGAACGGCCCGCGCGGGGTATCCGCCGGCGATGTCGTGGCGATGAAATCGCTGATCGTCTCCCCCGATTTCGTGGCCGCCGACGCCGCCGCGGCGAAGATCTTCGGTGCCGAGCCGGGCGACATCCCCTATATCCAGCTCGCGGCGGAGATGGGTCTTGGCCGGATCGACCTGGGCGCCCTGTCGATCAACCGCATCAAGCTGTAGCAGAATGGCGCTTCACCGTCTGAAAACCCTGCGCGTCGGCGTGGCGCTTGTCTTCTTTACGCTGACCGTGCTGGTGTTTCTTGATCTCCACAACCGTGTTGCACCACCCATCGCCTACGGGGTGCTGTACCTCCAGTTCGTTCCCTCGCTGCTGCAGTATTTCCATACAGCGGCTCCCGGCGCGGCCGGATGCATCGTCATCGTCGTTCTCACCGTGCTGTTCGGCCGGGTCTACTGCTCGACCATCTGCCCCCTGGGAACCCTGCAGGATATCGTCGGCTTTGCCGCCACAAGGGGACGAAAACGACGGAGTTTCCGGTTCTCCGCACCGCTCAATGCCCTCAGGTATGCGATCCTTTCCCTGACCGTTCTGCTGCTGCTGGCCGGCAGCGGCCTGCTGCTCAATCTTCTCGATCCGTTCAGCAGCTTCGGCCGGATAGTCGCCAACCTGTTTCGCCCCGCCACTCTTCTGGCGAACAATGTGGCGGCGCTGCTGCTCGAACAGGTGGGGATCTATGCGCTGCCCAGGGTGCAATGGGCGGCGTTCGCCGCGGCATCCGCCGGCCTCTCGATGGCGACGCTGCTGCTCGTCGCCTGGCTTGCCGCCACCCGCGGCCGACTGTACTGCAACACGATCTGCCCGGTGGGAACGCTGCTCGGGCTGCTGGCCGGGATCTCGTGGTTGCGGATCGGCATCGACCAGGATGCCTGCACGGGCTGCAGATCATGCGAAGATGTATGCAAGGCGGGTTGCATCGATTCCCGGTGGAAAACGGTGGACAGCAGTCGCTGCGTCGGTTGCTGCAACTGTCTGGCGGTCTGTCGAAAAGATGCACTGCGATTCGAGAACAGGTGGCGAAGACCTGTTCCCGCGGCCCAGCCGGATCGCGAGCGGCGGGAGTTCCTCCTCAACTCGGGTGCGCTGCTGCTGGGGCTGACCGGCGTCCCCGAGCCGGCCAGGGTGATCATCCAGAGCAAACCGACGACGATCCCCGAGCGGGTGACGTCTCCGACCTCGCCGCCCGGTTCCGGCAGCATCGCCCATTTTACCGCCACCTGCACGGCCTGCCATCTCTGCGTCAGTGCCTGCCCGTCGCGGGTGCTGGTGCCGTCGCTGTTCGAATTCGGCCTCGAAGGCATGATGCAGCCGCGGATGAACTTCCACAGCGGCCACTGCAACTACGACTGCACGATCTGCATGGACATCTGTCCGAGCGGCGCCATCCTGCCGCTGGGCGTGGAGCGGAAAAGGCTCACCCAGCTCGGCGTCGCCAGGTTCATCAAGGAGAACTGCGTCGTCTTTACCGACAACACGGCCTGCGGCGCCTGTTCCGAACATTGCCCGACGAAGGCGGTGGATATGGTTCCCTATCCGAACCCGGCGAACAAGCCGCTGAAGATCCCGGAAATGAAGCCGGACTTCTGCATCGGCTGCGGCGGCTGCGAACATGCCTGTCCCACCAGACCGTACAAGGCGATCTGCGTCGACGGCAACCCGGTGCACAAGCTCGCGAAGCAACCGGTGGTGAAGAAGATGGAAGAGAAGGTCGATACCAGCGGGGATTTTCCGTTTTAGGACGAGGGTCTCCCTTGCGGCAGGGAAATGGAGTACATTCAGACATAGAGCGACGGCATGCAACAATCCACCTCAAAGCGAAGAGGCACCATGGATCACGGTATTCTTTTTGACCATTCCCGTACCGCCCGCATCGGACTGCCGGAAGCGGTCTTTTGCGAAGGAAAACCGGTCGAGGCGGTCGTCGAACTGCTCTCCCGTTTCGGCAAGGGCTCCGGGCGTCCCGTCCTGTTCACCCGCCTCGCTCCGGATATTTTCAATCACGCCCCGGAAGCGATCCGTGCGGGGTATGACTATCACCCTTTGTCCGGGACGGCCTTCGGCGACACGCTGACCCGCACGACCAATGGTACGGTTGCCGTGGTCTCCGCCGGGACGGCGGATGGCTCCGTGGCCTGGGAAGCGGCGCGGACGCTTACGTACCTGGGGATCGAGCACAAGATTTTCGAGGACTGCGGCGTTGCCGGCCTCTGGCGGCTGGCCGACCGGTTGCCGGAGGTCAACGCCTGCAATGCGGTGATCGTGGTGGCCGGGCTGGACGCGGCGTTGCTGAGCGTCATGGGCGGACTCACCGCCAAGCCGATTTTCGGCGTCCCGACCTCGGTGGGATACGGCGTGGCCCTGGGGGGAAAAGCCGCGCTCGCGAGCATGCTCGCGAGTTGCTCCCCCGGCGTGGCGATCATGAATATCGACAACGGTTACGGTGCGGCCTGCGCCGCGGCCAGGGTGGTGAACGGGTTATGAGCGGCGGCAAAGGGGCCGGGAACCGGCAAGATCGGCTCACTCCGGCTCCCCGCCATGGGGTTGGCCGGCATACAGCCGGCCGTTGCGGGTGGCCAGAAAATCATCCAGGGCGATCGTCTCCTGCCTGACGAATCCCTTCGCCGGCAGCAGGCCCCGATCCACCATCTCCACCACGGCGCAGATCGAGGCGGCGGTGGTCCAGGCGATGGTCCGCCGGGTTTCGCCGGCGATCTCCACCGGCAGGTAGGTGCGGACGAACTCCTCGCGCAACAGGTTGCCGGCGATCCAGCCCTCGACCGAGACATGGATATGGACCAGGTCATCGTTGACCGGCGGCTTGGCATTGACCAGAATCTTGCCGGCATGGGCCCGGTCCTGGCGCATCAGCAGTTCATGGAGGAAGAAATTCATCAGGGCGGCATGGCCGGGATAGCGGATCGATTTGTAATCGAGGTTCTCCACCCGGCCCTCGAACGTTTCACACATTGTTCCCAGCCCGCCCGAAGTGGTGAAGGCCTCGAGTTGCAGGCCGTTGATCACCAGCTTCTCCACCCACTCCAGCGGCGATACCCATTTCCGCACCCCATCCTCGATGACCTCGCAGTCGTTGAGGTACTCGTTGACGACACCCTCGGGCGACCAGTTGAAGGCATAGCCGAGCAGACCGGTGGGATGCTGGGGCAGGGCCCCGACCCGGAGCCTGATGCTGCGGATCCGCTCGAACCCGGCGGCCAGCGAGGCCCCGACGATGGCGATGAACCCGGGGGCAAGGCCGCACTGCGGGGCCATCACTGTCGGTGCGGTCCGGCTCAGGGCGATGATCTCCCGGGTCGTGTGCACGTCTTCGGTCAGGTCGAAATAATGGACGCCGCAGTCGGCGGCAACCCGGGCCACCCCGAGGTTGAAACGGTAGGGCAGGCAGGAGACGACCGCATCCTTTCCCCGCAGGGCCTGGGCGAGATCGGCTCCGCTGACGACATCGAGGCTCTGGACCGGGAACCGGGAGTTGCCGGCGGGATGCAGGTCGGCGGCACTGACCGTAAATCCCGTTGCATGGAGCAGCAGGGCGACAAGATGACCGACCTTGCCGAGACCGAGGACAAGGATCGAGTTGATTCGATCTGGCATGGCACGTCTCCATTGCGGGGGTGAGGGCGACAGCGACTGGTTCGTGAGGCGTCATTGCCGCCCCGGCGCCAGTGTCCATAGTGTTTGTATAACCACGAGTCCGACACAATACCATAACCCCGGCAGGAGAAACAGGGCCGAGGAGAAGGCGGACGGCATCACCTTCCGGCTGCGCTACAGCTCGAAGCGGATCCCCTGGGCCAGCGGCAGGGCCGTGCCGTAGTTGATGGTGTTGGTCTGCCGCCGCATGTAGCCCTTCCAGGCATCCGAGCCCGATTCCCGGCCGCCGCCGGTTTCCTTCTCGCCGCCGAAGGCCCCGCCGATCTCCGCCCCCGACGTGCCGATATTGACGTTGGCGATGCCGCAGTCCGAACCGGCCGCCGACAGGAAGATCTCGGCCTCCTGCAGGTTGTCGGTGAAGATCGACGACGACAGCCCCTGGGGCACGTCGTTGTGGAGCGCGATCGCGTTGTTGACCGGACCGGAATATTCGATGATATAGAGGATCGGGGCGAAGGTTTCCTGCTGGACGATCGGATAATCGTTTTCGGCCGTCGCCACCACCGGCTCGACGTAGCAGCCGGATTCGCAGCCGGGGCCGTCGAGCACCCGGCCGCCGCAGAGGACCGAACCGCCCTGGGAGCGCAGGGCCTGCAGGGCCTCGAGATAGGTGGCAACCGCCCGGCGGTCGATCAACGGGCCGACATGATTGCGTTCGTCGAGCGGCGACCCGATCCGCAGCGTCCCGTAGGCCTTGAGCAGGTCCTCGGTGACCCGGCCGGCGATCGACTGATGGACGATCAGCCGCCGGGTGGTGGTGCAGCGTTGCCCGGCCGTGCCCACCGCCGAGAAGACGATCGCCGGCACCGCCAGCTTGAGATTGGCATGCGGCGTCACGATGATGGCGTTGTTGCCGCCGAGTTCGAGGATGGTCCGGCCGAGCCGGCCGGCGACGGTTTCTGCGACCCGGCGTCCGGCCCGGGTCGAGCCGGTGAACGAAACAAGGGGAACATCCCGATCGTGCAGCAGCAATTCGCCGATCGTCCCGCCGCGGCCGATGACGAGGTTGAACAGCCCTTCCGGCAGTCCGTTGGCGGCGACGACCCCGGCCAGGATGTGCTGGACGGCGATGGCGGTGAGCGGCGTCTTCGACGACGGCTTCCACAGGCAGGTGTCGCCGCAGACCGCGGCCAGCATCGCATTCCACGCCCAGACCGCCACCGGGAAATTGAAGGCGCTGACAATGCCGACGACCCCCAGGGGATGATACTGCTCGTAGAGCCGATGCTCGGGCCGCTCCGAGGCCATCGTCAGCCCGTAGAGCTGGCGCGACTGGCCGACGGCGAAGTCGCAGATGTCGATCATCTCCTGCACCTCGCCCAGCCCTTCCTGCAGCGATTTGCCCATCTCCAGCGACACCAGCGTCCCCAGCGCCTGTTTTCGCGCCCGGAGCGCCTCGCCGATCTGGCGGACGATCTCGCCCCGCTTCGGTGCCGGCATCAGCCGCCAGCTGCGGAAGGCCTCCCTGGCGGCGGCGGTGCAGTCGCGGTAATCCTGTTCCGAGGCCAGATACACCGCAGCCAGGTGGCGGCCGTCGATCGGCGAGGTCACCTCGAGCACGCCGTTGTCCGTGGTCCGGTGCCACCGCGTTCCCGTCGAGGCCCCCTGGTTCTTCTTCCCGATTCCCAATGTCTCGAGGATGTCCATGTCGTCCTCCATTATTGGCGGCCCCAGGGCCAGCCAACTGCCGTTGCCGCTGCACCATCCAGTCCGCCCGGCCGCGTTCCGACGCCCCCCGGCGGACGGTTCACACCGAACCATCGCCCGTCAAGGCACGTTCCCTTTCTATCGCCCTCCCTTGATACGGGAATGCAACTCGATGAAATCCGGCGCCTGCGACAACGCCTGCAGCGCTGCGAGCAACGCCGCAGGCGGCGCAACCAGCCTGCGCCGCGAGAGATCGAGCCAGCCCCCCGCACTGGTGACCTTGGCGCAGACTTTACCGTCTTGGCGGAGAATCTCATTGCGAAACAGGAACCGGCTTCCGTCCGCCGACACCCCTGCCAGTTCCAGCGTTACGACGATCTCCTGCAGCAGGCGCACTTCCTTATAATATTCGATTTCTTCCTTCAAGATGACAGGTCCGATCTTCAGCCGGGAAAACTCAGCCACCGGGAAACCGTTCTCGGAAAAAAACATCATCCTCACGTCGGCCGATTTATCCAGGAACGACGTATTCTTCATGTGCGAGTTGAAATCCATATCGGCCCAGCCGGCGAACAGTGTTTTCGAGTACATATACCTCCTTTGACACAAAGGTCGGAGCGGTCAGCCTGCCAGCAGCGCCATGATTTTTTCGATGGTTCTGGGCGCTGAACCCTCGTAGTGGTTGTTGACGTTGATGAAGATGTCGTGGTTGTGCCGGCGCAGGTCGCGCACCATTGTGGCCAGTTCGGCCAGCTCGGCGTCCTTCGGTTCGACGATCCGGTTCCAGACGTTGCCGGTGCGCTCCTCCATGCCGTCCCGGTTCGATCCCTGCAGCCTGATCACTACCGGACTCGTCAGCTTCTCCCGGTTCTGCCAGTACACCCCGAAGATCGGCGGCATGTAGTAGCCCTGCAGGAAGACGTGGGCCAGCCCGTGTTCGGCGAGAAAATCGAAATACTCACCCCGCAGCCAGTTCGGGTTCCTGATTTCGACGCAATAGCGAAAACCCGCCGGCAGTCCCTGGCGGAACACTTCGAACAGTTCGAGGAAACGGTGGAGGCTGCCCATCTTCTGCCTGTTGAGGTACTCGAACTGGAACATCAGCGGGCCGATGTGATCGCCCAGCGGCTCGATGGCCTGAAGGAACCGGGCCATCAGGCCGGTGGAGAGGAAATGCGGATTGGAGACGAGGGTTGCACCCTTGCCCTTGTTGTAATGATGGGTGAGGGTGATGCTGTTCGGCACCTTGATGCTGAAGATGAAGCCGGGCGGCACCGAGGCGGCGTAGTCACGGACGACGTCGGCCCGGGGCAGTACCGGCGTGTCGCTCTTGAACAGCGACCAGAACCACTGATCGACCTCGACCGTGGGGTAACGGCGGCTGTACTGCGCCAACAGGTTGCGGCCCTCCTGCCGGGAATAGACCAGCCCTTCCCAGGAATCGTATTTCCAGCTGCAGGTGCCGATTCTGATCGTTGCATGGGTGTCCATGAAAGGGACGATATAGCAGATTGGAAGAAAGGGCAATGTCAGGACAGGCCAGGCGGCCGACCGAATATTTCAGCCGCCGGCCCGTGCCCCTGCAGCCTTCACCGCGGCGATCCGTCCGGCCCCTTCGGTGATGCATCGCGAGCACCCGCCAAGACCTCCAGAAAGTTCCGTCTTTGCCACGACGCTCATTTTACAAGAGGTCCTATTGGTGATGGTTATTTCTGGTAACTGGAGCCATAGAGAGGTTATGCCAGATTTGCCAGTGCCTCATTGGTAGAAAGGACTTGTGCGTAGGGTACGGACAATGCGGCCATAAATGATGCGTGGACCTCGGAGGCTTTTATTGTCTTGTATATCCCTTGTTTTGTTAT
>JROS01000185.1 GCA_000769715.1 Desulfobulbus sp. Tol-SR
GGTGATTCACTAACGGGAGGAACATGGGGATATCTTACCTGTTAATGGAATTTATCAGTAACTGTTCCAGTTCGATCATTTCGTGGCCGGCTGCGGCTGGTTGTCAACAAGGTGACGCTTCCGTGCGAGGTCCACGAGACCTTGGAGTACGACTTGATCGGCAATATCGTTCAGACACTCAATGCACCGGCATTCCATTAGTAGTCAAATAAAGAAAAAATATAATTTTCTATGAAAATATTCACAATATTCGTTGTGATTATTGTTGGGGTTGTTTTTCTGGTATTCAATTTCGCCAAAAACAAGATTCCGGATAGTCCAGAAATCGCATTGCAAGAATTTTATCATGAAAACAGAGCAGAAGATCAGATAATGGATCCATTGATCTTAATGGGAAGTGAGATGATTCCTCGACTCTCAAAAGAAATTCTAAATAAAAATATGATACATCGTCGCTATGCCATTGGTGCGATAGGTAATATTGGCGATGAGAATGCAATTTCTATCCTGGTTTCTATTTTGAATGATCATCAAGAGATTGATTATTTTCGATGTGATTCCTTGAATTCTATAGCTATGATTAACAAAGAAAAAGCCAGACAACTAGCGTTGAAATACAGACAGTCTGATGTCATATGTCTCAATGAGCTGGTTCAAGCACTCTTGTCTGATAAAGAAAAATCATGGGAAAAAATGAATTATATGAGAAGAGGCTACCTGGAGGCTTTAATTGGTAGACACAACTGACTTGAGGGTGAAAAGAGTATCAGAGACGGCACCAAGGATTATTACCACAGGCATTTGCCCATTTCTTCCCTGTTTCTCAGCTTTCCCCTTGCCTTTTCGCCCTTTCATGCTCTGTCGCCTCGACCTTCCCCCGGTCTCATCTCGACCGCAAGCGACCATCGTGGGCAGTTGACAATTGACTTCCGTTACCTCTTGCTTTCCCGGCCGCTATCTGGTCAACTGTCATCGTTCAGGTTCCGTAAAGGAAGAAAAGGGAACTCCGTGCGAATCGGAGACGGGCCCGCCGCTGTAACCGGGGACGAATGTTGCACGTACGTCACTGATCCATCCGATCGGGAAGACGCAACGAGTAGGAAGAGCCGGAAGTCAGAAGACCTGCCTGAATTGGAAGACTTGTCCCCGAGGATCAGGGATGGTCGTGGCGTATCTGTGGAGAAATCAGGGCCCCCAGATCAATTTTTATTGGTCCGGGGGCTTTTTTGCATGCACTGACCACAAGGGATTGGGACACTTACCAGTTGATACTTCGGAAGTGTCTGCGATCGTTGGGTCCGGTTCCGGACAACACCGGTTTGTCCCGGAAAACGGCGGTGAACAAGGTCTCCGCCGCCAGACGGTCGGTGGCGGTCGCCCGGTAACGGCGTAGCAGTAATTATCAACCCTCACCTTCTCCCCTGGCCACTGCCGGCAGGGGAGAAAGCTCCTGCAGCGATCAGCTGTCAGCTATCAGCAAAAGAGAGG
>JROS01000186.1:0-364 GCA_000769715.1 Desulfobulbus sp. Tol-SR
AGCGGATCGGCATATTTGATCCGCGTCCCCGGGAAAATCGATGAACCGGTGTGAAACATGACCGGCAGGCCCTGCGATTGAACGTAAGTGTCTGTCCACACATAACTTGAACAAACACGGATTGACGGTTATGCTGTGGAGATGGATATTCACACAGAAACATCGGTACGCGAAAAGCTGGATTTACTTGCGCCTCTCTTTGACGAACAAACTCGTCGGCTTTGGGCTGCAGCCGAAGCCCAAGTACTGGGTCGTAGCGGAATCTCACTCGTTGCACGGGCGACAGGGCTGTCACGCACGACAATTCATCAAGGGCTAAAAGACCTTGTCGAGTTGCGCGAAACGAAAGACCAAAGAAAGAAGA
>JROS01000186.1:382-1189 GCA_000769715.1 Desulfobulbus sp. Tol-SR
TTGACCTTGTCCTTACAAGCGAAACGAAAGACCAAAGAAGGCTCGGCAAATCACCCTGATCGAGACCAGCAGTTCGCCTACATCAATGAGCAGGCGGTTGCCTTTCAACAGCGAAAACAACCCGTCATTTCGGTGGATACGAAGAAGAAGGAATTGGTGGGCGAGTTCAAGAACGGGGGCCAGGAATGGCAACCGAAGGGTGAACCGGAGCAGGTACAAGGGCATGATTTTCCTGATCCGAAACTGGGCAAGGCGAACCCTTACGGGGTGTACGATCAACATGCCGATGTCGGCTGGGTCAGTGTCGGCACGGATCACGACACTTCCGAATTTGCAGTGGAAAGCATCCGTCGCTGGTGGAACAAGATGGGGCGGCTGCGCTATCCGGACGCTGCCGAACTCTTGATTACCGCTGATGGTGGAGGGAGTAACGGCTATCGGGTTCGCCTGTGGAAGGTGGCACTGCAAAGATTCGCAAACGAGACCGGGTTACGCATTTCGGTCTGCCACTTCCCTCCGGGCACGAGCAAATGGAATAAGATCGAACATCGCATGTTCAGCCACATCAGCATGAACTGGCGGGGCAGACCATTGATCAGCCACGAAGTCATCGTCAATCTGATTGGTAGCACAACGACCCAAAGCGGGTTGACCATTAATGCCGAGTTGGACACCAACCTTTATCCAAAAGGCATTCGCATTAGTGATGAGGAACTGGAAACGGTCAACCTGACAAAAGCTTCGTTCCACGGCGAATGGAACTATACAATCGGCATAAAATGTTCAGGTTAATTTTTGACGGACCCT
>JROS01000014.1 GCA_000769715.1 Desulfobulbus sp. Tol-SR
CTTTTTACCCCCCTGCTATACGCATTAAATATCTGTAATTGCATTGTTTTTTATAAAAAGCGACGTATAATCATTGGCATCAACAAACCCTAATTGGAGGTGCCTAATGGAAACGATCAAAAACGCAAGAGCTACCGACAAACTTCTAACTCAGGAACAAGCGGCGGAATTGCTTGGAGTCCTTCCCAAGACCTTGCAGGCATGGCGGACGACGCAACGCTATCCGCTGAAATTCGTCAAGGTGGGTCGGTGTGTTCGTTACAGACTCCAGGACCTTGCAGATTTTATCGAGAAGCGAACCTTTACAGGAATGTGAGGGGGCGCCGATGGCAAAAAACAAAACGCCGACCCTCTTTCCCCAGAAGGTCGGCGTCAAAACCAAACACAATCGATACCTACGATGTAGCACATCTTTCCCCGTATGGCAACGATCCATCCGCCGGTGGATCAATCGGGTGCTGGTGCGCATGGCGGTCCTCGGATTGCTTCCGATCCCCCTGGTCGAGGCGATCCTCGGGAGGTGGCGGAATGACTAAAGCGATGAACTCCGATGCGCTGAAATTCTGTTCCGGATTCGGACAATTTCACACAAACAAGCCCTCGCCTAATCAGCAGGCGTACACTGGTATCAGTCTTCAAGAAATCGAGGCGATGGTTCTGGACCCCCAGAGTGTGCCTAAACCGGAAGCAAGGTGGACTATTCCCTCGACCGAGAAAACCAGGAACTATGCGGCTCAGCAGGAAAACGGCCAATTCGGTTTTGTATGGGCGGACCTCGACTATGTCCAATGCAATATCGAATGTGTGGCCAAAACATTGCGGGAGATACTGCCGCCGGGAACGAAATTTTTCGTCTATACGTCAAGAAGTGCCACCCCAGAAAATCAGCGATGCCGCGTAATAGTTGAGTATGCCAATCTGTTGGCTTGGCAAGATCACGAATCGGCAGCGCAGATCCTCAACGACCGGCTGGAAAAAGCAGGTATAAAGCCTGACCACAAGAGCGAGTTGTCGGGCCAGTTATGCTACTTGCCGAACCGCGGTGAGTTTTACGACTATCACATTGAACATGGCGAGACTCTTGACCCCATAAGGGCTTTTGGCGACGAATTTACCGCGAAGCGAACCCTTCGTATCGAGGAAGAACAGCGTCGCCGGCGGCAACGCGAGGAAGCCCGACGAAAAGCAGAAGAGCGTCGTGCATCTGGATTCGAAAGCCCGATACAGGCATACAACATGGCCAATCCGCTTGAAGATGTCCTTGAACTCTACGGATACCAGAAAGTCAGGGGCCGTTATCTTTCACCGAACTCTGGGAGCGGATCCCCCGGCGTATCAATCAAAGAGGATGGCCGGTGGGTTTCTTCTCATGAATCCGACGCGGCAACAGTAGGAAAATTCGGCGATACCTTCGACCTGTTCTGTTACTACGAGCATCACGGCAATCGAGACGCAGCGCTGAAGGCGGCGAGAGAAAAGTATTGCCAGCCTGGTTCGTCTTCCTCAAGTGCTGGTGTCGAGTTTGGACCGGATTTTTTCGAGAATTCAGGACAAGCAACTGTAGCAAGTGTAGCAAGTGTAGCAGTAGCAGAATGGCCTGAGCCAATTTCTTTGATTGTGAGTCAACGCCCTGATCCCTATCCCCTTGAAGCATTGCCAGGGATCATCGGGGAGGCTGTCGGGGAGGTTGTGGGGTTTGTGCAATGCCCTATTCCCTTGGCGGCTTGTTCTGCCCTGTCCGCGGTCTCTACCGTTGTCCAGGGTCTAGCCGATATTCGACGATCCGAGCGACTGGAAGGACCGACAAGTCTTTATTGCCTGGCGATTGCTGATAGTGGAGAACGGAAATCCACAGTCGATGATTTTTTTTCAAGACCCATTCGGGATTGGGAGACACAAAAAGCAGATGAAATGAAGATCGATATGAAGCGATTCGCGGCAGAAAGGCAGGGATGGGAAGCGCGGAAGGCAGGCATTATGACAGCGATCAGGGATACTGCGAAGAAAGGAAAAGATACTGAGACCCTCGAAACAAATCTGACAGTCCTTGAAGCAAATGAACCCGGGGGACCGACTATACCACGCGTCTTGTTTGGCGATGCCACTCCCGAGGCCCTGGCCTTCAGACTGGCGCATGGCTGGCCTGTTGGCGGGGTACTGTCATCAGAGGCCGGAATCGTCTTTGGTGGGCACGCTATGGGTAAAGATTCAGCCATGCGGAACATGGCCCTTCTCAATTCACTGTGGGGGGCCGAGAGAGTGACGATAGACCGAAAAACCGGTCCTTCCTTTGTAGTTCAGGGTGCAAGGCTAACGATGGGCCTAGCAGTTCAAAGCGAGACAGTGAGGGCCTTCCTTGATTCCTCCAAGGGGTTGGCAAGAGGGATAGGATGGCTTGCTCGGTTTCTAATTGCATGGCCGGAATCCACCCAAGGCACCAGGTTGTTTAGAGATCCGCCCCATCACTGGCCACATCTGGAGAAATTCCATAGGCGGCTCGGATCGCTACTGGATTCTCCCCTGTCGTTTGATGAGTTCGGTAACTTATCCCCAGATATGCTTGAGCTTTCCCCGGAGGCAAAGGCGGCATGGGTCGCCTTTCACAATGAGGTGGAAGAAGAGCTGAGGCCGGGTAGAGATATGGCTGAAACTCGGGATGTCGCGAGCAAGGCGGCTGACAATGCCGCACGATTGGCGGGGCTGTTCCATGTTTTCGAGAATGGACCTGCCGGGCATGTCGGGATCGATCACATGGAAACAGCGGCAAGTGTTATCACCTGGCATTTGTACGAGGCCCGGCGGTTCTTGGGTGAAATCGCCCTGCCGGTTGCGATGACAAACGCCCTGAAGCTTGATGAATGGATACTTCGGTACTGTCGAGAGAACGGGGTTTCAAGGATATCTACCAGGAACATTCAGCAATGGGGACCGGGCTGCACCAGGGATAGAAAGGCTCTCCATTCAGCATTGGAGGAACTTGTTGATGCGGCTCGGGTTCGGGTTGTGAAGGATGGCCGGCGGATACTGGTAGAGGTGAACCCGGCATTACTGGAGAAATAACATGGCACTCAGAGACCGAGTAAAAAATCAGTTTGAACGTTTTGCTACTGCTACACTTGCTACTCTTGCTACACATCCACCGACAGAACCTGAAAATGTAGCAACTGTAGCAGAAGTAGCAGTAGCAACCAGTGATGATAGAAATACCAGGGTGAATGTCCCGACCCCATGCCGGGACTGTAAACGGTTGGAGGTGATCGAGATCATGAACGAGCTGGTGCCGGGTTGTCTCTATCAGGCGGAAGGTGAGTTTCCGGAAGGCTGGCGACGTATAGCGGCAGGGGTGGCGCGGTGTATCTGGACCCCTGCCGCGATGGGTCGGCAGACATCGGCAGACATTAACCAAGACTTTCCCACTACCCCAGAGGAGACCACACCATGTCGAAACTGAAACCCCCTAATAGCGTGACCTACGAAGAATTGAAGAGGATCAGTTGCCGGGCTGTCGTGGCGCTTAAATCCGCAACTTCGGAGCGGTTGCAGGTCGAGATACTCAGGCTTGCCATGACCCTGGTGACCGCAACCGTTGACACCGACGTGAACACCCAACTGGCCATAGCCCTTGGGATCGTCCGACATGACCTGACGACCGAAAAGGGACGGGAACTCGATCAACATCTTGTCATACACTGAGAGGCCCACCGATGAAGGACATGAACGAGTTTCGATTTTCCGGCACGGTCGAGAGGTTCGACAGAATACAGACCAAGACCGGCACCCCGATGGTTGCCCTCGCGGTGATGTGCTGGCGGGAGCGTATCCGGACCGTTGCTTTCAAGAGCATTGCAGAACAGACCACCCTCAATCCTGGCGACCGGGTAAAGTGCCGCGGCCATATCCAGTCGACCTCATGGACCGATCAGAACGGGCAGCAGCGGACCGGCTGGCAGGTTGTGGCGCATGAGATCCACCGGGCCGACGACACCGACCGGCAGCAGGAAAAAACATGACCACCGGCACGGCAGCAGCCGGCGTACCAACCGGAACTGTTCCCGGATCGGCGACCCGACACCGGCGAGCAGCTCAAATACACTGATGGGCCGTTCTGATGACACCAACACAGCGAACACTCCGAGCCTTGCGGGACCGGGGCCTTGTTGCAGCTATCGTTAAAAGTGGAGCGCATACGCCGGGCTTCATGGCTTTCGGCAGGATTTGTTTGGCATTATCGATGTACTGGCCCTCGATATGCGTACATCTTCATTGAGGAGGAATAACATGGCTGAAAATTCAGCAGGAAAACAGCGGGGCAAACCATTCAAGCCGGGGCAATCAGGGAATCCGGCAGGCAAGCCGCCAGGAGTAAAGAACCGAGCTACGGTGTTGGCGCAGGCACTGTTCGATGGTGAAGCGGAAAGCCTGACCCGAAAGATCATCGAACTTGCCAAGGCAGGAGACATGCAGGCCCTGAAGGTATGTATTGACCGCCTCTGTCCACCGATAAAAGCACAGTCGGCACCAATACAAGTGGAGATACCGGTGACGGATAGCATGAGCGACCTCGCCAATACCTTCATCAAGGCCGCAGCTGATGGACGATTATCTCCTGATGTGGCGGCGCAGATGGTATCCGCGGTCGGCACTCTTGCCCGGGTGGTGGAGATCGACGAATTGAAAGAAAGGTTAACCCTACAACGCAACATGTCAATATAGCCATTGTAGGGTTAATAGCACTCGAAACCGCGGTGATCCGCAGATAGGAGACATTATGGATATATCGAAAAAAATCTATCAGGACCTGGGAGCAAAAGAGAGAGCCGTGGCCAGCTTCGCCGCGATAAGCAGAGGTGACCATGAAGAGATGTACCGCCTGGCGGAGAATGCTACCAAAAATCAAGAAAACAAGAAAGCCGCTCTCGCCCTAAATCAGGCATTGAATATTTATAATCATTTCATGTTCGAGGCGATAAAGGATTTCCTAGCCACGACGGTGAAAACAAGCGCAGCCGGTGCCTTTTGTAAAGGTTGGCTTGCCGCAGGTGGTTCACATGAAAATCTTGATTATCAAAAGAAAAAATCTACAGCGGAAGCATTAACCATGCTGAGCGGAGATATGGTTAGTGAGATTGAGATGATACGGCAGGCGGCCAAAATATGGTGCAAAAAAAATAATATTCCATTGAGCCTTTTCTCAGGCCCACTATGCGTCCAACCCCTCGATAAGAGTGATGAAATAGATAATGAAATCAAGCCGCAAGATAATAGTGAGACCTCTAAAATAATCATGTCGATTTTTGACAATATTGAATTGCCACGATAGTGGGGACCCGAACATTATCGCCTATCACAAAGTGGCATTCTGTTCACGAAAACTGGAAGAAAATCCCCTTGAGTACAAACAATCCTTGATTTCATTGTTTTTCAGCAGTTAGTTGAAGAATCTATTAATGTTACAACTGATCGAGGATTTAGGGGAAAATGATCCGTCTCGAAGACCTTCAGCCCAATGCCGCCGTACGCGGCCTTCTGCCCGACAGCCTGGTCACCGTCGTCAATATCCAGTGGTTCGGGTCCGAGGCCCTGGAGCTGACCTACAAGGCCCCCAACGGCAAGGTCGCCAACGAGCTGCTCTATCGTAATGATGAGCCCCGACTCGAACTGGTCGAGCAGGGTCGCCCCTGGAGTTTTGACGGAGACGGGGCCATGTTCCGCCTCGTCTCCGAAGCACACCGCATCCATCTCGCCCACCTGTTTGATCCGGTCCTTGCCGTCCATACATCCCTGGTCGACCCATTGCCCCATCAGATCACCGCGGTGTATGAATCGATGCTGCCGCGGCAACCGCTCCGCTTCCTGCTGGCCGACGACCCTGGTGCCGGCAAGACGATCATGGCCGGCCTGTTTATCAAGGAACTGATCGCCCGGGGTGACCTCCAGCGTTGCCTGATTGTCTGCCCTGGGAGTCTTGCTGAACAGTGGCAGGATGAGCTCTACCGCCGCTTCTCCCTGCCGTTCGAGATCCTCACCAATGATAAACTCGAGGCCGCCCGGACCGGCAACTGGTTCCTCGAGACCAACCTGATCATCGCCCGCCTGGATAAACTCTCGCGCAACGAGGACGTGCAGCAGATATTGCAGGCCCCGGACTGCCGTTGGGATCTGATCGTCTGTGACGAAGCCCATAAGATGTCGGCGACCGTCTTCGGTGCCGAGGCCAAATACACCAAGCGCTACCGGCTCGGTCAACTCCTCTCGACCCTCACCCGGCACTTCCTGCTGATGACGGCGACGCCTCACAATGGTAAAGAGGCCGACTTCCATCTCTTCAAGGCCCTGCTCGACGGCGACCGCTTCGAGGGACGTTTCCGGGATGGGGTCCACACTGCCGATGTCTCCGACCTGATGCGGCGGATGGTCAAGGAGAACCTGCTCAAATTCGACGGCACCCCGCTGTTCCCGGAGCGGATCGCCTACACCGTTCCGTACCGACTCTCGGATGACGAGGCGATGCTCTACAAGGCGGTGACCGAATACGTCCGCGAGGAATTCGACCGGGCCGAGGCCCTCGAGAACGACAAGCGGGCTGGCACCGTCGGGTTTGCCCTGACCATCCTGCAGCGGCGCCTGGCCTCCTCGCTAGAGGCCATCTACCGGTCCCTGCGCCGCCGCCGGGATCGGCTGGCGAGCCGCCTGCGGGAACTGGAGTTGCTGCAGCGCGGCGGTCAGCTCACATCCCTCCTTGCCTCCCTCACCCCGATCCTCGACACCGAAGACGTCGAGGACCTCGATGAGGCCCCGGAACACGAGATTGAGACCGCCGAGGAACAGATCCTCGACCAGGCCACGGCCGCCCGCTCGCTCAATGAGCTGAAGGCCGAGATCGAGACGCTCCGCCAGTTCGAAGCCATCGCCCTCAGGGTCCGCAATAGCGGCAACGACACCAAGTGGCGGCAGTTGGCCGGATTGCTGAACAAGATCTTCACCAGTCGACCGGCCGCGGCATCCGTCGCCGAACCGGTTCTCCCTTACGGGGCCGGCAGGATCCAGCCCCACACTCCCTCCCCCCATCAGAAGCTGGTCGTCTTCACCGGACACCGCGACACCCTCAACTACCTGGAGTCGCGGATCGCCACCCTGCTTGGCCGCCCCGCGGCGGTGGTGACGATCCACGGATCGATCGGCCGGGAAGAGCGGATGAAGATCCAGGAGGCTTTCAAACACGATCTGGAGATCCGGGTCCTGTTGGCCACCGACGCCGCCGGCGAGGATATCAGCCTCCATCGGGCTCACCAACTGACCGTCAGCGAGCCGTCCGCTACCTCTGTCACATCAGCTACTTTCGGCTGCGCGGCTATTGGATCCCGCTCGAGTCAGCGGGCCCCTCACCCGGCCACCGCTTCCGGCCGGGCACAACTTTCAACGACGTGACCAACCTCTACATCTTCGATCGGAAATTCCGGCTGCTCATGCTGGAGGCTATCGAGCGGGTCGAGATCTAGTTTCGCGCCCACTTCGCCAACGAACTGGACCACCCGTTACGGCAGCCACTGCTACTTTGAGCTGTCCCGGTTCTCGCGCACCGACCAGCACGACCGGGCAACGATGAAACTTGATATTAGTTTCTTTCATGTTTTCTTGACGCCTTTGATGATAAGAGTATAATTTTACTCAATTGATATTGAGTGTCATTAGAGGTTGCGCGGGAGTGTCAAGGATAGGAATCGGGGGCACGTCGAAGGTTGACGGTCAAATCCCGTTGTCCTTGGGAAGAGGGCGTGCGCTGCGCCTTCTGCATTCACGGAATTACAAGTTGCTAAAATATTAATGTATTCAAGTGGATATGATTTTACAGGAACCATGTCCACAATCAAGATTGCCACACTGGCTTTTGTATCAACCCTGGACCAAAAACCGCTGCGGACTAGGAACGCCAATCCATAGCGAACATGTTCGAGGGGCTGGTTCGAGACTACTGCGGGCAGTGCGGCACTGCGATCCGCCCTCCGCGCAAAATCAAGAATATCTATGGAATGCATGCATAATCACAGCTGCAGCGAGATAGCACCATGACGAAGCATGTCCACTCGACTCGAAGCGAAAATTGCTCGATCATCGCACTCGACAAGTTCATCCAAGCGACCAGAGACTCTGGGTACAAGGGTACAGCGAGTGCGATCTCAGAACTCGTTGACAACTCTATCCAAGCGGGTGCTACAAACATCGCGATCTCAGTCGCAGCCAAGACCAGAGACGATGCGGAGAAGGCGATCGAGGTTTCGGTACTGGACAACGGCTGTGGGATGGACCCGCCGACGCTGCGTCAGGCACTTCGGTTTGGCGGTAGCACTCGATTCGGGGATCGCCGAGGGCTTGGTCGGTACGGCATGGGCTTACCCAATGCGTCGCTGAGCCAAGCGCGGCGTGTCACGGTCTTTACATGGCAGTCGCCGAAGGGCAATTGTGGGCATGACACTCCGAAAGTCTACTCGTCATATCTCGACGTAGACGAGATTGTGCGCTGCGAGATGATCGAGGTGCCCGAGCCACAGGTGGTGAAGGTATCACCAAGCGAGTGCGCCGGGAACTCGGGGACCCTCGTTTGCTGGTCGCAGTGCGACAGGCTCGATAATCGCCGCGTCTCTACTATCGTGCGCAAACTTGAGGTCGATCTTGGGCGACGTTTCAGGCACTTCATCTGGGAGGGCCTCTGCATCACCATTAACGGTGATACACTCGACGCCTTTGATCCGCTCTACCTACACCCTAAAGCAGAGATCTCTGGTGCCCAACTCTTCGGCGAGGAGATGCGCTTCGAAGTCCGCGCCGATCCGCTCGATTCACGGAAAACTGGCTGGGTGAGCGTGCGCTTCACGGAACTGCCGGTCCACGCGTGGCACAAACTTTCGAACGACGAGAAGCGCCGAATAGGTCTTTCGAAAGGTGCCGGCGTCTCAATCGTCCGTGGAGGACGCGAGGTGGACTACGGCTGGTTCTTCATGGGTAGCAAACACCGGGAGAACTACGACGACTGGTGGCGCTGCGAGATCCAGTTCGATCCGATCCTCGACGAAGCGTTTGGCATTACGCACACGAAGCAACAGGCTCGCCCCCAAGCGCACCTCATCGAGGCGATCTCGCCGGACCTCGAGGCGACCGCGCGTGCCCTCAATGCCCGCGCACGTAAGGCCCACAATGCCGTAAAGGCGCGCCAACGCTTCTCCGAGGCGGAGCGCATCGCCAACGAACGAGACCACCTCCTTCGTCCCCTCCCGCGCAGTGCTGACCCTACAGCACGAGCGCTGATGCGTGATTTGAAGGAGAGTCACCCGACGCTACGTGATCGCACCGACGAGGCGGACCGCTACAGCATCATCGAGCACTCGGTGAAGGACACGTCGTTCTTCACCCTCGCGCATGACGGAGACAGGCTTGTGCTCGTATTGAACCCTGATCACCCCTTCTACCGCGAGATCTACAAACCGCTCTCTGAGGGAGAGACCCCTCGCGATCCACAACTCCGCGCTAAACTCGAACTGCTCCTCCTCGCGGCGGCGCGGAGCGAAGCGGCCGCGCGCGGGAAGTTCCCGGCGCTCGCCAAGCATCGACTCGAGTGGAGTAACACCTTGGCCGCCTTCCTGAACGACAAATGACCAACGTGCCCGACAACACATGGACCACGTTGGACCCGCCGCTCCCGAGCAAGGCGTCGCAGGATGCCTTCGCCGAGTACGCGCGCGCGCTGGCGATGGTATGCCGGGGCGAGTGTACTGAGGAGGCAATCGACAAGGCGCGCGGGGTGTTCATCGCTGAAGTCACGACGTGTCGTCGCAACGATCGACAGGCGCTGCTCGCGGCGGGACACGTCATGACCGACCTCGCGACACAGGGTTGGACCGTCCGCGTGCATAGCGAGCGCGTCGAGGTCAAGCCGCCTGCCCCAGCCACCGACCCGCTCGCCGAGAAGGCACGCATCCGTCGGCAGGAGTTGGTCAAGCGCAACGCCCAACTCCGTCAGCCTTCGGTACAGCGGTTCCTGGAGTCGATGGAGCGCCAGCGTCTCAACAATGGGAGGTACGTCTCGATATACTCACTCATGCGCGACGGGCGAGAACTCACGAAGGGCCTTCGGGAGGCGCGGACGCACCTCAACAACGGCTGGTCCGACGCGCTGTCGAAGCTCGTCGATCCCTACCTTCAGTTCGTCACCTCTGAGAACGCCGCGTGCGAGTTCACCGGGCTGCGTCTGATGGACGTGTGGCGCTACTTCCGCCACACGTGGACGAACCAGTACACCAGCGTGCCGGGCCGGACGATGGCCTTTCTCGTGCGCGACCGCGCCGCCACTAACCACCCGGTAATGGGTATCGCCGCGCTGAGCAGCCCGATCATGCAGATCCGCAAGCGCGATTCGTGGATCGGGTGGCACCCGGAGACCTTCATTGATCGTGTGCGAACCGCGCCGACCAAAGAACTTGCTAAATGGTTGGTTGACACGCTTGACCTCGCCATCGACGAAATCTACGTGGCGGACCTGATCGAGGACGGCATCCTCTCAATGCTCGATCTCAAGACACCCTCTCTGTCAGTGATCGAACGACTGCAGAAGGAGAGCGCCGAGGCGCGCAAGAAGCACCACCGCTTCGCACGCTCGCGTGACCACAACTCGCGTGACCATAAGCATACGCGCTCCGCTCTCCCGGACGATGGGTACTGGATCGCGAAAGCTAGGACACACCTGTTCCGCAGCAAACGCGCGCTCGCCCTCTCGACGTACCTCCGCGCGCGCGCAGTCCTAGACAAGGCATTCGGTGGCAAGCCATCGGCGGAGAAACTCGCCACGCTCGTGAAGACCGGGTACGGCAGCGACACGATCCGCAGGGTGCTCAAGAAGGCGAAGGCTGACCGCGTCGGCATCGCGGTCGCAGACATTTCGGTGTGCGGCGCAGTACAGCCTTATAATGCACTCCTCGGCGGCAAACTCACTGCCATGATGGCGGCGAGCCCAGAGGTCGTACATCAGTACCGTCGACGGTACGCCAACGCGGAAAGTGAGATCGCGTCCTCGATGGCCGGACGGTCTATCGTGCGCGACTCGAAGCTCGTCCTCCTCGGCACGACGTCGCTCTACGGCGTGGGGTCGAGTCAATACAACCGCATCAAGATCCCGGCGGAGCGCCTCGGGGGCAATGCGGGGGACGTCGTCCGCTACGAAGAGTTGGGTCGATCAGAGGCATTCGGTACGTCGCAATACTCCGAGGAGACTGTCGACGCGCTTGTCGACCTCGTGCAGCAGTCCGACGCGCAGCGTGTAAACAGCATTTTCGGCGAGGGCGTGAGCCCCAAGATGCGAAAGGTGAGACAAGCGCTCGACCTGCTGAACCTGCCGTCGGAGATACTCCTCCGTCACCACCGTCCGCGCATCGTATACGCGGTGAGTCTTATCAGGAACCTCGGCGACTACCTCATCGGCACCGCAAAACGGCCCGAGTACGTAGTACAGGTCAACGAGGGCGTGGCGGCCACTGCGGCGATCGGCGAGTGGTGGCGCGAGCGGTGGCTACGAAATCGGATCACCTCCGATGACGTTCTCGATGAGGTCGAGCGGCACACAATCGTCCGTCCGATCACCCACGGGGCTCGTGTTCCCCTCCAGCGCGCTGCGCCCCAGCAGCCCAAGTACTTCGATCTGTCGTGAGGTTAAAGAAGATGATAATGAGTAGGTTCCGGGATATCCGAGAGAACACTGTGCTCATGCGAGGGGTCGCGACGCAGTCCCCGGCGCGTGCGCTGGGGAGGTGCGCTCGGTCTCCTCATCTGAAGACGACCGACGCGCAGCGCGCGGCCATGCCGTTTAGGAATTGAACAGGTGTTGTGATGGATTTGGGGGCGTGGAACCGGCGACTTGCAGAGCATTTCGGCGCCCTCGCGCGTGACCGCAAGGACATCCCTGTCTTTGCCTTGGAGCACGGCCTCGCGCAGGCCGAATTGCTGGCGCTGCAGACCACGCTGCGCGCCCACATCCAGGTCTCCGCGCCCAACCGCTACCACCAACTGGTTTGGGTCGTTTACGCGGCGGAGATCGGCTACGGGTATGCGGGGAACGAGTTTTGGCAGACCTTCGAGGACAAGACGCCGGGCTGGAGGTTGAACGGCAGTCGCAACTGGATTCGCGATGCCTTCGTCGCCTTCCAGAGGAAGTTCGCGGGTGCCAAGCCGTCGGGACCGTGGGCGGAACAGTTCTCGATCATTGCTTGGCCGATCACGCACGCGATCCTCCCGTGCGACCTGCAACAGCAACTCGCGCGCATCCTCTACGAGCTTCGGCACTCGTTCTCCGCTGAACTCTTCGAAGAGCCGCAGCGCCTCGGGGACTTCATCGCGGCGCGGAGTTGGCACACGTCGGCGCGCTTCCAGAACCTAGTGCAGGCGCCGGCGCTCGTCGGCCAAATCGCCGCCGCGCTCCTCCTCCAGGGTAAGGAGGGCTTCAAGACGCTGCTCCACCCCGAGACGCTGAAACGCATTGGCGATGACGTCGATCGCGAGCGTCGCGGTCGTGACTGGCTGCGCGGCGCACGCCGAGCGGCCGATGAGCGGGCGAGCATCCGCGGGCTAACCATCGGCAGGTCCACGGTGACGCTCCAGAGTCGTGACGAGGCGCGCGCGGAGGTAGAGCGTCTCGGCATCGAGCCGCGCCTCGTGCTCCGGCCGATCGGGGACTCGCGCTGGGAGGTATCGCTTGAGATACCGGATCTCTCGCATCTCCTCTTCCGGTTTCCGCAGGTGCGCGAAGTCCTCACTGAATCAAGATGCACGGTCGCTGGCGCTGCCGGGCGCCCGCTCGCCCGAGGGCGCTGTCTGCATGGCCCGCAGCGAGTTGCCCTCAGTCGGTGGCCGCGAGTTGATGACGTGCTGCTGAAGTTCGAGCGCGCTGATCCGCACTTAGAGTACCTGCTTCGCGCAGAGTGCATGCTCCGCCCTGGCTCGTCATGGCTCTTCAAGATCGCGAGCGACGGCCAGGCGTACGAGTCGCGTGGTATGCGCGTCCGCGCGGACACGAAGTATCTACTCCTAAGTAGCGAGCCATTCTCCCGGTCGTCCCTCACACCTCCCGTTGAGTTGACGTGCCAAGGCATCAACGCCGTGCTCCTCGATGTGCCGGCCTCTCTTACGTCGGAGTGGGAGCAAGCGCTCAAGCAACTTCAGGTCAGCCAAGCGAAGTCGATCGAGGTGTGGCCGGCGGGCCTCGCGGCGGTTGCGTGGGACGGTGAGGGCCACGGCGAGTGGCTCGCCTCGGAGACACCGACCCTCGGGATTCGCTCGGATCACGCGATTGACGAGTTGACCATCGCAATGAAGGATGGCCCGTCGCTCTCGCTGACGCTAACCGACACACCGCCTGGGGAGCCGATCTTTATTGAACTCCCGCCGTTGCCGGTCGGTCTCCACAAGTTTAGCGTCGCGGCCCGCAGCGGAAGCACGGCCGACTCCGAGGTGATCGGCGACCTCGACGTGATCATGCGCGTCCGCGAGGCGCGCCCGTGGTCACCGGGGGCGACCGCGCACGGGCCGCTTGAAGTGGAACTGGACCCTGCGGCGCCGTCGCTTGAGCAACTCTGGGAGGGCAAAGCTGCGGTCTTCGTGCGCGGGCCCGCCGGACGCCAGGTCAAGTGCCGGGTGCAGATGTTCGCGAGTGCAGGCAAGGAGCCGTTGTTCGAGCGAGCGCTGCCGCCGTTCACTCTGCCGATCATGAACGACGAGTGGTCACGTCACTTCGAGGGGCACCTCAAGAAGCACAAGGATGTACAGCGGGCCTATGACGACGCGCATGTCTGCGAGGTCGAGTTCTCCGCTGACGAACTCGGCGTCTATACGCTGCGGTGCGAGCGAGAGTTCACGCCGCTGCGGTGGTCCGTGCGCAGGAATTCCGCAGGGTTCATCGCGCGGCTGCACGATGACGCCGGCAGCGGAGACCCTGTCATCGAGCGCTTCTCGTTCGAGCGTCCAACCATCTCGGAGAAGCTGCCAATGAGCACGGAGTACAGGGTGCCGAGTTCTGGCGGTCTTTACATCGCGATACTCGGGACTATAAAGGCGGCGATCATCATCCCACCGAAAGTGAAGGGGCTTGCGGACCTCCAGTGCCAACCGCAGATCGACGTGGCGCAAAGCACGCCGGAGACCATCACGACGCTAATAGCCTTCACGGAACTCTGGGGGAAGGCGCGGCTCTCAGGCGACTTAATCGCTGGTCTGCATCGTGCAGCCGTCCTTCGCGCTCTCACAACTCACATCCACGCACTGCTCGGTGGGCGAACGTGGGCGAACGCAGAGTCCAAGCTGAAGGACAAGCGCGGGCTTTTCGACTTGAAGCACAGCATCTCCGATAAGCGCTACGAACAGGGCATCGGAGAGAAGCTTCACAAAGAATACCAAGCACTCGCCGATGAGCCGCCCAAGATGAGGATTACGAGCCTCGCGTCGTTGTCAAAAGACTTTCGCCTCGTGCATCCGAACCCGAAACTGCGAGAGGTGGTTGGGAGGTCACGTTCTCGCAGAACGATTGTGATAACTCGTGTCCAAGGTGTCGGCCCCGAGAACCCGAATTGGCTCGCGGAGTTTGCACTCCGCCTGGCGAGCGACCCTATGACGCTCAGTTCGTGGGCTGGGGATCACATCGACGCCAGCGTCAGGAAGATCCTCTCCGTGCCGACGTTCACGCGCGCCGCCCGTTTCCTGGTACTGGCCGTAGATCAGCAGAAGAAGCCGCTCGCCGCCGCAAGCGAGATCTACGCTGGGTGGAGGTGGCCAGAATGAGGCGCCTCACCGCCGAGGAGGTACACGCACAGAAGATCCGCGAACTCGGACTCGACCCGGACGCGCTCGATTTGACGACACCAGAAGGGCTCGCGGGCGCGCTGCGCCGGGCCGCGAGCTACCTGTGCCCATGCTCTGCGGCGACGCTCGTGCGCGCAGTCGTGCGGCCATTGCGAGGATTAGTGCCTGACATGGAAAAGGTGAAGGAACTCGTGGAAGGAACGCTCGAGTCGATGATCTCGCACGGCGACGTGCTCGAGCAGCCCGAGTTGCAAGATGGATCGCCTACGGCGCGCGTGTTGCTCTACGCCGCACCCGCGAGCTTTGTTGTGCGTCAGAGCGGCCTCGTGGTCCTCCTCGGCGTCGCGGCCGACCATCTCTCACCGCTTCCCTCGGAGTTTGAATGTCGCATCCAATACCTTGGGCACATCCGCAAGCTAAGCCCGTCATCGGTGACCGAAGACCTGCGCGTCGAACTGCGTCAACTCGGCTTGCTCGAACTTTCGTATGACGCGTGGCTCAAAGGGCCAAAGTCCAGCACCGTGTCGCAGGCAGTAGCTGCAAACGATCGAGCCCTCGATATAGTCACGCCGTCAAGGGACATCCCCGGGCTCCTGCTCCTCGATCCGACGAAGCCTGTCCGGTACTATCGTGGGCGTTGGGTCGAACCGAAGGCACAGACGGGCCGTTTCGTAGCTCGGCGGCAGCAGGCCTACGGCGCCGATCTCTGGTGCTACGTCCAACTGACGAACGGCCAGCCTGAGCGGATGATCGACTTCCCACATAGTGGGAGCCGGTGGCGCGGGTGCGACGAGGCGTGGCATTTACAGATGGCGATCGACGCGCAGCGCGGTACTCCTCAGCGCTTCCGCGTCACTCCGAGCGGAGACGATGTGGTCCTCGAGTTTTTTTCGCCGACGCCTGCATGGGCGCGTCGACGGTGGGACGCAATCGGCGAGCCGGTTCCGAGCGTTGGCAGCCTCTTCGCTTATCGGATATCCAAGTCGGAGATCGAAGAGGAGCGGCGGTTCATGCAAGAGGCGCTCTGGCTTGAAGAGATGACGACGGGTTTCCGTTAAGCAGGAGGACGAAAATGGCACTTACGATTGGCGAAACGACCCAGCAAATCCACCGCGCTCTGCGCGACTACATCGAGGCCACGTACCATGTGAGCCACCGGACGCTCGTCGATCAGCGCAGCGCGCTCCTCGACCAGGTCGGTGTCATCCACCAGCGTCCGTACCTAGAGAGTACACCGCGCTACAAGCCCGGAAAGAAGTTCGCTGACCTGGGCCTCCCGCCTGCGGCGCTCGAGGTCTTCGCGTCGGTCTCCGCGGCGAAGGGCGACCTCGGGCTGCTTATCCACGACCCGCCGTATCAGCACCAGGCGCTTTCGACGCAGTTCTCGCTTGTCGATGGACACAGCCTCTTAGTCATGACCGGCACCGGCTCAGGAAAGACCGAGTGCTTCCTCCTGCCAATCCTCGGTAAACTCGCCACCGAAGCGGAGGCGAAGAGCAAGGAGTTCGGCGAGACGAGCGCCGTGCGCGCTATGCTGCTTTACCCGATGAACGCACTCGTCAATGATCAGCTTGGACGTCTTCGGCTGCTGCTTGGCGATCCGCGCATCGTCCAACGCTTTGTCGATTGGTCCGGACGCCCTGCGCGCTTCGCGCGATACACGAGCCGGACGCTGTACCCCGGCGTTCGCGACAAGGATAAAGACCAAGACCGCTTGAAGCCCATCGGAAAATATTACGTCAACGCACTTGAACTCGCATCCGATCCTTCGTCGCCGGAGCAAGCGGCGGCCGCTCACCTTGTGTACGAGTTGAAGAAGCGCGGCAAGTGGCCATCGAAGCCTGACCTCGCGGCTTGGTATGGCAATGGTCGCTGGCTCGATAAGAACGGCGACTTCAAGCGCTGTGTCACGCTTCCGGAGGACCCTGAACTCTTCACCCGTCACGAGGTCCACGCCGCACCACCCGACGTGCTCGTCACGAACTACTCGATGCTCGAGTACATGCTGATGCGCCCGCTCGAGCGGCCCATCTTCGACCGCACGCGCCAGTGGTTGCAGAAGAATCCCGAAGAGCGCTTCCTCCTCGTCATCGACGAGGCCCACCTCTATCGCGGCGCGCAGGGTGCCGAGGTGGCGCTACTCATCCGACGCCTTCGGACGCGCCTCGGCATACCCCCGGAACGCCTGCAGATCATCTGCACGAGTGCCAGCTTCAAGGACGCGGACTACGCCGTCGACTTTGGCGCGCAACTCTCAGGCAAGGACCCCGCGGACTTTCGGAAGATCCAGGGGGACCTCCTGGAGCGGTCCGGTGCGGCGGAGGGGACGGCCGCTGACGCCGCCGCGCTGGACGCGTTCGACCTCAACGATTTCTATGATACCGAGACCGAACCTGACCGCGTCAAGGTGATCGCGAGCTTCCTCAAATATCGGGGGATCGTGCCGCCGTGGAACCTGCAGCCCTCGTTGTATAAGGCCCTCGAATCCTTTGGTCCGATGTCGAGCCTCGTCAACTCGACGATGAAGGAGGCCCAGCCCGTCGACGAATTGGGCGCTAAGTTGTTCGAGGCGGACGTACCTGCCGAAGTCGCCGCGCGGGCAGTCACGAACCTCATCGCACTCGGCAGCGTGGCGCGGAGGGAGCCCACGGAGCCTGGTCTGCTGCCATGCCGCGTCCACTCGTTCTACCGTGGCCTCGCGGGCCTGTGGGTCTGTATGGACCCAAACTGCACGAGCATACCGACCACCCAGCGTGGCGGCCCCGCGGGCAAACTCTACAGCCAGCCGCGCGACACGTGCGAATGCGGCGCGCGTGTGTTGGAACTCTTCACGTGTAGGAACTGCGGCACGGCTCACGCGCGCGCGTACACTAACAACGTCGACGACCCGGATTTTCTGTGGACGGAGCCCGGTGGTGCATTCCGGACGCTCGCCGGGTTTGTCGACGAGATCGCTCCTCTCGACCTCCTCCTCGAGAAGCCTGTCTTCAATGACTTGGCGGAGCCCGCTGAGTATGACTTAATCACTGGCCGGTTGAACCCGCAGAAGCTCGGAACACGAAACAGGAAGGTCTACATCCGGGCGGGCCGGACCCAGCCAGTAACGGACGATGAGCCGCAGGAGGCGAACCCGGGCGAGTTCAGGCCCTGCGCCGTATGCGGAGAGGGCGCGGCGTTCGGGCGCACGTCCGTCCAGGATCATCAGACGAAGGGTGACCAGCCATTCCAGGCGCTCATTGCGAAGCAGATCCAAGTGCAGCCCCCGAACCCAGGGGCCGCCGCGACCCCCCTCGCGCCGCTGCGCGGGCGCAAGGTCCTCATCTTCTCCGACTCGCGACAGACGGCGGCGCGCCTCGCGCCGAACCTGCAGACCTACTCGACACAGGACGCGATCCGCCCTCTCATCCTCGCAGGATATAAGCGGCTGTCAAGTACGGCTGTCGCCCCGTACCTCTCGCTCGACGACCTGTACTTCGGCGTGCTCATCGCGGCGAAGGAGTTGGGCGTAAGGCTACGGCCAGAGTTAAAGGCTGGCGAGAGCTTACAGGACGAACTCGACGTGGACGCCGCCATCAAAGCTGGCGCGCTCACAGATCCAGGGATGCTGATGCCGCTCTGGGGCAAGTTGCGAGCGTCTCGACCGCCGGAGTCGTTGCTCCGCGCGATCGTGAAATCGCTGGGCGACCGCTACTACGGTCTCGAGGCGCTCGCGCTCGCGTCACTCCGTGAACGCGGGGACCACACGACCTGGATTGAGGCACTCCCAGACATCCCTGGTTTCGCGAGCACACCGGAGCAGAAGTTGGCAACCGCGCGCTCATGGATGCGTTGCTGGAGCCGGGCGGGTCTGTGGATGAGCCAGATGCCACCGGCGTGGCGAGACTCTGGCCGACAGTTCAAAGCGCGCTCGGGCAAGTTCGACGAGATGAATCGGCTCATAGCGGACAAGCCTGCACGAACATTTTTCAACAAAGATTGGCTTCCCAAACTGCTCCAGCGCTTCGGTGAAAAGGTCGCCTCGAAGTTCTACCTGAAGGGCAGCGAACTCTCACTCTACCCCGACGGTCCTTGGGCGTACTGTCAGTCGTGCAAGACGGCGCAGCGCCCATTCCCCGGCCGTACGATCTGCGTGAACTGCGGCCAGGCCGCCGCGACGGTCATCGACCCGAACACCGACAAGGTCTTCGTCGCGCGCAAGGGCTATTACCGGGCGAGCACCGTCGACGCGCTGAAGGATCCGCCGTCGCCGCCGATGGCGCTCATCGCCGCGGAACACACCGCGCAACTCAACACTGCGCAGGCCGCCGAGGTCTTCTCGAAGGCGGAGGAGCACGAGTTGCTATTCCAAGACGTGGACCTCGGCGCCGACGGGACAGGCCATGACCGGCCCGCCATCGACGTACTCTCCTGCACGACGACGATGGAGGTCGGTATCGACATCGGATCGCTCTCGGGTGTGTCGCTGCGGAACATGCCGCCGGCGCGCGCTAATTACCAGCAGCGCGCAGGTCGTGCAGGTCGTCGAGGGAATGCCGTGGCGACCGTCACGGCATTTGGCAGCGCGGACAGCCATGACGAGCACTACTTCTCGAATCCTGATCAGATGATCCGTGGGGCGGTAGACGATCCGCTCCTCACGCTCGACAACGGCGAGATCATCCGAAGGCACGTCACCGCATACCTGCTGCAGCGCTACCATCAGGACAAGTTACCGACCATCAAGCCGGAGGAACAGCCGCACCTCTTCGCGGTGCTCGGCACTGTGGCTGACTTCAAGAAGCCCGGGAAGGTGCTCAATCGATGGGACCTGAAGGAGTGGCTCGACGAGAACGAGGTCGTTCTGCGCGCTGAGATCGACGATTGGCTCCCACAACAGTTCTCGGCTGCAGAACGGAAGCGCCTACTTGACGAACTTGTGCCGAAGACTATGGAGCCGGTCGACGCGGCGATCGAACTTGAGCCATCAGCGAGCGGGGCAGCGTCTGCGCCGGCAGCCGCACCGACTTCCGCCGCCGCAGGGGACGCATCCAAGGCTGCGAGCGGTGATACCGCGCTTGAGGCACCCGATGAGGAGGGCGAGGAGAAGCCGGGGCGTGACCCAGCCTCCGAAAACTTGCTCGACCGGCTTCTCTACCGGGGTGTTCTCCCTCGCTACGCGTTCCCAACCGACGTTGCCACGTTTCACGTGTTCGACCCGGTTAACTCAACGATGTACCGGCCCGCCTTTCAGTTCACGCCGTCACAGGGCCTCACCGTCGCGCTCTCGCAGTACGCACCCGGCAAGGAGGTCTGGATCGGCAACAAGCTCTGGACCTCCGGGGCGATCTATTCGCCAATGCGCGATGACCGATACCGCGCCTGGCGGGGGCGGCGACTCTACTACGAGTGCAGCGTTTGCCACTATGCGAGGACCACGACCTTTGAGGGTGGCTCACGAGGGGAGACCATGGACTGCGAGGCGTGCGGTGGCGTGGGGACCTTTGGCCCTGCCACGCAGTGGCTCCGTCCGCCTGGCTTTGCGCACCCCGTGGGCAAGCCGGAGGGCACCTCACCCGACGACATGCCCGCGAAGAGCTACGCGACCCGCGCGAAATTGACGGCACCGTCGCCTGCGGACGCCTCGAAGTGGAAGACGTTGAACGAGCGTCTCCGAGTCCACCACACGCGGCAGCACTTGCTCGTCACGAACCGAGGTCCGCGCGTGGAGGGCTACACTTACTGCACCAAGTGCGGTCTTATCGAGCCCACCGCAAACCCGAAGGGCACCGTTGTGGCGGCTCATCACAAGCCGTACCCCGACATCAAAGAGCCGATGTGTCCCGGAGGAGGCGCGACGAAGGGCTTAGTCCTCGGAACGGATTTCATCACCGACGTCTTGCTCGTCGCGATTCGCGTCAACTCCCCCATTACGCTGATGCCCGGGGTACTCGCAACTGACGTCGCGCTGCGCACGATCTGTGAGGCCGTGACCAAGGCAGCGTGCGCGCGGCTCGAGTTGGAGGCGAACGAACTTCAAGCCGAGTACCGCCCGGCGCTCACGCAAGAGGGCCGCACTGGTCTCGAGGCGGAGATCTACATCTACGACACGCTCCCAGGCGGCGCCGGCTTCGCGAAGCGCGTCGGGGACATCGGGCTACCGATCTTCGAGGACGCGCTCAAACTGCTTGAGGTGTGCCCGGATAACTGTGACCGCTCCTGTTATCGCTGCCTCCGCAGCTACAAGAACAAGTTTGAGCACGACCTCCTCGACCGCCACCTTGGCGCGAGTCTGTTACGGTTCATCCTCAACAACGCTGCTCCAACGCTCAGCCTGGATCGCGTCGCGCGCTCGACCAACCTCCTATTCGAGGACCTCGATCGGCAGGACATCGAAGGGCTCACGCTGGAGCGCGACAAGAAGATCTCGGTCGCGGGCCTCGGCGTTGTCACTGTGCCTATCCTCGTAACAAAAGCGAGCGGCGCGCAGTTCGCCATTGGGCTGCATGGTCCGCTGACGCCGAACGAGCCGACGGACGCGGACCTAAAGGACATTATGGAGTACTCGACCTCGCTGACCGTCTACCTTGAGGATGAGTTGGTCGTGCGGCGGAATCTCCCGTTCGCCACGCAGAAACTCATCGAGAAACTCGGCTGAGGTGTCCCGGTGAGCATGAACGAGAAGATGCACTGGCGTATCGTCACACCGGCAACGTGGCCCGCTCCGCCGGCCGAGATGAGCGTATCGACCTGCGCGGAGATCGAAGAGTGTCCACGGCGCTGGGCGCTCAGCGCTGCCAAGTACCCGGAGCTTTGGACCGGACGAGGCTACCCGCCGAAGCTCCAAGTCGCTGCGCTGGCGGGCAGCGTCGTTCACTTGGCGCTCGAGATCATCACGAAGCAGTTCACGCTAGCGGGCGTGCCTTCGATGAACGACCCAAGTGCGCCTCAGGTGCTGCGGGAACTTGGTGGATACACGCACGTCGTGGAGGAGTGCGTCGAGCACATCCTCAAGCGCTACATTGACAACCCGCGCGCAGGCCTGTTAATGGAGCACGCACAGCGGACCCTGCGCGGCCAAGTGCCGATGCTTCGAGCGCGCGTACAGTCGATGCTGAGCCGAATCCGATTGCCAAAAAATGCGCCGCCAGCACCTGTCGCGCCAGCGCTTAAATCAGCGGGACCACCGTCCCGGGTCCCACTCGTGAACGGGATCTACCCTGAGGTAGAGGTGCGCGCGAAAAGCATCGGGTGGAAGGGGAAGATCGATCTCCTCGTTCTCGGCAACGACGCGTGCGAGATCACCGATTTCAAGACTGGCACGGCTGACGAGGCGCACAAGTTTCAGGTCCGCGCGTATGCCGTGATGTGGCGGCTCGACGAAGAACTGAACCCGTCGAGGCGCGCAGTGGATCGGCTCGTGCTCGCGTACGAGAGACAGGACGTCGACGTCGCCCCCCCGAGCGCGTCGGAAATTGATGAACTCCGTCGTGAACTCCTCGCCCGCCGACAAACAGTGGAAGCTGCGTTGGCCGCGCATCCTCCTTCGGCACACCCGAGCACCGAAACGTGTCGGTATTGCAGTGTGCGCCAACTCTGCGACGCGTATTGGGCCAGTGCCACGCAGGTGGTCTCGGATGACGGACGCTTCGGCGACATCGAGTTGATTATCACCAAGCGTCACGGCCCGACGAGTTGGGATGCTGTAGTCGTGCGCTCGCGTGATCTACCAGCGAAGACGCCTGCACTGCTGCGGCTCCAACAACACGAAGACTTCAAGGAAGGCACCCGAGTGCGGGTGCTCGACGGCGCTCTTGCCCGCGACTCAGAAGACGATGCTGCTCCCGCCATCGTCACGCTTGGTCTGCTCAGCGAGGCGTACTACAAACCGCTTGGCCACCAAAATATAGGGTAGAGCACTAGTACAACGTAACAATTATAACTTCGGATAAAGACGCTTCAGTTTTATTCGCGCATCAGCTGTCGTGACTGCCAATTATACTTTTTCGTCATATTGTTTCGACTCGAGCTGGCAATGGGAGGATTGGTAATTGGGCTGATCAAGCTGACAACATAATCTTTTCAGAAAACGTAAAGTGGGTCCCAGTTGTTAACTGCACAAAATGTTCTGCTGCTGCAAACATTACCGGCCTGACGGGCGAAACGTTATCGTAAAGAATACCGGAAGCTCACGGAATAAGCCTGTCGGGTCGCCGAGCGCCTGCATGTCACACTTCACTTTCCGGTCATGATCCGCTCCGGTTAGGTCCGCTGTCAGACGCAGGGCGAGCCTGGTGACTCCTTTCCTTCCTGCGCATGATCGAAAAGTTTCGCCGCAAAACGGTCTACCAGATCCGCCTGCGCCAGACTATCCCGCCACGGAGCGGGGATAACGTCGACCCCATAATATGCCCGGGCGATCTGACCGTAAATGGCGTCCGTGGTGTCGGCATCGTTGCCGCGATTGACGGCCAGCAGGCAGCCCTCCCGGATATCAGGCGAGCGGTGGAACGCCCACAAAGCCACCTCAAGCGACTGCACGACTTAGCCACTGCCGACGATGGAGGGCCGTTCCTTGTCCTTGAACGAACCGGAAGCCACCGCATCAATCTCCGGGCAAAGCGGCTCGTCCTCCCAGAGACCCGCCACCGGGGTGTATTTCGGCCCAAGCAGTGTGTCCTTGTCGACCCCCAACAGGGCCCCGACGATCAGCCCGCTGAAATAGCGGCAGGCGTCAATGCAGGTGCGAGCATCGTGGGTGGTCCGTGAATTCTCAGCACTCAGAGCGATCGCCTTGCGCGGGTCACCTGCGTAGAACAGCGGCACCGGGGCCAGCCGCATGAGACAGCCGTTGCCGGCGGATCGTGGGTCGGTCGCATCGGCGAACGGTTAACCGATGCGCTCAAGGTGGTCAGCGCCACGCGCACAGTCCCGCCGATATCGAAGCAGCGGCCGGTGTAACTCAGGTGGCCATCACAATACCAGCGTACATAGCGGTCCATCTTGGTCCCGGGCGTCAAAGTTCCCGCAGGTGATCAGGCTTTCGGCAAGACAGAGGGCCATAGAGGTGTCGTCGGGCCACCCACCCGGCCGGAGCCCAAACGGTCCGCCGCCGATCAGTTCGGTCACAGGCGGAAAACTGCCCGGCGGCTGGAACTCGACCGTCGTCCCGACCGCGTCACCTACCGCCAACCCGGCCAGACAACCCGTGAAACGTGCTTTTGTCATCCTGTTCACCACCCCACCTCCCAATTCAGAATGTAACGCTCCTGCTCCACCGTTTCTGATGAACTCCGCCGGGCCGATTTCGAGCACTGCCACTACAACGCACGCAGTTGCTCTAGCACCGCGCTGCCACGGCTGCAGTGCCGCGCCAGCCAGCATCCGACGATCACTCCGGTCCGGCCGATACCACCCCAACTCTTCAAGGCAAACATGAGACTTGCAGCTTCCACCGAGACAAATGCACCCAAGAATAGCAAGATCTCAACAGAGCCCGGGAGTCGTAGATGGGGAGGAAGTCAAGGCAGGATATGGCACCGTGGCGTTAGAGACGGGGAATTTGACCGTCTCCACGATCGGTTCGCTGAGCACCCCATTCTTTTCTTTGGCGTGCAACCATTAGTTTGAGCGTGGAAAATCTTGAGTCCAATGCGGAGCAAGCTGATCGATATCCTGCCAATTACACTGATATTTTTGCCTTGACCCTCTCGATCGTTCGGGGAGCGGACCCTTCATAGTGATTATTGACGTTGATGAAGATCTGGTGCTGCCGGTCCTTCAGGTCGCCTACCATCCTGGCTAGTTCGGACAACTCGTTGTCTTTTGGCTCAATAATCCTGTCCCAAACTTCACCAGTGCGCTCCTCCATAGCCTTCCTTTAGGAACCATGCAATCTTATGATCACTGGATCCGCCAGCCTCTCCTTGAACTGCCAGTACACCCCGAATATAGGCGGCATGTAGTACCCCTGCAGGAAGACGTGCCCCAGGCCATGTTCGGCGAGGTAATCGAAATACTCTCCCCGCAGCCAGTTCGGGTTCCTGATCTCGACGCAGTAGCGATATCCCCCCGGTAATCCCTGGCGGAAGACCTCGAACAGTTCAAGGAAATGGTGGAGGCCGGCCATCTTCTGCTTGTTGAGGTACTCAAACTGGAACATCAGCGGGCCGATGTGCTCGCCCAGCGGTTCGATGGCCTGGAGAAACCTCTCCATCAGACCGGTGGAGAGGAAATGCGGATTGGCGACGAGGGGAGCGGTCTTGTCTTTGCGGTAGTGGTGGGTGAGGGTAATGCTGTTGGGTATCTTGATGCTGAAGACGAAGCCGGGCGGTACCGAGTCGGCGTACTCGCGCACGACTTCGGCCCGAGGCAAGACCGGTGTGTCGCTCTTGAACAGCGACCAGAACCACTGGTCCACCTCGACGGTTGTGTAGTGACGGCTGTACTGCTTCAAGTAGTTGCTGGCCTGTCCTTCGGTATAGACCAGACCTTCCCAGGAATCATATTTCCAACTGCAGGTGCCAATTCTGATCAGATCATTGGTGTCCATACAGTCGACTATAAAACCGCTGGGGAACCGTGACAAGCATCATAGCAATTCCTTTACCATCCAGTCTGCACCATTTTCATTCCGACAAAATGAATCAGGGTGGTAACTGAGACAACAGTTCGGTCAAGGTCTTCGATGTGGACGGCGACAGAATCAAGCGGTGGGACCTGTGCGGCCCGGAGTTCTTAGCCCCCAAGCCGACCGGTATCTATCCTGTTTGAATCGCTCTCGCGCCATGCCCTTGGATGAAAGGCTGGACCCTTTGCAGGGCCTGGCCTTTTTTGTTTTCGGAAACGGATTGATCGAGGGCCGACCGGGTTAACGATTCGTTAATCCTGACCGGCAGAAAATTACCACGGTCATTCCGAAGCCCGGCCTTCACGCCACCGACGATCCGGAGGCCGTCAACCTCGAACCATCATCGATGCGCCGGAGTCACCGGCAAAAAGAAAGGCGCCGACCAGGGCCTCACTACCGAGGGCACCGCCAGCGTATCGACTGACACTCCAGTGCTGATCAGGCCAGCTCCGACCGCAGTCTTTCAGCCAGGTCCTCATCACGGCAGCCAGGATCGACCCCACGGGCAAGAAGGCGACCATTGCAAGTATTCGGAAGATACAGCGGCGACGGTTCTCTCCATGCTCTGGTCCGGTCGAGGACGGCAAAATACCTTTCAATCCTTTCCCCAACTGGCGGGCCGTAAATCTCCACTTTTCGTTCGATGGCGTCGGGCCTGTCCAGGTCCATCACTTCATAAATTGAGTGGTCGCCATAGAGATCATGGGCGGCATCAATCAATTCCTCAAGCTCGTCCTCCATATCCTTCCCCCCTGGACGGAAACAGGAAGGATACCCGGCGATTCTGACAGATCGATTACAGTAGGCCCCTGGCAAGAAGCCGACCATATGATGACCCGATTTTGGGTTGTCCGCCGGCGGAGAGCGAAAAAACTTCACAGGGTATTTTTTTCCAGGGTAGCACCGGGGTAGCACCAAAAAAAAGAGGTCACATCGTGTTGATGTAACCTCTTGATATTTGGAGCCAATATGCGGATTCGAACCGCAGACCTACTGATTACGAATCAGTTGCTCTACCAGCTGAGCTATATTGGCCTATGATAGTGACGCCTATATAGCAGGTAACGATTGAAAATTCAACCTTTATGAAATATAACAAAAGTCTCGGCAGTAGAGGTCTTCGTGTTATTTTTTTTAAACACATCGGAAACTTATTCAATTCATCCAAATCCACTCACCACTTGTCGAACGCCAACCGGATCACCTTGACGCTGTCCCTGATGGGTGTTGCACTCCTGCTGATCAGCAGCGGCGAGGCCTTCTCTGCCTCCGTTAACGCCAAGGGCTGCATTGTCTGCCATGCCGTCAGACTGGACCGCAACCATTCCCTGGCCTGCACCACCTGCCACAGGGGCAACGACAGCACCGGAGAAAAAAGCGAGGCACATGCCAACCTGATCGCCCAGCCGGCCCACCCGGAGGCGATGGCCGCGACCTGCGGTCCATGCCATCCCCGCCAGGTCGATGGAATCGGCGCAGCATCCCATTTTACTCTGAAAAATCTCGTCAACCTCGTTCGCCGTGCCTTTGGCGCCACGACTGATCTGCAGTCGATGGTCGAGATCCCCGAATCCGACTCCCCCAGGGATGCGCTGGCCCTCGCCGACGATCTCCTCCGCCGCCGTTGCCTGCGCTGCCATCTCTACTACAAGGGCGACGATTACCCGGCCGTCACCCACGGCACCGGCTGTGCCGCCTGCCATCTCGAGTTTCAAAACGGCAGGCTGGCGTCACACGCATTTCTGGCCGCGCCGGGCGACAGGCAATGCCTCTCATGCCATTACGGCAACAGGGTCGGCTTCGACTTCCATGGCCGGTTCGAGCACGACCTGAACGTCGAATATCGCACCCCGTACACAACAAAGGATGAACACTTTCGCCCTTTTGGCGTCGAGTATCATGAACTGGCGGCGGATATCCATCAACAGCGCGGTCTCGTCTGTATCGATTGTCACCCCGGCAGTCAATTGATGGCGGCTGGAAAACCCGGCCCTTCCTGTGCCGACTGTCATGACGCCGATCTCCTCGACAAAAACCTGCCCGACCGGGTCCGTAAATCAGGCCCCGGATACATATTTCTTGCCGGCACAGAGAGAAAGCAGCACACCCTGCCGATCATGACCGATCCGGCCCATGCAACGCACGGCGGGAAGATCTCCTGCCAGGTATGCCATGCCCAGTGGAGTTTTGCCGATTCCGGCAAGCATCTCCTGCGTTCGGATTACGACGAGTTTGACCAATGGGACAGGCTGACTACCCAGGGAAGTTCTGAGGTAACAAAACTTCTTGAAAATAATATAGATTTTTCGAAAAATGAAATTATTCCGGCCATGAAGGACAAAATTTACTTCAGAGATCGGCCAGGAGTATGGTATAAGGGATATGGTATGCGGCGTTGGGAGACAATCTTCCTTGAAAAAAATGAGAAAGGTGAGATCTCCGTAGTCCGGCCGCTGCTTGATTATTTTCTTTCCTGGCAGGATGGGAACGGGCTGGTTCATATTGATTCCCATCCATCGGAGGCCGGCAATAACGGTCTCCACCGCTACACCCCGCACACGACAGGAAAAGCCGGGTTGTTTTACCGGCAACGTCTCGAAAACCTCCATTTCGCTGAAGCCGCAAAGGAGAACAAGCAGGGGGACTGAGAAGCAACAGTCCTTATAATCATTCAACATCACATACGACTGCCGCCTATGATCAGTTGCACAACAACGACCACCAGCAGCCGCTCCATGCCCGGAGTTTCTGACGACACCACCTCGAAAGGGGCCGCCACTCTCCACCGTCTCGCGCTCTTTGTTTTTTTCCTGTTTCTTCTGACTGCCCGCCCACCCGGATCGGCTGTCGCCTCATATGACAGGAACTCGCATTCCAAGTCAGCATTCTCCTTGGATCAGAAGGGTCTGCGAACTCATTCTGCGAAGGACGGCTACTCCGAAACCGGTCTCGCCTCCTGGTATGGCAAATCTTTCCAGGGAAAACGCACTTCGAGCGGCGAACGTTTCGATATGCATTCAATGACCGCCGCGCACAAAGAGCTGCCGATGAACACTCTGTTAAAGGTGAAAAACCTGGAAAACGGCAGGGAAACAATCGTGCGCGTCAATGACAGAGGACCGTATTCCGGCAAACGGATCATCGATCTGAGCCATTCCGCCGCCAAGACCTTGAAACTGGCTAGAAAAGGGACAGCCAAGGTCGAGATCACGGTCCTCAATGCGTCCGAACAGAACAAGGCGGATGACCTGCAGATTGAGGGAGATTCCAGCCACCCCTCAAATGCGTTCTATGTCCAGGTAGCCGCCTTCACCAACGAATCGAACGCCAAGCGCATGCTGGAACGATTCACCGAGAGTGGCCAGACTGCCATCATCCGCCAGGTCAACGGCCGAAAATCGACCATCTACAGGGTGCTGATCGCCGCCGGCAACGACCGTGACAAGGCACTCGTCACGGAACAGAGAATGCGGGACAGGGGATACAGAAAGGCATTGGTCGTCGTACGATAGCCTGTCAGCCGATTCTGGCGAGATCCACTTTCCAGACCGCATCCAGCAGCAATCTCAGTTTGTCGTAGTCCTTCAGACCGGGACGGATCTCCACGCCCGAATTGACATCAATGGCAAAGGGGCGCACTGTGTCGATTGCCTCGGCCACGTTTTCCGGGGTCAGTCCACCGGCGAGGATTATCGGCCGCTGCAACGTCAGGGATTCAATCATATCCCAATTGAAGGTGCTTCCGGTCCCCCCGGCCTGTTCTGCAACATAGGTGTCGAGCAGGAATCCCTGAACCACATCTTGATAGGGTTGGAAATCTTCAGGTGTTGCGCTGTCATTGATCCTGAATGCCTTGATCAACTTACAGGGCGACGCGGCGTACGCCAGCTGGCTGCAGTATTCGGGCGTTTCGCTGCCATGCAGCTGCACGTAGGAAAGACCGCAGTAATCGACAATTTCCTGGACTTCGACGTTATCCCGGTCGATAAATACCCCGACCAGATCAACAAAGGGTGAGATGTTTGCCGCGATCTCCTTGGCCTTTTCCGGCTCGATGTATCGCGGACTTTCTTCCACAAAGATAAATCCAAGGGCGTCGACTCCCGCCCGTATGCCCTCCTCCGCATCTTCCATGTTTGTAATTCCGCACATTTTTATGCGCGTTCGCCGGTGCATCACTCCTCCATTTTCATATTTATCGTATTACCGCAGCCCCCGGAGTACGTCCCCGGGAGATCCGGCCCGCATCAAGGTCTCACCGATGAGGGCGGCAGTCACTCCTGCCTCCGCCAATCGTTTGATATCCTCTTGATCCCGCAGGCCCGACTCGCTGACGACGGGGATATCCGTCGGGATCATCTTTTTCAGGCGGAAGGTGGTATTGATATCCACCGAGAAATCTTTCAGGTTCCGGTTGTTGATGCCGATCAGCCGACTGTCGGCGGCAAGTGCCATCTCGACTTCCCTCTCGTCGTGGACCTCGACCAGGACGTCCATCCCGAGCTCACCGGCGCAGACCTGGTACTCCCTGAGCTGATACGGGGCGAGAATCGCCACGATCAACAGGATGGCATCAGCCCCATGCATTGCGGCCTCCCGGATCTGCAGCTCGTCGATGATGAAATCCTTGCGCAGGACCGGCAGGCTTACCGCTTCGCGAACCTGCATCAGGTAGAGCAGGCTGCCCTGGAAAAATCGACTGTCGGTCAGCACCGAAATCGCCTGCGCCCCGGATTTCTGGTAATTGCCGGCGATCCGCACCGGGTCGAAGTCTTCGCAGATGACCCCCTTGGAGGGGGATGCCTTTTTCACCTCGGCGATGATCGAGACCCCCGGATACTCCACCAGGGCCTTGCGGAACCCGCGCGGCGGGTCGAACTTTTCCCCCAGCCAGGAAGGCGGCAATGCGATCCCGGCATTTTTCAGCCGCGCAATCTCGAGACGTTTCTGTGCTACTATTCTATCTAATATCATTATCCTGATCACGGCTCAAATACTGCAGCCGAAAAAGCCCTGCCGATTTGCCGGGTACCCCGGGTTTGCTACGCCTTCTGCGCATCGAATGCGGCGCAGAATTGAACCAGTTCATCGAGCTTGGCCACCGCCTTGCCGGAATCGATGATCTCGGCCGCCTTGGCGATACCTTCGGCGATGGTGGATGTCATCCCCGCCGCCATGAAGGCCGCGCCGCTGTTGAGCAGGACCATGTCCCGTTTCGGACCCTGCCGCCCGGTGAGGATGGACCGCATGTCGACCGCCGCCAGCTGCGGGGTCGCCGCCCCGGCCAGCTCCTCGAGCCGGGCCCGCTTGAGCCCCAACTCCTCCGGGGCAACGGTATAGGTGTGCACCCTGCCGTCCGCCACTTCCGATATTCTGGTCGTCCCGGTCACCGTCAGTTCATCGAGATTGCCCTCGCCATAGACGACCAGCGACCGTTTCGTTCCCAGCCGCAGCAGAACATTGGCGACGAGTTCGGTCAATCCGGCATCGAAGACGCCGAGCACCTGGACGTTGGCCCCGGCGGGGTTGGTCATCGGTCCGAGGATATTGAAGATCGACCGGATGCCGATCTCCCGGCGCGGGCCGATGGCATACTTCATCGCCTTGTGCAGGGCCGGAGCGAAAAGGAAACCGATACCGACGGTGCGAACGCATTGTCCGATCTGATCGGGGGGCAGATTGAGATTGACCCCGGCGGCCTCGAGGACGTCGGCGCTGCCGCAACGCGACGAAACCGCCCGATTTCCATGCTTGGCGACCGGAATACCGGCCGCGGCAACGACAAAGGACGAAGTCGTCGAGACATTGAAGGTGCCCGAACAGTCGCCTCCGGTGCCGACGATGTCCACCAGGACCTCGCCTTGTGCGGTCGCCACGCCCGTATCGATCGGCGTCGCCTTTTCCCGCATGACCCGGACGGCGCCGGTGATCTCCTCGACCGTCTCCCCTTTCATCCGCAATGCGGTGATGAAGGAGCCGATCTGGGCTGGAGTGGCATCGCCGCTCATGATCACCAGCATCACCTCGTACATGTCCTTTTCCGAGAGATCGTGACCGATCACCAGCTGACCTATCGCTTCCTGTATCTTCATCTGTTCAACCTCTTCTACTGGATTACCGCGAATCAGCCCATTACCAGCCGCTGATAATCGGGGCTCATGAAATTCTGCAGGAGCCGGATCCCGGCCGGGGTCATGATCGATTCCGGGTGGAACTGCACTCCCTCCACCGGCAAGGTCTTGTGGCGGATCGCCATCAATTCCCCCTCGTCGGTCCTCGCCGTGATGGCCAGACAGTCGGGCAGCGTCTCCTCGTCAACGATCAGTGAATGATAGCGCATGCCGGCGAAGGGATTGGGCAGGCCGGCGAAGATCCCCTTGCCGTCATGATGGATCGGGCTGGTCTTGCCATGCATGATCCGCCGCGCCCGGACGGTCCGACCGCCAAAGGCCTCGCCCATCGACTGGTGGCCCAGGCAGACGCCCAGGACCGGCAGCTTGTCGCTGAAGTAGCGGATGGCCGCAATCGATATTCCGGCCTCCTGCGGCGAACAGGGCCCGGGCGAAACCAGCAGCCGGTCCGGCCGCATCGCCTCGATCTCGGCGATGCTGATCCTGTCGTTGCGATAGACCCGGATATCCGCCTCCCTCCCCTCCTTCCGGGCGTTGCCGGCGATGGTCTGAACGATATTGTAGGTGAAGGAATCGTAATTATCGATAATGACCAGCATCGTCTAAAATCCTCTTTCGACGAGTTCCACTGCCCGGCGCAGTCCCATGGATTTATTGATGGTCTCCTCGAATTCCCGCGCCGGGTCGGAATCGGCGACGATCCCGGCGCCGGCCTGAATCCAGAGATTTCTGCCCTGCATGATGAAGGTCCGGATCGTGATGCAGAAATCCATGTTCCCGGAAAAACCGAAGTAGCCGACTGAACCGGCATACGGTCCCCGCCTGTCGGGTTCGAGTTCGTCGATGATCTCCATCGCCCGGATCTTCGGGGCGCCGCTGACGGTGCCGGCCGGAAAACAGGCGGAGATGACGTCGAACTGGTCCAGCCCCGGTCGGATCTCACCGTGCACTCCCGACACGATGTGCATGACATGGCTGTAGCGTTCGATCACCAGCAGGTCCCGGACCTCGACCGACCCGTCCCTGGCGACCCGGCCGACGTCATTGCGGCCGAGATCGACCAGCATCAGGTGCTCGGCACGCTCCTTCGGGTCGGCAAGCAGTTCCTGCTCCAGCCGCTGGTCCTCTTCCATGGTCGCCCCGCGCGGCCGGGTACCGGCGATCGGCCGCAGTTCGATCATCCGGTCTTCCTTGCGGACCAGGATCTCGGGCGAGGAACCGATCTGAACGAGATCGCCGAATTTCAGGAAGAAGAGGTACGGACTGGGGTTGATATGACGCAGGGCCCGATAGAGTACGGTCGGTTCGATCTCGGTTTCGGTGTGGAATCTCTGGGACAGCACGACCTGGATGATATCGCCGGCGACGATATAGTCCTTCGCCCGCTCGACCATCGCCCGGAACCTCTCCGGCTCCATGTTCGAGGTGAAGACATGGGGATTGGGGAAGCCGCGCATGCTGTCATGGGCCGCCGCCGGCACCGGTCCCTTCAGAATGGCGATGATGTCCTCGATCCGCCGCACCGCGTCGTTATACAGAGCGGTTCCGTCAACCCCTTCCTCCGTCCTGACCCAGCAGACCACCGTCACGGTCTGCCGCACGCTGTCATGGACCAGGACGATGCGCGGCACCATGAAGGCCGACTCCGGAAGATCGAGACTGGGCCTCGAGTCGGGAAGTTCCTCCATGAACCGCACCATATCGTAGCCGAGAAAACCGACGGCGCCGCCACAGAATTTGGGCAGGCCATCAATCTCGGCGGCGGCGAGTCGCTTGACCAGGGCCCTGATCGCCTGCAGGGGATTGGTCTGCAACCGCTCCTCTTCCCTCTTCCCGCCGTGAACTTCGGTTATGCGAACCTCGTCCCGCCTGGATTCGAAGGTAACGAGCGGATCGAAGCCGATGAAGGAATATCGTCCCCATTTTTCTCCGCCTTCCATGCTCTCGAACAGAAAGATATGGCTATGGGCGTCGGCTATTTTGGCAAACAGGGTGAGAGGGGTATCGAGATCGGCGATGATCTCGGTGCAGACCGGAATGAGTTTTGAGGTTGCAAGATATCCGGCAAAACTCTGCGGCGGAGGGTAGTAGGCTCGCTGGGACATGGTTTAAAAATATCTTAGAAACTTCAATGCACTACAGAAAGGAATCAATGATAATTCAGGAAGAATACCAGCTATCGATCCCTGTTGTCCAGCATCTTCACCGCCGGACAATGAAAAAAGGACCATGGAATCGAGGGATTCCATGGTCCTTGTGCTGTTCATGCGAGCGCCGCCGACCCGGCTATGGCTCGACGAACGACAGAAACGGCGGATCAGGCTGCCGATCCGACCTTGTTGACACTTACGGTCAGACGGGAAATCTTGCGTGAAGCCGCATTCTTATGAATGGTGCCCTTCGACGCCGTCTTGGCAATGACCGGTATGGCGAGCCGCAGGGCCTCTTTGGCCGCATCCTCGGCCCCGGTTGCCACTGCCTCGTTCACCTTGCGGATTGCGTTCTTCATCTGCGACTTGTTGGTCCTGTTGCGCAGACGACGGGCCTGGGACTGCCGATTCCTTTTTTCAGCCGATTTATGATTTGCCACGAATTAATTCCTCCTGTTGATGACACTCGTATATGGCACCGAATTCTCGGTTGGATAGGTTGTCTGAAACTCAACTCCAGACCTGTATTTCCATCGCAAAAAGAAAGGAATGTTTACTGGATCCGGAAGATAAAGTCAACAAATACCCTTAGCACAGGATGTTTTTCCCCGCAAGGAGAAAAAAATTCCATCAATTGACACAGTCAGTGATGATCGGATAACGTATCCATCATGAACAAACAGTCTCACCCTTCTTTTCCCCACATCTGAAATTTTCAGGACGTCACATGGGCTTTCCAAAAGTGGTCTTCAAAATAATAGAATGCCGGAGTTGTCCGCTCTATGAGTACAACGACAGTTTCCAACTGACGGGAATCGCCATCCCGATCAATAATGACGCCGAGAACACCTTCATCACCACCGCCATCATCAGCTTCCCGATAAATAAAAAGGTATGCAAGATCCTGTACGGTGATCTGAGCAGGATCATCATCCAGTACGAACGGGGCGACAAGATCCCGGTCTGCATGATCGGCTGCAGCGGCTGCACCGGTTCGATCAAACTCGAGCACACCAGGGACGGTGATATGGCGGCCGCCTATGACCCCGACGGCTATTCCAACGAGCTTGCCTCCATGATGCACGTCCTCAGCGGCTTCGCCTTCTTCAAGAACATCGACGATAAACACCTCGACAACGTCATCCAGTTCTTCAAGCTGAGCAAATACGACAAGGGAATCATCATCAGGAAAGGCGATCCGGGCGAGAATTTTTATATCATCGTCTCCGGGGTCGTCAACGTCCTCAATGACGCCGGGATCAAGATCGCGACGCTCGGCAAGGGTGATGTCTTCGGCGAAATGAGCCTGATCTGCAACGAGGTCGTCAGTGCCACCATCCAGGTAGTGGAACCGACGTCGATCCTCTACATCGACCGCCATGATTTCCGGAAGATCCTTGAGCACTATCCGGGCACCCAGCTCTATTTCTCCCGCCTGATGGCCGAACGCCTCAATAAATCGAATAAGATCAGGTCCGAGGACCTTTCATCGGGAATGACCGGCAACCTTTCGGAGATCCCTGCGGAGGCACTGTTCCAGACCCTGAACATGAACAGCAAGACCGGCATCCTCACCATCAGCCAGCTGACCAAGGGGACCGCCAGGTTCTCGTTCCGGCAAGGGAGTCTGATCAAGGCCAAGTATGCCGAGTACGTCGGCGATGTGGCGTTCTACCAGATCCTGAAGGAACAGTCGGGCTGGTTCCGCTTCACCCCGGGGATCCCGTCCGAGGATTTTGAAACGCCGGAAATCGGTTTCTTCATGAAACTGCTGATGGAAGGCATGCGCCGTCTCGATGAGGGGCGCGGCAGGAAGACCAATTAGCGGCCTACTCGAGCCGGCCGAGATAGTTGAAGGTCGGCAGTCTGGTGTGACGGCCGGTTCCGGTCAGCCGTTCCTGCAGCTCCTTGAGCAGCCGGCTGTCCGCCTGCTCGCCGCGGATATCGACGATGGCATGGTCGAGCCCCAGGGCCTTGAGTTCCGCCAGATAGGGCAGCAGCGAAAACGGACGGGGCGAATGGGTCTCGGTGTACCCCTCCTTCTTCCGGATGACCAGGGATTCGCCTTTCGGGCTGAGCAGGGGCCGGTCGTAAGTGAAATGGGGGGCGGCAAGGCGGGCGGTGAACAACGGCGGCGAGCCGTAGACCGTCAACCCCAGCCGCGGGCCGCGTCGCTCCCCTTCCCTGCCTGCCCCCCCCGTCATCTTCCTGCATCCCTGGATCAGTTCGGTAAGGCTCTGCCGATCGGTCTCGATACACAGCTGCACCGATTCCAGTCCCATCGCCGCCATCGCGGCAACCGCCTGGCTGTTCAGCAGGTTGAGGGTATAGTCGCCATGCAGATGCACCCGCTCGCCGGCGAAGAAGTCGATCTGGCCGATATGACTGATCTGGAACGATTTGAAGCCGGATCGCAGCAGGTTACCGATCTGTTTATGGACCCTCGTCAGATCCAGTTCCTGGATCACCGGGGGCAGTCCCCAGATCACATCCCGGGCGCGGTTGCCCAGCAGTCGCCGGATCTGACCCGCCTGGCTGACCAGCCCCTTGTCGAAGGACAGCAGGAACCGATCCGGTGCAAACGGCAGCCTGGTCTGCAATACCTTGAACGAATCGGTCTGCAGCCACCATTCGAGCGCGGTCCTGCCGGCCGGTCCGCCCTTGCCGCGGCGCGCCGGAACCGGAGCGCCCGGCGTCCGTCGCTCGCCCCTGCCGCGCCGATCATCGGTTTTGGACTCATCATAGTCCCAGACCCGCCGCGCGATATCCCCTATCCTGCGGACCACCTTCGGCCGATAGCCGGCAAGAGCGGTCTTCACCTCGGCGACGGCCAGTCTTGGCATCGCCGCCGCTCCGCCCCCGGCCGTATCGACCTTGTAGAGATCGAGATGCTGCCCCTGCTGAGGAGTGCAGGCCGCCGGCAGGGCAACGCGGACCGTCGTGGCCGCCTCGGCCGCCTCGACCGCCAGGCGGTCGAGGTACAGCTCCTTGACGGTAAAGGCCAGCCTTTCCCCTGAAGGTTCAAGATGGAGCCGGAGCCGGTCGCCCACCGCCAGATCCTCTTTCAAGGTCACCGTGCAGTACCGTCCTTCTCCAATCGCCTTGATCTTTTCCGCCCGCCCCAGATGCAGGCCGATATTGCCGGAATGATGGGGGGTGATGGCCTCCTGCGGCTGGGGCGAGAAAAAATAGCCGGGGGTGACCTTGCGGCTCATCGCCCGCCGCACCCTCGCCCCCGCCTCGATCAGGACGGTTTCGAGCTCCGGGGGCGCTGCGTCGATGACCATGCGGTAGGCCCCGACCACGGTATGGACGTAGTGGGCCGACCGCAGCCGTCCTTCGATCTTCAGCGCGGCGATGCCGATCTCCCGCAGGGCCGGGACGGCCTCCAGGCCGGAGAGATCATTCATTGAAAAAAGGTAGGACCCGCCTTTCCCCCCGCTCCCGCCTTTGCCTTTCCCGGTTGATGTATAGGCCCGCCGGCAGGGCTGGACGCAGCGGCCGCGCAGGCCGCTCTTGCCGCCGAGAAAGGATGAGAACAGACAGAGCCCGGAATAGGAGAAGCACATCGCGCCGTGGATGAAGACCTCGAGCTCGACCTCGGTCCGGGCCCGGATAGCGGCAATCTCCCTGACCGTCAGTTCGCGGGCCAGGACCACCCGTTCACAGCCGAGACCGGCCAGGGCACTGACTGCCGGCGAATTATGGGCCGTCATCAGGGTCGAGGCGTGGAGGCGCAGTTGCGGAAAATAGCGGCGGATCAGCCGGATCAGTCCCAGATCCTGGACGATCAGGGCATCCGGCATGAGGAACTCGAGCTGAGCCAGCGTCTCGACGACAAGAGGCAATTCGCGCTCGAGAATAAGGCTGTTGGCGGCGACATAGAGCTTTTTGCCGCGGTCGCGGCAGAAGCGGATCATCGCCCCGATCTCTTCCAGTCGGAGGTCACGGGCGAGGTTTCGGGCATTGAATCCCGGAGCGCCGACATAGACGGCATCGGCGCCGGCCTCGATTGCCGCGTGGAAGGTTTCGATGGTGCCCGCCGGGGCCAGGAGTTCCATAACCGGGATCAGCTCTCGATCACGACTTCATCCCGGCCGCCATGCTCGTCGAGCCGGACCTGGATCCGCTGGTTCGGCAGGACGGTGGTGCACATCCCGGTGAAATCGGGCTGGATCGGCAGCTCCCGGCCGCCGCGGTCGACCAGCACCGCCAGCTGGACGGTATGGGGGCGGCCGAAATCCATGATCGCATCCATCGCCGCCCGGATCGTCCGCCCGGAAAAGATGACATCGTCGACCAGTACCAGGTTGGCATTGTCGACATCGAAGCGGATATCGGTCGTCCGGACCACCGGATTCTGGTTGATCAGGCTCCAGTCGTCGCGATAGAGGTTGATGTCGAGACTGCCGGCCGGGATATCCCGACCGGTCTGCTGGCGCAGGATGGCGCCGATCCGCTCGGCCAGATAGACGCCGCAGGTATGGATGCCGACGATCGCCATATCGACGAGATCGGTATTTTTTTCCAGGATCTGCAGGGCGATCCGCTTCAACGCCAGATCGATCTCCTGGCGGTTCATGATGACACGTGTTTCGCCTTTCACTTTCCCACCCGCCTCCAGAAATAATCCACGCCCCTGGCATCGACCAGGTTGATCGCCTCGGGAAAGGCCTCGCACTCGATGGCAAAGACCCTGGCGGCGATATCGTCGATGCTGTCCCGATCGTCGAGGGCGACGCACTTCTGCAGGATAATCGGCCCCTCGTCGTAGCGTTCGTCGGCAAAATGGACGGTGCAGCCGCTGACCGTGCAGCCCCGGTCCTTGACCGCCTGGTGCACATGGTGGCCGTAGTAGCCGGGGCCGCAGAAGGACGGGATCAGCGAGGGATGGATATTGATCACCGATCGGGCGAGCTGCGGGGGCGGCGCATAGAGCTTGAGGTACCCGGCCAGGCAGACGATATCGACATCATAGCGGGCCAGGATCCGGTTCGTGGTCTCGCTGTCATCGGCATGGAAGGCGGGATAGCCGTAGCGTTCGGCCTTGTCCAGACCGAGGGCGGTGGGAACGTTGGAGACTACCACCTGGATCGCACCGGCCATGCTGCCGTTGCGGCTCCGTTCGTGAAAATTGTCCAGGGTCCGGCCACTGCCGGAGAGCAGGACTGCCATCTTCAGCATCGTTCATTCTCCTGCGAAATAGGCGTTGCGGTCGACGTCGATCCGGTTCAGCCACCTGGAGATGGCGGTATCGTAGCGCGAGGTGAGGTCGAAGACCTTGACCGCGAGGCGAAACCGGGTCTTCAGGGTGGTGTTGCCGGTGGCGGTGATCTCGGCCAGCACCTGGGGGTAATCGGCCGGGTCGACGATGACGGTGACATCCTGAAAATTCTTGGCCGAGGCCCTCAGCAGGGTCGGGCCGCCGATATCGATATTCTCGATGGCATCGGCAAGGCTGCATCGGGGATCGGCGACGGTCTTCTCGAAGGCGTAGAGATTGACGGCGACGAGGTCGATATTCTTCAGGCCGTGTTCGGCACACTGCCGCTGGTGCGCGGCGTTGGCCCGCTGGTTGAGGATGCCGCCATGGACCTTGGGGTGGAGGGTCTTGACCCGGCCGTCGAGCATCTCCGGGAAACCGGTGAACTCCGCCACATCGGTCACCGTGATGCCGGCCGACCGGATCTTATGGGCCGTCCCGCCGGTGGAAAGTATCTCGATCCCCAGTCGGGCCAGTTCCGCCGCGAAGTGTTCGATCCCCGACTTGTCGGTCAGGCTGATCAAGGCTCTCTCTATCCTGCGCATCTGTTTTCAATCCTTTCGTATGAATGATTTGATCTTGCGGCGGTCGCGCTTGTCCGGCCGCCTTGGCGGGGTCATGCCGCCGGCATGGAGGAGCCGTCGCATCTCCCGCTCCTCTTCCCTCCTGCGGACACTCTCCTCTCTCTCCTCGTACAGGAGCCTCGCCTCACTGGCCGGCCTCCGGGTCCCGGAAACGGCCAGCACCGTGACCCGGAATTCCTCGTGACCGGTGTTGATGATCAGCTCGTCGCCGACGGCGACGTTTTTCGCCGCCCTGGTCCGGGCATCGTTGTAACGGACCTTGCCGCCGTTGACGGCGTGGGTGGCCATCGACCGGGTCTTGAAAAACCGGGCGGCCCAGAGCCATTTGTCTAACCGGACAGCGGAGAGGGCGGATTCCATCGAGGCACCTTGGCACCAATTGTTGTCTGTGGATGAAGAGAGGTAGACTACACTGATTCAACTGGAAGCGCATGGAAAAATACAGGAGTCCAACCATTCGGAAAAGCCCCTTGTCGGCGATCGGCAAAAAGTGTATCTACAGGGGTGTCGTCACCGACGATGCGGCTCATGGACGACGGGGCCCTCGACGACATGGACTGCCGCAAACGCCTGGTGCGCAGGCGCCATTATCAATACGTGCTCTCATGCTTATTCACTCGGTCGGTATCAAAGACATCCAGACCCCGGTCAAGGTCCTCGAAAAAGGAGGCGGACTGCAGGCCACCATCGCCACGATCAGCATCCAGGCGAGCATGCCGACGGCCAATCCCCCCAGCAGCTGCGTCGATGCCTTCACCTCTGCCCTGAACGGTTCCCTCGGAAAAATCAGCGTCACTTCGTTCTCCAAGATCCTCGCCGATGTCCAGGAACGGCTGCAGGCCAGAAGTGCCCGCCTGGAGATGAGTTTTCCCTTCTTCATCGAGAAAAAGGCGCCGGTCACCAGGACCCGCAGCCTGATGGAATACGAATGCACCTTCTCCGGCGGGATCGGCGACGACGAGGACTTCATCCTCAGCGTCCGGGTGCCGGTGACGACGCTCTGCCCCTGCTCGAAGGAGATCAGTGCCGACGGGGCTCACAACCAGCGGGCGGAGGTCGACATGCGGGTCAAGTTCGACAACTTCATCTGGATCGAGGACCTGATCGTCATGGTCGAGCAATCGGCCTCCTGCGAGCTGTATGCCCTGCTCAAGCGGCCGGATGAGAAATTTGTCACCGAGAAGGCCTTCCACAACCCGATGTTCGTCGAGGACGTGGTACGCAAGGTGGCCCTGGCGGCCCTTGCCCATCCCGATATCACCTGGTTCGCCGCCGGCGTCGAAAGCTTCGAATCGATCCACAAGCACAGCGCCTACGCCTACGTCGACAGCGACGAGATCCGCTGACAAGCCGGATCCGCCGGAACCCGCCGTCCGACAGGCATCTCGCCCTCTCCGCCGTTATTTTCTGAACAGCCACAAGATCAGGGTAATGACGATGCTGATCAGGATGCAGGTCGTCAGCGGGAAGAAGAACTGAAACCCCTCCCGTTTGATGAGGATATCCCCCGGCAGGCGGCCGAAGGGCAGTTTCTGCAGCCACGGCCAGGCCAGGCCGATCACCACCAGAACCACCCCCAGCACGACGAGTATCCGTCCCATTTCCTCCTCCTGCGATAATCTGTCGATGGCCGGGCGCGGGGTCAGACCAGATCGCAGGCATCAGGCGGCATCCAATGCCTGTCCTTGCCTTCCCACTTGATATTGCAGCCGATCGGGTTGGTCAGGGAGATGGAGACCGGCCGACCGGAAGTCACCTCCTCGAGGACCCGATCAAGGTCGTTGACGGTCATCCGGCCGACATCGCGGGGATTGTCGACGCCCCGGCCGGAGTAGACCAGTTTCCGTCCGTCATCGAAGACGAAGAAGTGCGGGGTGCGCAGGGCGCCGTAGGCCAGGGCGACCGCCTGGGTCTCGTCGTACAGGTATTTCCAGGGAAACCTCTGCTCCGCCATCCGTGCCACCATGTGAGCGAAATCGTCCTCGATATAGGTATTTTTGCTGTTCGAGTTGATGGCGACAAATCCGACCCCGCGGGCGGCGAATTTTTCCGCGGTCTCGCGGGTGGTTTCGTCGGAGCCGAGGACATAGGGGCAGTGGTTGCAGGTGAAAAAGACCACCAGCACCCTGGCGTCGGCGAAGCTCGCGAGCGAACAGGTGGTGCCGTCGGTGGCGAGAAGGCTGAAATCAGGGGGACTGCTCCCCAGCGGCAGGGTAAACGGCATGTGCTTCCTCCATTTTCAATGGGCGAGGGGCGGCTGCGGCAATCTCTCCGCCTGCTGCGGCACCGTGGTCCTCGACGGGTCGACCATGGGCGCCGACGACAACCGCCGCCACCATCACTTTTTCACCGAGAACAATGAGCGGCCACGGGACAGGCCCGACTCCTTTTCGCCATCGAGCATCTTCCGCAGCATCCGCAGTTCCGCCCTCGCCACGCGCAACTCCTCCTCCAGGGGGGCAGGCTCTCGAGGCAGCGCCGCCGCCAGGGCCTTCTCCAGCTTATCTACCTTCTGCTGCGCCCGGTACAGATCAAGGGCAAGGTGTCGAATGGACATATGGTGCGGACTCCTTCTCATCGCAGTTGACGATCACGGCGGATGACGCATCCACCGTCGATTCATCGAAACTATAGACTCAAACCCGGGGATGGCAAGAGCCGCCAATCACCTGCCGACCACCGGCGGCCTCCTTTTCTCCGCAGCGATGGTCACACCGGGGTGAGGGAACCCACCCGATTGACATGGAGATTGTCGCGCTGGACGGTCCTGTAGTACGTGACCGCCGGCCTGCCGAAGACCATCATGTAGCCGACCTCGTGCGATTCCGGCACCCCGAGCCGGCCCAGGAGTTCCGGCACGACTCTGGTCAGGGCCCATTGCGCCAGCCCCGACCACAGGGTGCCCAGCCCCATGGCCGCCGCCAGCAATTCGAAATAGCTGAGGGCGATATGGCAATCGACTCCCGCTGACGGACAGTCGGCAGGAGCCGACACGATCAGCAGGTGCGGCGCGCCGCGAAAGATGCTGTCCTTGCCGTTTTTGACGGCGTCGGTGATCATCGCGGCAAAAAAATCCATCCCCGGGGGTATTTTTCCTGTCCTGATCATAGTCTCGAGGGTGCTGTAGGTGGTTCGGCGCAGATCTTCCATGACCCGAGGATCATCGATCACGGTGAACAGGACCTGCCGGTTGTTGACCCCGGTCGGGGCATGAGCGACGGTGTCGAGCAGAAAAGCTATCTCTTTGCCGGATACCGGCTCCCCGGTGTAGCGACGGACCGAACGACGCCCCTGCATCAGCGCGGCGAGCCGTTGCGCCTCCGGCAGATTTCCCGCCAGGGGGATGGATCGGCCGGGGTCGAGGCCACGGATGCTCAAGGCCCCTGTGCTGCAGACCGCCAGGCAATGCTGACAACCGATGCACCGCTGCTGCCGGTCTTCGACCATCGACGGTCGCTCATCCTGCATTTCGATGATGCCGTAGGGGCAGTCGGCGGCGCACTCGCCACAGCCGATGCATTTCTCCGCATCCACGGAAAATTGCAGATCCATCACATCCTCCGATACTGTCATTGAGAAATCGCCTTCACGGGACCCACTTTGATGGGATTCAATGCAAAGATATGGTTTCTTCTCCACCCTTATGTTACCAATTGGAAAAAGGTTATGCCAGTACCGGGGAGTGACTCGACCGCCTCATCATCGAACCCGGTGTCGACCTGCCGGCTGGAAACGTGTAGGAGAGCGCTCAGCATTTTTTCTATCTTCGTATCTTCCAACCCGAAATACCATGGTCTCACGGATATCGATTCTCATCCTGCTTTCCTTGCTGCTGTTCGGCTGTACCGCAACCCGGGATATGAAACGGCAGCTCGCCGCAATGACGACCCACAACCAGGAGCTGCAGGAGCAAAACCGGAAATTGACGGACGAACTGGCCGAACAGAAGCAGACGGCCGCCCGGCTGCAGCTGGAAATGGTGGAAAAACAGGTTGAAATCGATAAGGCCTGGGTCGTCCGGAAAAAAATCCGGGACGAGGTCGAATTCCCCCGCACCAGGGTCATGACGGCAGGATCGCGGGCAGAGGCCGCAACCTGCCTGGCCGAGGTGGAAATAGAGGCCAACGCCACCAGCAAGGCCTCCCTGACCGACGAGGGGAAAAAGAAATTTTCCAGGGTGGAGGAGCTGCTCGAACAGAGCCGGGCCGCTCTGGACCAGGAACGATACGACGGGGCCTGCGCGCTCGCCTATCAGGCGCTGGCACTGATTGACGAGATCCAGTTCCAGTCAGCCCCGGTCCGGAAGGCGAAGGCCAGCGCCTATGCCGAGTTTCTGGAACCGCTGCAGCTGCGGACGGTAAAAAAAAGCAATGTCCGTTCACGTCCGAGCATATACAGTGCGATCATGGAAACCCTTGCCGCCGAATCGACGATCACCGCCCATGGGTTCCGGGGCAACTGGGTCAAGGTGACGACCGCTTCAGAGAAAACCGGCTGGATCTATTATCCTCTGCTGGCGGTGCCCTCTTCCGGGGAGGAAAAGGTACATCCCTGAACTCCCATTCTCACCCTTACGTTTCTCCACCCCGGAGCGATCCCTCTCACCCCAGTACCACCCGATTGCGCCCGCCGGTCTTGGCCTCGTACAGCGCCTTGTCGGCACGATCGATCAGATCGGTGCTGCCGTCTTCCGCCCGCATGCCTGTCACCCCGACACTGATTGTCGCCCGCAGCGACAGGTTTTCATGGACAAAGACATGCTGGGCGACACTCAGCCGCAGGCGCTCGGCAACCTGCACGGCCTGATGGCTTTCCGTCTTTCCCAGGATGACAAGGAACTCCTCGCCCCCGTATCGGCCGGCGCAATCCAGAATCCGCAGGGTGTCCCGGAAAATCTGGGCCAGCTGGACCAGGACGGCGTCGCCGGCAAGATGGCCATAACTGTCGTTGACCTGTTTGAAGTAATCGATGTCCATCATCAATATGGAGAAATCGGTACCATAACGACGGTGGTATTCGCGATGGAAGGCGAGATCGGCCATGATCTGCTTGCGATTGGCCAGTCCGGTCAGCGGGTCGGTCGTTGCCAGCTGCTCGAGCTTGGCCTGATTGTCCTTCAGTCTGCCCACCATTTCATTGAACATGCCGCTGACAAGGCCCAACTCGTCTTTTCGGTGTACCGGCACGGCAACATCGAGGTCGCCGTCGGCTACCCGAAGCACACCGTCGGTCAGGGACTCGAGCGGGATAATGATCTGGCCGGCCATGATCATGGCCGTGCCGCCGATGGCAATGGTCAGCAGCACGGTGATGAGGATGATCCGGTTTCGCGCCTGCAACAGGCCGGCGAATACATCATCGGCATTCTCGGCGATTACAAGCTGCCAGGGAAGCTCGCTGAAGCGGCTTACCAGGCCGACCAGCCGCACCTGGTCGCCATTGACGATCCTGCCGAGCCGGCGGGGAGTCTCAGCCAGCTTTGCAACCTGCGACAGGGTGATCGATTGGCCCGCCCCTCCCTCGGGCGAAGCGGCGGCCTGGACCGTCCGTCCATCCATGGTCAGCAGCGCGACAATCCCCTGCACCCCGCTCGTCAGCGGTACTGCGGCACGCAACAACGGCTGCAGGTTTCCCAGTTCCACTTCGACCACCAGAAACCCAAGATGGACGGATTTATCCGGCGCGTACAGCGGGATACCGACAGGCAGCAGGGGGATGGCATCATCGCCGGCAAACACCACCTCGCCAGATACGTAGTGCGACCGGTCAACCTGACCCTGCCAGTCATCCGGCAGCACTATCGAGCGATCCGAATCCTGAGAATCCGAGGCCGCCAGCATCCTCCCATCCCGATCCAGCACGACAAGACGACGATAGGCCGGAAACTGTCCCTTAATCAAGGTCAGGTACGTTACGATATTTTGCAGATGCGGATCTTCCCGCTTCTCGCCTGCGGGATCGGTCTTGCCGCTGTCAACATAATATGCCTGCAGATTGTCGAGGACGATAAAGGAATTGGCGAACACCCGCAGATCGTACCGGCACTCCTTCAGCCAGAGGCTGATCTCGCGCTCAACGATTGCGGCCAAGTCGACGAATTTCTGTTCGATCTTCTCGGTGGTGGCACGGTGGGTCATGTCATACCAGAACCAGCCCATGCCGATCGAGGGAACCAGCGTCACCAGGATCGAAAAAATCAGGATCCGGTTCCGAATAGACCGTAATCCATTAATGTTCCGTCCATTTTCCATAGGCTGCGGCAAGGTGTTCATCTTCCCCGTTGCAAGAATCGACGATCCGAATATTCAGGCAGGAATATCCCGATCGACACAGGACGGTCGCCGGTTGACACCCTGCCAGGATAACGATTCTGCCGATGGTTGCAGATCGTCCGGGCAGGCAACACGGATGGGCAATGGAGTCAGGTCGAACGGTGGGGTTCCCGGTTCCTCAATGCTGACCTCCCGGCAGCAGATTGTAGCAAATAATCTGCACAAGTTCAAGCAGGTAGGATACGACATCGATACAGCCGGGCCGATGCCGGACAACTGTTCCCATTGTTTTTCCATGAAGTGCCTCCTTACATTTGGTTAATGTTGAAACAACGGAAAAATTAACCTCCCTCCTTGCCAAAAGACAAAAATTAAAACGATATCGTTAGCTTGACAAGAACCCATCGTTGAGGAACGTATTCAGGACTGCTGGGATCCAGGGTCTGAAATTGAAATGCCTCATCAAACAGATTTCTTACTTCCAGACCGAGCATTCCATACCGCCTCGGCAGCCGGTATCGAAGCGATGCGTCAACAACCCAAAAATTATCCCCTCCATTTACCGACTGATAGCTCAGCGGATTGGGATCGAACTCCCCTGCCTGATCGACGTAGGTGGCATTCACCGTACATCTCATCGGTCTCGTAGTGCATTCCTCCGACACTGCCGGACACTTTATTCCACAAGCCGGACACCACAACCTCATCACCCCAGGTATCCCTTCCTCCAGCCAGTCCCGATGCCGACAGGGTCATCTGGTTACGATTGAACAGCGGTGTGTATTCGTTGAATGTGGGCCCGGACAAACCGGCGTCACGGAAGATATTCAGGTCGTTCTGAGCCGCCTGGGGATGAAGAGGATTGCCGTTGAGAGGCTGCAGCAGTTGAGATTGCAACAGTTCGCTGACGCGAGCTATTTCATGGCGGGATTGTGAGGCATAGATATCGGATAAAAAGCGATGGGCCGAATAATTGGAAGGGTCGTTAGTGCTTGATTTCGCCCCATCGACCAGGGCCATCTTTTCAAATCCCAGATCGCTGTAGATACTGGACAGGCTGACGCTGCGCACCGCCAGGTCCTTGTCAAGCAGCATTCTTGACCGATAGACGGCGCGGTTGTCGTTGAGCGCAATCGATCTCTGCAGATCGTGCAGGGCCGCCACCAGCC
>JROS01000072.1 GCA_000769715.1 Desulfobulbus sp. Tol-SR
AGATATGGCTGGTTCCCTTCTCCCCGACCGGGAGCTCGAGACAGGTAATCACCGCCATCGCCGCGGCGATGACGGGTATTCCGATTGAAGAATGCGATCTGACCTATGCCGCCGGGGTCGGGCGGCGGCGCTTCGGGCCGGACGAGCTGGTCATTATCGGGGTGCCGGTGTATGCGGGCCGGGTGGCGCCGCTGGCCGTCGAGCGACTGCAAACCCTGCAGGGCGACCGTACCCCGGCGGTCATCGTCGCCACCTATGGCAACCGCGATTTCGAAGACGCCCTGGTCGAGCTGCGGGATATCGCCCGCCAGGCGTCCTTCGTACCGCTGGCCGCCGGCGCCTTCATCGGCGAACATTCCTTTTCCGGCGCAGAGACCCCGATCGCGGCGGGCCGGCCGGATGGCCCGGATCTGGCCATCGCCGAGGCGTTCGGGGCGAGGATCGGGGCGCGACTGGCAGCGCTGGAGACCCTGGATGCCGCCTGCTGTCCGGATCTGCCCGGCAACGTCCCCTATCGGGAAGGGCCGCCGCCGTTGCCACTTACACCGGCGCTGGTCGAGGCGGCCTGCACCAAGTGTGGAATCTGCCTCACCGTCTGTCCCAACGAGGCGATCACGCTGCAGGAAAAAATCGCAATCGACGTCGAGCGCTGCATCTTCTGCTGCGCCTGCATCAAATCGTGCCCGGAGGAGGCCCTGGTCATCGACGCCGCTCCCGTCCGGCAGGTACGGCAGTGGCTCCATGAGCATTGCACGGCGCGGCGGGAACCGCAACTGTATCTCTGACGATCGCCGGTTTTGCCCCGGGTGGCCGGAGTCGGGGAAAAGCGGCTATTCCGCGGTCGTGCCGCCTGCCGCCAGGATCTCCGGGCAGCGGGCGAGCAGCTGCTCCATGTCTTGGAACTGATCCAGCAGGGGCAGCAGCCGTTGCTGCAGGCTGCGGTCCGCCGGCGATGACGGCGATTGCCGGCGCCAGGCGGGGAGCGCCCTCTTGCCTGCACGGAAGAGATCGTCGAGACCCATCCGCCCAGCACGTTGACCTTCCCGGTCGCGGCAGACCGCCGTCAATTCCTGGTGCCATTGCCGCAACGACAGGGGCAGGGGCATCGGGTCCCGGCCTCCGGCCGACTCCCGTTCCTCCGTCGGTGCCGCCGGTTCGGCCTGCAGGTCGCTCTCGGCCGGCGGGGGAGGCGCGGCCTCGGGTCGGGGGACAGCCGGGGCCGGGGTGGCACTTTTCAACGCCGGCGAGGATGGTTCCACGGCATTCCGGTCCATGGTCCCCGTTGCGGTCTTCCGGTCACTGGCGCTCGGGATCTGCTCCGATCGGGTCGCCTTGTCGGCCTGCCGGGACCGGGACGGGGCTTCGGTGGTGCCCTCGGCCTGATCGCCGGCGGCCGGGGGCGGCGCCGATTCCTGCTGCATCGTCGCAACCGGCACCGGCTCGCCGTCGATCCGGTAGCCGAAGGGGTTGATGTCGAGGAACAGGCCGACGCAGATCACCGCCGCCATCGCCGACACCAGGGCGGCGAGGTTGGCCGGTTTCAGATAGAAGGGGATCTTCTCCGCCCGCCGTTGCCGCCGCCCGCTATCCAGCCGCAGTTCCATCAAAACCAGCCATTCCCCGTAGCAGCGCCGGCAGAGACTGATATGGCGCAGCGCCTCCTGCTTTTCTTCAGCGGTGCAGTACCCGGACACAAAGGCGGCCATCGCCTCCGGGTTCAGGCATTCGCCCGCCCCCGCCTTCGTTTCCGTTGCCAGTCCCAGCAAAGCTGTTCTTTTCCGGGCTGCCGATTTTTCGGCAATCTGATCTTCGGCCATGGCGCTCACGCAACAGCAAGGGTTGGAAGTTTATATTTCATTGGCGGCCCCGACATCGCATTGTGTCCCATCTTCGGCCTCAGTCAAGCAGTTCCCGCAATTCGGCGGCGAGTCCGGCCTGCTCCAGCCCCTGCCGCAACCGGGCAAGGAGCCGGCGCAGGCGGCCGTGCACCTGGTGCCGGTTGAGGTCGAGGAGTTCGCCGGCCCTGGTGACACTGAGATTGTCCCGATAGCACAGCTGCAGCAGCAGCCGTTCCTCGGCGCTGAGTTCGAGGCGCAGGCGGCGCAGCGCGGTATGGGTACGGTTACGCCGCGCTGTATCGCTGCGGTCGAACACCCCGGAAAAGAGGGTCTCGAGGAAACAGTCCCGGTCGTCGTCCTCGAAGCGATTGAAGGCACTGTGGTCCTGACGGCAGTCGTCGGCCTCGGCGATGTCGACCTCGAGGGCCTGGTGGGCGCGGCAGTCGATGATCCGGTCGAGGATGGTCCAGGCCGCCGTCTCGATCTCGTCCCGGTCGGGGAGTTCCTGCCGCTGGGCGACGAGTTCGACCGCCGCGTTCAGGTCCAGCCGTTCGAGGCAGAGCAGGCGGAAGAGCAGGGCATGGATGCCGCCCAGGGCGCGGATCCAATCGGCCAGGGCCGGGCTGGTGAAGCGCCGCGTCGCGAGGCGGCTGATCGTGCCGAGTTCGGCTAACACCCTGTCCTTGTCCTGCATGCCGATGGTCTCTGGGGCGATGGTCTCTGGGGCGATGGTCGATGGTATGACGGCCGTGCCGTCGGATGCGCTGAAGATACTCATAGAAACGTATTTTTGCGACACATTCGACCATCGGGTCCGTCAGGGTAGGAAGGGACGGCGCGATCGCGGTCCCATCAACCTTAACCATAACGGAGGAAAGAGGATGAAGAGAGGAAAATGGCATCTGCTGCTGGCCGTACTCTGCCTGCTTGCCGGCTGCATCCGGCAGACTGAGCCCCAGACCGATGCGACCCCGGGTCGGCCACCGGCGGAACAGGGACGGGTTGTGGCCGGGGACCAGGGCCAAGAGCGGCGTCGGATGCCGATCGTTGCCGGCAGCCGGGAGGAAAAGGCGGCCGTCCCGGCGGCACCGGCGGCGCCGGGCCGCCCGGTCCTGCCGATGAGGACGGGCATGGCATCGCCGATGGTGGCCGCCGATCAGGTCCTGTATCAGCCGCCGCCGATGACCACCGAGTCTTATTCCCCGAACAGGGAAAGCGGTTTTGTCGCCGTCGGCAACGACCCGCTGTCGACGTTTTCGATCGACGTCGATACTGCCTCGTACAGCAATATCCGGCGGTTCATCGGCCAGGGCAGCCTGCCGCCGGCCGGATCCGTCCGCATCGAGGAGATGATCAACTACTTTGACTACGACTATCCGCAGCCCGACCAGGGGCCGTTGTCGCTGACCCTCGAAGGCGGCCCCTGTCCCTGGCAGCCGCAACGCCGTCTGGTCCGTATCGGTCTGCAGGCGAAAGACATCGATAAAAAGAACCTGCCGCCGTCGAACCTGGTCTTCCTCATCGACGTCTCCGGCTCGATGAGCGCCCCCGACAAGCTGCCGCTGCTGCAGCGGGCGATGGCCCTGCTGGTCGACCAGCTCGACGGCCGCGACCGGGTGGCGATCGTCGCCTATGCCGGCTGCGACCGGTTGGTGCTGCCGCCGACCGCGGGGAGTGACAGAAAGACGTTGCTGGCGGCGATCGATACCCTCGAATCGGGGGGATCGACCCATGCCTCGCAGGGCATCGTCACCGCCTATGAGCTGGCCCGCCAGACCTTCATGCCCGGCGGCAACAACCGGGTGATTCTGGCCTCGGACGGCGATTTCAACATCGGCCTGACCAGCCGCGGCGAGCTCGAGAAACTGATCGAAAGGGAGCGGCAGTCGGGGGTCTACCTGACCCTGCTCGGGTTCGGCGAGGGCAACTACCACGACGACACGATGGAGATCCTCGCCGACCGCGGCAACGGCAACTACGCCTATATCGACTCGCTGCTCGAGGCCAGAAAGGTGCTGGTGAGGGAGATGAGCGGGACGATGTTCGCCCTGGCCGGCGACGTCAAGGTCCAGGTCGAGTTCAACCCGGCGCGGGTTGCCGCCTACCGGCTGATCGGCTACGAGAATCGGGCCCTGGCCGACGAGGAGTTCAACGACGACCGCAAGGATGCCGGGGAGATCGGGGTCGGCCACCGGGTGACCGCCCTTTACGAGGTCGTCCCTGCCGGCGGCGAGGTTCCGGTGTCGGTCGATCCGCTCAGGTACCAGCAGCCGGCGCGGACGGCCGGAGCCGGTGACGAACTGCTGACGGTCAAGGTCCGTTACAAACCGCTGCAGCAGACGGTCTCGACCACGATCGAGCGGAGCCTCGGCCGGGAGACGAAAAGCCTGACGGAGGTGAGCGCCGATTTCCGTTTCGCCGCGGCGGTGGCCGCCTTCGGCATGCGGCTCGGCGATTCCGAATATCTCAACGGCTATTCCTACGACGATATCATCACCCTGGCGCGGGGGGCCAGGGGTGAGGACCGCGACGGCTGGCGGGCGGAGTTCGTCAAACTGGTGGAGATGAGCGAGATGCTGGCGAACTGAGCGGGACGGCGGCATTCTGGCCGGAAAGATGCCGGAGTGCGGGGGCGGGATCATCCCTGTTGTCGGGACCGGCCAAATCGGCTAGGCTGGTGACTGTGGATAAGAGCCGAGGACCGGGGAAGCCGCAGCCTCCCCGGCATGATCACCGACCCGGAGCATGCCGATGGACGACAGTCGTCTGAAGGGGCGTCCACCCTTCCCCTTTGCCGTCATCGCCGCGGCGATCGCCTTCTCGCCGCGGCTGGAGGCGATGGTGGCCGAGGCCGTCCGGCTGGCCGCCATCTTCGGCGCCGAGCTGCTGCTGATCCATGTCGGCAGGCGGACCGCCGCCAAGGAGGTGATGCTCGACGAGATCCACGGCCGGCTGGGGGCCGGCGCGGCGGTCCGGATCATCTGGCTGGAGGGGGATGCGGTCGATTCCCTGCTCGAGGCCTGCAAGACCAACATGGTCGATCTCCTCATCCTCGGCGCCCTCCGCCGGGAAAACATCCTCCGTTATTACCTCGGTTCGGTGGCCCGGAGGATGAGCCGCCGCGCCAAGTGCTCCCTGCTGCTGCTGATCGAACCTGCCATCACCGGCACCCCGTTCCGGCGGATCGTGGTGAGCTGCGTCGACCACGGCAAGACGGCGCATACCGTGGAGACGGTCCGCTACCTCGCCGCCGGCACAGGCTGCACCGACCTCCGCCTGGCCTGGGAGATGGACCAGGCCGGCCTGGCGATGTCGATGTCCGGCGACAGCACGACGGTCGAGACCGCCCGGATCCGGGAACAACTGCTGCGCGACGAAGAGGCGAAACTGGGGCAGCTGGCCATCGGTCTGGAAGATGACGGCCTTCGGGGCGAACGGCTGGTGCTCAGCGGCCGGCCGGGTTTCGCCATTCGCCGCTATGCCGAGGACTGCGGGGCCGACCTGCTCGCCGTCAACTCGCCGGACGGCCGTTACGGCATCATCGACCGGATCTTCACCCACGGCATGGAGCATATCCTCGAGCATCTCCCCTGCAATATCCTCATCGTCCATTCGCGGCCCGCCGCAGGGCCTGATGCGAGGCGTACGGATGGCTGATTTTGCGCCGAACGATCTCGTCATCCTGCTGCTGGCGATCAGCACGATGCTGATCCTGTCCCGCATCGCCTCGGAGATCGGCCGCAAATTCGGTCTGCCGATGGTCATGGGGGAGCTGCTGGTCGGGGTCGCGCTCGGGCCGACGCTGCTGGGGACACTCCTTCCCGGGGTCTATGACACCATTTTTCCGTTTGCCGACAATGCCAATTTCGCCCGTTCGCTGGAGACGATCTTCTCACTGTCGGTGATCCTGCTGCTCTTTGTCGCCGGCCTGGAACTGCGGTTTTCGCTGTTTCTCGAATACGGGGTGGTGGCCCTCACCACCGGCATCGGCAGCATGGTCCTGCCCTTCGTCTCCGGTTTTGCCCTCGCCTGGTATTTCCCTGCCTGGTTTTCGGTTGCGGCGGGCGGGTCTACGCACCTGCTCTTCGCCCTCTTTCTCGGCACCGCCATGTCGATCTCGGCCCTGCCGGTCATCGCCCGGATCCTGCTCGACATGAAGCTGCTGAAGACCGATGTCGGGGCGATCATCATCGCCTCGGCGGTATTCAACGACATCGTCGGCTGGTTCGTCTTCTCCTTCATCCTGTCGATGGTCGGGCAGGGAAACGGCGATGTCGGCATCGTCCGGCCGATCATTGCCATCATCGCCTTTGCCGTCTGCATGCTGCTGTTCAGCCGGTTCCTGCTCAACCGCATCCTCCCCTGGATCCAGACCCGGCTGTCATGGCCGGGCGGCGTCCTGTCGCTCAGCCTCGGCTTCTGTCTCCTCTGCGCCGCCTTTACCGAGTATATCCATATCAATGCCATCCTCGGGGCGTTCATCGCCGGCCAGGCCATCGGCGATTCCGTTCACCTGCGGGAAGAGGCGAGGAGCATCATGCACCAGTTCGTCACCAATTTCTTCGCGCCGCTGTTTTTTGTCTCCATCGGCCTGAAGGTCGACTTCGTCGAGCACTTCGACCCGGTGATCGTCGGCCTGGTCCTCGTGCTGGCCTTCGCCGGCAAGGTGCTCGGCGCCGGGGCCGGCGCCCGTCTGGGCGGCATGCCGCCCAATAAGGCGATGGCCGTCGCCTTCGGGCTCAACGCCCGCGGGGCGATGGAGATCATTCTCGGCAGCCTGGCCTTCGAGGCCGGGCTGATCAATCGCCAGGTCTTCGTCGCCCTGATCGTCATGGCCCTGGTCACCAGCATCACCAGTGCCCCGCTGATACGGCTCTTCCTCGACCGGAAAAAATAGCGGCGTTGCGGAAATCGGTCCGGCGAAAAGGGCTTGTCGCGGCACACGGGATACTCTAGGATAGGGCCAGTGCCGACCGGGCGCCCGGTTGCACGATATGTCCGGCAACCTGCCGTCGTTGCGGTGGCGCCATCGGTGCGGGTCGTTCGTCTGAGTCTGTCCCGGGGAGGGAACATGAAGCGCGGTATCGTCAACAAGGCTGTTCTGCTGGTGATCGTCGGCTGCATCTCGGCGGTCTTTCTGGTGATGATCCACCAGTTCCTGATGCCGCTGTTCATGGCCGGGCTGTTCTCGGCGATGGTCAGCCCGGCCCACCACTGGCTCAGCCGCCGGCTCGGCGGGCGGGAGAACATCGCCTCGATCCTGACCATCATCGGCATCGTCGTCCTCGTTCTCGGGCCGCTGTCGATCCTGGTCGGGGTGGTGGTCGCCCAGGCCATCCATGTCGGCCAGTCGGTCACCCCCTGGATCCAGGAATTTGTCAGTCAACCGACCGAGATGACCCTCTATCTCGAAAAGATCCCCTATTACGACCAGATCCTGCCCTACCGCGACGTTATCCTCGAAAAGATCGGCCAGATCGTCGGTTCGATCTCGACCTTCCTCATCGACTCCCTCTCCTCGGTGACCAAGATGACGATGCAGGCGGTGTTCGGCTCGATCATCATGCTCTACGTCATGTTCTATTTCCTCACCATGGGCGACAGGCTGCTGATGAAGATCCTGTACTTCCTCCCGCTCCACGACCGCGACGAACAGCTGCTGCTGCGCCGCTTCACCTCGGTGGCGCGGGCGACGATCAAGGGCACCCTGATCATCGGTATCATCCAGGGGGCGATCTGCGGCCTCGCCTTCGCCCTGGCCGGCATCGAGGGGCCGGTCTTCTGGGGCACGGTGATGGCGGTGATGTCGATCATCCCGGCCTTCGGCACGGCGATCGTCTGGGTGCCGGCGCTGATCATCCTCGTCCTCAAGGGGCAGTTCGTCGGGGCGGTGATCCTCGGCGTGGTCTGCGGCGCGATCGCCGGCAACCTCGACAACCTGATCCGGCCGCGGCTGGTGGGCAAGGATACCGAGATGCACGATCTCTTCGTCCTCTTCGGCACCCTCGGCGGGATTGCAATGTTCGGCCTGCTCGGCATCATCATCGGCCCGATCGTCGCCGCCCTGTTCATCACCGTGTGGGAGATCTACGGCGACGCCTTCCGCGACCACCTCCCCGATGTCGGGGTGGTGCTGCGGCGGATGAAGGAAGAGCCGGCCGATGGCGGCGACGAGGATGGGCTGCTGCTGCAAGAAGATCAGGACCTCCCCGCGCCGGAGCCCCCGGCCGGGGCAGAGACGAAGCCGTCTGCCGATCCTGAACAAAAAAACGGGACGGCCTGAGGCCGTCCCGTCCCCTCACTTCGCCGCCGGTGCGGCAACGCCCGGGCGGACTCTGCTGTTACTGAATTTCGATCTGCTTCGGTGTCAGTTCCGCCGGTTTGGCTACCTCCAGATGGAGGATGCCGTTTTCGTATCTGGCGACGACGCCCTCCGAATCGATCTCGAAGGGCAGGCTGAAGGTCCGCTCGACCTTGCCGTAGCGGCACTCGCGGCGATAGCTGTTTTCCTCCTTGATCTCCTCGTTCATCCGGCGCTCGCCGCCGATGGTCAGCAGTCTGCCTTTGATGTCGACGGTGATGTCCTTCTTGTCGATGCCCGGAAGTTCGGCATCGACCATGATCCGGTCGTCCTTCTCGTAGATGTCGACCCGCAGGCCGCCGGTGCTGACGACGGCGGGCCGCCGCTCGAAGTTGAAGAACGGGGTGAAGAACTCATCGACGATGCTGGAGAACGTATCCGGCCGATTGATCAGAGACTGACGGGGCATGTAGCGTGCAAGTTCCATGGTGTTTCCTCCTTTGAATGATGTGCTGGATGCTGCCGGTTATTTTTCCTCGAGTGGAATTCACTCTTTATCTCTTCACTCAGAATGGTAATAATTCAATCAGTAAAGTCAAGAATAGAAATATTACTTTTTATGCTATATATAAAAAAGTAATTTACAATGCGGTGCATGAGTCACGGGGGAAGATATGGAAGACCAGATCAAATCATTGATTCATCTTGAAATTCGTGAAGATTCGGTGCGCGATCTGCGGGGGCGGCAATCGGTCAGGACCACCTTCAAGCTGTCGCCGCGGTCGATTCATGCCCTGAGCATCCTTGCCTCCCAGATGGGCATCCGCCAGAAATCGTTGTTCGATTATCTGGTCGATGATGTCCAGACCCTCCGCGTCATCGCCGAGGGGGGCGGACCGGCCGGGACCGCTGAACCGCGCGTGGCCAAGACCTATGTCATCTCCCGCCGGACCCTGGAGAATCTCGAAAAGATCTCGACCAGCTACAATACGCCCCGGGATGTGCTGGTGGAGGTTTCGATCGAACGGATCCTGCCGCTCATCCGCCGGGAGCGGGAGAAGCACGAACGCCGCAAGGAGTTTCTCGTTGAATTGAAAGAGCATCTGGCGCGGAGCGCGGCGATGGTGCGGCGGGCGGAGAGCGAACTCGGCCGCGACGATCCGGTGTTTCAGCAGCTGCTGGCGATGCTGAAGACCGTTGATGGCTGCTGCGCCGCGGTCGAGGAGTGCGTCGACCGGGGGCGCAGGATGGAGGATTTCGCGAATCAGGGCGTGAATGGCTGAGGCAGGCCGGGAGGAGCCTATCGATCTCTCAAACCGAAAAGCCATTGAAAAGAAACCGGTATTTCGTATACTGCGACAATGTTTTCATTGCGGCGCCGGACGTGTATCCCGGGGTGCCGTGCAACCCGTCTTTCTTGTCGCGGAGGCCTTTTCATGCGCTGTCTTTGCAGTCTGCTGCTGTCGCTCTGTCTCGCGCTCTCCGGCTGCACCACCGGACCTGGGGCGACTCGTCCGGATCAGGTTGCCACAGCGCCAACGGCGAAAGAGATCGATTATCTGAAAGAGGTGCAGCCGATTCTCGGCAGACGCTGCGTCGCCTGCCACAGCGGCTCCGCCGCCCCCTGCCAGATCGATCTGGGATCCTTTGCCGGGCTGGAGCGGGGCGGCAGTCCCCAGACGGTACTCGATCGCCGGCGGCAGGCGGAAATCGAGCCGGCCAGGCTCATGGTCGATGCCCAGACGGCTGAAGGATGGCGGCAAAAAGGTTTCGTCCCGATCATCGGCAGCGGTGCCGAGGCCGGGCCGGAGGAGGCAACGCTGGTGCAACTGCTCTCCCGCCGGCCGCAGGGATCTGCCGCCGCCGGGGAGGGACCGCCGGCGGCCGACGGCTCTGCCTGCGCCTTCGGCACGGGGGAGATGGAGACCTTTCTTGCCGCCCATCCTGATCATCGCATGCCCCCCGGGTTCCCGCCGGTCACGGCGGAGGAACATCGGATCATCGTCGACTGGCTGGCGGCCGGGGCCAAGGGCCCTGATCCGGAGGAGATGGACGGTCTCACCGCCATCCCGGCCCGGGATCTCTCGAGTGTCGGCGACTGGGAGGATTTCCTCAATCGCCAGGATCCCAAGCATGTGATGACGTCCCGCTACATCTATGAGCATATCTTTGCCACCCATACCACCTTCGCCACCGGGACCGGGGCCTTCTACGAGCTGGTCCGCTCCCGTACCGCTCCGGGTGAGCCGGTCGTGCCGGTGCCGACCGTCCTGCCCTATGACGACCCCGGAGGTCTGTTTTTCTATCGTTTCCGGCGGATATATGCCGCCACCGCCGCCACCGGCCGCGTCGTCTTCAATCTCGGCGGGGAGCAGTTGAAAAGGGTCCATGATCTCTTCATCCGTCCCGACTGGTTGATGCCGCCGCACCGGGTCGGGTATGCGCCGCGGTTCGCCGCCAACCCATTCAGCACCTTCGAGCAGATCCCGCCGGAATCGCGCTACCGCTTCCTGCTCGACAACGCCCTGCCTATCCTCCAGAGCTGTTTCGAGGGACCGGCCGCCTCCGCGGCGGCGACCCTCGACGTCCTTGACGACCAGTTCTGGGTCATGTTCCTCGATCCGGAATACGACCTCAGTGTCCGGCTGCCCGGATTCCTGATCGACAACGAGGGGCTGCTCGGGCCCCAGAGAACCGTCCGGGCGGTCGAGGGGACGGCGCCGCCGGATTCCAACAGGCAGCTGCGGCGGAATACGGCCCACTTCGCCCGCAAGCGCAGCCAGTTGTACGACATCTTCTATCGTTATCAGGGCCGGGGTTATGAAAAAATCTGGCGGGGGTCCCGGGCGGAGGATGCGCCGTTGCTGACGGTCTTCCGCCATGCCGCCACTGCGTCGGTGCACAAGGGTGGCCTGGGGGATCTGCCGAAGACCATGTGGGTCCTCGATTATCCCCTCCTCGAGAGGATCTGCGCCACGATGGTGACGGGGTATTCTCCTTACGGACCGGCGGAGCGGCGGATGGCGGCACGGGTGCGGATGGACGGGCTGCGCCAGGAGGCGGAGACCCAGTTCCTCGATTTCCTGCCGCAGGAGCAGCGGCGTAATTCACTGCAGTACTGGTACGGCGGCATGGACCTGCAGGAGCTGGATGCCTCCCCCTCGTCCCTGCCTGCCCGGATCGAATTTGCCACCGATGACGCCAAGCGGGAGTTTGTCGAGTACCTGGTGCATCATCATTTCCTGGTCGAGACCGGGATCGATTTCGATGACAACTATCTCGAAGATGGCGAGCAGTATCCGGAGCCGCTGCCGCAATACCGGAACATCGACGAATTTCTGCTGGGCCTGCGGGCGGCGGCGGCGCCGGGGCCTTCGTATTTCGCCGATGGTGAGGACCGCCAGGACAGCCTGGCCTATATCAGGATCAATGGGGCGGAACGGGGGGATGCGGTCGTTTCGCTGGTGCTGCACCGCTGGCACGATGATGTCACGGTCCTGCGCCAGGAACGGCGCCTCAATCCTTCCCGCAACCGGGTCGGGTTCTTTGCCGGCTTCATCGGTTCATCACCGAACCATTTCTACGATGTCGATGTCGACGAGCTGCCGGCATTCCTCGAGGTCCTCCGCTCCTATCAGGCCTCGCCGGGGGCTGACGAACGCCTGGCGAAGTACCGGGTGGATGGCGGTGAAGAGCGGTTCTGGGAGATCTACGACTGGTTTCAACAACGATTCGCCGAAAGCGGCGGCGGCCGCCCCGGCAGCATCGACCTGAACAGCTACGCCCGCCCTGCCATCTGACCGGGGCGATCCCGATCACCGGCAGCAGGCCGGTCAGACCTCGTAATCGATCATCCGTCTCTCGCAGGTGCGCGGGCGGATGATCGTCCCGGCCTCGACATGAAGGGGATGATGCTGGTAGCCGGCCAGGTCCTCCCTGTTCGCAAACTCCGAGTAGAGGACGATGTCACCCGATGATTGATCGGCACTGAAATCGAACCCGACTTCGAGGTGGAGCAGACCCGGTATCCGGCCCCGCAGCCCATGCAGCGCCTCGCGAATCGCGATGGCGTCCCTGTTTTCTTCCAGCGGGGTTGTGCGATCGATGAGTTTCCAGCAGACGATGTGCTTGATCATGGCATGTTCCTCGGCGTGAGAGGGGAGAATGGTTCAGAGGAGCTTGGCCCCGTTCGGCACCGGTCGTTCCGGGATGGCGATCACCACTTCCCGGTCATCGGCGTAGAAGCCGGTCAGGAGGAATTCCGACCTGACCGGACCGACCTGTTTGGCCGGGAAATTGACGACCCCGACGATCTGCCGGCCGACGAGGTCGTCCTTGCCGTAGAGGGCCGTGATCTGGGCGCTGGCTTTCCTGATCCCTAATTCGTCGCCGAAGTCGACCGTGATGATATAGGCGGGATTGCGCGCCTGGGGAAAATCCTCGACGGTGAGGATGGTGCCGACGCGCAGTTCAACGGCGGTGAAATCCTGCCAGGTGATGGTGTCCATGCCTCTCCTCGCTGTTTGATGATGACGGAACCACCATCTTAGCCGCAGTCGTACCGCCGGGCAATGCCGATCTGCACAGCCGACTCATTTTAGCGCCGGCCGGGGGGTGAGATACCGTCGCGGATGGCCACTGTTGACAACCAGGTCCGTTATGCCTGATCTCCAGGCGCCCGGGACATCGGATGCATCGGGGCCGGCCGGCAGGATTTGCCTTGAAACAGAAATTGCTTTTGCGATACAACTGATACGAATGGGAGCGCGCGGACGATGGGCTGGTAAACAGTGGCATCGGGAGGGGGAAATGACAGGGTACAGGGCAGGGGACCAGCATGCTTAAACCGTTTTTTCACAGCCTGCCGATCAAACGCAAGCTGACGATCCTGATCCTGGTCATTACCACGTTGGCCCTGCTGCTGTTCGCCGGACTCTCCTCGATCAACCAGATCTGGTTGCTGCGCCAGTCGATGCTCGACAATCTCACGATCCTCGCCGAATCGGTATCGAATCTCAGCGCTCCCGCGGTCGCCGCCGGATCGGCCGGCCAGATGGAGAAAATCCTGGCCGGCCTACAGGCCGATCCGGAAATCGAGATGGCGATAATCTATGGAGCAGCGGGGGAGCCGCTGGCCCGTTTCATCCCGCCCGGGTACGCGCCGGCTTCGATGGTGCCTGACCGGCTCATGGATTCCGGGCATGATTTCATCTTCAGCGGCGGCAATGTCAAGCTCCGGCTTTTTCACCCCATCGTTTCCGACGGCCGCCGTCTCGGCACCGTCTATATCCTTGCCAATACCAACAGGGAGACGGACCAGATCTGGGATTCGGCCCTGCTGCTGTTTTCCAGCCTGGTAGTGGTCCTGCTGGTGACCCAGCTGATCTCGTCGAGCCTGCAGCAGCTGATGACCAAACCGATTTATTCGCTGGCCAAAATGGCACGCCGGATCTCCGAGGAGGGTGACTATACGATCCGGGTGTCCCGCAAGTACAATGACGAGATCGGTGAACTGATCGATGATTTCAATAATATGGTCGAGGCGGTCGAGTTGCGGGAGGCCGAACTGAAGGAACACCGCAAGAATCTCGAGCTCCTGGTCCAGGAGCGGACCGAGGAATTGCGGATGAAGAGGGATGAGGCCCTTGCTGCGGCCAAGGCCAAGAGTGAATTCCTCGCCAATATGAGCCACGAGATCCGCACGCCGATGAACGGCATCATCGGGGTTCTCTCGCTCCTGCGGGATGCGCCGCTGGCCGAGGAATTCCGCCGGCTGCTCGAAAGCGCCACCCGTTCGGCCGATTCGCTGCTGCTGATCATCAACGATATTCTTGATTTCACGAAGATCGATGCCGGCCGGATCGACTTCGAATCGATCACGCTTGATCTCCGGGAACTGATGGAGGAGACCTCGGAACTGTTTATCGATGCGGTCAATGCGAAGAATCTCGAACTTGTCTGTTTCGTCCCGCTCGACATCAACTGCCGGATCAAGGGCGACCCGACCCGGCTGCGGCAGATCCTGACCAACATGGTCAGCAACGCGGTGAAATTCACCGAACAGGGCGAGGTCGTCCTCAGGGTCGAGCAGGCCGGCCGGGACGGAGACCGGCAGACGCTGCGTTTTTCCGTCCAGGACACCGGTATCGGCATTGCCTCCACCGTCATTGACAGGCTGTTCGACAAGTTCACCCAGGCGGATGGCTCGACCACCAGAAAGTATGGCGGAACCGGTCTCGGGTTGAGTGTCTGCAAGCAGCTGGTCGAGATGCAGGGCGGCGAGATCGGAGTCGAGAGCGTACTGGGGCAGGGCTCGACCTTCTGGTTTACCCTTGCCTTCGAGGCGGTGGAGGATTCGATCCCGTTCGTTCCCTGCGCCAAGTTCAAGAAGAAACGCTTCCTTGTCGTCGACGACAGTGTCACCAACCGGACGCTCATCGAACACTATCTCCATGTCTGCCAGGTCGAGATCCTGTCCTGCAGCGATGCCGAGTCCGCACTCGCTGTGCTGGAAACCATGCGGGAGAGGGGTGAGTCGGTCGATGTCGCCCTGCTCGACTACCACATGCCGGGAGGCGACGGCCTGGTGCTGGCCGGCCGAATCCGGGAACACCATGCCGACCGGGTGGCGGAGATGATCCTGCTGAGTTCGGGCAGTGTTCCCAGGGACAAAGCGGTCGAGGCGGGAATCAGGTCGATCATCTACAAACCCATCCGTCAGCTCCAGCTCTATGATATTCTGGTCTCGGTCATCTCCGGCCGCTGGTATTCGCTGAAACGAAGCGAGGAGAAGGAGAAGAGGGAACTGCGTCTCCATGGCAAGGTCCTGCTCGTTGATGACGAACCGATCAATCAGAAGGTGGCCGAGGCCATCCTCCAGAAATTCGGTCTGGAGACCGAGGTGGCCGGCAACGGCTGGGAGGCGGTGCGGATGGTGCAGGGCGGTGATTACTCCCTGGTCCTGATGGATATCCAGATGCCGGAGATGAGCGGTTACGAGGCAACCGAGATCATCCGCAAGCGCGAGCAGGAGGAAGGCCGCGATCGGGTGGTGATCATTGCCATGACCGCCAACGCCATGGAGACCACACGCCGCAAGTGCCTCGCCATCGGGATGGATGATTTCATCACCAAGCCGATCAAGCCCGAGGTCCTGGCGGAGAGGCTCTTTCCCTGGCTCGGCGTCTCCATCGATGCCGGCATTGCGGACGATATCGGTGCGGAGGCCCCGGTCCCCCGGGCTTCGTACTGGAACCGGGCCCAGGCCCTGCAATTCGTCGGCGGTGACAGTGAACTGCTGCACGATATGATGGGGCTCTTTCTCCAGCGCAATACCCCGCTCCTGCTCAGGGTGGATGCGGCGATACAGGCGCGGGACGCCGGAGCCCTGTGCGAGGCGGCACATGCCTACAAGGGGGCGGTCAACCATTTTGCCGCGGTCGGGGTGCGCGAGATCGCCCTTGCCCTGGAAAAGGCCGGCAGGAACAACAATCTCGACGGCATCGATGATCTCTGGGAACTGCTGTTGAACGAGGCGGCGAGTCTGCAGACGGAACTGCAGCAGGCCTATGACGCCGAAGAGGTGCGGTTGAAGGCGTGATGAGCGCAGTCCGGATGCCGGTCGCTACCGGCTGCGGGCCAGGACCACCAGGGAGGTGAGAATGATGCCGCCGCCGGCCAGTTTGGCGGCAGTGATCGATTCCCCCAGGAAAAGGGCGGCCAGGATGACGGTAACCAGCGGTTCGAGCGTCGACACCGTTGCCGCGTCGGCGGCGGGAAGGCGGGCCAGGCCGGCGAAAAAGAAGACCATGGCGACCACCGTCGAGATCAGGGCGATGGCCGCGATCGCCGACCAGCCGACACTCCCTTCCGGCAGGGCCGGACGCTCGGCTGCCGCCATGACGGCGAAGACGGCCGCCGCCGAGATCATTATCACCGTTGCCGCCGGCAGGGCGCCTTCGGCCTGCATCATTCTGCTGCCGACCAGGATATAGATCGAATAGATCAACGCCGCACCGATACCGAGCAGGATGCCGGTCAGGGAGCCGGAGGAGTCGCCGCCGATGATCAGGGCCGTACCCGCCAGGGCCGCCAGCACGGCGGCGATCCTGGTCCGGCTCAGGGGCTGTTGCAGGAAGACGGCGGCGAGCAGGGTCACCAGGGTCGGATAGAGATAGAGGAGCAGGGAGACGAGACCGGCCGAGGCGTGGTTCAGCGCCGCAAAGAAGCAGTACGACTGGCCGACATAGCCGAGGCCGCCCATGCCGATCAGGGTGAGCAGGTTGCGGCCGCGCGGCCAGCGCTGCCGCCGGAGGAGCATGATCACGCACATGAGGAAGGCGGCGAAGGCGAAGCGCAGCGCCAGCACCGCCACCGTCTCGGCACCGGCGGCGTAGGCGACCTTGATGAAGATCGGCAGGGCCCCGAATGAAGCCGCGGAGAGGGCGACATAGAGGATGCCGATCAGGGCGGAGGTGGCGGAAGCTGCAGGTCGGGTTGACATTCCGGTCATGTGGTGCGGAAGGAGCCGGCAGGACAGCGGTCTGGAAGGACTGCGGCCTGCCCGTGTTGAGTGTTGTCGATGGACGGCATCTCTGCGGCGGCCGCCGGCTGAAAATCCACCTCTCCCCCTTATGCCCATTCCGGCAGGGGATCGGCGTTGCGGGCGTCGTTCCGCCCGCAATGTCTGCCATGATAGCCGAATGGTCCGCACCGGTGATACAAAAATCTGCTTTGTCGCCGGAATCTTGAGCTGATTCCGAAATAAAGGTCGAATAAACAGTTTGACAGTTTCCGGTAATCCATTATAACTTCTGAGCGAGCGCTCGTTCATGGCCGCCGGCCGGAGTCAACCCCCGCTGAATCAAGAAGGGGGATCGGTTGCCGGTCTCTCGATGGCGATGAAGAACGAGGCGCCTTCTCCTTGTTGGTGAGGAACAGGGGGATCGGGTGATATCACTGGATCGTATCCGGGCATGAGCCGTAATCAGACGCAGCCTGCCGGCGGTAGAGGCAGGCGGGCAGGTGGAGGTGAAAGGCCGATCGGCATGATCGACGAGATCACAGGTCCTGTCGGCGGCAGAGATGTCGAATGGGGCTAGGTAAAACGACAACCAACAAGGAGGAGTTGCAACGTATGGAAAACAAGAATGTTTTTTTTGATGTGCTGACCCCTGTGCATTTTATCCGCCGGTCCGCCCTGGTCTACCCGGATAAAACGGCTGTTGTCTACAACGATACGCGCTTTACCTACAGAGAGTTTTACGAGCGGGTGACCCGCCTCGGCGATGCCCTGCGCAAGATCGGGATCGGCAAGGGTGACAAGGTCGCCTTTGTCTGCCCCAACACCCCGCCCATGCTCGAGGCCCATTATGCCGTGCCGATGATCGGGGCGGTGCTGGTCAGTGTCAACATTCGCCTGGCCTCGGCCGAGATCAGCTATATCATCAACCATTCCGATTCCAAGGTGGTCTTTGTCGACAACGAGTTCGCCGCGGTCGTCAAGCCGATCGTCGGGGAACTCAGCCAGGTCAAAAAGATCGTCAATATCTGCGATATCAGCGATGAGCGGCCGCTCGACGGTCCCGAATACAACGATTTTCTCGCCACCGGGTCGAACGAGGAGATCGTGCCGGTGGTCGACGACGAGTACCAGAACATCACCATCAACTATACCAGCGGCACCACAGGGCTGCCCAAGGGGGTCATGTACCACCACCGTGGGGCCTACCTCAACGCCCTCGGCGAGATGCTCGAGACCGGTTTCAACTCATCCTCGGCCTATCTCTGGACCCTGCCGATGTTCCATTGCAACGGCTGGTGCTTCACCTGGGGGGTGACGGCGATGAGCGGCACCCATGTCTGCCTGCGCAAGGTCGTGCCCGAAGAAATTTACAAGATGATCGAGCGGGAAAAGGTCACCCATCTCTGTGCCGCCCCGACCATCCTGATCGGCATGTCGACCTATGCCACCGCCAACAGCCTCAAACTCGACCACCCGCTCCAGGTCATCACCGCCGGGGCGCCGCCGGCCCCGACCATCATCCAGAACATGGAATCGATCGGCGCCAACATCCTCCATGTCTACGGCCTGACCGAGGTCTACGGGCCCCACACCGTCTGTTCATGGAAGGACGAGTGGGCGGATCTTTCGCCGGAAGAACAGGCCAAGATCAAATCGCGGCAGGGCGTGTCCTATATAGTGGCGATGTACACCGATGTGGTCGATCCGTTGACGATGCAGCCGGTGCCGCGCGACGGCCGGACGATCGGCGAGATCGTGATGCGCGGCAACAACGTGATGATGGGCTACTACAAGGATCCTCAGGCGACGGCCATCGCCTTCGAGGGTGGCTGGTTCCACAGCGGCGATCTGGCGGTGATCCATCCCGACAGCTATATCCAGATCATGGATCGCAAGAAGGACATCATCATCAGCGGCGGCGAGAACATCTCGACGGTCGAGGTCGAGAACGTCATCTACCGCCATCCCGATGTCCTGGAAGTGGCGGTGGTCGCCGTCCCGGACGAGAAGTGGGGCGAGGTCGCCAAGGCCTTCGTCGTTCCCAAGGAGGGGACCAAGCCGACCGCCGAGGACATCATCGCCTTCTGCAAGGCCAATATGGCCAAGTTCAAGGCCCCCAAGCATGTCGTGTTCGAGGCCTTGCCGAAGACCGCCACCGGCAAGATCCAGAAGTTCAAGCTGCGTGAGAAGGAGTGGCAGGGCCGGCAGAAGAAGGTCAACTGAGGTTGTGGCCCGGCCACGGCCTCCCTCTGCGGATGCAGGGGGAGGCCGTGGGCCCGGGCCGGCCGGTGGCGTACAAGCGGGAGGGAGAAATCGAGCTGCCGATGGCCCCGGATGCGATAAATGGGCTGTGATCAGGGGGTATTGTTTGTTATAGTGGTCAGATTGGAAATCACCCGACACCGGCAACCTTCTCCCTATAGAACACGATGGACATCGCCAATCCCGAACTGCAGCTGGCCGACGATTTTGTCCGGCAGACCAACTGCCATATCTTTCTGACCGGCAGGGCCGGCACCGGCAAGACCACCTTTCTCCACGCTCTCAGGAAGAAAACCGGCAAGCGCATGGTGGTCACGGCGCCGACCGGGGTGGCGGCCATCAATGCCGGCGGCGTGACCCTCCACTCGTTCTTCCAGTTGCCCTTCGGACCGTTCATCCCCGGCGACACCAACTATCTCGGCCGGCACCGCTTCAGCCGGGAAAAGATCAATATCGTCAAGACCCTCGATCTGCTGGTGATCGACGAGATCAGCATGGTGCGGGCCGATCTGCTCGACGGGGTGGATTGCGTCCTCAGGCGCTACCGTCATAACGGTCTGCCCTTCGGCGGGGTGCAGCTGTTGATGATCGGCGATCTGTACCAGCTGCCGCCGGTGGTCAAGGGGGCGGAATGGCAAGTGCTGCGGCAGTATTACGACTCCCCCTATTTTTTTGCCAGCCGGGCCCTGCGTGAGACCGAACTGATTCCGATCGAGCTCAGGCATATCTACCGCCAGTCGGATGCCCGTTTCATCGACCTGCTGAACCGGGTCCGCGACAACCGGCTCGATCCCGCCTCGCTGCAGCAACTCAACAGCCGCTGCATCCCGGATTTCACCCCGGCCGACAACGAGGGCTATATCACCCTCTGCACCCATAACAGCGGCGCCGACGCGATCAATCAGGGCAAACTCCAGCAGCTGCAGAGCACAAGCTACCAGTTTCGGGCCGGGATCGAAGGGGACTTTCCGGAACACAGTTATCCGACCTCGGCCCGGCTGGAGCTGAGGGTGGGGGCGCAGGTGATGTTCGTCAGGAACGACGCCTCGCCCGACAAACGCTATTTCAATGGCCGGATCGGCAGGATCACCGCCATTTTCAACGATTCCATCCGTGTCCGGTGCCCGGAGGACAGCGGCGACATCGAGGTCGAGCAGGCCACCTGGGACAATATCGAATACAGGATCGACCCGGAAACCCTGGAGATCAGCCAGAACAAGATCGGCTCCTTCGCGCAGTTCCCGCTGAAACTGGCCTGGGCCATCACCATCCATAAGAGCCAGGGGCTGACCTTCGAGCGGGCCATCGTCGATGCCGGGGCCGCCTTTGCCCAGGGACAGGTCTACGTCGCCCTGAGCCGCTGCAAGACCTTCGCCGGTCTGGTGCTCAGCTCGCCGCTGTCGGCCGTCGGCGTCAAGACCGACGCGGCGGTGTCGCGCTTTGTCGAGGAGGCCGGCCGCAACCAGCCGTCGCCCGAAAAACTGGCCGCGGCCAGGGTGAGCTACCAGCAGCAGCTGCTGACCGGGTGTTTCGATTTCTCGTACCTGCGCTCCCGCCTGGGACGATTGGTGGCGCTGCTGATGAAAAACCGGGCGGTGCTGCAGGTCTCGGGCGCAGGCGAGATCGGCGATCTGGAGAGAAGGTGCCGCGATGAGATCACCGCCGTCGGCGAAAATTTCCAGAAGCAGCTGCACGGGATGTTCCGGGCCGATACCCTGCCCGAGGCCGATCCCGCCATCCTTGAGCGCACGGTCAAGGCCTCGGCCTATTTCGAGGACAGGATCGTCTCGCTGCTGGTCCCCTGTGTCGCCAATCTCCGGATCGATACCGACAACAAGGAGATCGGCAGGAAGGTCAGGGATGCCGTGAAGCAGCTCGGGGAGGAGACCGCGGTCAAGCTGGCTGCGGTCCGTTCCTGCCACAGCGGCTTTTCGCCGGCGGCCTACCTGCGGGCCGTCTCGGCGGCCGAGATCGAGCTGAAACCGGCGAAGGACAAACAGACGCCGGCCGCGACGTATGGCGAATCCGATATCGCCCACCCCGCCCTGTTCCAGAGCCTCAAGGACTGGCGCGCCCGCAAGGCCGGCGAGGAAGGGGTGCCGCACTTCCAGATCATGCACCAGAAGACCCTGGTCCAGATCGCGGTCAACCTGCCGGAAAGCCTTGCCGCCCTGCGACGGATCAAAGGGATCGGCCCGCGTCTCGCCGAGAAGTTCGGTGGGGAGCTGGTGGATCTGGTGGCGGATTACCGCCGGGAGCATGGCATTGCGGAGGTGGTGCTGCCCGTCGCGCCGGACGCGGAGGCGGCCGGGACCACACGGAAAACGGCGGCGAAGGGCGATACCAGACGGATCAGTCTGGAGATGTTCGAGAACAGGCTGTCGGTGACCGATATCGCTAAGCAACGCGGCCTGGTCGTCGCCACCGTCGAGGGCCATCTGGCCCATTTTGTCGAGCAAGGTATCCTGGCGGTCGACCGGCTGATCACCACCGACCGACGCCTGGCCATCGAGCAGCAGCTTGCCGGGACCGGCGGCTCGCTCGGCGCGGTCAGGCAGGCCCTGGGCGAGGACTACTCCTATGGCGAAATCAAGATCGTCCAGGCCCACCTGAAACATCTCGCGACGGTGGGCGACGGCCCGTCCGCCTGATCCGTCGCCTTCCGGCTTTCTCCTGTCTGCCCCTGACGGGACGCTTCCCGACATGGATCGAGGCGGGATGGCTCGTGTTCAGGGGGTTGCGGCCAGTCCCGTCAGGCCCTGGATGCGATCGAGCTCGGCCAGGGCGATGGCGTAGCCGACCTCGGCCCGTTTCTCCTGGCTGAGGGACTCGGCATAGGCCTCCTGGGCGGTCAGGACATCGAGGGTGGTGGCGCGGCCGGCCTCGAACTTGGCCTGCTCGGCCTCGAGCCGTTTCTGCGAGGCGAGACTGGTCTTCTTTGTCGCCTCCATCGCCTTGATTGCCAGTTGGACGTCGCGCAGCGTGATGCGCACACCCTGCCGGACCTGCAGCCGGAGGAACTGGGCGCTGTTTCGAGCCTTGCTGCTCACGGCCCGGGCCTGACGATAATTCCCTTCGGCAGTCGCATTCTGCAGCGGGATGGAGAGGGCCAGACCAGCCTGCCATTGGGTCTCCGGATCGTCGACGGCGTCGTCGAGGGTGTCGTCGTAGGCATCGTCGGTGCCGCCCTGGCCGACCATGCCGATCAGG
>JROS01000187.1 GCA_000769715.1 Desulfobulbus sp. Tol-SR
TCTTCTCCGTAATCTTTTTGCATTTTGATCTCCTTAGTCTCTGCTGTCGACGGTTTCGTGGATAAGTTCAATGATCACGTCTTCAAGCGTTGGCGTTGATTGAGTAGCGACCTCCTTGTTTCTAGTTTGCACAAACAGTCCGTAGGACTCAAGACACGGTCTGCAAACCTGCTGCTCGTGCTCCCTGGTGACGAATGGAGAATACGTATTGAGCGTTCCAGTGAAAGGATACGCCACAACACCTACCTTCCAGAACTGTTCGTGTGTCTCCTGCTCTTTCCCGCACTTGTCGCATTTGTAAATGGTTCTTACACTCATTAGAGTCTCCTGTAGTTGGTTTATTTATTGCGCCCGTAGGCGGTTGATGGTTAAGGATGCCGGGCTTTCCCCGGCGCGGTGCATGGCGTCCTCCTTCTCTAAGAGTCACATCTCAACCCGTTGGACCACTCCTCCGGCGTTGCCGTTCAAAAGTAGGGCTTTTCGCCCCTATCTACTGCCAAAGCCCGACCACTTGTGATGGTCGGGCAAGGGCTTAATTTACTGTTACGCAATTGACGGAGTATGTCAAGAGTTATTTGTATCTGGGTTGACATTTTCCCACTTCCTGTTCACCTTCAAGGCGAGGATCGTACCGTCCATATCTTCCACCCTCATCACTGTGCCCCTGAACGCCTGCAACTTCGCGGCGAGGCATTTTGCCCAGCGCAGGGTCTTGGCCTCGACAACCATCCCATCCCGGAGACTTTGAGCACCCTGCATCTCCTTGACTATGTATTTCACGGTCTCGACCTCCTCTAAAGTTGTTGTTCAAACGTCCCGGCTCCCGGAATCTCCAGCAAACGGTGCGACCGATCCTTCCCGCTCAGAGCTTTCCACTCCGCCGTTCCGGTCTGGTTCAGCGGCACCCCGGCCAACGTCTGGCCGCGCGGCGCTCTCGGCGTTAGAAAGTGAGGACTGGCCCAGGGTGTGCGGTCGAGGCGTTGCAGGAGACCATGTCCGGTCAGTCCGAAAAAGGCGGCGAGGTCGTCGGAGTTGTAAGTCTTGCCATCGTCGCAATCAAACTCCCACGACCACTGGCCTGACGGCTTGCGTATTTTCCTGGGGGGACGGATGACTCTTGAGGGTTTGGTCATTTCTTGACCTCCTGCAGCTTCTTTGTGAGCCGTGCAATAGTGGCGTCCTGACTTTTAAATAGCCGCGCAGCCCTTTGT
>JROS01000073.1 GCA_000769715.1 Desulfobulbus sp. Tol-SR
GTGGGGGCCATGGGCTTGAACATGGATTCGGCCCGACTCTCTGCCTTTTATTCTTTTGATTTTTCGTTGGAAATGTGGATACAGTCCGTAGGCCGGATAGCTAGATTGACGCAAACCCGACCCATGACCTATTTTCCGTTGATCTTGACCGGGACCTTGGATAGTTTCATTTATCGAGCCCTGCAGGGAAAGGAAGAGATTGAGCAGATGATAAAACAGGCCCTGGCCACCGGAACATTGGAATCTGTATTGTACACATGACCCTTGACAGGATACCCCCCGTCATGGTATAATGAAAGAAAGGGGAGAGAGGACAGTATGTACCAAGGGAGATTAAGAAAAGAAGATTGGGAAGTGCGGGATATTAAATTATCCACCGCCAGGTCCATGGTTGAAATGTACCATTATGCAAAAGGCGGATCAAATACTGCAGTCTATTGTCATGGGTTATTTCAAAAGGGGGCCATATCTGAAAATGAGTGTGTAGCAATAACGTGGTGGATACCTCCTATAAAAGGAGCAGCAGTAGCGACGTACCCTAGCAATTGGCAAGGAGTTCTTGCCTTAAGCAGATTAGTGGTTGCCCCCGGAGTTCCCAAGAACGCATGCACTTTTTTACTGGCCAGAAGCATGGCCATGATAGATCGAAATAGGTGGCCCTGTCTTGTAACTTATGCCGATGAATGGCAGGGGCACACAGGGACTATTTATAAAGCCGCAAATTGGCAAGAAATGGGCAAAACGAATCCTGGGGCAATATACGTAAAGGACGGTAAAATGATATCAAGAAAAGCCGGTCCGAAAACGAGAACCCGTCAAGAGATGGAGGAAATTGGCGCGGAGATGATTGGAAGATTTTCAAAGAAGAAATTTGTACACATCACCAACAAACAACCACCATATGGAGGTAATACAATGGTAAAGCGCAAGGAAGATGTAGTTGTTGAACCCGAAGTGGCCGCAGTCCCGGAGGAAGGGGCACCGGTTGAAGTAGCTGGCGACGTTGAAGTAGCGGCAGAAACAGCCCCGGCACCGGTCAAGAAGGAAGGGGCACCGACCAAGGCCGAATTGAGCCAGAAGGAAGCCGACGCGGTTGATTTTACCCAGGACGTTTTCTATGGCGAGGGACCCTGGCCGAAGCTCTCTCGTGCTGCTGCTATTCTGCTTGGTTTCTCCAGGTATTACACCGGCGAACCCTGCATTAATGGTCATGACGCACCCAGGAAGACCAAAACTTCGGCCTGTTTGACCTGTTCCCATGAAAAACTCCGTGAGCGCCACAAACGGCGTATCAAGGAAGATGCGGAATACAAGGCCAAGTTTGCCGCCAAGGGCAAAGCCCGTCGCCTGCGGAAAAAGGCCGA
>JROS01000188.1 GCA_000769715.1 Desulfobulbus sp. Tol-SR
TCTCATCACAAAATCAACATTCGAAATTTCAAGACAGCTACGAGCTTCCATTACTTCGGCAATCACCTCCGGTTGGATGTCCTTTACATAGCAGCCCACATTTTTTTTAATATGAACGTATCCATCACGTTCCAGTTTTGAAAGGGCATTAATGATGGGCGTTTTGCTGATACCAAATTTCTTTTCAAGATCGCTGTAAACCAGCTTTTGTCCCGGCACCACTTTCAATGTGCGAATCATGTCTTTAATCTTTTCATAAACAACGCTTTGAAGCGATATCGGTGAGAAAATATCGTTCATTGCCGGTGTTTTGAGGTTTCCAACGTCAGGATAGTCTTCTGTAACTAAAATTTCTCCCTGTTTTTTAAAATCAATTTCGGCTACAAAATAACCTCGATGTTTGATATAATTTATAATCCCTTTATCTTCGAGCTGGTTAAGTGCGCTAATAATAGGAGTCTTGCTAATGCCAAGCTGCTTTTCCAGATCGGCATATTTCAAATGTTGTCCCCCTATGACTTTGCCGGATAAAATCCACTTCAGAATACTCTTGTAGGCAAAATCGGTTGATGATTGGTATGAATTACGACTGCTTGTTATCATTATCTTTGTATAGAAAGAATGATCAGTATCCTCTATTGTTGGCAAAGTCCACATATAAGGAGAGACAAATGCCAGGGCCGACAATCAATAGATGACCTTGTTGAACCGGAAAAATTTGACTACCCACATAAATCACCAATGATAACAATACTTTTTTCTCGGCATGTCGTCAAGCCGTAATTTTTTAGAGAGGAGTTCCCCTTTAAGCAATCCGGTTGTTCAGCAATGCCAATCGTCAGAGATGATATGAAAAGACTTGCCAGTTGGAATGGTCGGTTCGAGAGTGCCTTGGCAGCACTGTAATCTTATTGTTTTATGGGAATTATAACCGAGCAGAAGCACGGATTGTCTGGTGGTGTCAGGGAGATACAAAAGACCGGTTGAGCAACCGGAAATAAACAATCGTTGCCAAGGGACAGACATCACCTATTGAGCAGGGTCATATAATATCGCCAAGTGGCGTTCATGGCTTTTGCAAAAGGTGTGTACGCATCTCCGATGATCTGATTAATTGCCGAACCGTCATAAAGCAGATCGAGATCGGGAGGAAAGGGCAGTTGAACGTTCTGGCGAATGATTTGCGCAACGGACATCTGTATTGTCTTGAGTGTCCTACCACAGTTTTTCTCCAGCACAGCGATCAGGTCAGAGTAAGAGACCATCTCGGGACCGGCGATATTGAAGCATTTTCCTCGTACGGACTCATTCTGCAAACAGTAATAAATGATCCGCGCCAGATCCACCACCCAGGCGAAGCTGAAGCGCACAGGCGGGATAGTTTCGGGGATTATTAAAGGATAGCCCTTGATGATTTGTTCGAACAGGAAGAATTCTCTGGGGGCGTAATTGTAGCGTCCAAAGATGATGGCGGGCCGTAGAATCGTATGGTCGATGGACTTTTTATGGCACTCTTCTTTTAAGGCACACTCGGCGTTCCACTTGTCCAAACCATAATCTGCATAATCGCCCAACCCCGGATTAGATGCCTTAACTTTCTGCGCTTCCTCCACTAGAGGTATGGTCGAATTTTGGGCATATACGGATGTGGTGCTGATAAAAATGTAATGATTGATCGTGCCGGGTATATATTTGATACAATCGACAATATGTTGCGGGGTGTAACCGCAGAAGTCGACAACCGCATCCCATTTTTGACTTGGGATTGTCAGGAGATCGGCGGGAATATCGCGATCCCCCTTGATCTCATGAATACCTTGCCATCCAAGCGGAATTTTCCCGCGATTGAACACATAAACCTGGTATCCTGGTACACGAACTAACAGTTCGAGAAGAACTCTTCCCGCAAAATAGCTACCACCAATCACCAGGATGTTTTTCATGATTTCTCTCTGACATAGTTCATGCTCCGGCATACCAGACCGTCAATTTCCTTATCCTTTCACTTTGAATCTGTGCCTGCACAATCGGGCCATGATCGAGAAGGAAATCGCTGGAGCTGTTGCTAAGCCCCTGGGCTTTCAGTTCGTCAATAAGCATCACGCAAATACACTCGATGAGTTGTATGATTTGCTGATTGTTCCGGCTGGTAAGCAATTGTTCAATCCTTCGCGTTACAGAAACGCCAAGAATCGGAAGCAATTGAGCAGCCATCTCGCACCATTTATAAAATGGACAAAATTGACGGTTCAGCAGAAAAACCAGCCTGAGGACATCGTCACAAAACCGGATCAAAGCATGGCGGGATGGATATGCTGCTTTTCTCTTGCTGCATCGGGCAAAATTATACTGTCCCGACTGTGCGGCTGACATGAGCCGACCGGCAATCCTTTTCAGACGGACATCTTCAGGGTAGTAATCCAGGAGTCGCTTACGGATGCCGGAGAAGGTACCACAGGCATCGCAGAAAACTTTGCCGTTGGTGCAGGCCGCCAGATTCTCTTCCGGAATAAGCAGCCATTTCATTGGATCCGTTGGGGCATCGCTCATCCCGATAAACGTTTTGTAAAATTCGCCAATTTCTAAAACACCGACCCGGTTTTGGCCCCACGCACTTTCCATCCGCCCAAAGCCCTGATAGCGATCAGGCAGTGCGTCATAGGCTGCTTGGAGCTGATACCTGGCAACGGCATAATCGGCTTTGTCTAGCCACAGGCAAAATCCCGGTCCCCAGTCATGATCCTGCGAAATTTTGTCGTCAAAACCAAAACAATCTGATCCGTAACCGACCAATCCTGCGGCGATACGTCCTTTTAACTCAGGAAACCCTTCCTGGATCATTGGTATTCCGTAGGCCAGGAAATAGGCTTCGGAGAGCGCCAAGCCATTCATTTGAAGCTGTCTGACGGGTAGCTAAGAACGTTTATCGATTCGGTTTCCTGACCATCACCGCTAAGCACCAGTTCGTTCAATATTTTGGCGGTGTCGGCGCTGACATATTTTTCACCACACTCCCGGCAGAGACCACCGGGAACATTCTTGACCACATACAAGTTGCCCTCTAAACGGTAGTCAAAGTTGCCCATCACGATGGGTGTGACTTCTCCACCGCAGAAATAACACTGTTTTATCTCCTGTGACATGACTGCCTCCTGAATCATGGTGGAACAAGCCAGCTCTTCCCATTGCGGCGGGATCACTAAAAAGGTCAATAAAACGGCCAGGTGATCTTCATTCACCTGAGCACATAGAACAGAAAGAGCTTTACCATTGGCGTTGCCTGTGACCAGCCAGCTCTCCAATTTCTTATGGTTATAGTGGATTTTTGTAATCTTGCCATTAGCGATGGCGGTCTCAATCTCGTTAAGCGTAATGAGCCTGGCGGTGATGAAGCGGATCACATGCTCGCTGATGCTAAAATCGGCAGCGCGCATTTTGATCTGAATCCAGGCCAGGGGATCTTTCCTGAAATAGTTTTCTGCCTGTTCGATACTCAGAAAACCTTCGGCCTGAACCAATTCTTGCAGCATGGCAATGGCATGGTTTTCACCCTTTTTGTGTCCTCTTTTTACCCATTCATAATAATGTCCAATGGCCTTTTCACCGTATGTCTCAAGTTCGCACCGAAGATAAACACTGAAATTACTACCGTTATCCTCCAGATTAGTATCACGGCATACCCGCCGATACAAGGCGGGATAGCGATCCCTAATCTGTTGCTGCCACTGCGTCTCGATATCGACGATATCATTAAGCCGAGGATGGTCGGTGATCGCGCCGATCTTATTATCCATACGAGCATATTTCTCAGTCAATAAATTCCGCCCCTCTCTTTGTGCGGCCTCCAAGTACTCGAGATAAGCTGCCAAGACATCAAAAGGCCATTGCCGAAAAATTGCCCCGCGAATGCGAGTAAAGGCGTTGGGGTTGCTCTGACAAGTGGCCGGAGCAAGGCTTCGAACCTTCTGAAACATCGCCCATTCTAGCTTGATGATCTTCTGAATACAGTTTTGCTGAAGATTCATGATTCCTCCCACTTGTATTGAGTCGGATTCATGCGCTGTCACATTTTTTCCCTTCATGATCAATCCTCCATTTGGTTAGATGCAAAAGATGGGAAGGAGAGATAGACCCGATACGGTTCTTTGTATATTCGGAAATGACCACCAAGAGCTTTTATGATTCTTTTTACCTGCATCTGCCCACGACCGGAGACGACCGGGTAGGTGTCTCCATTGTCCTGGAATGTGATGGCGATCTGATCTTTTTTTCCCAAAAGGGTTACAGTTATCCGGCCGACAACCGATTGTTCCCGTTCCTGCCGCGTATGGATAGCCCGCTGGCTATTGGCAAACAGATTCTCGAAGATGGTTTCCAACTGCTCATGGCTGGCCCTCGTCAGGTGGTTAGCCGCCAGGTCGGTCTTGGGCTCGATATGGATCTCCAACTTGGGATAGTAGGCCATTTTTTGCCTGAAAAATGCTCGTAACCAGGTCGATAGCCGGATATTTTTCGGACAAAATTTCAAGATGTCGACCTGTTCGTGAAGCTTAGCCAAAAGTAAATCAAGGCCGGAAATCGAACGAGCCACGGATTCATCTAAAAGAACAGCTGGATGATTTTTGGCCAGTGCCATTTTCAAGGCATCCAAGCTGTGAATCCCGGGATTGTCAACGCGCAGACTTATTTCTGAGAGGTGAGTAACGGTCCATTCGTTCAATAGCAAGGATTTAAGTAGGGAATTATAAAGCGAGAGAAATGGATTCATGCGCAGGTAGTCCCAGAACTGCGGTCGACGCGAGGCAAGGCAGACGGCACCTAGGTCCTGATTGAGCAAATGCAGAGGATAAATGACGTATGAGCGAATTTTATCGATGCATTCCATCAGAAAACGTTGCTCTTTTTTTTTGATACCAGCATAATTTTGCACTCGTTCCCGAAAGCGGCACATCCGTTGATCCTCGCCCTGGCCTTCAAAGGGATAGGAAACGTCCGTGCTGTCACAAAGAATGCTGTCCGTGGATGGAATGAACTTAGGGAAGTAAACTTCCTGTACTTCGGTGCCTTGCCAGGCCACCAGAATCAGGTCGGCGAGACCGTACCGATCTCCGCGACGAAAAAAAGCCATTCCGAGATCGGCCGAAGAGAGAGCCCGATAAGCGGTCACCGTGTCAGTGTAGTCAACCGGCTCGTTAGAGGCGATCAGTCGTGCCAGAATTTGGAGTTTCTGATGGGCGATGCAAATGGCCGTGCGATTCTTGATATCCAGAATATAATCCATGATCAGCGAGCCGTAACGACTGATGAATGCCTCGACTGGCTGGTTATCGATTCGAAAGCTGGTTTTTCTCGGTAGCGGCTCAAATCGATTGTGCAAAACACATCGTTGCCACGTTTTATGTGCATGATCATCATGCTGCTGGCCACGGGCTTTTTTATCGACTCCACGCAGTATAGATCCATGGGAAGGAAATGATCTAAAAATGGGTTGCGGCGGTTACACGAGGCTGCCCAGATATCATTGATGCCCAACGTCTTTCCGGTCTCCATGACGGTCCTGGTGGGGTCTTTTGTTGGATCCAGCAAATGCCTATTCATACCTTCCCACAACCATGGCGAACCATCTTTGACGATGCACATTTTTTCCACATGGCCATCTTTGGGCAGAAGATTTATCTGACCAATATCGGCCTCTTGTTCAATACTTCGGCTACAGCATTGGTAATGGGATGGGAAAAATAATTGAGGATGCCATTACGATATCTGGTCAGAGTCAATCCGATCCTCACCAACTGTTTGACGCAGGAATCCATGGCATCGAAACACCACGTGTACAGAAAAGAAGAGGGATCTTTTCTGTTGGGAAGCGTCCAAAATGATCTGAGCTGGTCCTTCATCGTATACATTGTCAGCGGTGCTTGATTGACTTCCAGAAGCGATTGCAGCCGATCCTGGCTGTCAGCACCAAGGGTCTCATAATTTCGGAACAGTAGAACACGGCTTCCCTGCATCACCTGTTTTTGCTCGTTTTCAGCCTGGTGATGCTCCTGCCGGCGCAGGTCATCAACCGCACGATTGATCATGGCGCTGATATGATAATGATCGTAGACGATGTCGACGGATGGCAGATTGCCTCGACAACAAACAACCTGTCTCGTGCCATGTCCTTTTTCAATCCTTTTTATGTCCATGTATCATTTTTCGGAAGAGCCAATATTTGAGGGATAAGATGAGTACGATACATCAAACGACGTTTGGCGACTCTTGCGATCTGGCGCATGAATAGAAAGCCCAGCTCAAAATCCTGGTAAAACAACAGCATTAAATCAGAGGCTAAAAATTCCAACACTCGGGTTGGGGAGACGAGCGCCCGCGCATCGGACATATACGTTTTATCTTCTATCTCGATCAGGGATGAGATACCGATGGTGCCACCGGAAACGATAGTTTCCACACGAACGAGTTTCCCGGTCAGGCTTTCAAATTCCAGGCTGATTTCGCCTTCAAGAACCATGCTGATATGCTTGGCCTCTCGCCGCTGCTTGCCCAAAAGTTCACCTTCATTGTATTCCCTGATCTTGGCAATGTCAGCAAGGCGACGGATCATGTCATCCGACATTTCATCAAAGAAAGTGAGGGACTTCAAAATTGAGGATTCTACCATGTTTTCACCGTTCATTTCTGGGCAGCGTTTGCCCGGTTCTTATTCCACTTAGCTTTCATGTTGATACTTATAAAAGGTATTTAATAATGTATTACATGTACATATTTACCAAAATATTGCCATGTTGAATGTATATTGGAATTAGTATATGATGCACAGAAGGTCTTGGGATTATTTTTCTGCTCACGCCAGAGCGAGCACTTTTTTGATCAGTTTTTCAACACCCATAGATACGTCTCTGATTCCGAGTCCGATCATGTAAGCCGGTGTGGTGACAATTTTATGAGCCTCGTTCACGGTGATGTCATCCACCGCGCAGAGCCGATGCTTCACACCGATGGTGAATAGATAAATCGATGGACCTGGGCAAAAACCTTGGCACTGAAATCGACCTTTGCACCTGGCCCCATGATTACCGCATCATCCCCATCCTCGTCCTGCAATTCATCCGTGTCCACCAGAATATTGTACTGCTTGTAATGAAAGCCGGGAGGCGGCAGCGTTGCCCCCATGGCGCCCTCGGTTCCCGGGGTATACCCATTCCCCAGAGCAAAAGCCGACGGAGCAGCCGAAACGCCTACCGCCACACCAACAATACCTGTAACTGCCCTGCGCCACACATTCATACGGTGATCTCCTCTCGTTTAAGGTTCTCTTATTGAGCAAGCCCGCACTCCCCTCGCCATCTTTTGCTCCGGTAATCCGGTTATGTGCCGCCACAACAACGTTTTTTTTATTTGGAACGCATGAGGTAGATCATAAGATATTTCAAAGCGCTATGTGCTTCCGGGACGGCCAGTGGCACCTTCTCCAGAAAGAAAGTCGCCCCGGCCTCATAGGATTGGTCCATCGTCTCCCGGTCGGGCTTGACCGAGTATTGAATCACCGGGAGATCCGGGTATCGTTTACGAATACCTTTGAGCGCCTCCAGGCTGATATCGATGGCACGGCATTCGCCGCCTTGTTGTTTGGCCTGCTCATACCAATACAGATCCAGCAACACAAGATCCGGTTCCGCTCTTTCAATCAAATACGGCCATAGCTCGATCTCGCCGCTTTTCACAATTTCAAAGTCGATCCCTTTGATCTGTCCATTGGTGAGTTCCCGCTCAATGGAATCGAACCAGGCATCGTCGAAAGCCAGCTGCTCACCGTCATGGGTCTTCCGGAACATGTCGCTGAAAATGTCATCGAAAAATAAAACTTTAATCTTCACGGTGCACCTCCTGGTCTTCTTTTATCTTGTAGGGAAAGCGTAAATGGACGCAATACGGTTGCTTCTCCCTGATGAAACTGCCATTGAGTTCCTGCATGATCGCCTGCATTTGCGGGGTACCACGACCACTGACGGTTGAATAAGAGTGCCCGTTGTCCTGAAACCGGACTTCGAGTTCGTTCCCGTTTTTCGAGAGTGTCAAGTCGATCTTGCCGACGACCTTGCGGTCATGACTCTGTCTTTCTGCAATCGCCCGCATGCTGTTAGCGAGCAGATTCTCGAAAAGAGTCTCAAGGTGCTCGTAATTGGCGCGCACATGACAGTTTTGCGGCACAGCAGGGGTTACTATCATGCTGATTTCGATGCTAGGCTGATGAGAGCGTTTTTGATTGATCCACGCACGCAGCCATTTTTGTAAGTGGATGCTTCTTGTGCGGCATATCAATATTTTTCCTTTCTCGTGGAGTTCGGTCAATAAATCGTCCAGGCAATTCAAGGCTCCGATGATTTTTGCATTACTCAGCAGCTCTCTATTTTCCTGCATTAGCGCTGTCTTTAGCCCGCCTAAGCAATAAAAGCCGGGATTGTGGATTTTCAGGCTGACCTGAGACAAGAGATCAACTACCCGTTCATTGAGGAGAAATGACTTGAGCAGAGCGTTGTAAAGCGAAAGAAAGGGGCTCATATGGAGATACTCACAGAAATCGTTACGCGAAGAGGCGAGATGGATGGCGCCCAGATCCTGATTGAGCATATGCAGCGGATAAACCACATAGGATCTGATTTTATCGATGATGCCCAAAAGAAATTGTTGGTCTTTTGTTTTAATCCCGGTGTGAGTTACTATGCGGTTGCGAAAACGCTGCAGTCGCCGACAGTTCCAGTTCCCCTCCACCGGGTAGGAGATTTCAGAACTGTTGCATAAAACCGAGTCCTCGGAGGGCTTGAATTCCGGAAAGCAGATCTCTCGTATTTCTTCCCGACACCAAGCCACCAGATAGAGCGCATGACACGCATAGCCTTCACCTCTTCGGAAAAAGGCGAACCCTAGGTCTGCGGCAGAAAGTGTGCGATAAGCCGCAACCGCGTCGGTATAGTCGATCTTGCCGTTGGAGGCGACCAGGCGCGATATATTATTGAGCTTGTAGTAGGCCGTATTGAGGGCAATACGGTTCTTGGTATCCAGCAAGTAATTGATAATCACCGAGCCGTACTGAGCGGCAAAATCATCGAGGGGAGCCTGATCTGCGGAATTGAATGGCGCCTTGCCCCGATAGCGACTCAATTCGATTGTACAAAAAATCTCGTTGTTCCGTTTTATCGGTAAAAACATGGAACTGGCGACCGGTTTCTTAATTTCCTCCAAATAGCGGCGATCCATGAAACCGGATATCTCCAAGAAGGGATTCGGTTCCTTTTTATCCACTTCTGCCCAGATGTCCTCCACAACCAGCGTCTTGCCGGTACTGGTGACACGTCCAGAGAACCCTTTGCTCGGATTGTACAGAAGCAGCCCCATATCCGCTCCCAGCCACGGCTTGCCGTCCTTGACGATACAAACCTTTTCCACCCTGCCGCCACGCGGCAGAAGATTGATCTGGCCGATATCCGCCCCTGTACTGTCCAGTAAAAGGTTCAAGAGTTCATAAGCGATGCGATCTACGGATTGCTCATCTCCGACAATCGCCAGTTCGGGCAATTTCTTGAAAAAGCGTTCCGCTGGAATGACATTCTGGGGGGCTACGAGGTCCCCTCTGGTCCGAGCCTCATTTTCGTTGGTATGCCGTTCCATTGAGCACCTCTTTTGAGTACCTCAGAAATTCTTTTCTGGTTTGAGGAAAGAATTTCTTTCGCACCAAGCCACAGCTTGCTGTCGATATGCTCTCGGACATCTCCGGCCAAGGCATACTGCCGTTCCGTTATGTCCTTGCCGATTCCGTCTATGCCAACAGCAGCAAGTTCATAGCCGCCATCGAGGCACTGACCGGGGTCACATATCTC
>JROS01000074.1 GCA_000769715.1 Desulfobulbus sp. Tol-SR
GGTGTTGCCGATCGGATGAATCCGCGGAAATCTGATCGAATGCGCGGGACCCGATCGGCGGACACGCGAAGAATGGGCTCCGTCGGGGGAACGCGGAACGCGGCGCAGCGATCGTCAGAAGTCGTCGTCGTCGTGGGAGTCGGAGCCGCGTCGGATAGCGATGCGGTAGGCGGCGAGCAGGTCGGTCAGTTCCCGGCAACGGATGAGCACGAGCCGGGCGATGAACGGAGCGGAGCAGTCGGGGTGCTCGAAGACCTCATCGGAGGGGTCACCGGCCACGCCGTGGCGGGACTGCAAGGCGGACTCCGTGACCCGCGAGGCAGCTTGTAGCAGCGCGACTGCTCCCAGTTGGGGATCGTGGTTGAGGTCCCCGAGCTCTGGCAGTCCGGTGGCCCACGCGGGGGGGAGTCGCACGGTGGCCCAGGGTCGTTCGACCGGTCGGTGGATCCTCATGGCGCTGTGCCCTTACCGGGCAACGGCACCTGGGTTGGCCCGGCGGCGAAGCGGCCCGGACTCTTCTTGCGGCGCGTTGCGCGAGCCTTGGATCGAGCGGCCTCGCGTTCTTGTGCCTCTTTGAGTCGGTAGCTTTCGGCCTCGATCTCGATGCACTCGCAACGATGCAGCAGCCTGTCGACCAGCGTCACCACACATGCCGCGTTGGGGAAGACCTGCGGCCAATCGGCGAATCGCTTGTTGGTGCTCAGGACGATAGGCTTCTTGGTTTGGTAGCGCCGGGTGACAACCTCGAACAACAGGTCGGCGTAGCGGCTGTCGTAGGACAAGTATCCTACCTCATCAATGCACAAAAGTGATGGGTTGGCATAGCGCGCGACGCGTCGGTTCAGGGAAGACGTGGAGTCCTGTGCGGCCAAGTCGGCGAGCATGTCGCTGGCGGTGGTGAAGCGCACGGAGTAGCCGCGGAGCAAAGCCTGGTACGCGATGTTCTGCTCGATCATGCTTTTGCCTACCCCGTTGCCGCCGTACAGCACGATATTCACGCCTTCGTCGATGAAGTGCGTGGTCAAGGCATCGTCGATGGCCTCGCGGTCGATCTGGTGTGGCCAGGCCCAGTCGAAGTCGGCCATGAGCTTGAAGGTGCCAATCCGCGCGTTGCGCTGGCGTCGTTCGAGGCTGCGCCGGGCACGCTCGGCTTCTTCGTACGCGAGCAGTGTCTCGAGCCAGGGCGCGCTACGGACTTCGTCCCAGTTGGTCAGCAGACCCCAGAAGCCCAGGGTCAGTAGCCGCCGTTGGATGTCTCCCGGCGGTCCTGCGGGTGGCTCATTCGGTGTCGTCACCATGGTCACTGCTCCTTGCGATTCGGTCGTAGGTCGACAGGTTGTGGGTGTGTACCCGTTGGGCCCGCACGCGCGGGTCGTCCGAGACAGGCACGGACAGCGGAGGGGGCTGCGCGTGTTGGTGACGGTGCTGGTCGAGCAGTTGGCGCACGGCGCCGAGGTGCGCCGAGTCCCTCTCGACGGCCTCTCGCAGGGCGGCATCCAAGGCCTCGGCCCCGAAGGCGTCGAGATGACGCAGGAGCTTGGCGACGGTGAAGCCGAGGTTGCCGCCGCGTTCGGCCACCTTGCACAGGAACGCCTTGCACGACGGGCTGACATGGTGGAGCTGGTCCATGCCCCGGTGCTCGCGGGCACGCTGCTTGTAGTCGATCAAGTCCTGGATGTGAGACGGCGCTTCGATCTGCTTGCCGACACCCCAGCAGCGGGCATGGGTGGCGAGACATTCTGTGCCGTCGAGAACGCGAACGGCGTCGAGCGAGGCCGAGACGACCAGCGTCTTTCGGACGTGGGTGTGGGGAATGCTGTAGTCGTTGCGGTCGAATCGCACGTACGGGGTCTTGCCAGCACGCACCTCGTTGCGCTCGTCTGCGGGGAAGGGATTGTCCGGAAGGCCAAGCAGGCGGGGCTGTTCCTCGGCGAAGACCTCGGCTACGGTACGGCGCTTGTCCTCGGGGCACTTGCGTTGATCGCTGACCTCAGCCATCCAGCGGTCGAGCTGCAGGTTGAGGTCTTCGACACTACGAAACGGGCGGGCGGCGAAGAAGCTGGTACGCAGGTAGCCGATGGCCCTCTCCACGCGCCCCTTCTCGTTTCCACGGGCCACGTTGCAGGGTTTGGGCTCAAAGCAGTAGTGCGCCGCAAGCTCCAGGTGGGTGGGATGGAAGCGGATTGCGTCGGCCACCCGCTCGAGCACGGCGCTCTTGAGATTATCGTACCGATTCGTCCTGGCGACCCCGCCGAAGTATTCGTATGCCTCGACGTGTCCGCGAAGGAACCCTGCCATGGCCGAGCTCAGGTAGAAGCGCGCGAACAGCTTGCGCGAGAACGCCAGGACCATCACAAACGCGAAGAGCTTGCGAAGTCCACCGTCCACCTCGATGCTTCCGAAGTGGCCCCAGTCCACTTGAGCCTGCTCACCCGGCAGAGTGCGCAGCCTCAGGAACGCCTCGGTGAACGGCGCAGGACGATACCGGGCAACGATGGTGCGAAAGTGATCCTCGGCGCCCGGATACCCTCGCTCCTTGACCATCTGGTAGATGCGACTGGCGTGCAGCTTCGGATGCTTCTCGAGCGTTTCCCTGATGAAGGGTACGTACGGGTCGGCGATGCACGGTCGTTGCGCCCTGGTGACCGGCAACCCCTGCTGGCCCAGAACGCGCTCGACGACACTGTGGTGGATGCCCAATTCGTTGGCGATCGTGCCCGGAGGCCACTTCTCGGCCTTGCTCAGTCGCACGATCTCGCCCTCCTTGTCGCGGGGGATCAAGGCCACAACCCCACCGGCTCGGTGCTGCGCAAGACGCAGAAGTCACCCAGTCCACTCAGGACCGACCGGCAGCCTCGGGCAGCGCTTTCGAACCGGACCGGCGGACTTTCGCCGGGCCCGAGATCGTCGCCGAAGATGGTCCCGGTCGACCACCCAGCGTACGACGGCTCCGCAGAATCGACAGTGGTCAAGGGACGGCCGTTCCACAGCGCCGAGCCCTCGAACGACGTGAGCAGCGCTCGCGGGTGGCGCGGGCTGAACGCCAGCCGCGCCTTGAGCAAGTCGGTGCCCGGCGGCTCGCTCACCAGCATCTTCAGATGCTGCGGCCCCCGATGGAGCACGCACTTCCAGGTGGACATCATGACAAGGGCCCTCCATGGCCCTGACGCCCGAGCCCTCCGGGGCTCGCGCAACGTCAGGAGGCGGTATTCCCCGGTCAGAACCATGCGCCAAGGTTTGATCCATCTCGCATTGATCCGAATTGTTGGCCCTGCGCAGGCGGTAGCGCTGGTTGATGTGGGAACGACCGATCATGCCCTTCTGCGACATGGCATAGGTCCGTCGCGCGCGCCGACACTGGGTTTGCCGGAACGCAGCCTTGCACCTGTCGCTGCAGAGCCGCTGCGCGGTGAAGCAGCCCTCGCAGATGACGAACGGCTTGTCGCACTCGACGCACCTCACCAAGATCCCGAAGCCATCGTCGCACTGCGCGCACATGGTCGCCCTCCGAAACCGAGCAGTTGGCCACGGGCGCAGAAATGGGAGATACCAGGCGCGTTGCGGCGCCTATCGACCCATCGCGTCGGTGGCTTGGAGGGCCCGGGCTTCGACCCCGGGCCTTCGTCTTTTGTCACCCGGCCAGCGTACCGGGCACACCCTCCGCAGGCCGCCTTCTCGCCGGTCGTGTCCTCGGTTGCTCCATCCCTGCAAACGCGGAGGACTTCGGGGATGTCAAGCGCTTCCCACCGTATTCACGCGGATCTCAGTGATCGATGACA
>JROS01000075.1 GCA_000769715.1 Desulfobulbus sp. Tol-SR
CAGGAGCTGCCCGTGCTCCAGGCGCTCGACCAGCTTGCGGTGGAAGGCGATCTCCATCCCCGGCAGCAGGGTCACGTCGACGGCGTTGCTGTCGAAGCAGTCCTGCACCGCGGCCATCTTCTCCAGCACGATCTCCCGCGACGCCGCCCAGGCGGTGCCGGGGATGAAGTGCGAGGTGCAGATCACCCTGGCGATGCCGAGGCGGGCGTAGTACCGCCCCAGGGCCAGGCTCTGTTCCAGCGCCGCCGGACCGTCATCGATCCCCGGCAGGATGTGGGCGTGGATATCGATGACCTCGCGGCAGGAGAAGGCCATGGCCGTCAGCCCTCGACCGCCGCGGTCTTTTGTTCATCCCGGCGCCGACCGCCGTTGTGCAGCTCCGCCACGGCCCAGGAGATCAGCGCCAGCAGGGTCACGGCATAGACGGCGTTGGCCGGCAGCCGCCAGCCGAAATCGACCAGGCCGTGCACCAGAAAACCGAGCAGGGCGCAGAAGGCGGCGGTGCCGACGATCCGGGCCTTTTCCGCCGCGGCATCGGCCGCAACCGGCGCGCGCAGCCGCCGGCCGATGCTCCAGACCCCGGCGATCAGCCAGCCGACAAACAGCGCCGCCATCGGCAGGCCGAGCTCGATCGCCGTTTCCAGATACTCGTTATGGACCCGGTCGAACAGCACATTCTCCGGAAACCCCTTGAGATAGACCCCGGACAGGAGCTTGTAGGCATCGACGCCGATCCCGGTCAGCCAGTGGTCGAACAGCAGCGGCAGGCTGGCCTGATAGATATGGAGACGGGTCGCCCCCGAGTCGCCGATGGTGCCGAACCGGGCGACAATCCCGTCCATCCCCAGCATCGAGCCGTAGACGCCGACAAACGCGACGATGGCGAGCGTCGCCACCAGCCGGGTGCGGCCGGACAGGGGCAGCAGGACGTTGAGCAGCACGCTGACCGTCAGCATCGCCAGGATGCCGCCGCGCGACAGCGAGAACAGCACGGCGAGGATCATCACCCCGGCGGCGCACAGCAGGACCGGCACCTGCGGCTGCAGCCGCGACAGGGAGCGGGCCAGGCGCTGCGGCAAGGCGCTGATCCCCGGCGGTGCGGCGGCGGAGCGGCCGGCCGACGGCGTAAGGTGGAGCAGCGCCCCGGCGATCGCCAGCGGCCAGCAGATGTTGAGCAGGGCGGCATACTGGTTGCGGTAGATGATCGTGCCGTGGGCCTCGGGGCCGTTGACCCCCAGCCACAGCATCCCGATCCCCGGGTTCATCACCTGCAGCAGGCCGTAGAGGCCTTCCGCCAGGCCGACGGCGGCGATGCCGTAGAGCAGCAGGACCGGGAACCGCTGATCGCGGCGCAGCAGCGCGGTCAGGGCGAGGAACAGGACCATCAGGGCGAGGAGGAAGATCGCGGTCTGCAGGCCGATGATCCCGTTGTCCCCCAGCGGCGCCAGGGTCAGCCCGGCCCCGGCCAGGTCATTGACCGCCGCCACCCGCTCGGCCCTGGCCGGCGACAGCAGCGCGATCAGCCCCAGCGGCAGCGGCAGCGACTGCAGGGCGGCGTAGAGCATCAGGACGATCGGCACCGCCAGCCGCCGCCACGACAGGCCCTCGGCCGCCGGCGACGGCAGGGTGTACAGCAGCCAGCCGCCGAGGCCGAGTAGGATGACGGCGACATAGGTCCCCTGGACGATCGGGTGGACCGCCCCGAACAACAGGGGAACGGTGACGACGATCAGCAGCGCCAGAAAGTTCGGGGCCTGCCGCAGCGCCGGCAGCCCGCTGATGCCGTGTCGTACCTTCTGTGCGACGGTCATTGCTTCGGGTTGCGGTAGCTGACGCCGGTGCCGAGGAAGCCGAGGGTGAAGCCCGAGCCGGAGAACAGCATGCCGCTGGAACTGGATTCGGCGAAGATGATATCCTGGTCCTTGATCAGCAGGCTGTCGCCGACCCCGGCCTGGAGATCGTTGTAGCTCAGGCTCAGCACCTGGCGGTCCAGGCCGGGGCCCATGTGGCGGATGAGCTTGATCTTGTCGGTGTCGGCATAGCCGGCCAGGCCGCCGGCGAGGGTGACGACCTCGGTGATGGTCAAAGTAGTTGATATTCTTTTTGCTCTTGTCGTCGAAGCGGGTGATGTAGGCGGCGGTGCCGGCGCTTTCGGTCAGCCCCTCGGCGATGGCGATGACATCGAGGAGGTTGCGCTTCGACACGTAATCGTAGGTCCCCGGCTTCTTGAACGAGCCGACAAGGGTGATCTGGCGGCTGACATGCTCCTTGATGAAGATCGAGACGTGCGGGTCCTGGAGATATTTGGCGGCGAGGAGCTGCTCGATCTTCTCCTCGGCCTCGGCCGCGGTCAGGTTGCGGACATCGACCGTGCCGATCAGCGGCAGGCTGACCTGGCCGCGTGACGACACCCGGACCTCGGTGTTCAGGTCCTTTGTCTCAAAGACCGTGAGCTGGATCAGGTCGCCGGGCCCGAGGACGTAATCGCCGATGTCATCGGACGCCATGGCGGCGGCCGCCGGCTGGGCCTCGACCTTGTCGGTGGCCGGCTCCTGTTGCTCGATCGCCTGGCTGGCCTGCTGGAACTGCTCGAGGTCGGTGTTGGCCTCGAACTGTTCCTTGGCGCAGCCGGACACCACAAGGCAGAGCGCGGCAATGAGGAAACAGACAACTCTTCTCATTAACGATCCTTTCAACATCGGGGGAATTCCAACGGAAAACGTCAATCATTTAACCCGAAAAAGGACCGGCTGAATGGGATTTTCAGCGGTCCTCTTTCATGTCAAGCTCTTATCCGATCAGGTACCTGGGATCAGGTGCTGGGACTGGCGGGGGGTGTCGGTCTCGGCCCCGGCGATGGTTGCGGACTCGGGGCTGGTCCTGCGCCGAGGCCGGGGGTACCGTTGCCGTCATCATCGTCAAGCAGGGCAATCACCAGCGCCCCGGCGGCGACAGTGCCGGCGAACCAGTAGGCACCGTTTCTTTTGTCAATGCCCTCGTTTTGCGGCGGGGCGGCCGGCGGCGGGGTGGAAATGGCGAGGACGATCTTCTCGTTGGCGTTGACGGTCTTCATCCCGTCGGCGGTGGCGAACACCAGCCGGCCCTCGGTGACGCCGACCTCGGTCTTGCCGTCCTTGGTGACGACGACGGTGCCCCGGACGACCGGATCGCTGGCGGCGTTGAAGATGATCTCGGCGACGCTGTACACGCCCTCCGGGGTGTGGAAGGCGATCTTGCGGGCCTTCTCGGTGATGACGTAGTCGACGCTGCCGGACTGCAGAAAGAGCCGGAAGGTATCGGCCTCGTTCTTGATCGCGAATTTGGCCTGATCGGCCGCCACCAGTGAGATGCCGGCAGATTTGATCATGCACTTGCCGTCGCAGACCAGCATCGAGCTTTCATCGATCGGGTTCTGCCCCTTGAGGGTGTCGACTACCTGACCGTCCTTGAGAACGGAGATATTGCCCTGGCCGATGCTGCCGCCCCGGGCCGCGAACGAAACGGTCGAACTCAAACTGAATGCAATCACGAGACAGAGTGCAATGCTTCTTAGACTCTTACGCATACAACCCCCTTTTGATAACTATGTATCCCATTTTATAAATGGCTTTTCATTATTCCCTGGCATGAATCCAAGTTCTTTTTAGCATGAGGAGGACATCCATGCAACTCCAAATTGGAATAAATAATGCGACATGATACATTGTATCACTCGATTTTTCCGACAAAAGGGGGCAATTCGCGACGTTGACCAGACAACAGGAGATCTCTCCCTGCGG
>JROS01000076.1 GCA_000769715.1 Desulfobulbus sp. Tol-SR
TTGAAAATGGCCCGGTTCAGGCACGAATGTTCGATGGCGCCGAAGATGGCGTTGCGGATGTAGGCCGGGGGCAGGGAGTCGCGGATCTCTCCATCGGCGATGCCCTCGTTGATGATATCGATTAGGATGCGGTTGTACTTCCGGACCAGGGCATAGGCCTCACTGCGGAAATACTCCTCCGAGTTGCGGACCTCGAGCAGGATGATCCGGGCGAACACCCGGTGGTTGGCGTAGCGTTCAATCGACGACCAGATGATCTTTTTGAGCTTGTTCAGGGCGCCGTCGATCCCCTGCAGATCGCGGTCGAGTTGCACCAGAAAATGTTCGTAGTGTTCCTTGAGGACATGGTGCAGCAGATCGCGCTTATCCTTGAAATATTTGTATATCAGCCCCTCGGTGACGCCGGCGGCGGCTGCGATCTCGGAAATGGTGAGGGATTCGAAGGTCCGATCATCGAGCAGGGTCCGCATCGCATTGATGATCTTCAGTTTGCCCGGCGGATTGCTTGCAGGTTGGGTATCCATGGAGGTTAATAAATATTATTTACTTATCATGATTATCTATAAAATCTTAATATTATATATATTTTATTAAATATATTTACTATGATTGTCGCCGCATGTATCAATTTGGTAAAAATTGTTTACTCGGGCGACAAGGGACTGTCAAGCGAGTTTTTCCATCTTCGCCAACACGCCCCCGGGTTTCATCCGCACCCCCTGCCGCGATCACCGCCGGGGGGGGCGATGCCCCGCTTACCGCCTCCAACCCCCCGATCATCGGCATAGCCAGCCGGACCCCGAGATGCCGAGATCCCGCTCCGGCCTCGCTTTCCAACCTTCCCCGGCAAGATTGTGGTTGCGATCATCCCGGAGTGCGGTACTGTGACAGGGAAAAATCCGTTTTGGACCTCGACCAGCCATCAAGGAGCAGAAAATGAACGAGACTGAAAAGATCACGGCGATACGGGACAGGGCACGCAAAAATTTTTCCCGGGGCTTCAACTGCGCCGAATGCGTGCTCGAGGCCGTCCTCGAGCACGTTGACACCGGCCTGCCGCGGGAGGTGCTGCGGCTGGCGACCGGGTTCGGGGGCGGCGTCGGCCTGTTCGGCGATACCTGCGGGGCGGTGAGCGGGGCGGTGCTGGCGGTCGGCGCGGTGCACGGCCGCAGCCAACTGCCGGACAACGAGGACCGGAAGGCGGCGATGGAGGAAGCCGCCCGCCAGCTCTACGGCAGGCCGGGATTGTACCGGATCTTCAACCAGATCCCGAACAGACTGAAGGAAAAATACGGCCACACCCTCTGCCGCGAGATCACCGCCCAGTGGCAGGACCAGTGGCTGTGCCGCGACCATGCCCTCCACTGCCGGGAGATCATCACCGATGCCGCCGAACTGGCCGCCACCCTGATCCTCGGCGATCGGGAACAGATCTCCGCCGCCCCCTTCGGCGCCAATGTCGAAAAACTGCAGGACTCCGGCATCCAATGCACCGGCAAGGGGTGAGGCACGGCCCTTGGTTAGGAGTTGCCTGACCACGATATCGCGCTGTCGCCGGTGGAAAAGTCCCCTCCTTTCCTCCGGCCGTTCCCATGGAATCGACACATCGCCTATGCCCTCTGACCCCGGCGTGGAAATGACCGCGTTCCATGGCGATGACGGCAAAGTACAGACCGATCGACGCCCCTCTGCCGGCGGCGGACCGCGGTCTCACAGCCGCCGGGATCTTCCGGTTCGGACCATGCCGGCGGGAGGACAAAGGTAAATCGGATGGACATCTTCCGGGCGAACATCCGGACACCAGCGACAGGGGGATAGATCATGCAGGGGACAATCGGCGCCATCCTGTTGTTTTCCGGTCTTGACCTTCCGGTGATCTTCCGGAAGCGGCGGCTCAACGATTTTTTTCTCCCGGGCACGTTCGGCAGATGGCTGCTGGCCTCGGGCTACCTTCTCTATCCGTTCCCGCTCTACTTTATCGGCCTGTCCCTGGAAGCAGGGAAAGCTGCCGTCCGGGCAAGGCCTCCGCACCATCGTCGCGATCCTGACCGGCATCTGGCTGCTGACCGGCGCCCCCGCCGTCTTTTTCGGGGTCCTGAAATCCATCCGCTGCCGAAAGACCCGTCAAGCCTTCGCCCAGAAGCGCCACCTGCCTCTCACCCCGGAAATGGCCCACTCCGACCTCTTCCCCAACAAACTCTCCTGGTTCAATCCCAGGTTGAGGAATGTACTGGAGATCGCCCCCGACACCTTTATCGCCAGCGTCGTGCGCCGAACACGGACCCGGACGAAAGGCACGGATCTGCTGTTGTTCGAGAAAACGGCCAGATACGCGACGCTGATGGCCTTCAGAAGCAAGGTTCCGCCCGCCCGAACCGGGGAGGGATTGGTTCGTCGCCACCGGGCCGAAGACCCGCTCGCCGAATCCCGCCTGACCGTCAACAACCATGCCTTTCTGATCCTCGCCTCGGAACGGCTTGCCGACATCGGCAGCCCCCTGGAGGAGTCGGATCGAGCCATTCCCGCGTCGAAAGACGTCGTCGAGACAGTGCTGCATAGACTTGCCGATCATGGAGCCGACCTGTTCGGCCAGGTCGAAGGCGTCTGTCTCCATGACGGACACATGCTGATCCTCCTCACCGGCCTGATTGACAGCGAGGAACAACTCTCCCGCTGGATCTCGGTCTGCACCGCGATCAAGTCGCGGCCCCGGATCCGGGATGAAAAGCGGAAAATGGCGTAGGTGATGCACGCCGGGGCCCCCTGAAGAACTGCCGCGTCCGGGGGCGATGGTTACCCTACGGCCCTGTCAGGTCTTCGAAGGAGAACTCGACGGCCGCAGGCAGGGGATCAGACGCAGGCAACCGGGGCGGGACCGAACCGGACCTGTCGCAGAAAATGCCGTTTCTCGCCTTGAATTATTGACAAAACAATGGTTTGATGTTGACGTTCGGTGCACCCGACCAACCTCTTCTCGAACCGACGGCCATGACATCAGGAAGCGATACCCTCGAAACCCTTGTCGACAACAAGCCCGTCCACGTCTTTCTGCCCCTCCTCGCCTCGAAGGAGATGCTGCGGGCGCATTGCATCTACCGGGAAACCACCCCTCCCGGCTTCAATCTCCTCTTCAACGATGACATATTGCCTGTCGCGTCGCTCGATCTCAAGGGGACGGCGATCCTCAGCTTCGACGGGGGGAGGCCGAACCTCCCGCTTGAGGCCAGGATCAGGGCGGTGCAGACCGAACGGGTCCTGGAGATGGTGCGGATCAATGGGCTCGACCAGAGCCGGATGCGGGAATACTTTCGCGTCGATGCCAGCATCGCCGTGATCGCCAGGCCGTTGCCGCCGGAGGTTGCCGGTACGGAAGAGTCCCCATGGTCGCTCGCCGGCAGGACGCTCGATATCAGCGGCAACGGCATCCTCGCCGTCTTTCCCGAGAAACCGTCGCTGGACGAGCCGATCAGACTCGAAATCACCCTGCCGGCCGGCCATCCCGGTACCATGTCGGTACTGGCCCGTCCAGTGCGCTCGCGGGAAACCGGCGACGGCAATTACGAGGTGGCCTACCATTTTGAAGATATTCCGGACCAGGACCGGGATCGAATCATCGGCTGCTGTCTGGTGCTGCAGCGAAAGCTGCTGCGGCTGCCCATCCAGCTGAACGCCAGCACACTCTAGCCGGCGTTACGGCGCAGGATTTCACCGCCGCCTTCCACCTTGCTTCTCTTCCCCCTGTTCACAACGTCCCGGCGGCGGGCCTGGCGAGCATGCCGGCAAGACCGCTGGAGCGGTCGAGCGTCCGGCCGGCGGCCATCGCCAGGACCTCCCGCCGGGCGTCGATGCGTACCGATTTCCGGGCCCGGGTGATCGCGGTATAGACCAGTTCCCGGCTCAACACCTGGCTGTCGTGCTCCGGCAGGACGACCAGGACCTCATCGAATTCGGAGCCCTGGCTCTTGTGGATGGTCATCGCAAAGACCGTCTCGCACTGCGGCAGCCTCGAGGGGAGGATGCTGCGGAGACGGCCCTCCGGCCGCTCGAACCAGACCGTGCTGCGGCCGCCCAGCGCTTGGTCCGGGAGGCAGATGCCGACATCGCCGTTGAACAGGTCGAGGCTGTAGTCGTTGCTGGTCACCAGGACCGGTCGTCCGGGGTACCAGATTTCGTCGAACGGGATGGCACAGCCGGCGTCGCGCAGCCCGCCCTCGATCGCCGCGTTCACCGCCGCTGTCCCCCGCTCGCCCCGATGGACGGCGCAGAGGACCCGGAAGCGGTTGAGGAGGGCGAAGAGGGCCTGAATCTGCGATTCCCCCTCGGCCTGCGCCGCCGCCGTCATATAGTCCCGATAGCGGGCGACGGCATGGGTCAGGAAGGAACCGCGCACCAGCGACACGCTGTCCGCCGCGGCGCTGTCGAGCAGCTCCCAGGCGCCGTCGCCGTCGCTGGAGTTGACAAGGGCGGCAAGCTCGCTGATACCGTGGTCGAAGCGATAGGTCCGGTCGAGTTCGACGGTGTTGTCGGGCAGGGAGCGGCTGCAGTCGGCCAGCACCGCCCCCGATTCGACCGACGCCAGCTGATCGCGATCGCCGAGCAGGATCAACCGGGTGGTCGGCCCCAGGGCGTCGACCAGTTTGCTCATCAGCGCCAGATCGATCATCGAGGCCTCGTCGACCACCACGACCCCCGCCGGCAGCGGATTGCCGGCATCATGGCGGAAGTGCGACGAGTCCGCCCGCACCCCGAGCAGGCGGTGCAGGGTCGAGGCCTGTTCCGGTACGGCCGCTGCCAGTTCCGGCGGCAGGTCGAGACCGGTGACGCCGGCGGCGATCGATTGCCGCAGCCGCATCGCCGCCTTGCCGGTCGGGGCGGTCAGGGCGAGGCGCAGGTCGGGGCCGTGGACAAGCAGCAGCAGCGCGAGGATCCGGGCCACGGCGTAGGTCTTGCCGGTCCCGGGACCGCCGGTGATCAGGGTCAGCGACCGGGTCAGGGCCAGCCGGGCCGCCAGCCGCTGCCGGTCCGTCGTCGCCGTCGCGACCGGGAAACAGCCGTCAAGCAGCAGCTCCAGGTCCGGCACCGGATGCCGCACCGCCGCCAGCTGCAGCAGCCGGTCGGCCAGACGGCGCTCGTAACGGTAATACCGATGAAGATACAGCCGTCCGGCGTCGACAACAAGAGGGGCGGGAATGCGGCCGTCCGACACCAGCGGTGACCGGGACAGCAGCATGGCTTGGGCCCCGGTCACCGGCAGACAGACGTGGCCTCCGGCCATCGCCGCCGAGAGATCGGCGATGAGCGTCCGGAACGCCGGTTTTTCCACTGCCGCCAGACCGCACCGGCCCTCGAGGAAGGCCGCGAGATGCCGGTCGAAAAGGTCGTGGGGCAAGTCCGGTCGGTTCATCGATTCCCTCCCAGCAAAGCGTCGAGGGCCTGCAGCCGGGAGGCATCGGGCCGGACGTGATACACCCCCGCCCCCGGCCGCTCCCGGCTCATCCCCCTGACAAACAGATACATGACCCCGCCGAAGTGCTTCTGATAGTCGTAGTCGGGCAGAAGGTTCCGCAGGTGACGGTGGAGGACCAGGCTGTAGATCCAGTACTGCAGACCGTAGTTGTGCTGCCGCATCGCCAGCACCAGCCGGTCGGGAAGGTAATCGCCCTGCCGCTCCCCGAGGTTGTTGGTCTTATAGTCGACGATGAAGAACCTGCCCCCATGCTCGCAGACCAGGTCGATGAAACCGGTCAGGTAGCCCTGCATCTCCCGCCGCGAGAGCGGCAGTACGGCCGGGTCATCCTTGAGGATGGCGTTGACCGCCGCCGTCGTCATCCGGTCGAGATGCATGTAGAACGGCATCTCCCGCATCATCCTGTCAGGCGCCAGTTCCGCCAGGGCGAAGGCGGTACCGTCGCGGGGATCGGCAGACAGCCGGGCGCCGACGGTGTTGGCGAGCAGCGCCGCCAGCCGACCGGGTTCGCCGGCCGGCCGGTACCGACCGACAAGCGACGGCAGTCGGGTCGCCAGATCCCGCTCCCTCGCCAGCCCGGCGAACGGGAGCTGTTCGAGGAGATCGTGGACCACATTGCCGAACCGGGCCCCGGCCGGCAGCCCCGGCACCTCGATGGCCTGCGCGTCGATCACCGCCGTGGCAACCACCTCCCCCTGCCCTTCCACCGCCCGTCCCTCCTCGTGGACGCTCTGGCCGGCCAGTGCCGAATAGCTCGTCATCCGCCAGGCAGAGAGCAGCGAACGCGAAGACGGTTGGCGGCAGGCGAGGGCCGCAACGGCGGCATCGCCCCGGAGGCGTAGCGGCGGCGAGGCATCGGGGTCGATCCGTTGCCAGGCAACGCCAGCCTGCCCGGCCAACGACTGCAGACGGGCGATCTGCCCCGGTTCGTCGACTGCGCCGCCGGGAAACAACAGGTGGCCAAGGGCCGAGTCGAACGAATCGGCCACCGGCGAATACGGCCTGACATCGGCCCACACCACCCAGCATCGCAGCCGGGCCCGGGTGACGGCAACATAGAGCAGACGCAGGTCCTCGGACAGTTCCTCCCGCTCGGCCCACTCCCTTCTGGCGGCAAAATCCGCCGAACCGAGATCGGCTAGCAGACGATTGGCACCGTCGTGGAAGGTCACCACCTCCTTTTCCCGGGCCGTCCAATTGCTCCGGTACCAGAGGAAAGGGCAGAAGACCAGCGGGTATTCGAGGCCCTTGACCCCGTGCATCGTCATCACCTGCACCGCCGCATCGTCGCTCTCCAGGCGCAGTTCGTATTCTTCCCGCCCTTCACCGTTGCCGCCCCGCATCATCTGCAGCCACTGCAACAGCCGGGCGGGGCCAAAGCCGGCGGCGGCCTGCTCCTGGATCAGTTCCAGCAGATGAAAGATGTTGGCGATCCGGCGCTCTCCCCGTTCATCGCCGGCGAGATGGGAAAGGACCTGCTCCGCCTGCAGCAGCGTCCGCATCATCGCCAGCGGACCGTCCTCCTCCCAGCGCCGGCCGTAGTCCTGAAACCGCAAGCGCCAGCCATCGACCGCTGCCTCGTCGTGCCACATCGTTTCCAGTTGTTGACCGGACAGGCCGAACCAGCGGCTGGTCAGCGCCGCCTTCATCCGCCCCGAACTGCCGGGCTGGTGAATGGCATGGAGCAGCCGGAGAATATCGCCGCACTCTTCGGTAGCGAATACCGAGGTTCGGCTGGCCACCACCGCCGGCAGACCGGCGACGATCAGGGCCTGCTGAAACTCCTCGGCCTGCCGGTTGGTGCGGACCAGGATGGCGATGTCCCGGGCCGCCAACGGTCTGGCACCGTCCGGCGCCGACACCTGCGGGCCGCCGTCGTCCAGCAGGCGGCAGATTTCGCCGACCACGAAGGCTCTGATCCGCTCCGCCGCCGCCCCCGAACTCCAGCGGCCTGACGGTTCGCCGCCCGGGGGCGGGAGGTGGCAGTACAGCAGCGGCGGCAGTGGCCCCCCGTCGGCGACGACTGCCCCGTCGGCCGCCGTTCTCGCCGCCTGCACCGGCGGACACGGCAGTTCCGCTGCGGTGAACAGGAAGGGATTGTCGCCCTCGAACAGGCGGTTGACCGCCGCCACCAGCCGCGGGTGGGAACGGAAGTTGCGGTCCAGGGTCAGCACCCGGTCCGCCTGCCGGCGGGCGGCGAAATAGGCATGGATATCGGCGCCACGGAAGCGGTAGATGGCCTGTTTGGGGTCGCCGATCAGGTAGAGGAAATGATCGCCCTCGCCGAAGACGGCGGAAAAGATCCGCCACTGATGGGTGTCGGTATCCTGGAATTCGTCGATCAGGGCAGCGGCGAAACGCTCGGCGAGGACCACCCGCAGGCGCCGCCCGTCCTCCCCGTCAAGGGCCGCCGCCAGGCTGAGGACCAGATCGTCGTAGGACATCGCCCCCTGCCGCCGCAGCCGCCGGACCACCTCGTCGCGCAATTCCCCGGCCAGCGCCACCCGCACCGCCAGCCGGATCTCGTCGGTGAGATCGAGCCATTCCGCGATCAGCTGGTCGGCCAGGGGCCAGGCGGCAAGATACGCGGCCTTCTTCTCCCCGCCCCGCAACCTGGTGCCGTTGAGCATCCCGGTCAGGCCGGGCCGGCCCAGCCAGCCGACATGGTCCGGCACGCTGAGCCGGCGGCCGCCGAAGAAGCCATCCACTTGCTGCCACCACCCGTCGAATCCGGCCGCCACGTCCTTTTTCACCATCCCGGCGGCGATCGCCTCGACGAAATGCCCCCGGAGCCGATCACCGTCCATGTCCCACCACAGCCGGAGGCGGCGGTACAGTTCATCAAGGCGGGACGCCAACCCTGCCGGCGGTCCGGTCTCCGGTTCGATCCCGGCGATGCCGCCGCCAATCCCGGCGACCGTCCGCAACAGCTGGTCCGGACCGGGGAAAAGGCTGCCGACGACGGCCCCGAGCAACTCATGCCCCCGGTACATCAACCGTCGCCAGAAATCGTGCACCACCTGCCGCCGGACCTCTTCCGGGTCGGGGACCAGGTCGACGGTAAACAGCTGCCGGCTTTCCAGTGCCTGTTCCTGCAGCATCCGCTGACAGAATCCGTGGATGGTGAGGATCGCCGCCCGGTCGATCCCGCTCACCGCCGCCTGCACCCGCTGGAGAGCAGTCCGGCGGTCGGTCAATGTCTCGACCCAGGCCTGCAGCACCGGGTCCGGTTGGCCGGCGGGCCCGTCCAGCAGGATATCCCTGGCTTCGACCAGCCGCTTCCTGACCCGCTCCCGCAGTTCGGCGGTGGCCGCCTTGGTGAAGGTCACCACCAGGATCCGCTCGATCGGGATCGCCTGCTCGCCCACCAGCCGCAGCACCAGCATGGCGATGGCAAAGGTCTTGCCGGTCCCGGCGCTGGCCTCCACCAGGTTGATCCCCCGGTGCAGTTCGACCCGGGTGACATCGAACACCTCCGGCGACCGGCTCATCGCAACGCCCTCCACACCGGATCGACCAGCGTCCGGGCCATGGCGGCGAACTCCGGGCCGATCAGTTCCTCCACCGTCCTGCCCCGCAGCAGCAGCGAGGATTCGACTTCATATTCCCGCTCCAGAACCTGGGCCATCGCCTTGCGCGCCCCGGCCAGGGCCGCCTCGTCGCCCTTTTCCAGCTGCTGGACGTAGGCCCATGCCGGTTCGACATGCAAGGGGCTCGGCCGGCGGCTGCCGGCGATGAAGACCGCGGCGAAGTCGGCCAGATCCGGCCGGCTGGCGGGATCGACGGTGCCCCGGCAAGCCCGGTCACGGAAGATCCCGGCGACGTTCACCTCCTCCCCCGACACCTGAGCCGCCAGCAGGCCGTGCAGCCAGAGGGCGAGCAGGTCCCGGCCCCGACAGCTGCCGTTGCGGTAGAGGAGGAAGCCCCGTTCATGGCGGTGGCCAAGCGCCCCCGCCAGCCGCAGACCGCCCGCCGCAACATCGACCGGCAGTTCCGGGAGCGGTTCGCCCATGCCGGCGGCCCGGATCCGGACGATCAGGCTGTCGACCTCCTCGATCTTCTTCTCGAACAGCACGTTGCCGGCCATCCCCAGCGGCCACCGGCCCTGTTCCTGGAGACGGGGCAGCAGGGCGGCCCCGCGGCCGGCCAGGTGGGCCTCGACCAGCTCGCGGTCGACCTCGTAGGCCAGGAGTCCTTCCGCGGCAAACGGCTCGTCGTCCTCCGGCTGATCGGCGGCCAGGTCGAGCTCGATACCGAGCCCCGACCGGACAAACCATCGCTGCGGGTGGCGGAAGAAACTGAGGAAGCCGGCCACCGTCACCGTCTCCCCGGTCCCGGGCGTACCCCCCTCCCACCACGGCTCGGCTGGCCGGGGGGTGGCAAACCGGCGGGCGGCGGCGCAGGCCTCGGCGTCGTAGCTGAACAGGCGGGGGTCGCTGCCGTCAAAATAGCGGCGGCTGAACGGCTGCAGCGGATGCCGGCACAGCAGCCGATCCGGTGCCAGACCGTATTGGCGGTGCACGACTTCAAGCAGTTCGGCCACCACCACGGACGGCGGCAACTCCTCGTTGCTCTTCATCGACCGGCCGACATAGCTGAGATAGAAGGTATCACGGGCGGCCAGCAGGGCCTCGAGGAACTGGTAGCGGTCGTCCTCGCGCCGGCTGCGGTCGCCCAACCGGGTTGCCGCCCCCAGCAGATCGAAGGTGGCGTGGCGGTCGAGGCCGGGGAACTGGCCGTCATTGAGGCCGAGCAGACAGATGACGCGGAAGGGGATCGACCGCATCGGCAGCATCGAACAGAAGGTGAGCCGGCCGCGGAGGAAGCCGGAAGCGGAAAGGGATTCGGCACAGGCGTTTTCCAGCCAGGCGCGGACCACGGCCAGATCCACCTCGCCGGTATGGCCGCTGCCGGCATCGAGTTCCGCCAGCAGCCGCTGCAGCTCCGGCACTTCCTGGCCGTCATCTTCCGCCAGCAGCCGCGCGGCGTAACCGCCCAGCAGCTCCGCCCAGTGCTGCAGGCTGCGGCCGACGCTCAGCTCTCGCTCCGCCTCGCCGAGGATCGCCAGGAATTCGCAGAGGCCGCCCAGGGCCCGGGCCGGGGCACCCTCGATGTCGGCGTAGGGCAGGATGCCGTCGACCATCTCGTCGCCGCCGGTGACATAGCCCATCAGCAGCCGTTCGAGTCCCGCCTGCCAGCTTCCCTGGCCAAAGGCCGGCAACCCGAGCTCCCGGCGCTGCTCCGCCGACAGTCCCCAGCGGATGCCGGCGGCCACCGCCCAGTGCCGGATCCGCGCCAGATCGCTGCCGCTGAGGTCGAAGCGCGAGGCAATGACCTCCTGTTCCAGCAGATCGAGGACCTCGGCCCAGCCGAAGCGGCTGTCGCACAGGTCGAGAAAGTCCATGAAGGCCGCCACCGCCCGGTTGCGACGGCGCAGGCTGCGATCGGCGATCGAGTGCTGGATGTCGGCGAACACCGCCGGGATCAGGGCCGCATACTGCTGGATGTCCGGGGCCATCACCACGATATGGCGCAGTTCCAGCCCCGGATCGCGATGCAGCCGGTCGAGGAGGTGATCCCGCAGCACCTCCATCTCCCGCAACCGCGAGTGGCAGGAGACAACGATCAGCGACTCATCAACGGCGGACAGCGGCTCCCGCTCTGCGGCATCCACCCGGTTGCGGAGAATATCGGACTGCAGGCGGTGGAGGACGGAAGCGTCACCTGGTCCGAGCGGATCAGCGAAACTCTGGAACTTCATCGTGAAATCGACCTGGTCCAGCAACATCGCCTGAAAGTCGCTTCCCTGACGGCCGAGGGCGACGAGAAGGGGATGGCCGTCGGCCGTCCCGCTCCCGTCATCGTCCGCTGGCACCCGGACGACCCGTCGTGCCCACTCGCGCCGACCGGGCAGGTCGCCCCAGTATTCGCCGCTGGGAGAGAGGAGATAGAGATGGACATCGGTGCGGCGGGCCAGGGCCCGCAGTACGGCCAGGAACAGCGGCGGCATGCTGTGCAGACCGAAGACCGACAGCCGACTCGGCAGCGGCGGGACCGGTTGGTCGTCCTCCAGGAGGGCGATCAGCCGCTGCAGCATGCTCCCGCGGTGACACCCCTCGCCGGCCTGGGCTGCCAACCGACGCCACAGGGCCATCTGCCAGGGTTCGGTCGGATGGCGGGCGATGGCCCTGCCCTGCTCCCAGGCGGCGAGGAGATCGGGGCGCAGGATCTGGTACTGGTCGAAGACATACGCCAGCTGCCAGGCCAGTTGGAACCGTTTGAGCCCGCCATTTTCGCCGCCGCAGTACGGGAGCAGCGGCGCCAGGTCGGGATCGCCGGCATCCCGCAGCAGGGACTCGATCCGCCACACCAGCGGCCGCCGGGCGAAGGCCTGGGCTTCGATCGCCAGCCCGAGTTGCCCGGCAATCTCGTCGAAGAGCCCGAGGGGATGCAGGGTGCGGAAATGACACCACACCCCGAAGGCATCGGCCAGCCACTGGGCGATCATCCGCTCCATCCCCTGCCCCTGGACGAGAAAATACTCCGGCGCGAAGGCGTCACGACGAACATCCTGACGGAGGACCTCGACCAGGTGACGCAGCAGGTTCTCGGTGCGGTTGGAGGTGTGGAGGTAGAACATACGAGGCCATCCTCGGCCGGATGGCGCTACCGGTCCGGCGTTTCCGCTCGTTCCGATACGGCCCGGTCGTTGAGTTTCCCGGTTTACAGCAACCGGCGGGACAGGTATTATCTATTTTCCGGGCACGGTGCCGACGCCGGCGTATTCATAGATGGCGTAAACCAGGCCGGCCAGGATCCCGAGGGCGAAGAACAGGCGCAGCCGACGATTCCAGGCCACCTTTTCCCCTCCCGACATGTACTGCAGCAGGGCGATGATGACATAGGTGACGCCGGCGACATAGGGCGCCGTCTGCAGGATCTGCCAGAGAGTCGCCTTCATGCTGGCAGCGGCATCCGCCCCCATCCGGAAATTGAAGACGAGATAGAGCAAGGCCGACAGGTAAAACGTGATTTTTTCTTTGACACTCTGCATATGAACCTACAAGACACCCTGTATTTTCCGGGCACCGCCATCGCTTCCGGCAGCCAGTACCCGCTGTATCTGCTCTGTCCCACGCTCCATGTCCTCCAGCCGGTCGAGCCGGAAGAGGGCGCCGACGCTGCGGCCGGATCGGCAGATCTTTTCATTAATCACGGTTTCTGTCAAGTGCATACTCCCTGCCCGCTCGGCCCCGACCGGAAGCGTTTTCTCCGTCTCATCGACGATATCAGGGAGCGGAAGGACGATTACGCCGCCCAGCTCAGCTCCCTGACGATGGCGGCGATGACCGCCCCCCGACAGCAGGACGAAGACACGCCCCAGGCGATCCTCTCCTCGCTGCTCGGCAGACCCAACAGGAAGTCCGACAAGGAAAAGGAAGACCCGGAGCAGGACCTGTGGCAGGCGCGGCTGGTCCTCAAGATCGGCGAGATCCTCGACCGGGAGGAGGAGGAAATCGCCCGCGATCTCCTGGCCCTCGACGAGGACGAGCAATCCCTCTTCCTGCGGCTCCATGGCGAAGATCTCGGCGCGGCCGATGAGGACGACAACCTCCTGGCCGACCTGATCGACCTCAAGGCCCGGGTACGGCAGCCGGCGGCCGGGATCATCAGAAACCGCTTCCGCGCCTGGAAACAGCTTCTCGTAAACGGCGATCTCCCCGATTGGCCGATCTGGGCCACCCACTGGCCGGATGCCGCGGAGATCATTCTCGATGCCTATGAACGGCGCCGGGGACAGGCCGCGCTACCGGCCGGCGCCCTGTCGCTGCCGGCAACGGTGGGTCTGACCGGGGACGAGGCCTTTGCCGCCGTGGCCGCCTTCCGCAAGGAGCATGCCGCCCTGACCGGCGAACTGCTGGCAGCCCTTCCCGCCCCCCTGCCGGCGGCGCTGGTCGAACGCTGGCAGGCGGCCCTGGAACAGCACTTCCCGGCCGATCAATTCGGCCGGACCGCCGTCGCCATCCATCACCTCGCCGGACTCAATATCTCGACCCTGCTGGGCAAGCCGGGACCGGACGAGGACCAGGGGACATTGCTGCTGGTGATCGCCGACCTGGCCTGACCGGCGGCAATAAACAGCCTGCCGCCGTAATCGGAACCATGACAGGATACTGATGAACAGAGCCGAGTTCGAACGATTCTCCCATAGTCTCCCCGAAACCCCGGGCATTTACGGACGCGACAATTTCTTCAACTCGGCGATCCTTGTCCCGGTGCTGTTCATCGACGACGACTGCCACCTGCTGTTCCAGAAACGGGCCTCGACCATTCGCCAGGGCAGCGAGATCTGTTTCCCCGGCGGCCACTTCGATCCCGAACTCGACCGCAGTTTCGCCGACACCGCCCTGCGGGAGACGGAAGAGGAACTGGGCCTGCCCCGCGACCGGGTCAGGCTGACCGGCCGGCTTGACACGGTCGTCACGCCGCGGGCCGTCATCGTCGAGTGCTTCGTCGGCATCCTCGATATCGCCGACCGCGAGGACCTGCGGCCCGACCCCCGCGAGGTCGAAGAGGTCTTCACCATCCCCCTTGCCTGGTTCGTCGCCACCAAACCCGAGATCTACCACAACCGGATCGAGATCCAGCCCTCCTATTTCGATGCCGAAGGAAACGAGCATATCCTGCTGCCGGTCGACAAGCTCGGCCTGCCTTCGCACTACAAGGAACGGCGGAGCGAGTGGACCCACGAGGTGGCGGTCTATCGCCACCGGCGCTGCACCATCTGGGGGCTGACGGCGGGAATCATCCTCGGCATGATCCGCAAGATGCGCTGATACCGCCGCCATGTGCCTGATCCTCTTCGCCTGGCGCTGCCACCCCGGCTACCGTCTGATCCTCGCCGCCAACCGCGACGAATACTTCGAGCGCCCGACCGCACCGCTGGCCTTCTGGCCGGACCAGCCGGAGATCCTCGCCGGCCGCGATCTCCAGGCCGGCGGCACCTGGTTCGGTCTGACCCGCGACTGCCGCTTCGCCGCCGTCACCAACTATCGCGATCCGGCCACCTTCACCGCCACCGCCCTGTCCCGCGGCCGGCTGCCGGTCGATTATCTCCGGAGCGGCCTCGCCCCCCGGCAGTTCTGCACCGCCAGCGAGCAGCAATGGCCGAAATACAACGGCTTCAACCTGCTGGTCGGCGATGGCGACAGCCTGGTCTACGCCTCGAACCGCTGTCCGGAACAAGCTCTGGAAGTGACACCAGGTATCCATGGGCTGAGCAACCATCTCCTCGACACCCCCTGGCCCAAGGTCACGCGCGGGACGGCGGCCCTCGGCCGGCTGCTGGACGACCGGGCGGCCATCGAACCCGACGATCTCTTCTCCCTGCTGGAGGATTCCCGGCAGCCGCCGGATGACGACCTGCCGGAGACCGGCATCAACCTGGAATGGGAACGGCTGCTGGCGACGATCATGATCAGCGGCCGCGACTACGGCACCCGTTCGTCGCTGGCCTTGATCATGCATGATGACGGCTCGGTCAGCTGCACCGAGCGGACCTTCTCCCATTCGCCGGCGGGCCCCCGTGAGAGCGGACGTATGCGGTTTGACCTGGATTGCCGTCGCCGTTAAGATCAAATCCTCCGAAGAAGGGGTGATGAAATCGATATCAAGGCAGGCGATGTGATGGAGACCGAGACAGGGACCGTTCGGGTTGAAAGTAAGCGACAGGTGAGGTATCGGCCCCGATCAACCGGTCTCTGCCCAGAGCCGGTCTGGATGGCCATGCAGATGGAGGCCGATCGGGGTGACCGGGATCAGCCTCCGGACGATGGATGCTGCAGCTTTCCACCAGGCCTATTCCGTCTTGCAGCAGGTATAGGGATTGATGGTCAGCACCGGACAGGGGGCGGACCTGACCACCTTGTCGGCGACGCTGCCGAACATGATCTTCTCCAGGCCCTTGTAGCCATGGGTCCCCATGACGATCAGATCCCCCTTGTTGGTGGCGGCGAATTCGACGATCTGCTCGGCGACATCGCCCATCGACACCTGATGGGTCACCTCGCTGATCCCGGCCCTGGTGAGCGACTCCTCCAGTTCGGCGCAGAAGGAGGCCATCTTCTCCTCGGCCCCGGCGATCAGATCCTGCTCGAGGTTCGGCATGCTCATCTGCGGCACGAAAAAGCCGGAATAATCCTCAAAATTCTGGACGACGAAAATCAGATGCAGCGAGGCCCCGAACTTGCCGGCGAAATAGGCCGCCGACTCTGCGATCAGCTTGGAATTATCCGAAAAATCGATCGGCGTGATCACTTTTTTGACTTCCATTACCTTCCCCATTCCCACCTCCGCAGTTGAATTGACAACGGTTCTTAACATCCTGTTCATACTTATTTTTCTCACAACGCCGGCAGGGATTGCAAGGAAATAGTATCACCGCGGTGAGAATGTGCCGCCGGCGACCGTCAGGCCCCTGCCCGTCTATCCTCTTTCCGGCTTTGCAAAAAACGGCAATTTCGGCTATGCTCGAGACATGACACATTGTGGTATATCAGAGGAGAAGAATTCCATGCATGTCAAGGCTATCTCGATCAGCGACCGGAAAGGAATCCGCAAGAACAACATCGACACGGGGGAACTGCTGGTGGACTTCGGTCTCGCCGGCGACGCCCACGGCGGCGACTGGCACCGCCAGGTCAGCCTGCTGGCCCAGGAAAGCATCGACACGATGCGGGCCAAGGGACTCGACGTGGTCGCCGGCAACTTCGCCGAGAACATCACCACCGAGGGAATCGACCTGTCGACCCTCCCCGTCGGCGCCCATCTAATGGTCGGAGCAACCGAGCTGGTGGTCTCCCAGCTCGGCAAGATCTGCCACCATCGCTGCGCCATCTACCACCAGGCCGGCGACTGCGTCATGCCGCGGGAAGGCATCTTCGCCGTGGTCCGCCAGGGCGGGGTCATCCGGGTGGGAGACGAAATTCAGATCATGGAGGGGCGATCGACGACGGGCGCGGTCATCGGCACGGCGGAGTCACTCAAGGTCTGCGGCGGGGTGATCAGGGAAGCGGTGCTGGCGCGCTGGGCCCCGGCCTTCATCCGCATCGATCCCCTCAATGATGGTGGGGACAACCTCGGCCAGCTGCTCGACGACCTCAGCGGCCGCCAGGGCATCGACCGGGTCATCGTCTACGATCCCGAGGGCCGGCAGGCCCTTGGTATCGCCGGCTATCTGGGCAAGGCCATCCTCGCCGGCCGGCCGCACGGAACCATCATCAGCCACTGCCGGACCACGGCGGAGATTGCCCGCCTGTGACGGCGGGACGTCAGTGCAGCAGGTCGTTGATGACCTGCCGGTACTTCTGTTCGATGACGTGCCGCTTCTTTTTCAAGGTGTTGGTCAATTCCTCGCCGAGCTTGAACTCCTTGGCGAGGAAGGCGATGCCCTGCAGTTTTTCGTACGATTTGAATCCCTGCCTGGGGTGAAGCAGGCGGTTCATCTCGTGCCGGATGTGGTCGAGAACCCGGCTGTTGGTCAGCAGTTCCTCCCCCTCCTCCTTCAGGTCGGAAAACCGCTGCCGCGCGTATTCCCGTAACTCGTCGATATTGGGGATCAGCAATGCCCCCAGGCCCTTCTTGTCCTGGCCGACCAGCACCGCATCCTGGATGAAGGGAAACATCGAGATCGCGTTTTCGATCCGGGTCGGGTCGATATTCTCGCCGCTGGCGAGGACGATGATCACCTTGGCCCGGCCGGTGATCACCAGTTCGCCGGAGAGCGTCATCCGGCCGAGATCGCCGGTCCGGAAGAATCCATCCTCGGTGAAGGATCTGGCCGTCTCCTCCTCGTCGCGATAGTAGCCGCGAGTCACCTGGGGTCCGCGCACCTCGATCAGCCCCTCCCGGCCGGGCGGCAGGATCTCGCCCTCCTCGGAGGCGATCCGGATCTCGGTCAGCGGCACCGGCGGCCCGACCGTGCCGTAGACCCGGCAGTTCAGGCCCCGGCCGGCGATCGACGGCGAACATTCGGTCATGCCGTAGGCGTTGACGATGCGGATGCCGACGGCGTCGATCCATTCCTCGAGATAGGTGGCCAGGGTCCCGCCGCCGCTGATCGCCAGGCGCAGCCGGCCGCCGAAACGCTGCTGGACCAGGGCCAGCTTCTTCATCGCCAGCTTGTACAGGGGGTAGAGGACGATCATCCCGGCCAGGGCCGGAACCCGCCGCTGCAGGGCGCGCCACCACGGCTCGGGGGCATAGACCGGAAAGCGTCCCAGATAACGGCGGCGATAGCGCCGATAGGCCGCCGACACCCGAACCATGGCGGCAAACAGCCCGCTGGCCAGCCTGCCCTTTTTCTTCACCCCGGCCTGCACCCGCGAGTACAGCGATTCCCACACCCGCGGCACGATGGCGACCAGCGTCGGCCGGTATTTCTCGAGATCCTGGGCATGATGTTGGCATGGCTCGGCATCACCCCCTTCGGCTGACCGGTGGTCCCCGAGGTGTAGATGACGGTCAGCAGGTCCTCGGCCGTGATCGCCTCCCCCCCCCGCTGGTGGAAGCGCTGGAAGTCGTCATCGGTGAAGCGCCGGTCGGCCAGCAGGTCGGTGTAGGAGTAGACGTGGCTGAACAGGGTGTGCAGTTCCGGGGCGCCGATGACGAACACCCCCTTGAACTGGCGGCAGCCCTTGATATAGTCGCCGTGCAGGGCCAGGAGCAGGACATCCTCGAACAGCTTGCCGTAGGTGACCCGGCACTCCTCCTCGCCGGCCAGGTAGATGAAGGCTGTCTTATGACGACGGCGGCTGGCGCTGGCAACCAGCACCTCAAACAGCGTCGCCGGCGCCTCATAATCGGGAAGGGCAAATGGCTCAAGCGGCGGTTGCGGCTCGGTCATGGTCGAATCCCCCAGTGGATGCCGATCGTCCCCATCATGAATTTGCGGTAGCCGACGTCGATGAAACCGGCTGCCCGGAAGATCCCGGCAAGGGTCTCGGCGTCATGAAAATCCATCGTCGATCCGGTGAGATAACTGTAGGCGGAGGCATCCCTGGCGATCAGCCGGCCGAGCAGTGGAATGCCATAGCGGAAGTAGAGGTTGAGCAGCGGCCACAGCAGGTTGGCGGCCGGCGGCGTGGTATCGAGGCAGACCACCCGGCCGCCGGGTCTGAGCACCCGGTGGACCTCCCGCATCACCCGCAGGCTGTCGTCGACGTTGCGCAGCAGGTAGCCGAAGGTCACCGCCTCGAAGACCCGGTCGGCGAAGGGCAGGCCGTTGGCGTCGCAGACCTGCCAGTGGATCGCCGGATCGCTGAAGCGCCGTCTGGCCTCGGCCAGCATGTTGCGCGAGAAGTCGGCCCCGATCACCCGGGCGTCGGGGTAGGAACGGCGCAGCAGCGCGGCGATATCGCCGGTCCCGGTGGCCAGGTCGAGGACCCAGCCGCGCCCCGGGTCGCCGGCCCGGGCGACGACGAAGCGGCGCCAGCGCTGGTCCTGGCCCAGCGTCATCGTCCGGTTCATCAGGTCGTAGCGGCCGGCGATGGCATCGAACATCCGTTGAACCCCGGGCCCCTTGCTCATGCCGAGGTCCCTTCCCGGTCAGGCATCGCTCCCCTCGTCACCCTCAGCATGGAGCGAACCCCGGGGTCCGCGGGAAGGGGATGACCTCGCGGATATTGGCCATGCCGGAGACGAACTGCACCAGCCGCTCGAAGCCGAGGCCGAACCCGGCGTGCGGCACCGTGCCGTAGCGGCGCAGGTCGAGGTACCAGCGGTAGTCGTCGAGGTCGATGCCGGCCTCCCGCATCCGCCGCTCCAGGACCTCGTAGCGCTCCTCGCGCTGGCTGCCGCCGACGATCTCGCCGATGCCCGGCACCAGGATATCCATCGCCGCCACGGTCCGGCCGTCGTCGCCCACCCGCATGTAGAACGGCTTGATCGCGGCCGGATAGTCGGTGACGATCAAGGGCCGGCGGTAGACCTCGTCGGTCAGGTAGCGTTCGTGCTCCGATTGCAGATCGATGCCCCAGCGCACCGGAAAATCGAAGGCTCTACCGCTGCGCAGGAGTTCGTCGACCGCCTCGGTGTAGGTGATATGGGCGAATTGCTGCCCGGCCACGCTCCGCAGCCGATCTATCAGTCCCTTGGCGATGAACCGGTCGAACAGCTCCATATCCTCGGCACAGTTGGCCAGGACATCGTCGAGCAGGTACCTGAGCATCTCCTCGGCGATCCGCATATTGCCGGCGAGATCGCAGAAGGCCATCTCCGGCTCGATCATCCAGAATTCGGCGAGATGCCGGCTGGTGTTGGAATTCTCGGCCCGGAAAGTCGGGCCGAAGGTATAGACATCGCCCAGGGCAAGGGCATAGACCTCGGCCTGGAGCTGGCCGCTGACGGTCAGCCCGGCCCGGCGGCCGAAAAACTCCTCGTCCGGTCCGCCACGGGGCTGGGTCGTCGTCAACTGAAACATCTCTCCCGCCCCTTCACAATCGCTGGTGGTGATGATCGGGGTATGGACCTGGATGAAGCCCCGCTGCTGGAAAAAGGTGTGGACGGCATAGGCCAGCCGCGACCGGACCCGGGCGACGGCGCCGAGGGCGTTGGTCCGCGGCCGGAGATGGGCCATCTCGCGCAGGAATTCGAACGAATGGCGCTTCTTCTGCAGCGGGTAGGTCTCGGGATCGGCCCAGCCGACCACCTTGAACCCGGTAGCGAGCAGTTCGACCGCCTGGCCCTTGGCCGGCGATTCCTGGACGGTCCCTTCGACCTCGACGCTGCAGCCGGTGGTCAGCCTTTTGATCTCGGTCTCGTAATTGCCCAGCCCCTTGTCGGCGATGACCTGGAGGTTGGCGAGACAGGAGCCGTCGCTGACCTCGACGAAGGAAAAGCCGCCGGTATCCCTTCTGGTCCGAATCCATCCGCCTACCCGGACCGTTTCTCCAATCGGCTGCCGCTCCAGCAGCGTCCTTATCTTGGTGTGCGTGCTCATATGATCTCAGGGTTGATGCTGCGGTGAATAATAGACGACCATTTCTCCCTCCCCGGGCAGCAGCCGCTGGTCGATCCCGGTCAGGCCGGCGAGGTGGCGGGCGGCGACCCGGCATTTGACCATCAACAGGAAAAAGATATCACGGTCGACCTCGGACAGGGTCTCGAAATTGCCCTGCCCCTTCGAGATCACCAGGTCCGCCCGGTGGAAATGGCCCAGCAGTTCGTCCGAGCAGTGGGCAAGCGATGTCCCGGGACAGGCGACGCCGCTGCCGATCACGCGGCCATAGCGGTCAAGGCCGCATTCCAACGCATCCTCGAGCGAGGCGTCGTTGATGATCGGCCCGCCCCGGACCGCCACGGTCAGGTCGAGCCCCCGCTCCTGCAGACACTCGAGAACCAGCTGATCATACACGATCTCGCCGCAGTTATCCGCAAGGTAGAGCACCCGGCTGCCGTTTTGCAAGCGGCCGATCCGATCGAGGAGCAGATGAAGGTGATCGACCGCCAGCACCGCCGAACGGCAGCGGGAAATGGCCCCGTCGGCGTCGATTGCCGCAAAGGCGCCATAATCGATGCTGTTGCCGGCGATGGCAAACCGGACCGCCGCGGCCAGGGGGACGGCAGAGCGCCGCACATCCTCTCTGATCAGCGGCAGCAGACGCCGGGCCTCGACATTGTTCCGTTTCTTGATGTGCCGGTAGGGGTCGGGGCAGCCGGTCACCGCAGCGATGCGTTCGTATATCCGGATCGCATTGGCAGGAGGGGTCTGCTGCAGATCGATATCGGGGAGCAGAATGTCGATCGCCGCGACCACCGCCTGATGGTCGGCGGCCCGATCGGAACAGATCTTCGCCACCTGCAGGGCCTGCCGCCGATAACAGGGAAGGCAGTCGGGATGGGTTTTCACAGCAGGTACCCCTCACGGACATTGGCCATGGCGGCGAAAATCGAGTTCCGGGCCCCCGGTTCCATCGCATACAGCTCCGCCAGAAGTTCCCGCACCCGCTGGCGATGGGTATTCCCGGCCAGGGGGCAGAGATTTTCCACCGCCTCGATCCCCGCTCGGGCGGCGATCTCCAGCACCTCATCCTTCTCGAGATAGGCCATCGGCCGGATCAGCGCCAGATTGCCGCCGAACAGCACCTGCTTCGGCACCATGGTCGAGATGTTGCCGCTGTAGATCATGTTGAGAAAGAAGGTCTCGACCAGATCGTCCTTGTGATGGCCGAAGGCGATCTTCGCCCACCCCTCCTGCCGGGCAAGCTCAAAGAGTTGGCTGCGCCGGTTGCGGGCACAGTGGTAGCATGTCTCCTGATCTGCTTGCAATTTCCATCCTCGCACGACCTGATGAGCGATGCCGATGCGCTCGAGCTGGCGGCAGATCCTGGCGATAGAACCATCCGCCTGCGGTTGCCGGCGCCAGAACTCGTTTTCGACCACCACAGCCTTCAAGGTGTAGCGGATCGGCGCCTTGTGCTGCCAGAATCGGAGCAGCCAGGCGAGAACCAGGCTGTCCACCCCGCCGGAGACGGCGACAAGCACCCGGTCGCCGTCGGCCAGCATCGAGTAGTCGTGCATCGCCTGGCCGATCCGGCGATTGAAGCGCGATGGCAGGCAGGCGTCTATGGTCATCTGGGGAAGAGTCGATGGCTGATGGAAAGCAAACGCCCGTCGGCGTCATGCATCAGGCCGCGGGCGTTGTTTCCGTGTCGAATCGGGTTCCGGGCTGGTTATCGCTTCAGGAACGGGCATCCGGCCAGTCGTTCCTTGAGTCCCTGGGCAACAAGGTTCTCGACGGTCACCCACTTGAATCCACGGCTCTGAGCCTTGTTGAAGCTCAGGATATTGCTGAGCAGAGACTCCTGCGTCTCGTCAAAATCGGCCGACCACAGAACCGCGCGGGTCTTGACGTCGACCAACCGCATCTGGAAAGAGGCCGAGGCCGGGCTCTCGATGGCCAGTTCACTGCCCACCCGCTGCCGGTAGCGGTGAACGGTGGTCACCATTACCGCATCGCAGTGCAGGATCTTGCCGAGATGGCCGATCACGTCGGCTGAGTTGTCCCTGTTGTCTTCGTCCATCAGCGATTCGATCTGACTGGCCGACAGAACGCGGACGTTGCCGAAGTCTTTCATGATATCAACCATGGTCAGGTCGATGAAGCCGGCCCCCTTGCGCAAACTGTCGCTGTCATTCCCCTGCTCCCCCCCAGCACTGCCCCCGGCCGTGTCAGCGGGCAGGACAACAACGGCGTTCAGCGGCCGGATGTCTTTTCCCGGATCGGCGGTCGAGCTCACGCTCCTGCCGGAGCACGAAGTGAGGAACGACAGGAGACCGCACAGCATGACGACGGCAAGGATGTTGGATATGTTCTTCACGCAAGACCTCTCTGCAGAGTTTTCATTTAGTATTCCGGTGTGCCTTGACCGAACTCACAGCAATCCCTTGGAAGAAAGGACGCCGCTGACGTGTTCCGACAGGGCGGATGCCTCATGCATCGTCCTTCCCAACCCCTTGAACACTGCCTCAAGGATGTGATGCCCATTCTCCCCATGCAGCATGTCGATATGCAGGGTCACGCCGGCATGCTGACTGAAGGCCCGGAGAAACTCCTTGCCGAGCCCGGTATCGAACGTCCCGATCTTCTGATCGCTCAGCGAGACATTGTACTGCAGGAAAGGCCTGTTGGATATATCGGCGACAACCCTGACCAGGGTCTCGTCCATCGGCATATGGCAGCTTCCATAGCGGTTGATGCCCGACTTGCCGCCAAGCGCCCGGCTGAAGGCCTGTCCGAGACAGATGCCGACATCTTCGACGGTATGATGATCGTCGACCTCGATGTCGCCTTTGGCCGATATCGCCAGGTCGAAAAAGCCGTGAACGGTAAAGAGGGTGAGCATGTGATCGAGGAACGGAACACCGGTATCGATCGCCGCCTTTCCTTCTCCGTCCAGGTCGAGAATAAGATGTATATCCGTCTCCCCTGTCTTCCGTTCAATCGTCGATGTTCGCGCACCCTGCTGTTCCATATCCTGTATCCGTAGAATACCCTGTTTGCCGCGGATACCGGTCCGCTTCGTCGCCGAAGACCATGACGGTGCGTTTGGCGTTTGATTTCATTCCATGATCTGGTATACTTCAACTGCTTATATTACCCCATTGTCCTGAATCCATCTCTATTTTTCACCGCAAGGATCGATAAAAAAGTCATTCACCGCGAGACTGTCTTTTTTTTATTGACACCCCACCGGCGATTATGTAAATAGGGGACCTGTTTTGACAAAAACAAAAAGCGGGAATAACTCAGTGGTAGAGTGCAACCTTGCCAAGGTTGAAGTCGCGAGTTCGAATCTCGTTTCCCGCTCCAGCTAAACAAGAAAAGGTTCGACATGGTTCGAGCCTTTTTTTATTAATCGCATGTTGAGGATTACGATGAAAACCTACCTTGCTCCGGTCAACGAGATCGAAAAAAAATGGTACCTGGTCGATGCCGAGAATAAGGTGCTGGGTCGCCTGGCATCGGAAATCGCCAACCGGCTGCGTGGCAAACACAAGCCGACCTTTTCCGATTTCATCGACAACGGTGATTTCGTCATCGTCACGAACGCGGACAAGATCAAACTGACCGGCAACAAATGGGACGACAAGAAATACTATCGCCACACCGGCTACATGGGAGGGCTCAAGGAGGCCAGCGCCAAGGAACTGATGGCCAAGCATCCGACCGACCTGATCATCCATGCCGTTAAAGGCATGCTCCCGAAAAACAAACTGGGGGCGGCGCAGCTGAAGAAACTGAAGGTATACGCCGGGTCAGCCCATCCTCACGCCGCCCAGCAGCCGGCCGCACTAGATATTTAATCCTGGAGAATAAAACATGGCTATAGATCGTTTTTACGCCACCGGCAAGAGAAAGAGCGCTGTCGCCAGGGTGTGGCTTACCCCCGGTATCGGCAAGGTGATCGTCAATCAGCTCGATGCCGAGGCCTACTTCGGCGGGACCTTCAAGACCCCGAAGATCGAGAAACCGTTCAAGGTCACCGATACCTCTGAAAAATACGACGTCAAGGCCACCCTCAGGGGTGGTGGCAAGTCGGCCCAGGTCGAGGCGTTGGCCCATGGAATCTCCAAGGCCCTGCTCGATATCGATTCCGAGAACAGGATCCCGTTGAAGCGTTCCGGACTCCTCACCCGCGATCCGCGAGTCAAGGAACGTAAGAAGTACGGCCAGAAGGCTGCTCGCGCCAAGTTCCAGTTCTCCAAGCGTTAATCGATTTCAGCACCAGACGTATCCGTCGGTCAGTGCAGCGGCCGGCAGTCGAAATACCACGACACACCGCAACCGAGGGAATAACAGCAAACCTGTTATTCCCTTTTGGTGTTTTTGCCTTTCGGGGTCTATTTCTCTTCAGACAGAGAATGCGGACTGTCCGATCCACATCCATGGATAGCCGCTATCTTCAACAACTCATCTCAGGGGACTTGCCATGTTGAAAATCGCGATCATCGGTGCATCCGGCTACACGGGCGTTGAACTCGCCCGCCTGCTCTGCAATCACCCGGAAGTGCGCCTGACACTGGTGACTTCGAGGCAATTTGAAGGCCAGCCCCTGTCCCAGGTGTTTCCCAGCCTCCGCACCAGGGTTGATCTTCTCTGCGAAAATCCCGACATGGATCGACTGTGCGACAGCGCCGATTTTTACTTCGCCGCCGTCCCGCACAAGACGGCAATGGACCTCGTGCCGCACCTGCGCCGGGCAGGCAAGAAGGTCGTCGATCTCTCCGCCGATTTCCGGCTCCGTGACCAGAGCGTCTATGAGCAATGGTACCAGCCGCACTCCTCGCCCCAATTTCTCAGCGAGGCGGTGTACGGGCTCCCGGAACTCTACCGTCAGGCCATCGCCGGCAGCAGCCTGGTCGCCAACCCGGGGTGCTACCCGACCTCGATCATCCTCGGTCTCGCCCCTCTGCTCAAGGCCGGAATCATCGAGCCGGCCACGATCATCGCCGACTCCAAATCCGGGACCTCGGGGGCAGGGCGCTCGGCCCAGATCGGCAGCCTGTTCTGCGAGGTGACCGATGGGTTCCGCGCCTACAAGGTCGGCGGCGTCCACCGGCATACCCCGGAGATCGAACAGGAACTGAGCCTGCTTGGCGGCTGCGATATCAGGATTTCCTTCACCCCCCATCTCCTGCCGCTCTCGCGGGGCATCCTGAGCACCATCTATGCCCGGCTGCAGGCCGACCAGACCGAGGCTTCGATCCACCAGCTCTATCAGGACATGTACGCCGACGAACCCTTCGTCAGGGTGCTGCCCCCCGGAAACCTGCCGGCGACCCAATACGTGCGGGGATCCAATTTCTGCGACATCGGGTTCACCATCGACCGGAGAACCGGCAGGATCATCGTCCTTTCCGCCATCGACAATATCGTCAAGGGCGCCGCCGGCCAGGCCGTCCAGAACATGAACATCATGTGCGGCTTCGACGAAGCGAAGGGCCTCGAGGTTGTCCCCCTCTTTCCCTGAGACACCAACCGCTCTCCCTTCCAGCATCCCTGAATCCCATGCGGAACATCAGACTGCTCATCGCCTTTGACGGCACCGGCTACAGTGGCTGGCAGCGGCAACGCCATGACGTCACGATCCAGGGCGAGATCGAAGACCGGTTGACCAGGATGACGGGGGAGTCGGTGTCTCTCCATGGCGCCGGCAGAACCGATGCCGGCGTTCACGCCGACGGGATGGTCGCAAATTTTCACACCGGCGGCAAAATCTCCTGCCCCGCTTTTTTTCAGGGCCTGAACTCCATGCTGCCGCCGGCGATCCGCATTCTGCAGGTCGAGGAAGTCCGGCCGGATTTTCATGCGCGCTTTGCCGCCTCAGGAAAGCAGTACATCTATCGGCTCCACACCGGCGCGGTGCTGATGCCGCAGCAGCGACACTTCTTCCTGCACTACCCCGCCGCAATCGATTCTCAGGCGGTACAGGCCTGCCTGACGCTGCTGACGGGAACCCATGATTTCGCCTCATTTGAAAACACCGGCTCCCGTGACAAGGGCCTGACGAACGGACGGGGATCCACCCGGACCCTTTTCGCCGCCGATCTGAAGCAACCGAACGACTATGAGTATTTCTTGTCGTTTACCGGAGATGGATTTCTCCGTCAGATGGTTCGCAATCTGGTGGGGACGCTGCTCGAGGTCGGCAGGGGGAAGCGGTCGGTGGACAGCTTTGGACAGGTCCTGCTGGCAAGGGACAGAACCGCAGCCGGTCCGACCGCCCCTGCTCACGGGCTTACGTTGAAGGAGGTTTTTTACTGAATTGAAATGAGAGGGGGGGGACTGCCTACACCGATTCCTGTTTCTTCTGGGAGGAATGCCGGGCAAGCATTGACTGCAGCTTCCATGGCGACGACAGACAGACGCTTTCGTCATTGCACGTCGACATCACGTCACAGAAATTGAGGAATTCGGCATGGGCGTCACTGATCTCCTTGTCAATGCGGGAGATGATCTGCAACTGACGCTTCATATCGATCCCTTCCACCTGCAGACTCTTGAGCCAGCCATTCTCCACTTCGCGGCAGATACAGAGGGCCGACAGGCAGGCAATACCGGCGCCGGCCTCGACCGCCCGTTTGATTGCCTCAGGGTGCCCCATCTCCATCACCACGCTGATATCCTGGAAGTACTCCTTCATCTTTTCCCGGAAGATGGCATCCGTTCCCGACCCCTTTTCGCGCAGAATCCATTTCCGGTCCTTGATATCTCTCTTGACATCGAAGACATCGTTATGGGCGAGTGGATCGGTGGCCCCGACCAGAATCACCAACTCATCCTGAAACCATGGATGTACTCGTAATTCCTTGTTTTTCGACAGAGGACCCTCAACAAACCCAATATCCATCTGGCCATCAAGGATCAACTTTTCGGCATACCCCGTGTTGAAGACCAGGAGATTGATGTACACGCGGGGATGCACCCTGCGGAATGCCCCCACGAGATACGGCAGGATATAATTACCGAGTGTGGTGCTGGCGACAATATCGATATGTCCTTCGAGCGTATCGTTGCGCTCGGACATGATTGTCTCGATATTGCTGACCTGACAGGTGATATCCTTGGCAAGCGGCAGAAGATAGCGGCCGCGGGCGTTGAGGAGCAGGCTTCGGCCGTGCCGGTCGAAAAGGGAGCCGCCAAGCTGGTTCTCCAACTCGGCCAGGGCCATGCTGACAGCTGACTGGGTAACAAAGAGCTTCTTGCTCGCCTTGGTCACCTGGGCAGTCTCGGCAACCGCGATAAAAATCTCCAGTTGTCTCAGTGTGATAGGCATACGATACCCTGCTCTTCAGCTTTTTTGATAATGAACATCTCACCGCCTGTGCTACGCCCCAGCATCATAGCATGTATCCTGCATTTCACAAGTTTTTTTGATATATAGCCGGACCGGATGGACCTGGAGATACCATCTCACAATTTGCGGAACTCTGGATGTCAAGCAAAAGTTGATTGCAGCATGTTCGGCTCAGGTGGTATATACTTGCGCAGTTAAACAATTTTTTATGTTTTTTGTATCATCATTATTGAACATGTTTTATCTATCCAAATTCAATTTTGATTGGTATAAGAAAACACCTTTAAGCGAATGGAGTACACATGGAACCTCAGTTCACTGAATTTCTCTATCGCGACAGTGTCATTTGGATCGCGGCCTTTATCCTGGGCGGCTTCGTTTTCGCCCTTGGTCCGATTGCCATCGTTTATCTCTTCATGCCGCTCGGCACCAGGAATATCCGGAACAAAACCCTCCAACCGATCGAATGCGGAATGGACCCCATCGGTGACAGCTGGATCCGCTATGGTGTGGTCTTCTACCTCTATGCCCTGATCTTCCTCGCCTTCGATGTCGATGTCCTTTTCCTCTTTCCCGTGGCCCTTGCATACAATGACCCGATGTTCGTCTACCGAGACTTTGTCGAAATCCTTCTTTTCGTCGCAATTCTGTCATTGGCCGTCATTTATGCCTGGATCAAGGGAGTATTTAAGTGGGAACGGAAAACATACCTGCGTCGTTAATCCATTTCGCCTCTGCCGATAAACTCATCAACCTCGGTCGTGCCAACTCGCTCTGGCCGCTCACCTTCGGTATCGCCTGCTGCGCCATCGAGATGATGGCCACCGGGTGCGCCCGCTTCGACCTGGCCCGTTTCGGCGCCGAGGTCTTCCGTCCCTCGCCGCGACAAAGCGACGTGATGATCGTTGCCGGAACCGTCAACAAGAAGATGGCCCCGGGGATCAAAACGCTTTACGACCAGATGCCGGAACCGAAATGGGTCATCGCCCTGGGAAATTGCGCGATTTCCGGAGGGCCGTTCGTCTATGAAGGGCAGTACAACATCATCGAGGGTGCCGACAAGTTCCTGCCGGTTGATATCTACATCCCCGGCTGTCCTCCTCGTCCCGAGGCCCTGATCGAGGGAATCATCGAACTCGAGTATAAGATCACCGGCTGGCGGAGATGGCCGAAGGTCAAGGCCGAGTAACAACCGGAAGCATATGTCAAGCAGACATCCTGATCGGAAGGACCAATGATAATCGAGACCGTCAAAGACAAACTGAGAGACCTTTTTCCGGCTCCGGCGGAACCAGCTGTTGCTGAACTTGAAGCCGAGAAGCCCCAAACGGCTGAGGCGGAAATCGGGGTGTTCGACTGCAACTATGCCAAACAGGGGTATCATCTGGATGTAAGGCTGTCACCGGATCAGCTCCTGACTACTGTCGGCATTCTGTATGACCATGGCTTTTTCATCGAGTCCATCACCGGCGTCGACTGGATCAAGGATGGGCAACTGGAGGCCACATACGATTTCTGCCGCTACGATTTCGATCTCTGCCGCGTCGTTGTCCGCACCCGTACCCCTCGCGCCAATCCGATTCTCCCTACAATCACCGGGATATACAGCGGAGCGAGTTGGCACGAGAGGGAGACCCATGATTTTTTCGGTATCGTCTTTGAGGGACATCCCCACCTCATTCCTCTCCTTCTCCCCGAAGATGCCGACTTTCACCCACTCCTAAAGGATTTCAAAGCATGAGCGAGCCAATTGTCCTGCAGCCGGATGAGACCTTCATCCTCAACGTGGGACCGCAGCACCCGGCCACCCATGGCGTGCTCCGGGTCAAAATGACCATGGACGGCGAGTACATCTACGATGCGGAGACCGTCATCGGCTATATCCACCGGATGCATGAGAAGATGGCCGAAAACCGGACCTACGCCCAGTACCTTCCCAACCTCAGCCGTCTCGACTATCTCTCCGCCATGGCCTACTGCCATGGGTATGTCCTGGCCGTGGAAAAGGCCGCATCGATCGAGGTGCCTCAACGGGCCGAGTACATCAGGGCCATTACCGTCGAGATGAACCGGATATCTTCGCATCTCGTCTGGTTCGGGGCCTTTATCATGGATCTCGGCGGCTTTTCGCCACTCATGTACGCTTTTGACGATCGCGAGCAGATCCTCGACCTGCTCGAGGCAATCACCGGTTCGCGTCTGACCTATTGCTATTTCCGTTTCGGCGGCCTCTACAATGACATTGACGACGACTTCATCGAAGGCACCCGGCGTTTCATCAAGCGGATGCGCAAATCCCTGAAGATGTACCACAAGTTGGTGACCACCAATATCATCCTGATGAAGCGGCTGACGGGTATTGGTCCGGTCTCTGCCGAGTTGTGCCAGCGATATGGCGCCACCGGGCCGGTGGCGCGCGGCTCGGGGATCAATTATGACGTCCGCCGCAATGAACCGTATTCCGTCTACTCCGAATTCGATTTCGATATCCCGGTCTACAACGAAGGCGATTCCTACGCCCGGTACTTGGTCCGGATGGAGGAGATGGAGCAATCGCTTCGCATCATCGAGCAAGGGCTCGATAAACTGCCGGACGGTCCTGTCAATCCGGAGAAGAAACCCAAGACCATCAAACTGCCGCCGGGCGATTATTACACAGCCGTCGAGGCCGGCCGGGGCAGCTTCGGCATCCGCATCGTCAGCGATGGCGACAAGAGTCCGTACCGCCTCAAATTACGCTCACCAACCTACTCGAACATGCATCTTTTCGACGAGGCCTGCCGGGGTATGCTGATTGCGGACGCCCTCGCCTTCATGGGCAGTCTCGATCTGGTCATCCCGGAGATGGACAGATAAGGGGAACACTATGTCACTCACATTGCTCAACGTCCTGGCCGCCGTCATCATCGCCATCACCTTTGTCGCCACCAACGCCGCCTATCTGGTCTGGGCCGAGCGCAAGGGGGCAGGCTTCATTCAGCGCCGGCCCGGCCCAACCGAAAATGGCCCGTGGGGCCTGCTGCAGCCACCGGTCGACGGCATCAAGCTCATGACCAAGCAGCTCCTCATTCCCGGCGGGGTCGACAAGATCATTTTCGTCATCGCTCCGGTCCTGGCGATGTTCCCGAGCGTCGTCAGCTTTGTCACCATCCCGTTCAGCGACACCATTGTCGCCCACAACGTCAACATCGGTCTGCTGATGATCTTCGTCTTCGGCTCGATGAGCGCTATGGCGTTGCTGATGGGCGGCTGGAGTTCGCGCAACAAGTATTCGATGATCTCTTCGGTTCGTGCCGTTTCGCAGGCCGTCGCCTACGAGATACCGATGCTGATCACCGCCATCACGGTGGTGATGATCGCCGGGTCGCTCGATCTGATGGAGATCGTCCACAAGCAGAGCGGTGGATTCTGGCACTGGAATATCTGGCCATTCCAGAAGGGCCTGTTCAACATCCTCATGCCGGTCTCCTTTCTGATCTTCTTTGTCTGCTCGCTGGCCGAGACGAACCGCGCCCCCTTCGATCTCGGCGAGGCTGAAAGCGAACTGGTCGCCGGCTACCACACCGAGTATTCGAGTATGGGCTTCGGCCTTTTCTTCATGGGCGAATACGCCAATATCGTCATCGGCGCCTGCCTGACCACCATCCTCTTTCTCGGCGGATGGGACTGCCCCTTCGGTCTCGTGCCCGGGGTCTGGTGGTTTATCGTCAAGATATACATCCTTATCTTCACTTTCATCTGGATTCGCTGGACCTTTCCCCGGACGACCATCTACAGCCTGCTCAACCTGTCCTGGAAGGTTCTGATCCCGATCTCCCTCTTCAACCTGCTGCTGACCGCAGGTCTACTGAAGGTATTCTAGCCATGTTCAGATATTTCAATGATATCTTTTCCGGACTCCGGAGCCTGTTTGTCGGCATGGGCATCACCTTCCAGGAATTCTTCAAACCAAAGATCACTGTCCACTATCCCCACGAGAGCATCAAGATGACGGCCCGGTACCGCGGCCACATCGAACTGATCCCGGGCGAGGACGGCCAACCCCTGTGTGTCGTCTGCGGCATGTGCGAGAAGGCCTGCCCGTCCAACTGCATCTCCATCGCCGGTGAAAAACCTGAAGGCAGCAAGAAGAAGGTTCTCACTTCGTATAAACTCGACTTCACCACATGTTCGCTCTGCGGTTCCTGTGTCGACTCCTGTAATTTCGGGGCGGTACGGTTTTCCAAGGAATACAACCTGGCCAGCACCCGGAAAGAGGATTATCACTTCGATCTCCTCAAGCGACTGGAGGAAAGCAAACAATGATGAAGACCCTGTTCAGTCCGGACGGGCTTGTCGCCCTGCTCTTTCTCTTCAATCTCATGGTCACCGTGATCGGCGGCATCGTCGCGTGCAGCGCCGAACGACTTGTCCGGGCTGTCATCGGCCTTGTCATCTGCTTTGTGGGGGTAGCGGGAATCTATTATTTCCTCAACTCACCCTTCATTGCCATGATGCACATTCTCATCTACATCGGTGCCGTGGCAGTGGCGATCTCCTTCGCCATCATGCTGGCCGCCCCGGAAGAAAAAATGAGGCTTGGCCCAACCAATGCCCTCTCCGGTCCTTTCGGCCTGATCACTGTCCTGCTGCTGATCTCCGGTCTCGTGTCACTCGCCTTCAAGACCGAATGGACGAGTGTGAAAAAGATCAATGATGGTTCCGTCAAGACCATCGGGATCCAACTGCTGACCAACCATTCGATGGTATTCGAACTCATTTCCATCGTGTTGCTGATTGCTATCCTTGGAGCCCTCGTCATCGCCCGAGGCGGGAGGGAAGATTAATGCCGCTGCTGACACTGCACAATCAATTGACCACTTATCTCGTCATCGCCGCCCTGCTGTTCGGCATGGGCGTCTATGGCCTCATCACCCGCCGAACTTTGATCGGCATGCTTATCGCCGCCGAACTCCTTCTGGCCGGGGCTTCGATCAATTTCATGGCATTCAACCGGTTCACCGCCCCCGATCCGGCGCTCGGGCAGATATTCACCCTGTTCATCATGGCAATCGCCGCGGCCGAGGCCGCCATCGGCCTCAGTATCGTCGTCGCCTTCTATCGTCATCTCAAATCGATCGAGACGGCGGATGCCGCACACCTCAAAGGCTAGTTAAGGAACTATCGCATATGGACATGCATACAGTCGTCAGTTCCCCATCGCTCCTTGTCGCCCTGCTCATTCCACTGGCCGGTGCGCTCGCGGTGATGTTCAGAGGGAATGATGAAAACGTCAGGGAGGGGATTTCGTCAGTGGCCTCGATCCTGCTGCTCGGCGTCGTCTGTTCGCTGATTCCTCCGGTTCTGAAGGGCAAGATCCTCGTCCTGCACCTGTTCACCATCCTGCCGGGCCTGACCATCACCCTCCGGGCCGATGCGATGTCGATGATCTTCGCCCTCGTCGCCTCATCGCTGTGGACCATCGCCGTTTACTATTCGATGGGGTATATGCGGGGGCTCAAAGAACACGCCCAGACCCGCTTCAACGCCTGTTTCGCCCTTGCGATCTTCGGGGCCATCGGGGTGGCCTTTTCCGACAATCTTCTGACGATGTATCTGTTCTACGAGATCGTTTCGATCTGCACCTACCCACTGGTCGCCCATCATCAGGACGCGGAAGGTTACAAAGGGGCACGTAAATACATCGTTTACCTGACGGCGACCGCCAAGTTCTTCCTGCTGCCGGCGATGATCCTGATCTATGTATTGACCGGCACCCTCGACTTCGCCGCCAACATCTCGACCGGGATCTTCCCCGACGACGTGAACAAGGTGCTGGTGACGATGCTCTATATCTTCTGTCTCTTCGGTTTTGCCAAGAACGGCGTCATGCCTTTCCACCACTGGCTGCCGGGAGCGATGGTCGCCCCGACACCGGTCTCGGCCCTGCTCCATGCCGTGGCCGTCGTCAAGGTCGGGGTCTTCTGTACCACCCGGGTCATGTTGTATATCTTCGGCGTCGACACCATGGATGCCCTCAACCTCGGCATCCCCACCGCCTACTTTGTCGGCTTTACCGTTATCATGGCGTCGATTATCGCCCTCTCCAAGGATAATCTCAAGGCCCGGTTGGCCTATTCCACAGTCAGCCAGCTGTCCTATATCATCATGGGTGTCGCCCTGCTGACTCCTTCCGGGATCGAAGGCGGGCTGATCCATATCGTCAACCATGCCTTCTCCAAGATCACCCTGTTCTTCTGTGCCGGTGCCATCTATGTCGCCACGCACAAGAAGAACATCTCCGAAATGGAAGGCCTGGGCAAGACCATGCCGTTCACCTTCGGGGCCTTTGCCATCGCCTCGCTGTCGATGATCGGCGCTCCGCCGGTGGGAGGATTCATCACCAAGTGGAATCTGCTTGTGGGTTCGATGGAAGCCCATCAGATCGGTATTCTGCTGATCCTGATTGCCAGCACCCTCCTCAACGCCGCGTACTTTGCCCCGGTGACCTTCAAGGCCTTTTTCAACAAGCCCCCCGCCGGTGAAGGTTATATCGGCATCCGCGAGGCACCGTTGTCCATGCTCATACCGATACTGATCGCCTGCTTCATTTCGGTCCTCATCGGCATCTTTCCCCAATACATGATGAACTTCGTCAAGGCGGTGACAGGATGATAGTCAGTTTCATCGATTGGCTCAAACAGTGGCCCAGGACCGTGCGGGTGCTCTCTCTGCTCGCCGCCGCAGCCATCGTCATCTGGAGCCTGGCAGCGGTCGACACCCACCATGCCCATACCTGGGTGGAGCAGCATATCCCGGCATTCTGGGCCATTTTCGGGTTTGTTGCCGCTTCCGTTTTGATTTTTATTTCCGGTTGGCTCGGTAAATGCGGCATCCAGACCAGGGAGGATTATTATGACCGGTAGCTTCATCCACCCGGCATTGATCATGATTGCCGGAGCCCTCCTCCTCCCCTTCATCCGCGGACCGTTCCGCAAACCGTATCTGTGCCTCATCCCCATCCTGGCCTTTTGCGACGTCCTCTACCTCAATCAGTTCCCCGGGACATACGGCGTTGTCACCTTCATGGATCGATGGACGCTGACTTTCGGTAGAATCGACAATCTGTCGACCATCTTCGCCTTCATCATGGCCCTGATGGCCATCATCGGCACAATCTATGGCCTCCATGTCGAGGACGAGTGGCAGCATATTGCCGCCTGGTTCTATGTCGCCGGTTCCCTCGGGGTCATCTACAGCGGCGACTATCTGGTGCTTTTCCTGTTCTGGGAGATGATGGCCTTCGCCTCGACCTTCCTGATCTGGTTCAATTCCGACAAGGACGCCCTGGCCGCCGGCTACCGTTACCTCCTCGTCCACACCTTCGGCGGGGTAATGCTGCTCTTCGGCTTCGTCCTCCGTTACCAGGCAACCGGGGATCTCGGCTTCAGCCTGCTCGATGAACACAACACCCAACTCTACACCTGGCTGATCATGATCGGCCTGATGCTCAACGCCGCGGTCCCGCCACTGCACTCCTGGCTGCCGGATGCCTACAGCAAGGCCTCCATCACCGGCGCGGTCTTCATGTGCGCCTTTACCACGAAGACTGCCATCTATACCCTGGCCCGCGCCTTCGCCGGCTTCGACATCCTCATTGTCCTCGGCGTGGTAATGACCATTTACGGTATCATCTACGCCATCCTCGAAAACGACATTCGCCGGCTGCTCGGTTGGGAAATCGTCAGCCAGGTAGGCTACATGGTCGCCGGCGTCGGCATCGGCACCGCCCTGGCGATCAACGGCACCTGCGCCCATGCCTTTGCCCACATCCTGTACAAAGGACTGCTGTTCATGGGGGCCGGGGCGATTATCCATTGCACCGGACAATCCAAGCTGACTGAACTGGGAGGCCTCTACCGTAAAATGCCTCTGACCCTGCTGTTCATGGTGGTTGGGGGTGTCTCGGTCTCGGCCTTTCCGTTCTTCTCCGGCTTCGTCAGCAAATCGATGATCATCACCGCCAGTTTCGAATCCCATCTGTACTGGGCGGCCTTTTTGCTGACCGCCGTCTCGGCCGGGACCTTTCTCGTCGCCGGACTGCGGCTGCCTTATCTGATTTTTTTCGGTGAATCACGCTGTACCTCTGCAACTCTGGAAAAGGCCGCCGATCCTGTATGGAATATGCGATTGGCCATGTGGATCGCTTCCTTTTTCTGTCTGCTGATCGGATCCTATACCCCCTTTCTCTACTCGATGCTGCCGCATACGGACGTGGCCTTTCACCCGTACACGATCCCCCATATGGCTGAAACCCTGCAAATTCTCGCTTTTACCGCCTTGGCCTTTTATTTCCTCAAAGGCAGGCTGGCCGCCCGGGCAACTATCAGTCTCGATCTCGACTGGTTCTATCGCCTGGCCGGTCGCGGCTTTCTCTGGGTGGCGGAGAAACCGCTGCAATGGCTCGACACTGCCTGGGGTGCCGCGTATCGGGTCGTCGGCCTGGTGTCACTGATGACGATCGCCCGTTTCTCCGCCTGGTTCGACTGGAACGCCATCGATGGCGTCGTCGACGGGACGGCACGTTTCGTCCAGGGGCTGGGCGGCAGAATAAGCCTCTTCCTCCAGAAGGGGCAGATCCAGATGACCCTCTATTATGCAATCACCTTTGTCGCTCTTTTTCTGGCTGCCTATGTCTGGTTATAACTCTCTGACATCAAGGATCGTTGGCAATGGATCAATTACTGCTTAACCAGGGTTTTCCCCTACTCAGCACCCTGATTTTCCTCCCACTGGCGGGCTCGCTGCTGCTGTTCGTGGTCCGTGACCCACATTTCGCCCGCTACTGGACCCTTGCTGTCACCAGCCTTGTCGCCCTGCTTTCACTGTGGTTGTTGCCTGGATTCGACCGTGACACCGCCGCCTTCCAGTTCGCCGAATACCACCCATGGATCGAGTCGCTCAATATCGCCTACGTTATCGGCGTCGACGGCATCTCGATCCTGCTGATTCTGCTCACCACGCTGATCATGCCCTTCTGCGTTCTTGCCTCGTGGACCTATATCAAGGATCGTGTGCCGGCATTCATGATCTGTATGTTGATCATGGAAACGGCGATGATCGGGGTCTTTGTCGCCCTCGACTTTGTCCTGTTCTATATTTTATGGGAGGCCATGCTCATCCCGATGTATCTTCTTATCGGGATCTGGGGTGGGCCACGCAAGATCTATGCCTCGGTCAAATTTTTCCTCTATACCCTGGCAGGATCGATCCTCCTCCTTGTTGCAATAATCTGGCTTTACACTGCAAACAGTTACAGTTTCTTCATCCCGGATATGATGTGGAAAGGCTACCCGTTTACTGCCCAGATCCTGCTCTTCATCGCTTTTTTCCTCGCCTTTGCCATCAAGGTGCCGATGTTTCCCTTCCACACATGGTTGCCGGCCGCCCATGTTGAGGCACCAACTGCCGGCTCGGTCATCCTCGCCAGCATCCTGCTGAAAATGGGGACCTATGGCTTTCTCCGCTTCGCCCTGCCAATTACGCCGGATGCCACCACCACCCTCATGCCCTATGTCCTGTGGCTTTCCATTGCCGGTATCATCTACGGTGGATTGACGGCCCTGGCCCAGCAGGACATGAAGAAATTGATCGCCTATTCCTCGGTCGGCCATATGGGCTTCGTTACTCTGGGGATATTTGTCCTCAATATCGACGGGATTGAAGGGGCCATCCTGCAGATGATCAACCACGGCATCACCACCGGCGCCCTCTTCCTCTGTGTCGGCATGATCTATGAACGGACACACAGCCGTGAGCTCAGTTCCGCCACCGGCATAGGCCAGTATATGCCGGTCTTTGTCACCCTGATCGGTATTTTCTCCCTCTCGTCCCTGGCCTTTCCCGGGACAAACAGCTTTGTCGGGGAGTTCATGATCCTGGCCGGAGCATTCCGCCACGATATTCCCCTGGCCCTGGCGGCGATACCGGGTGCCGTGCTGGCCGCCGCCTACATGTTGCGGATGCTGCAGAAGATCATCTGGGGAGGGATGAACAACCCCGACCAATCCTGGCTGACCGATTTGAACAGCAGAGAAATAGTAACCCTGGCGCCATTCCTTTTCTTTGTCTTCTGGATAGGTCTGGGTCCACAGCCGTTTCTTGCCATGATGCACAGCAGTGTCGTCAACCTGCTCGATCAGTTCCATGTTTACCAGCAGGCGATCACCGCAGCTGGCATGTACTGATCACTGACTAACATATAACGACCATCCAAGGTACCACGATGCTCTTTCTTCCTGAATTGACGATTCTCGGCGCCGGTCTTCTCTTCTTCCTGCTGTCTCTCGGACAGCCCAGCGAGGCGACAATCAAGAACTGTGCAGTCACCGCCGCAGCCGTGATACTTTTTACAACCGTGCTCTGTCTCAATCAGGCAGGAAATCTGTTCTACGGTGCCTACCGGGTTGATTTATTCTCCCAGGTTTTCAAGGTATTGATAGCAGCGGCCACCCTCATCGTTTTTCTGTTCGGCAACGGACTTTCAGGGATTAAGCAGGATTCTCGCCCTGAATACTACCTTTTTCTCCTGGTCTCCAATCTTGGCCTGATGATGCTGGTTTCCAGCGTCGAACTGCTGGCCATCTTCATTGCCCTGGAACTGTCGTCCTTTGCCGTCTATATAATGGTGCCGATGCGAACCACCACCACAGGCATTTTTTTCCAGATGGAGGCAGGCATCAAATACCTGCTCTTCGGCGTTATGGCCACCGGTTTCATGCTCTTCGGCATGAGTTATATTTTTGGTCTGAGCGGCACGACCAGCCTTGATGGGCTCGCACAGCAGTTGCCGATCCTGGCAAATCGTCCAGCGGCAGTCGTCGCCATGCTCATGATTCTGGCCGGCTTTTTTTACAAACTCGCCATATTTCCATTCCACTTCTGGGTTCCTGATGTGTACGAGGGAGCTGCTAACGAGACCACCGCGTTTATCGCGGCCGTGCCGAAAATGGCGGCCGTGGCCTTGCTTATTCGTTTGACATCCCTCGCCAGTCACCAGGGAGAGATGGTCCTCAATCTTCTCATGGTCTGTTCCATAGCCTCGATGTTCTACGGTAATCTCTCGGCGCTGGTACAGAAAGACCTCAAGCGCATGCTCGGATTTTCCGGCATCGCCCATGCAGGCTTTATTCTCCTCGGCCTGTTGACATTCAAGCAGTCCGGTTACGCCAACTCCCTGTACTATATCATCGGATATGCCCTTATGAATCTGGCCTGTTTCCTCGTTATCTGCCAGGTTGCTGCCAAAGGGGAAAATCTCGGGATATCTGACCTGAGCGGACTCCACAAACGTGCACCGGTCCTCGCCCTGACCTTGACGGTGGCGCTCTTTTCTCTCGCCGGGATCCCCCCATTTGTCGGTTTTACCGGTAAATTCATGCTTCTGCTGGGAGCCCTGCGTGAAGACCATCTCCTGCTGGTAACACTTGCTGCCATCAATACGGCTATTGCCATCTACTACTATCTGTCGGTGGTCCGCATGACCTTCTGTTCCGACAGCAATGGCCTGGGAAATGTACAAACTGGTTTTCTGACAAACTCGCTCTCCCTAATTCTAGTCACAGTGATAATAGTCATGGGTGTGGCGCCGTCCTGGTTTGTTACTATGGCAGAATCCGCCGTAAAGACAATCCACTGATCAGAACGACGCTCAGGAGTCTCTCTATCCTGACGGCAGGGACAGAGTTGCTGGTCTGCCGCAGTCTGGTCGCTCGACAGCCCTTTTATTCGATCCTGCGCGAACATTTACCTCGTTCGTTCATTCGCCATGAATTCCCCATGGAATGAATGCAGGGTCACTCTTTCTTCTAGTTCGTATGCTTGGCAGTATCATCTTGGTATGCCTTGTTATTATCCCCGTCCCTTGCGCCCCGAGTGCCGGCTTACACAAGTATTTCAATGGCGTTTCCCCCCTCAGTTCCAGTTGGCCGGCACGAATGATAAGCGTCCTTGACAAGTAGCGGTCGAGATTTCCAATATATCGGCCACCCGCTCGCCTTTCCGTGCAGACAGTGCACCGTTTTCCTCTGCATCGACGGCATCCTCGACAACCTTACGCCACATCTCGTTCGGATGTTTTGCTTCAGTTGGAAATGGAATTTCCGGCTGTCGTTGTTAGTTGAAATCCATTGAGCCCCTGAGTCTGAGCCCTGCCAGAGGCGGGGGCGGCTTGTGCCGCCCCATCGCCTTCGCCACTTCCAGGCCCGCCGTATTCCGGCCGCCCTGTCAAGGCCGCGGCAGCGCCCGAAGGGCTTGGCCTTGACAGGGTGGTCGGAATACGGCGGGCCGCCCGTTTCTGTCTCCTTGCCTCCCTGGCGGCTTCCAGTTTGGCGTCGCGGTCTTTGAAAATCTGTTGATCTCGTCCATGCAACCTGTCCGCAGGCGCCACATAGCCGATGGCGCTGTTCAGCCGCACCGTGTTGTAATGGTTGACGAAATCGGTTATTACCCGGCGGCCATCTTCCAGTGACAGCAAAACTCCCGGTCGAATACACTCCTGCTTCAAGGTGCCGTGCCACCGTTCGATCTTGCCGTTGCTCTGCGGGTAGTATGGTGTGGTCCGCACGTGACTCATGCCGGTCACCCGGATAAATTCCTTGAAATCCTTGGCCACAAACTGGGGACCGTTATCCGAGATGATGCGTGGCCTCGCGCCGGGAAATCGCTCCAGGGCTCGCTGCAAGGTGATCTCGATATCGGTCTCGGTCATCGCTTCCCGTAACTCCCAATGCACGATGTACCGGCTGTAGCCATCCAGCACACTGCAGAGGTAGAAGAAGGTGCCCCGGATGTTGACATACGACACATCGATATGCCAATGCGCATGCGGTGTCAGCGGTTGCTGGAAGCCGGTACCCTTGGCTGATCGCTTCCGGTTCCAGCGCTGCAGCAGACCGGCTTGGCGCAGAACCCGATAGGTCGAACTCGGGCTCACCGCCACCACATCGGCGTCCAGCATCATGAAGGTCAGCCGGCGGTATCCTTCCAGCGGGTGGCTGCCGTGAAAAGCGAGGATCGCCTCCCGCTCCCAGGTTTCGAGCCAGAAATCCCGAGGAATAAGCCCGTTATGCTCGTTGGCCTTGCCGTAGCGGTCTTGCCAGGCGTAGTACTTGCTCGCCGGTAGTCCCAGCCAGACATGAAAACGATTGGCAGGTATCTCAGCCTTCCTCGCCCAGCATTTCACGAAATCAACCACAGCATCACGGACATCATGGGCGACCCAACAACCCCTTAGATCTCCCCAAGATTTTTTTTTAACTGGACATGCTCCTCGATCAGTTCGGAAAGCACCTCATGTTTCCGCTGCAACTTTTCCTCCAGTTCCTTGATCCGTAGATCCTGCTTGCGCTGGCGGCTATCGATTGGGCGGGCAAACGCCAGGGCACCCTTCTCAAAAAATTCCGCTTGCCACCGGTAAAACACGGTCGGCTGCAGGCCAAGCTCGTCGCACAGGTTCGATACCGGCACCTTGTCGACAAGGTGCCTTTTGAGAATGATCACCTTTTCTTCCGGCGTAAATGATCGTCGTTTCCGTTTCATCCAAGTTTCCTCCGTTCGAGTAGCTTAACTCAAATGGCTGGAAACTCCAATTCACGCTGAACCAATACACGGAAAATCACGGTCCTTGCCCAAAAGGCCTTTCACCTATCCCGGTGTAACAGTAGATTATCTTAGACCATGTTTTCTCCTCGAAGAGTTCGAATGTTCGGTTCATTACAACAGCCCAAGGTATTTCTTGCAGGATTTTTCAACCCCCTGCCGCTGCCCAGGATGCAAAATTTTGCTTTTTTATCGTGGTTAGGTAAAATGAAATTGTGAATGTGTCTCAATCCATCCATCAGGGCCTCGCCATGAAAAAAGACGAATTCAGAACACCACTCCTGCAGGCAGGCGTTGTAATCATAGTAATCCTGGTGCTCTTCTCTTTTGTCGTGTCCTCCGGGGCCGACGGTATCCGGAGTGGTTTTGCGGCAATCATCTCAGGGATAATGTATTCAGTCCTCTTCACCATTGGACTCATTATTTCTATCCTTCTCTCCATCTCACTGCTCATCTGCCTTTTCCTGGCTGCCATCGCGTTGTACTCCGTCGACAGGGCCAAAGATATATTCATTCAATTACGGACTGCATTACTTCATTTTACAGATTATCTGGCCCAAACCATTGCCCATCGGAAAAATAATTTTCAGTGCACCCCCTCTCACGACAAAGCGAAAATTGAGCAACTCGAGAAGCAATTGGTCCAGGCAGCAGAAGAGAATCAACAATTGCGCTTGACTGTTGACCGTCTCACCAGGGAGATTGAAGCGCTGCGATCAACGGATAAAGCCAAAAATACAGAGGCGTCATGATTCACTGCATCTACCACAAATTTCTGTTATCTCTTTGTTACGTCGGTATTACTGATGATATCTCCCTTTTATCTCCTTCATTTTTCCCGTCCTCCTCCCATCTTTCTTGAAAAACGATCTTGACAGGGGCGAGGAGATA
>JROS01000189.1 GCA_000769715.1 Desulfobulbus sp. Tol-SR
CCCTGCTTGAGATCTCTCCCTTCGGTCGAGAGGACAGCGGGGGCAGGTCGAGATGACAGCGGGGGTGGGACGCGATGACAGCAGGGGTAGGTCGCGATGACAGCGGGGGTAGGTCGCGATGACAGCGGGGAAAGGTCGAGCGGGGCAGGATCGACCTGCCGGAACTGGCCCGGATCGGCATGATGGTGCCAATCAAGGGGGGAGGGAAATGTATCGCCTGAACACCGCCCGGCTCAGGATCCTGTCTGCCTGATATGGGCGGCAAGTGGACTTATCAACGGAATATGGGTGAAAAATGATGGAATTCACCCATATTCGGTTGGGCCTGGATCAGCCAGGGGTTGAGCTGAGGGAGGCCAGGGGCATTCAACCCGGCACAAGGTTGCAGGTATCCACCAGGAGGCGGGGGCGGGGGCGGGAGGCATGCGTCGTCTGGCCGCTTCCCTTGTCCGGTCGGATCGGGTGCGCTATAGTAAAAAAGAACCCCTATCGATGGAGGCTGCCATGAGCGAGGTAACAGTTTCACCCGAGTTCCAGATTGTGATCCCGCGTAGCCTGAGGGAGGCCATGGACATTCACCAGGGGCAGGTCGTGCCTTTGCTTGCAGACATTGCTCTCAGCGCCGCGAAAATCGGCAGTGAATGGAACTCTCAAGAGCAGAGAATCAGAAGATGAACAGAGCAGAGCTATTGAACAAACTGTCGGAGTTTAAAAAAAACAATGGCGAAAAGTATGGCATTCTGGCAATCGGCATTTTTGGTTCCTTTGCGAGGAATCAGGCTTCAAGATTGAGTGATGCCGATATTGTCGTAAAAACAAAAACACCAGACCCTTTCACCATGGTCCATATAAAAGAGAGCCTGGAGGAACAACTGAGAATTCCTGTCGATATCGTGCGGTTCCGTGAGACAATGAATCCGTTTTTAAAGAGGAGAATTGAAAAAGAGGCAGTCTATGTATGATAAGGATATGCTTCTGGAGGTATTGCAGCAGACGCTTGACGCTATAGAGCGGGTTAACAAAAGATTTGAATCAGTAGATTCAGTGGAGTTTTTTACTGGGTCGCCGGAAGGCAAGGAAAAACTTGATGCCATTTGTATGGTCATCATCGCCATAGGTGAAAGCCTGAAAAATATTGACAAGATTACCAATAAAAAACTTTTATCCCACTATCCTGAAATTGACTGGAAAGGTGCAAAAGGGATGCGGGATATTATTTCGCACCATTATTTTGATGTTGATGCGGAAGAGATATTTTGGGTATGTGAGAAAAAGATGAAACCACTTGCCGCGACCGTTGCAAAAATCATTAATGATGTTAGATCTGCAGAGTCACAACGGGGGCAGGCTTAGAAGTAGATAAGTTGACAATTCGACTACCCGGTGGCGATCCGGAAGATTAGGGGCCGTTACGAAATAACCGTTACATTTTTCACCATTTCGTTACGGCCCGTTATGCCGGAAAGGTATTTCTGTGTAACGGTTATTGTTTGACGACGGCTTAGGAAAAATGTCCTGCATTGGGTATCGGCCTTCTCCTGCAACATCCCAGAAACCGCAGGAATCTATCGATTCAACGGTTGTTTTTACCAAGTGATTTTACAGTTATTTAGAGATAGGAATCAAAGCTTGCAATCGTTGCTATAAATCAACTCTCA
>JROS01000077.1 GCA_000769715.1 Desulfobulbus sp. Tol-SR
GGGTTGCCCTGGTCATCGACAATCTCCAGGATGCCGTAATCGGGAAAATGGTGATAGGCCCCGGTCTGCTCACATTCGCCGGCCAGCACCACCCGTTCGCTGTGGCCGTACCAGGAGTAGGCCCGGGTCTGGAACGCCCGTTCGATGCGCTGCCGCTGCCCTTGCGTTACCCCCTCGGACCCCAGCAGGGCGGCCCGCAGTCGCGGCAGCCGGGCGGTCAGGCCATGGCGCAGCACGTACTCGGCCAGCACGTCGAGCGCCGAGGGGTAACCGTGCAGGTACGAAGGCCGGAAACGGATCAGCTGCTCGACATAGGCCCCGAGGTTGGCCTCGGTCATGTGGAACGGCGAAAACTGCAGTTCGTTGTAGATCGGGTTGTGCTGCCAGAACACCCCCGGCCGGAGATCGGGAAACGCCACGCCGCGGAAGGTCGCCTTGCGATGACGCGGCGTATAGCCGACCCGCGCCCACTGGCGATGCAGACCCGCGCCCACTGGCGATGCATGAAGGCGGTTTCCACCGCCTGGGAACAGTCATCGACGTATATCTTGAGCTGGTTGCCGCTGGTGCCGCCGGTGGTCGTCTCGTAATGGGGAATGCGTTGGAAATCGCGCGGCAGGTAACGGGACTGGTCCGCCTGCACGGTGTCCTTGTCGAGCAGGGGAAAAAATTGGAGCGCCTCGAAGGGCGGCTGCTGTTCCACCCTGGCGCGCAGGTGCTGGTAGGCCGGCACTTGGTCCACGGCAAAGCGCAGCACCTGGCCCAGTTCCCGTTCCTGCCAGGCCCGCAGTTCGGCATGGTCGGCGCGGTCGAACCAGAGGCGGCGCTGATACACCGTGCGATAGGCCCTGCCGGCCAGCCAGGGAAAGGGCACCAGACAGACGCTGCGCTTGACCGCGACCGGCAGAGATTCGTAGAGGCGACGTTTGAGATTGAAGGCCATGAGTCAGGCGGCCACGCTTTGGCTTGTTGTTTTCATTGACACAAAAACTACAAATGATATGGTAATTTTGTCAACCTGAAAATACATTGGAGGCGACAAATGGACACGCACAAACACATTTCTTTCAAAAAAGAGTGGGAGTTAGACAATGAATGCTCATACATGATGGGTGAGTGCAATGCATATATAAAAGCGTTAACCGATATCCCGCTAAAACCCGAGTCACGAGACAAATTACTCCGCGTTTCCTTGATTAAAGGCGCACAGGCAACCACGGCCATAGAAGGGAACACCCTGAGCCAGGAAGAGATCGAAAAATTGGACGAGGGGTGGAAGCTCCCACCAAGCAAAGAGTACCTGGAGATCGAGGTTAAAAATATTCTCGCGGCATTCAACAAGCTGCTGCGAGAAGTCGTTGTCGACGACACGGCCAGGATGATTACCCCGGAACTGATAAAAGATTTTCATCGTATGATAGGGCAGAATCTTGGTGATCACTTTGATGCTATTCCTGGAAGATTCAGAGACGACAACCGTGTGGTCGGCAGGTATTTGGCTCCGGATTACAGATTTGTCCCCGAGTTGATTGATACATTATGCGATTGGTTGCAGAGAGAGTTCCATTATCGGGATGGTCAGAGTTTTTCCACTTTGGTCGTTCAAGCGATCATCACGCATGTGTACATTGAATGGATACATCCTTTTGGAGACGGCAACGGAAGAACGGGAAGGCTGCTTGAATTTTACATTCTGTTGAGAACAGGTCTTCCAAGTATAGTTTCCCATATTTTATCCAATTTTTACAACGAGACCAGGCCTGAATATTATCGGCAACTCGATATGGCCAGAAAAAACAGAAATCTTTCCGCTTTTATAAAATATGCTGTTCAAGGTTTCAGGGACGGTTTGAATGAAAATCTGAACCTTATACAGCAAAGCCAATTCGTCATATTTTGGCATAATTACATCTATGAAGCTTTTTCAGATCTCAAATATACGAAAAGAGATGCTTTTAAGCGAAAAAGGGAACTAGCCCTCAGCATTCCCATCGACAAGGAGCTTGATGTTGACCAATTGATAGAACTTAATCCAGGCATTGCCAAAAGATACGCTACCGTGAACAGAGCCACGGTTCTCAGAGATATCAAAGAATTGCAAGATCTCCATCTGGTGGTGAAGACAGGCAGAAAATACACGGCAAACACTCAAATACTCAAGGCCATGATGCCTGGCAAAAAGGCCTGATGTTGAAGTTGAGCAGCCGCAGAACGTCCGTTCGGCTGCCAAGTTGAGCGGCGGACTCTAGTGCCCAAGCAAGGTCTGAATTCTTGACTGCAATGCTTGCGTAAGCGAGGCGCGCCCCTCAGCATTATTGAGATATTTCACATAACGAAGATGCCGAAGGTCAAATGGAATGTCATGCTCGCTTTGTGTAATCAGGATTGCATCACGCCCGAGAGTGTGCGCAATGCCAGCTTCATAAAACACGTTCGGATTTCTCCCGGTGCAATCGCAAATAACAATGCGCGAGCGGTCGATAAGAGAAGGTGAAACCACGTCCTGGATGATCTCATTATTCTCCCAAATATCGTCGGCTCGCAGGCACCGAAGTCCCACGTTGTCGGCAGCTTCACGAACACTGGCATAGACCACGTTAAAGGCAGCATCGAAAGGCATCATTGCCGAGGCAAGTGTCGTTTCAATGCTCTCGTGTTCGGTGATCTCAAACACAGACGGACGTTGGCGACGAGGACGAACATTTCGGAGCAGGAAGCGGTAGAGATCCACGTCTTCCACGGCCCAATGATTTCTCGAGAACTCGAAATCATGTGGCATGCCCAATTCAGCTCGGTTCGTATAGAGTATCCTATCAATGTCATTAACTTAACGCCCTAAATATTCGATTAAACATTGTCAAAACAACATGTTAATGCTATATTTCGGTAGTTTCTTCCATCTTAATCACTTCATTTGCAGCAGGAGGTCGGTATGTCCGATTTTTTTAAAAATTTTGAGCAAACTGGCACGGAGGATGCTTTCCAAGACTTGTGCAAATCTGATTGAATTCGTACAGAAAATCATCTTCTCTCAAGAGATCTCAAACAGGGCTTGGAATGGGCTCCGGCAAAGCAAAGACAAGATTTCTCGCTTCGCTTCGAAATGACAGCGGGGGAGGCATCCCGCCCTTCGCCCTATCGGGAACAACGAGATTTCTCGCTCTCGCTCAAAATGACAAGGGGGAGGATGTCATCGCGACCTTCGTCACTGTCAAATCGACCTTTCCCCGCTGTCATCTCGACCGCTAGGGAGAGATCTCAACCAGGCCTGAAAGCATCCCCCGCAGAGAAAGACAAGAT
>JROS01000078.1 GCA_000769715.1 Desulfobulbus sp. Tol-SR
TAAACTGTACTATATACTAGGGGTAATTTTACTTCCTTTTGTTGTAAAGAAGCTGAAATAGAAGAGCGGCGTAAGGAAGTCGAATTTCACTATTACATCTCCTGCCAGCTCTCCTGTTCAAGCCAACCATTTTTCAATGTGAAACGGAGTTCTTCAAGGAAAATGAAGTCCGGCCGGTTGTGGATGTATCGCTCCACCTTGCTTTTCTGCTCGTCCGTGAGCGGGATCAACAGCTGTCGATCCTTTTGTTTGCCAAGGCTCATTCGATCGCAGCGCCACAACTGCAGCGAGTGCAGCCGGTGGAGAATGGCGGCGATCTGCAAGCCCGCCAGGTCGCTGTCTCCCCAGTGACGGCAGCAGGCAGCCTGGGTTGCCAGCAGTGCGTAGACCGCGCGTACCGCATCGTTGGGAAAACCCCTTGTGTAGAGCAGGGTCTCTGGCCGTTTCTCCCGAATCATCCGACCGAAGGGGGTTTCATTTTCGCAGGTGAGCAGAACAGGGGGCCGGTTAACTTCCGGAGCGAAATACATCTTCTCGATTCCGGTGAGATTTGCCCAGGAGAGCGTGGCCGGCTCCCCCGCCTGCCATAACCTATAGATCCAGTCATAGACCCTGCCGTTCTTTTCATAGACCAAAGGACCGAACACCGTCGCCCGCACCTCCAGGCGGTCACTCACCACATGGTATCTCTCCCAGATCGGTTGATCGCCCTCCGACAGGCCCTCCTCCTCTTCGTCGAGCAATTCGAGCCAGGCGGCCACCGTTCGGCTCAGTTCGGTATTGCGCAGGGCTTTCGAGTCATTGCAAAATTTTGCCCCAAGCTCGGAGAAGGTAACCGGCTGGTCGCTCGCCACTCGTAAAAATCGAACGATCTCCGCGGCCTTAAAATAGCCGTCCTGCACATCCCGCAGGGAATTTGACATTTTCCTGCCGCCGTTTTCCGCCTGCACCTGCAGCCTGGCATGCACCGGCGACAGTTCCGGATAAGCCAGACGCAGCCGTTCCAGCATGCCTTGCCAGGCCTGGTCGTACTCTCGTCGCTCCCGCTCGCCATCCACCATCGGCAACCCGAGAGAGCGGTGCAGTGCCTGCAGCCACTCCTCCTTTGCCACCCTGGGCATTGCCTGAAAAAAGCGGTCGAAGGAAATCTTCACCTCGCCGGAACCGCTCACCTTGAGACTTTCCAGGCCGAACAGGGCCTGGAGGCCGGCCAGCTCTGGTCGAGCCAGGTCCCGACCCAGCTTCATGGTTCCGGTCAGGCTGCCCCGCTTCCGGTACCGCTCGCAGATTTTGGCAAGAAAGCCGCGTAGCTCGGGATGGTCGGCCAGCAGGTCGGCGAATACACGAAAAAAAGAAGAAGATTGAAGGGACATGGCTTGCAACGCCTGCGGCAATAATGAGGCCGGCAGACTACAGCTCCTCGCCGAAGGCTATAGGTTGCGGCTCGGCCGGCACATCGAAGAGACCGATCTGCCTGACGTTGTCGGGATTCTGCCAATGATAGGGATAGAGATGCACATCGTTGTTCACGTCCTTTTTCACCAGTAGGGTGGTGGAATGGCCGACTTCCCGCCGCACCCCATCCTGATCGGGCGAGGCCACCATCAGCTGCAGGTTGAGGTCGGTGGCGAACCCCAGGAGCTGATCGCGCCGACCGGCATCGATGCCGTAGAAGGCCTCGTCGAAGAGCAGGGTATGGAGGCGGATCTTCTTACCCTGATAGACGAAATGGGCGATGGTCAGAACCAGCAGATAGTTGGGGACCGCCTGTTCGCCGCCGGAGCCCATGGACTTGGTGCGGCGATCGATGACCACCCCCTCCTCCCCTTGGGTGGTTACCTCCATCTCATAGCGATACCAGTTCCGGTAATCCAGCTCCTCGGGGATGGCACCCACCTCGGTGTTGACGATCGCCTCCTTGCGGTCTTCGAAGAAATGGCGCAGCGCCTCCTCGGCCGCTGGGTCAAAGGGGCTGAATTTCTTGATCACCGCCACCAGCCGTTGAAAATTCTCCCGAGGGGTGATGCGGAAACGATACTGCTGGCCGCCGAAGACTCGCCGGTTGAGAAGTTTAGCGATATTTCGCATCATCCGTTCGAGGTCGTCCACGTGGGTCCGCAGGTAGCTGACCAGCTCGGTCATGATGATTTTGCGGAACAGCTCCTTGGTCCGCTCGTTGATGATCTCTCTCTGCTCGGCAATCTCCTCTCCCTGCCGGCGGAGAATCTCGGCAAGTCGCCGGGACCGGTAATCGACCAGCAGGTTGTCCTGCTCTTCATAGGTGAAACGAAAGGAACCGCCGAATTCCGGGTTGTTCAACCGTTCTTTCAATATCGACCGATTCTCGGTGATGGTCTTGTCGGCCTGTTCCCGTTCCTTCTGCACCGACTCGATGGTCTTGAACTGGAAGCCTTTTTTCGTTCGCAGGATATAATGAGACAGGTCTTCGATTTCCGGCAGCAATTCGGTGAGGCGCCGTTCGCTTTCCTGCCGGGCGGCCAGGGTTCTCTCCTGCCGGGCGGTCAGATCGGCGATGTCCTTTTCGCACCTTTGCCGGCCGGCCTTTTCCTCCCCCACGGTGATATTGAGTTGTTTGATCTCGTCTTTTTTCTTGGCCAGCCTGGTAGCTATCCGCTCAATCCGCCGCTCGAGATCGGTGAGCCCCTCCTGATTGATCAACGAGACAAGCTGGCGCAGCCGCTCGGCCAGAAACCGCGTTTCCCGCTGCAGATCCTCCAATTGCTGCTCCCGGAAAGCCCTGATATCGGCCAGATGCCGGACATCCTGACGGGCCTCCAGAACCTCCGCCGCTGACTGGCGGATCGAGCCCACCCCCGCTTCCAGGGTGGCGGTAAATTTTTTCAGCAGATCGATCTGCTGCCGAGCATCCTTTTCCTGCCGCTCCAGCAGTTTTTGTTCTTTAATCAGTTCCTGCAGACGTTTTTCAGTTTCTCGAATCTCGGCCTGCAAGGCCTCACGGCGGCTGCTCTCGCCGATCCAGCGGGAGGGGACGCCTGCCAGACAGCGGTCATGACTTCTGAAAGAGAGGATGTCCGCGCCTGCGATCCTGGCGACCATCGGCCCGAGATCGCTGACCATTTCCGCCGCCAGGCAGCGCAGGGCAAAGGGGTCGGAACGCTGCAGGTCGAAAGCCATATGGAACCACTCGGGCAGCTCGTCCATGCCGCGACGGTCGCGGGTCACCCGGAGGCCGGGATAGGCCGCGGCAACCTTTCGGCCGGCCTCGAATTCATGGTCGGCCAACCGCAGCGTGGCGAGCACCTCCTTGCCGATGAACTCCTCGATGCGCGACATCTCCCGCCGCTCAAGACCGGGCCGCCATTCCAGGTCGAGATAGAGCGGCTTGGGGATGAGTAAGTTATCGCGCATGGCGCGGAGGCATGGGGAAAACCCTGCCACCTGCGGTGCCGCCTCGCCGGCCTTTTGCAGGCGCTCCAGCTCTTGCCCTCCTGCCTCTATTTCGGCGGCCAGCTGCTGTTGCCGTTGTTCCAATAACGCCGTAGTGCGCACCGCCTCGTCGCGGTGACCGGACGCCATCGAGAAGACCTCGGAAGAATTAAGCCGATGGGCCTCCTCGGCGCCATTTTCGGATCGGTGCAGCCCATCCAGCTCGCTGAGTAGGTCGGATATGGAAAACGGCAGGTTCGGGGAGATCCTTGCCAACTCGCGATGGAGGTTGACCAAGTTGCGCCGCAACTCGCCCTCCAGGGTTAAGAGAGCTTTGCCGGCCGCCTTTTCTTCCTTGTCTGCCTGCTCGTACTCTTTTTTTCGCCCGGCCTGGTCGGTTTCTTTCGCCGACAGCTGCTCGCGACTCTCCTTTTCCTGGCGCACCAGCCCCTTGCCGTCCTTGGCCTTCAGGTCGTCCAGCTGAATAGCAAGGGCTGTCTCTTCTTTCGTCTCCCGGCGGATCCGTCCCTCCAGCGCTGCCATCCGCTCCCGGGATTCGGCCACCTGCCGGCGGAAGGCGTCTATCCTATCTTTCGTATCCAGGGCCTGCTGATAGTGCTCCAGCCATTCATAGCGGATCACCGCCTCCCGGCTATCGCCGATGGTATCGACGAACCGCTGCAGCATGTGCAGGTAGTCGAGCTTGCGTTCCAGATCGTCGAGCACCGTCTTTGATTCGTCCAGCCCGCGCAACGCCTCGATGATCCGCTCGAAGATCTCGGTTTTCGGCTCCGGCAAAAGACTCTTGAACAGCTCGTGGTAATCGCTCGCCTGGGAGGCGAGTTCTCGGTAGGCCTTGCCCATGGCGAGAAAACGGCAGATCTCTCGATAACTCTCCTGATCGGCGAAGAGCCGTACAGCCAGTTCCCGCCGATAGGCGGCGGCATCCTTGTAGAAGCCGCGGGCAGCTCCCATCGCCTCCTTCAACTCCAGCCTGCCGGCTGGCCGGATACCGCCTTCCTCCTTGACCAGCAGGGGGATCTCGGCAAGGAGACACTCGCGGATAATCCCCCACTGTCGGACTTTTTCGTCCATAGCGGAAACGGAGAGGCCGATGCCCACCGTCAGGGGATTGCCGTTTCTGCCCCGGATCTCGAGCAGTGCGTAGGACACCCCGCCCTCGGGATTCATGATCCCGCGGTCGATATTGAAGCGCATGACAATGCCCTGAACCCGCCGTCCCTCACGCCGGGAGCCGGCGACCCTGGCCGCGGCGTTCCACTCCATCTCCTGGCCGGCAGTCAGCACATAATGGATGGCGTCGAGGATGGTGGTCTTGCCGCAGCCGTTGTCCCCCAGGAGAAAGAGGTGGCCGCCGTCGGGCAGGTCGATGGTCTCGTCGATGAAATTATGGAAATTTACCAGACGGATCCGGGTGATGAGAAAGGTGGACGGCTGCACGGTCTGCATGTTATTGAACCTCCCCACCGGCAATCGGTGCCGCCGCCAGGTCGCCTACCACTCGGCCCAGGGCGCTGCCGTTGTAATGATAGAGCGCCGGTAGCGCCTCGTAGATCAGATCGTCCTCCCGGGCATCTAGGTCGTCCGGCGGCTTGATTTTCTTGACGAAACGATATTTCTCCAGCTCCGGCATGATCGGTTTGAGGATTTTGGACCGGACGACATCCTCGGAATAGCTCTCTTGCTTATCTGGAAAACACTCGCCGAAGCGGCGGCAGGCATGGGCCAGCAGGTCGCCGAACCGGAACCGCAGGTTTTCCTTGTCGTCGGCGGTCATGCCGTTTTCTTCGAGCTGATGCTCGTAGAATTCCAGAAGCATCATAAAGGCCAAGCACTCGTCCCGTCTGGTGAAATTGAACATGGTCCGGGAGGCGGGGTTGACGGCCTTGTTGTACCACTCGGACTTATAGACTCTCGCGCACTTGCCGTCCATCAAGAGAGTCCAACCGTAATAGGCGGTGAAGAACTCGGTGAACTCCCGCCGGTGGCGGCGCAGGAAGAAGAACAGGTCTTGATCGTCTGAGGCGTAGAAGTAGGGGCTCTCCACCAGGATGTTCAACACCGCCCGGACGCGGTCGCCGCTCCGGTCGAGCAGCCTGGCCAGTTCGAATTTTTGTTGTTCGCGCTCGCTCATGACTTTTTCCTTTCAGCCTTTTCAACCAGTATATTCCTGAGGGTCAGGCGCTGCTCGCAGGCTTCAAGAGCAACTTCTCCGGCCAGATCGGCCAGCCGGTAATCTATTCGTGCCAGCCGGTTACCCGAGTTCAAAAAACCCGCCCGGGCAAGCTCCATGATCTTGGCGAAGTCGCCGAACGCCTCAACCGTCACCTCGGAAATCCTCGTATCATGCGCTTCGTTTCCCATCCTTGCCGTCAGCCACTGGCGCAGCTCCTCCAGCCTGGCCTCGTCCATGGTCTGTACCGGCTTGGCCGACGGTTTTTTCCGGCGCAGGTAATTCCGGGCGGGCGCCTCGTTTTGCGGCAGAATCTTACGGGGCTCCGGGGGATCGGCTTTCTGCAGCAAATCCCAAAAGTGCATATCGCCGTACATCGCGGCAGGCGCCAACAACTCGGTGAAAAAGACCGACGGGACGGTCTCTTCCGGCAGTCCGGCCAGATCCTTGATCCTCTCGTCAATGTCCACCAGCCGGTTGTTCTTTCTCTCCATCTCCCGCAGATGGCTGTGCAGTTTCTGCCAGACCTTGATGACCGAGGCACCGATGCGCTGGTGCAACCGGTCCAGCTTGCCGTCCTCGATATAGAAATCATGCAGACGATCGCCGATGGCGCGGCGGGAAGGTCCCAGGGATACCTGGAAAAGATGGGGCGTCTGCAGCCGCTCCCGTTCCATGACGGTAAAACAGAGTTCGATCTTCTGCCGGTTGTAGTCCTGCAGCAATCGATCGATCAGCGGCACGATCTCCCGGCGTAGCGAGTAGAGCTGCTGCAGGAAGGAATGGACGTAGGAGTCCAGTTCGGAGATGACCTGCCGGGTCTCTTCCATATCGTAACGAGAGTTAAGAAAATGGAGGAGCCGGCCGTTGAATTCGATGAGATTGAGCGTAATGGCACGGGTGAGTTCGTCGGTCTTCACCAGTTGGAAGACGATGCGCCGGGCCTCCTCCGCCTGATCCTGGTCGTCCTTTCGCAGATGATGGAGCAGACGCAGTAACTCATTTAGGGCACCGCAGACATCCTGCAGCAGGTCGCGGGTATCGTGGCCCCGGTCCTCCAGGTCGGAGAGCAGCCTGGACTCCAGCCACTGGATGAACTGATCGCACTCTTCGCTCAGCGCATAGCGGAATTTCTTCTTCCGGTTGTCCCGATAGCCGCGCAGCCTCTCTTTTTCGATCCTGAAGGTGACCAGTCCCCAGGCCCGGAGCTGGTCCATATCCTGCCTGAACTGCTGGAGAACATATTCACAGCCGTCGAGGGTTTCCTGGGCCGGGCGGACCGCATGATAGATATCCTCATACAGGGGCTCCAGTTCATGCTCCCGTTTAAAAAGAAGCATGCGGTAGAGAATCTGGACGTAGTAGACACTTCTTTCGGCAACAAGCAGAGCACCCAGATGACGGTTTCGGTTCAGCAGAAGCCTTGCCGCCGCACCTCGGTTGAAGGCGTTAATAGGAGCAGAACCAAATAGGTCGGAGTTGTCTTCTTTGGAAAAAGCGTCAATCTGCATGACGACCATACATGGAGGTATTTGTTTTTTTTAAAAAAGATTAGCACAACCCGCCAGATAGGTCAACCAGTCATCCTCCTAGAGAATTCCACACACTTTATCCCTAGCGACCTACAGCATGTGGAACACATGTTCATAATTGCCGTTGTAGGGTTAAGACCCAATGCACTTCCACCAAACTTCTGACTCGTTATATACCAAATCGCCTGAAACCAAAGCCTCAGTGGTTTCCTGGTATCTTGAAATATTGTTCCAGCAACAACAGAAGCTTTATGTTTACAGATAGAACATCGGTAAAGTCCAGTTTTCATAGGCCAGGCCTTGCATCCATTACATACTGGGCAAACAAATCCATGAGGCCAACGAAGCTTTTTCAAATAATCAAGACAAGCCTGTTCTGTTGTGAACCACTCGTCGAATTCCTGCAAGGTCTTCGGATAGTCAACCCCGGCAATTGGATGGGAACCAAAATTATTCATACCTCATCATAGCACTAGGCCAGTGAAGTGGATACCCCGTTTGCCGAATTCAAAGTTTCCCCCGAGAAGCAGCGACTGGACTCGATGCATATCACCTCCAACATGCGCCATCTCGGACGGATCGGCATCTTCGTCCAATGCATCAGGAAGTTTCTGGTCAACCTCAAGCGTCACCACCAGGAACTCCTCGAGACGCTGGACCCGGAGCTGATCGGCAAATATCTCGACCGTAAGCAGGGAAATGCTTTTTCCATGGTCAAGCCCTCGGAGTCATCCCGCACCCTGGAACAGCTGGCCGAAGATCTCTTTCATCTCGTTGAGCGTTTCCGGGGCGACCCCGGCGTCAACGCGATGACCAGCTATCACCTGCTGGTTCGGGTACTCGAGGAGCAGTGCCTTGTGGCCGCTGCCGGGAGCGGTCAGTTACGGATGACGGTCAGGAAAAACAAGGAAATCGCCTCCTCATCCCTGCAGAATCCGTCCGATCCTGATGCCGGGTATGATGCCCACAAGGGCAAGGGCTATCAGGTGCAGTTAGCCGAGACCTATACCACCGCGGCAGAAGAGGACGGCCGGCGCCCCCTGGCTCTTCTCACCTACGCCGAAGCCGAACCGGCCCATCACAGTGATGCCAAGGCCCTCAAGCCGATGCTTGACCGGGTAGAGGGACAAGGGCAGAAGCCGGAACGGTTACTGGCCGATACCATCTATGGCTCTGACGACAACTGCGACTATGCCGGCAAGAAAAACACCGAATTGGTCGCTCCGGCCAGGGCGCCCTCAAGGGCGACAAGAAGATCGGTCTCGATATGTTCTCTTTTGCGGACAATGGTGAGGTGATCTCCTGCCCGGCGGGGCACCTTCCTTTTCAAATTCACAACAACGCCAAGAAAGGGAGGATCAGCGCCTGTTTCCGGCAGGATTTCTGCCGCGATTGCGACAAGAGCAACGATTGCCCGACCCTTCCCGCCAAGAAGGGCAGTTACCTCCGCTACCGCCACAAGGACATCCGGCTTCTGCGCCGCCGGGCCTTTGAGCAGACCGCCGAATTTCATGAGAAATACCGTTACCGATCCGGCATCGAGGCGACCAACTCCGAGATAGCTCGACGAACCGGGATCAAAAAACTTCGGATCCGTGGCATGGCCAAGGTGGGGTACTGCGTCAAACTCAAGGCCAGCGGGTTGAATATTCTGAGGGCCGCCGCCTACAGACGCAGAAAAGGGGGCCGAAACCTCGGGTTCCTGCCGCAGTTTGTCTTGGTGCGAATCTTTGTGGTTGTCAAAGAACAAATTTCCAGCCGGATCAGGCAATTTTCGCAAAAATCGATATTCCATCCGGCCAATTTAATCTCACACCCCGCTTGCTCGGGTTGAATTGCTACAAGGTCATCAAGTTTAGGTTAGCACAACCATTTGAGTTCCTGAAGATACTTCGGATGATAAAAATCGGCATCGAATCTCAGATATTCAACTTGGGATATCGAAACTGAAGAACAAACCGCCATCACTCAGCCCTCCAGAAATCAAATCCCTGCTGCTGGGCAAAGCGCACAAATGCCTCAGCCACGCAGAGCTGGTCGTCGGTAATGGCGGCGGCATCGGCCAGATCGTCGGCGGTCAGGTCGTAGTTGACCAGATCCTGATCGGTTTTGGGTTGGCCGCCGGCGTCTTCCATCAGATGGCCGTCCGCATCGAGCACATATTCGTAATCACCGGAGTTATTCTTGCCGCCCCGAGGATGTGCGGGCCATCGAAAACAGCGAATTCCGCTTCATACCCCAGGAGCGCAAAGGGACATTGCCCGAAGGAGTGAATGCATGAACATTGGAGACACCGTAAAGCTGAACACAAACCAGGAAGACAGTCCCGAGACCATCCTCCGGCTCTTCGTCCACGGTACCCTGAAACGGGGCTACTGGAACCATCAACGCTTCTGCGCCCAGGCTCGCAGCATCGAACCGGCCGTGGTCTGGGGCAGGCTCTACCATCTCCACGCCGGGTTCCCGGCCCTCGAGGTGCCGGAAGGGCTGATCCTGGCCCGGGGCACCGCCGACCCGATGGCCGACGCCCGCAGGCAGCAAGAGATCGACATGCCACGCTTCGGCCGCCCGACCGGCGACCGGGATCTGATCCATGGAGAGCTGGTGACCTTCACCGATCCGCAGCGCGATCTGCCGCCCATCGACCGGCTGGAAGGATTTCGGCCCGGCGGGCACAGCATGTACCAGCGGGTGATGGTGGCTGCAGCCAGGGGCTCAATCGCCTGTGCTGTATGGACTTACACCATGCATGCGCCTCAGAACGGCGAACGTATCACCAACGACAATCAGGCCGTTTTTTGGAAAAGTCGTCTCTATTCGGCACAAAACGCTTGATTTTGGCAATCCATCAATGTAGTTTATGGAGGTTAATTTGCGGCACTGTGTCCGGATTTCGGGTTTCCCGGAGACCTTCGGGCTTTTACCGAAAACATGATGAACGAAGGACGAAGGCTATGGATGAGAGATGGCTGACGGTCGATGACATTTGCAAATATCTGAATGTAAGCAACGAGACGGTCTACAAGTGGATCGAACAACGGGCAATGCCCGGTCATCGCGTCGGCCGTCGCTGGATGTTCAAACAAGACGAAGTGGACGAATGGGTCCGCTCCGGCGGTGCGGCTGACAAATCCGATAAGCCGGACACCGAGCAATAAGGAGCGATCATGGCCGAGCCGATTCACGACAAGATAAAACGATCCCTCCAGGCAGCCGAAGGCTTGTATCACCGTCTGGTGTTGCTGGTGGGTGAGACCGGTTCCGGCAAG
>JROS01000079.1 GCA_000769715.1 Desulfobulbus sp. Tol-SR
GGTTAATTTTTGACGGACCCTGAGTGATGATGAGGCCATAGAATGGATTGAATTCTGATACAATCTATCAAACGCATCACCGAAGGGCCGGGACAGAGCGATCTGGACCCGGCCTTTCCTGTTTCTGGTGGGCGAAAGTCGGCCACTGCGGCAAAACCGGCCACGGTCTTTCAACCAAGTTGTCACCCTGTGGGGCAGGGCCGCCACTCCTGGCAGGAAGGCGCCCGTTGCCATATATTCAGCGCTACAGCGGCGCCGGGTCTCGCCATTCGCAGATCTGATCGAGAATGGAGAAGTACCGCTCTACCTTCTCCATCTCTATTTCCTGCCCGTACATCTCCATCATTCGTTCGATGGCGGATGACCGGACCAGGTCGATCACTTCATAGATACTGTAGTTGCCATAGAGATCACAGGCAGCATCGATCAAATCCTCAAGCTGGTCCTTCATATCCTCCCCCCTGGGAAATAGGAAGGATGGCCGGCGATTCTGACAGATCGATTACACATGGGTTCCTGGCGGGGACGGAACCGCTTCAAGGCCAGCCACCATGATGACGATCGGATTGCGGATGGTCGGACGACTGAAGGGGAAACTGGTATGAAGGAAAAAAGGTTGGACAATGGTTGGACAAATCGACCGCAAAACAGAAAAGAGCTGCAGAGACACACCCTGCAACCCCTTATTTTATTGGTGCCCCCGGCAGGAATCGGACCTGCGGCACCAGGATTAGGAATCCTGTGCTCTATCCACTGAGCTACGAGGGCGTAGTTGATCGGAACGTGCGGAATATTACCTTCATTTCGCAAAACCGCAATATTTTTCCATCCCGGCGCCTGGTTTCAGCTGATCTCGCCATCCTTTGACATGGTTTCCCCGGTGCCGATCGTCTTCCGGCTGAACGATTCCCGGCGACAGTAGGAATCGATGACGCAGTTGCGGCCGACCTTGACCCCGGCCGGTACACCGACTCCCTTGCCGACCAGCGTGATCCCGGTGTAGAGATGCTTCGGGTGCTGCCGGTTGGGGGTATCGTGGCCCTCACCGACCCCGATGTGCACCCCTTCCCCAACCTCCACCTGTTTGTCGAAGATCGCGAGGTCGACTACCGCTTTCTTCTTGACGATACAGTCGGAAAAGAGAATCGAATTCCGGACGACCGCCCCCTTTTCCACGACAACGCCTGGCGACAGCACGGAGTTGATGACCGTTCCCTGGATGGTGCACCCCGAAGAGATCAGCGAGGTCTGTACCTGGGCCTCGGCCCCGAAGCGGACCGGCGGACGATCGGCGGCCCGCCCCTCGGCCTCGACATTGGTCCGTATCCGCCATTTTTCCGGGGAGATGCCGCTCTCCTTCCTGATGATGTCCATATTGGCTTCCCAGTAGGCCTGGATCGTGCCGACATCACGCCAGTACCCGTAGAAGGGATAGGCAAAGGTGTTGTCATGGGCAATGGCATGGGGCAGGATATGCATGCCGAAATCCACACCGTTCTTGTCCCGGGCCAGAGAGTCGAGGAGATAGCGGCGATCGAAGACATAAATTCCCATCGACGCCAGGTTGGTCCGCGGCACCTTCGGCTTCTCTTCCCAGTCGATGATCCGGTTGCGGTTATCGGTGACCCCGGCCCCGAACTGATGGATCTGGCTCTTCGGCACCACCATCATCGCCACCGTCACGTCGGCCTTCTTCGACCGGTGGTATTCGATCATCGCGTCGAAATCCATGTGATAGATATGGTCACCGGACAGTATCACCACCTCGTCGGTCGGATTCGAGCCGATGAAGTCGATATTGCGGCGGATGGCGTCGGCCGTCCCCTTGTACCAGTCGGAGTCCTTCGAACCGGTGCGGGGCGGCAGAATCTTGACCCCGCGGGTCCGGCCGGTCAGGTCCCAGGCCTCGCCGGCGCCGAGGTGACTCATCAGCGACAGGGGTTTGTACTGGGTCAGGACCCCGACCTTTTTCAGACCGGAGTTGACCACGTTGCTCATGCTGAAATCGATGATCCGGTAGATGCCGCCGAAGGGTACGGCCGGTTTGGCCCGATTCTGCACCAGGATATTGAGCCGACTGCCGACACCGCCTGCCAACAGGAGAACCAGGGCTTCCTTTGCTGCAATCATCTGAGCACCTCCCCCGCTGCAACCACCTTCTTCCACCGTCCGCTCCCCAGGAGCGGATAGATTGTGGCCCCTTCGCCGATGACCACCTGATTGGGAATGATGTTGTTCCATCCGACTACCGTTACCGCCTCCGCCTGCTGCCCGGCCTCGGCGCCCACCACCACCCCTTCGCCGAAGGTGTTGTTGACGTCGGCGACGACCTTGCTCAGCCGGCAATTGCGACCGATGTGGTTGTTGAAGAACAGAACCGAATCCTCGATGACCGCCCCTTTTTCGACGATGACGCCGGGGAAGATGATCGAGCGCCGCACCGTGCCGTCGACCACACTGCCGTTGTACACCAGGCTGTCATGCACCGTGGCGTCATCGCCGACCACCACCGGCTGGAAATCGCGGATGCCGCGATGATCGAGGTTGGTCCTGAAGCCCCATTTCTCCATGTCGATGAGCGGCGCCTTGCCCAGTAGATCCATGTTGGACTGCCAGTATTCCTCGATGGTCCTGGTATACCCCCAGTAGCCGCAGAATTTGTAGGCATAGACCCGCCCACCGGCCTTCATCAGCCTGGGGATGATATCCCGCCCGAACTCGAATGAGACATCGTTCTGATTCTCGTTCAGCAGCCGGTACATCACCTCGGGCTTGAAACAGAGCACCGTCAACGAGGCCCAATCCGACTCGGGCTCCTGCGGCTTCTCCCAATAGGCTGTGACCCTGCCGCCCCGCGCCCCGTCCTCATCATCGAGCGCGGCGATCCCGAACCGGTGGGCCTGATCCGGCTTCACCCGGATGACCCCCACGGTCAGGTCGGCATCCTTTTCGCGATGATAGGCGATCATATGCTGGTAATCCATCTTGTAGATGTGATCGCCGGACAGGATGAGAATCTGCTCCGGTTCATAATACTGGACGAAATCGATATTTCTGTAGACCGCATCGGCGGAACCGCGGTACCAGTTCGTCTGGTCCGAGCCGATATAGGGGGGAAGGATCGAGATGCCGCGGTTGCGGCCAAGCATGTCCCAGGCCGCCCCGGTGCCGATATGGTTGATCAGTGAATAGCTGCGGTACTGGCTGAGGATCGCGACCCGTTCGATGCCGGAGTTCATCAGGTTGCTGAGGGCGAAATCGATGACCCGGCCGAAACCGCCAAAGGGCAGGGCCGATTTCGGCCGGTAATACGTCAATACGTTGAGCTCGTCGACCCGGCCTCCCGCCAGTATCATTGCGAGTGTCGTCGGCTTCAGCATTCATTCCCCCATTATGAAATGCAGACAGGTAACGTCGTTGAGCAGGGATGAACCCCGTGCAAAACCATCTTCAGACTACCCTCGGCGTCGATACCGTCGTCACCGCCGGACCAGCTCAGATATGACTGCTGATCAGTCGTTTCAAGCTGTCCGAATTGAACGGCCGGTCACCCAGGGCCAGATTTTTCAACGGCACCTCCGCCCGAGCCGCCTCCTTGTGTCCCCCTGCGGAACCGACCGAACTGAATATTCTCGTGGCCAGTTTACCGGCACTCTTGCGGTAGCCATCGCAACGGAAGATCACAATCAGCCTCTCACCATGGATTCCGGAAACGAACACCCAGTCGATCTCACCCACATGATTGAGAAAGTCGGCGATGATCACCAGCACATCGGGACTGCGAACCTTGCCGAGATGGGTATAATAGCGCCGCTTGGAGTATCTCAATTCCTGCATGGCAAGAGTGAAATAGCGCAGTTCGGAACGCCTCAGGTCCGTCAATTCGAATTTGCGGACCAGGTCCCGGTTGGCGATATTGAAGAGGTAGCGGAAGGCGATGCCGTCGGCCAGCAATGATTTCTTCTCAAAATTCTCGGTATCGACCTTGATGCCGTAAAACAGCGCTGTCGCCAGCGAGACCGAGGGTTTCAGTTCGGCAGCCCGGAGATATTCGACCATCATTGTCGACGTCGAACCGTAATCGGCGCGGATGTCGACAAAGCGAACGCCTTCCCATTTGCTGGTCGGCGGATGGTGATCGATAATAACATCGAAATAGATTTTTTCGAAACAGGGCAGATGATCGGGTTGGGAGTCGACCATTACCTTTTTGCGGTAATCGTTGAGTTTGACGTTGTTCAGCCGTTCGATCGGGATCTTCAGCCGCTCGACCATGGCGACGTTGTTGAGGCGGCGAATCTCGTTCGGGTGGGCGATGACGACGTTCTTGACCCGGTAACGGAGCAGCCTCTTGACGGCCATGGCGCCGGCCAGCGCATCCGGGTCGGCGTTGATTACGACAAGGACATCATCGTCCTTGTCGAAGACATTCCAGAAAGCCTGAAGACGTTCTTTCGCGGTCTGCTTCGAAGCAATCGTGCAGAGGGAAGAGACAACGTTTTTTTGAATTTTTGCCATGTGTTACAGCATTGGCATCCGGTAAGGGAGGATCGCGCGGCAACCTGCTCGCCATGTATTCGCTGGAAACAGGCGCACAAACAGGGCTGGACGCGAAAATGAAGGAGCAGCCCGGATCATTACCGCCGATACAGCCCGCCACCGACGCGACAGGTCCCCCCGACTTGTCATCGAGGCTCGCATTGTGGCGCCGATGCTGCAATAGCCGGATTGCCAGCCACCTCCTTGAAGTTTCAGCCCCGCCCTCACACCTGGTATGGATGCAGCGGAACAGCCTGACCCTTGCTTTCCAGCCGCTGGTTCCAGCCGGCTTGCAAGCATCGCCACAGGTGTTCAATATAGCACACGGATTTTCGAAAAAGCAAGGTTTAGCCGCTGTCCTCCCCTTGCGCCTTACAGCGCCGCACCCCCTGGAGCGTCTTTCCGGACCGCCGTGGAAGGCCCTTGACGCAAGGTGCCGATAATGGTACCTAGACTGGATTGGCGGGCAGTTCTCTTCCTGGGCGGACGATCTCTTTGCCGTTTTCAGAATCGCTGCCACAGCATGTCAACATCATTCAACCGCCTGATTGTTTCCTACCTTACACCGGGGGCACATTCGTGCCGAAAGGGTGTCACGCTGTCTGGTCTTTTTTCCTACACTCCCTGCACCGGAGCCAGTCCCCGCACAACGCGATGCCATCACCCATAACGGAGCCATATCGCCTTGAAATTGCTGGACCACTACCTTCTTGGTCAATTCATTAAATATTTCTTCACCGTCAATGTCGGGTTCGTTGCCATCTATCTGTTGATCGATTTTTTCGAGAAGATCGACAACTTTTCCAGGGCCGGAAAATCCTTCGTGCTGGCGATCAAATTCTTTCTCCTTAATATCCCCTTCATCATCGACCAGATAGGGCCGATCCTCGTTCTCCTCTCCGGCGTCATCACTCTCGGCATCCTCAATCACACCCGGGAACTCAACGCCATGAAAGCCGGCGGCATACCGCTCAAACTGATCGTCAAGCCGCTGCTCATCGGCGGTTTCTGCCTCACCCTGCTCTTCCTGGCCGCGGCCCAGTTCCTTCTGCCCAAGACCATCTCGGCGACCAACAACATCTGGTACGAACAGGTCAAGGGCAAGGTGCCCCTCGGCATCCACAGGAACGGCCGGTTCTATTACAAGGGCAAGGAAGGCTTCTATTCCTTCGAATGGCCGCACACCGACAATTATGTGTTCAAGAATTTTTCCTATTCCCGCTGGGACGAAAACTACAATATCCGCACCCTGATCAGCGCCGATTGGGCGGATTGGAGTGAACAACGGGGTGAGTGGATACTGAAGGAAGGCCAGATCCAGGTGGCCAATAAAGATGCGACCTACAAGGTCAGGAATTTCAAGTACTGGCAGACCAGTCTGCCGGAACATCCCGAAAACTTTCTCGTCCCCGAGTACCAGGCGGCCGAGCTGTCCCTGACCGGACTGTTCCTCGACATATTCAAAAAGGAAACCGACCATGAAAAACATCGTGCCTGGGCGGAGTTTCTGAGCCGGATCTCGTACATCTTTCTCGGCTTTCCCCTGCTCCTGCTGGGGCTCCCGATTCTGCTCATTTCCTACCAGAAATGGGGGCGCGATCTCTCCATCGCCATTCCCGCCAGCTGCGGTCTCGCCTTCTTCGCCTGGGGGGCGTGGGGCGCCCTTCAGTCTCTGGCCAGGGCAGCCTATATCCCGCCGTTGTTCGCCGCCACCATCATCCATCTGATCTTCGCCGGCATCGGCATATATCTCCTGAAGATGCAGGACCAGTAATGGACACGGTCATCAACGACACAATGCGAGTCGGGATCGTCGGTATTCCTTCACTTTCGATCATCGGCATGCTCGAGGAGAGCGGCGCCCAGGTCTTCGACCTCGACGAACCCATCATCAGGAAGGATATTGACGCGGCGTCGCCATATCTGCCCCAGGTGTACTGCGCCATCCTGCGGACCGTGATGATCAATGCCATGGCCCTTGACCTGGACCGGATCTACATCGATGTCGGTCCCGGCAAGTGCGACAGCGCTCTCCATACCGCCACGATCCTGGCCGATCTGCTGCCCGGTACCGCCATCATCCCGACCAGGAACCAGGACAGCGTCAATTTCGGTACGCCCCTGTGCCGGACGAAGATGCCGCTCATCGACAGGATGTCGGCCATCACCGCGGCGGTACGGAAGACGAAGCCGGCGGTCGAGGCCCCTCCCTGTCTTCCCACCGCCGGTTTCTGGGGGGTGCCGCCACGGGATTTTTCGCTGCTCACCCTCTTCCCCGACACCACCCATATCTACGGCTGGGCCCGCTGCATGGAGAACAAGACCCCTGACAACAAGGAACTGGAGGAGCATTACAACCCCGAGGTGCCGACCGTGTTCTTCGCCCAATCCTTCTGTGCCAAGACGGCGCTGGCCCAACACCTGGCGCGACGGCATCCCCGCGGGCTGTACCTCGACTGCGACGTGACCGTCGGCAACAGCGCCAAGGCCAAGATCCAGGCGTTTCTCGAACTGTCGGGGGTCCGCTGTGCTCCTCGCTGATTTCGGCACTTCCTACATCAAGCTCCTCGACACCGCGCAGGAAGGAGCCGGCCCTCGGATCATCCCCACCCGGGATTTCGATCGCAACTGGCGGGTGGATATCGCCACCGGCCATAACGGCAGAAAGTATGCCGACTACTACGTCAACGAATTGACCGCTCTGGCCCGCGGCGGCGAACGGCTGATCCGCGAAGACTGTTATACCCTGCTCGATTGCGGCAGCCGGGACATCAAGTTCGTCCGCTATGAACACGGACAGGTCAAGGATATGGGGTGGAACGCCGAATGCGGGGCCTCGATGGGCTTTACCATCGAACTGCTGGAGAAATACTACGACCTCGACTTTGCCTCACTCGCCGTACCGGCCTTGTCGTTCTCGGTGACCTGCGGCGTCCTTGGCATGAGCCACATCTTCGATGCGGTGATCAACGGCCAGAGCGAATCCGAGGCGGTTGCCAGGTTCGTCAAAGGGATCGCCCTCAATGCCTACAATTTTGCCGGCAAACCCGACCGGCTCTATCTTTCCGGCGGTCTCTGCGCCAACCCCCTCTTTATCCGTTCCTTCCCCTGCAACCTGGTGCCGCTCGGCCGTTTTGTCCTTCTTGAAGGACTCAAGGGAGCACTTGCCCTCATCGGCGAACACCCTCATTAATAACCGGGTGATTGCCGATCGAGAGTGTGCAGGCTGGGATTGCCAGCCATGCCTGGTGTGCAAACAAAAAAGGCCTGCAGGAATATCCCGCAGGCCTTTGGCTGTTATCGTGCGAAACAGAGGCTTATTTCTTTGCCGCCGGTTTTTCGATGGAGCGCAGATCGACCTCAAAGACCAGAACCGCCCCAGGCTCGATGACTGGAGGAGCACCGTTGTCGCCATACGCCAAGTCGGCGGGGATGACTATCTTATACTTCGACCCGACGTTCATCAGTTGCAGGGCCTCGCTCCAGCCGGGGATGACCTGGCCCACAGAGAACACCGCCGGCTCTCCCTTCTTGATCGAATTGTCGAACTCCTCACCGTTTGCCAGGGTGCCGACATAATCGACCTTGACGGTGTCGGTCGCCTTCGGTTTGGGTCCGTCTCCCTGCTTCAGCACCTCATACTGCAGACCGCTTTTGGTGACGGTAACTCCCTTTTTCTTCTTGTTCTCTTCCAGAAAGGCAAGACCGGCCTTCTTATTCTTCTCCTGCAGTTCTTTCATTTTTTCGGCCTGACGGGCCTGCATTTTTTCAGCATACTCTTTCTGAACCGCGGCAATCTCCTCTTGCGTCAGCAGATTGTTTGAGCCGCCATAGGCATCCTGGATTCCCTTCATCAGGATATCGATGGAGATATCGTCACCCATGCCCTTGAAATAAGTGCCAACGTCCAAGCCCATGCTGTAGCTCAATTTCTCCTGAAATGTTGAGAGCTTCCCTGCTTCCTTGGCCTGCTCTGCGGCGACGGCGGACATCGGACCCCCACACAGCAGACTGACCGCGATCAGTAGTATGATTTTTCTCATTCCTCACTCCTTTTGTCTTCGGACAGATATGCAGGCACCACTCGCGGCACCTCTCTTTTTTCTTCCCCTTCCATGACGTTTTTCCGGGATACTGCCCGAAAAATCACTCATGCAAAGCCGACCCACTCCCTATACTGTATTTGCAGCAAAAATACATCTGTCAATACCTGCGGCCGAATTATTCTCCCGGATATGATAGCTGAATGGGGGAAGAAGAGCGGCCAGGAGGGAAAACACTTACAGAAGCACCGTGGTAATCCCAGGATTGGGGACTGCAAGTTCCCGATCTTGACGAAGGTGGGGATAGCGGCGGAACAGTGCCTTCACCGGTCCGGATTTGCCGCCGCCATCACCGGGGACGAAGTCGTTGATCTCCTTTTCCCGCCGCAGATGCTCTAAATACTTCCGGCATTCCTCGCGGATGATTCCGCCCTTGCCGCTCGCCCCGTATCCATGGACCAGGATCAGCACGCTGACCCCCTCGTTCCTGGCCTGCTCGATCTCCACCGCCAACCGGCGGAGGGCGGTCTCGACAGTGGGATGGCCGTGCTTGAGGTTGACTGCCTTTTTCAGAAACGGCGTCCTGCCCGGCTTTGATTCCTCTTCCTGCCGGCTGCCGCAGAATCTGCAGGACAGACTGCCAATTTCAATCTCGTTGCCGCAGACTTCACAGACCGTCACCTCCCGCCTAGAGCCTCCGCACGGTGATAACATGCTCCATCTGCCGCAGATGCTGCATCAGCGAATGGAGGTGATCGAGGTTGGCGACCTCGATGGAGATGGTCAGATCGGCGATATCGGCCGGAGTCACATGGGCCGCCACCTCCAGGATATTGGCGTTGTCGGCGCTGATCGCCGAGCTGACCTCGGCGAAGATCCCACGGCTGTTCTCGGCGCTGATATGGATCCCGACCTTGTAATGCTTGTCCTCGATGCCGTCCCAGGAGACCTTGATCCACCGCAATGGATCGGTGCTCAGGAGATTGCCGCAATCGGCCTTATGGACCGAGACGCCACGCCCTGTGGTAATGAAGCCGACGATGGGATCTCCCGGCACCGGACTGCAGCACTGGCTGATCTTGACCAGCATGCCGTCGATACCGTCGATGCTGATCCCCGGTTTACCCGGCCCCTTCTCCGATGACTGCTGGCTGACCATCTGCGCCGCCAGTACCGCCGGCGGCAGTTCGGCCGCCGCCATGTCCTTCTCCTGCTGCAGTTCCGGTGGCTGCAGGGCCCTCACCAGGGTGCCCACGGTGATTACGCCGCTGCCGACCTTGATCAGCATGTCATCGAGCGTATTACAGTGCAGCGTCTTCAGGAGAAGCCGGATATGCCCGCTTTTGATAATCTTGCGGAAGGTCGTATTGTTGTTCCGCAACTCACGCTCGCAGATCTCACGGCCGAGTTTCAGCGCCTTTTCCTTCTCTTCCTTGCGCAACCAGTTACGGATCCGCGATCTGGCCCTGCTGGTCTTGACGAGGTCGAGCCAGCCGCGGCGCGGGCGCTGGTTCGGCGAGGTGATGATCTCGACGATATCTCCCGTCTGCAGATGATGCTTGAGCGGGACCAGGCGCCCGTTGACCTTGGCGCCGACGCAGTGATCGCCGACCTCGGTATGCACGGCGTAGGCGAAATCGATGGGGCAGCTGCCGATCGACAGCTCCTTGACCTGTCCACCGGGGGTGAGGGCGAAAATATCCGGCTCGTAGAGTTCCCCCCTGACGCTGTCGAGGAATTCGCGCGGATCTTCGACCTCGTGCAGCGACTTGACCAGCTTCTTCAGTTCACGGAAGAGGCGGGCATCGCTCGAGCTGACCTTCTGTCCTTCCTTGTAGGCCCAATGGGCGGCAACGCCCTCCTGGGCCACCCGGTCCATCTCTTCGGTACGGATCTGGATCTCGATGAAATGGCCGCTCGGCCCGACCACCGTGGTGTGCATCGACTGGTAGTTGTTGGCCTTGGGCGAGGAGATGAAATCCTTGATCCTCCCCGGGACCGGGGCCCAGTTGGCATGAATGACCCCCAGGGCTTCGTAGCATTGGCTGACCGTCTCAACGATGATGCGGAAGGCCACCTTGTCATAGACCCTTTCGAGCGGGATGTTCTGGACCATCAGTTTCTTGTAGATCGAATAGAGGTGCTTCGGTCTGCCGATGATCCTCATCGCCGTGATATCGCTCTCGGCCAGTTTGTCGTGGAGGATGCCGATGACCTCGTTGACATACCGCTGCCGCTCGTCCAGGGAATTTTCGAGTCGGCCTGCGAGGTCGGCATGCTCCTGCGGATACAGGTACTTGAAGGCGAGGTCCTCCAGCTCCCTTTTCATCCAGTCGATGCCGATGCGGCTGGCCAGGGGAGCGTACAGGTCCATCGTCTCCCGGGCCGTCTCCACCTGCGTTTCCCGGTCAACGGCATCGAGCAGGAACATATCCTGCAGACGATCGACCAGTTTCACCAGGAGGACCCGGATGTCGGCGGCAATGGCCAGCAGCAGCTTGCGGACGTTCTCGGCCTGGCTCGCCAGCTTGGTATCATACTGGACCTCGGTGATCCGGGTCGAACCATTGACGATGGCCGCCACATCATTACCGAATTTTTCCTCCAGTTCCTTGACGGTCACCCCCTCCTTCAACACCCCGTGCAGCAGTCCGGCCAGGATCGTGTCGAGGTCGAGGTGCATCGAGGCCAGCATCGATGCGACATCCAGGGCGTGCAGCAGGTACGGTTCGCCCGAGAAATGCTTCTTGCCGCCATGAACCCTGACCACCTCATCCCAGGCCTGATCGATCAGTGACAGATCGGCGTCCTGGAGATAGTTGGCGGTCAGGATCTTGAGACCCTGAGGATTGATCATTGACCCTGGCATAGAGACGGTCACCTTCCGGGTTATCGGTTGATCGCTTCGGCAATCCTGGGCGGAAGCACCGTCAGCAGTTGCGCCGGAGCCAGTTCTTCGACCTCTCCGCCCTTTCGCTCCCGCAACTCGACGATCCCGTCCTGCAGATATTTCTTGCCGACGGTGATGCGGAAGGGGATGCCGAGGAGATCGGCATCCTTGAACTTGGCGCCGGGCCGCTCATCCCGGTCGTCGAGCAGCACGTCGATCCCCTTCTCGACCAGTCCCCTGTACAGTCCCTGGGCTGCAGCATCGATCTTTTCGTCCCGCGGATCGAGGTCGAGGATGATCGCCGTGAATGGCGCCAGCGGCACCGGGAAGACGATGCCGTCATCGTCGTGGTTCTGTTCGATCGCGGCGGCGACGACCCGGCTGACGCCGATGCCGTAACAGCCCATGACAAACGGCTTCTCGGTGCCGTCACTGTCCTGAAACATCGCCTGCATCTTCTCGGAATAGGAGGTCCCCAGCTTGAAGATATGGCCGACCTCGATGCCTTCGGTCAACTCCAGCCTGCCGCCGCAGACGGGGCAGGGATCGTCGGTGGTGATCTGGCGCAGATCGGTGAAGGCCTCGGCCTGGAAATCCCGCCCGGGATTGACGTTTTTGAGGTGATAGTTCTTCTGGTTGGCGCCGGTCACGGCATTGCGCATCAGGGCCACTTCCTGGTCGGCCACGACCCGGATGGCCAGGCCGACCGGACCGATATAGCCGGTCGGCACGCCGGTGGCGTCAAAGGCCTGCTTGTCGTCGGCCAGCTCGACATCGGCAACCTGAAGCAGGTTCTTCAGCTTGACCTCCTCGACTTCGCGATCACCGCGGACCAGCACCGCCACCGGTCGGCCGTCGGCGAGGTAGATCATCGTCTTGATCAGCCGCGACGGCTCGACGCCGAGAAACTCGCAGACCGATTCGACCTTGCGCTTGCCGGGGGTCTCGACCTTTTCGATGTCGAGCATCGCCTCGACCTCGATCGTCGCCGGCATCCGGACCTCGGCCTTTTCCATATTGGCGGCGTACTCGCAGGCGGTGCAGACAACGATCGTGTCCTCGCCGGTCTTGGCCAACACCATGAATTCGTGGGAAAAATTTCCGCCTATCGCCCCCGAGTCGGCCTGCACGGCGCGGAAGGTAAGTCCGCAGCGGGTGAAGATACGCCGGTAGGCCTCGTACATCTTCATATAGCTGACCCCGGCCTGCTCGTCGCTGACATCGAAGGAGTAGGCATCCTTCATGACGAACTCCCGGCCGCGCATCAGGCCGAACCGTGGCCGGATCTCGTCCCGGAATTTGGTCTGGATCTGGTAGAAATTGACCGGCAGGTCACGATAGGAATGGAGTTCCCGGCGAACGATATCGGTGATGACCTCCTCGTGGGTCGGTCCCAGGCAGGATTCCCGTTCGTGCCGATCGACAAACCGCAGCAGCTCCGGACCATATTTGTCGTAGCGGCCGGTCTCCTTCCACAGGTCGGCCGGCTGCACCATCGGCATCAGCAGCTCCTGGGCCCCGGCCCGGTTCATCTCCTCGCGGACGATCTGCTCGACGCGGCGCAACGCGGCGAGGCCATAGGGCAGATAGGTATAGACCCCGGCACTGAGCTTGCGGATGAATCCTGCCCGCAGCATCAGACGATGACTGACGACTTCGGCCTCGGCCGGGGTTTCCTTCAATGTCGGCAAAAACAGCTGTGAATAGCGCATAGGTTAGATACATTAATTGGAAAGTTGTATTGTGCGGCCCATTCGGCTACCCGGCAGCAAGTGGAGAATCGATAGCAATGTAGCATATTTTCAGCTTTTTTGCCCTTCATCCTCCATTTTTTTCAATTCGGCCAGGAAGACATCGAGCAGATCGTTCTCGGCAACCTTCCTGAATATTTCCCCCTTCTTGAAGATAATGCCGACCCCGTGGCCGCCGGCGATGCCGATATCGGCCTCACGCGCCTCCCCCGGACCGTTGACCACGCATCCCATCACCGCGACCTTGAGCGGGACGGTCATGGTCCGGACATACTGCTCGACCTTTTCCGCCAGACCGAAAAGATCGATCCGGGTCCTGCCGCAGGTCGGGCAGGAGATCAGTGCCGGCCCCCGCTCCCGGATTTTCAGGGACCGGAGCAGCTCAAAGCCGACCCGCACCTCCTCGACCGGGTCGCGGGTCAGCGATACCCGGAAGGTGTCGCCGATCCCCTGGCTGAGCAGGATGCCGAGGGCCACGCTCGATTTGACGGTGCCGGCGATCAGGCCGCCGGCCTCGGTCACCCCGAGATGAAGCGGATAATCGGTCACCTGCGACAGCTGCCGGTAGCCGTTGATCGTCGTCAGCACATCGGAGGACTTGATCGAGATCTTCATCGCGTCATAGCCGAGATCCTCGATCATCCGGACATTGCGGAGGGCGCTGGCGATCAGGGCCTTCGGGTTGTCCGCCGTCGGATAGCCGTGGGCCTTGAGCAGATCCTTTTCGATCGACCCGCTGTTGACCCCGACCCGGATCGGCACATGATGCTGTTTCGCCGCCGCCACGACCCGGGCAATCTTGTCCTTGCCGCCAAGGTTGCCGGGATTTATGCGGATGCCCTGGGCACCGTGCTCCATTGCCGCCACGGCCAGGCGGGAATCGAAATGGATGTCGGCGATGAGCGGGATGGCAATGGCATCACGGATCGACTGCAGCGCCGCCGCCGCCTCCATATCCGGCACCGCCACCCGGATCAGGTCGCAGCCGGCGGCCTCGAGCCGATGAATCTGGGCCACCGTGGCCTCGACATCGGTGGTGAAGGTATTGGTCATCGACTGGACCGACACCGGGTGCCCGTTGCCGATTCCGACCGCGCCGATGGCGATCTCTCTTGTCTGACGTCGACTGATCATGGCTGAATCGTTTCGCGCTGCGGCAGACGACCGGATCCCGTCGCCGCCAGGTTGAGCTCCGCCTCGGAGGCCCGGACATACAGGGGTACGGCCGATCCAGGGTCGAGCAGGTCGCCACGCTGCAGTTGATCGGCGGCGATCAGGCCCAGCGATGCCGCCGACGGCAGATGCAGCTGAGCGGGAGCCGCTTCATAGCGATCCCCGAGGACCTCGCGCCAGTACTCTCCATAGACGGCCACCGCATCGCCCACCATGTAGACTGGCTCGCGGATACCGGCGGCCAGCTGTTCCGGGGCGACAACGACCGTTTGCGTCATCTGCTCAAGCTTCCCGAAGGGCGAGCGGCGAAAAAAGGCGGCATACACCTGTTGTTTGTGGGCATCGAGAACCGCACAGATCTCCTTGCCGGTGCTGCAGGAGGAGGCCAGGCCCGTGAGGGTCGAGACGCCGAGGAGCGGCCTGTTGCCGGCGAAGGCCAGCCCTTTCGCCGTCGCCATGCCGATCCGCAGCCCGGTGAAACTGCCGGGTCCGATACTCACCGCAATCGCGTCGAGCCCCATCCAGGTGACGGCCGTCTCTTCGAGCAGCTGGTCGATTCTGGTCAGAAGTCGTCGCGAGTGGGTCACGGTCCCGCACAGGGTCATGCCGGCGAGGACTCTGCCTCCTTCCTGACCGCCTTCGGTAATCGCCACCGAGCAGCACGGCGTGGCCGTATCGATGGCCAGTATCAGCGGGCGATCCGTCTGACTCACTGCAGGATCCTGATGATGTCGTTGTAGAAGACAAAGATCATCAGGGCGCCGAGGAGGGCGATGCCGACCTGCTGGGCGATGATCTGGGCCCGCTCGTGCACCGGCCGGCGCATGACCCCCTCGATGGAGAGGAAGACCAGATGGCCGCCATCAAGCACCGGGATCGGCAGGAGATTGAGGATGCCGAGGTTGACGCTGAGCAGCCCCATGAAATAGACCAGATTGATCCAGCCGGCCTTCATCTGCTCACCGGCGATCTGGGCGATGAGGATGGGCCCGCCGAGTTCCGACGCCGGCACCACTCGTTGGATGATCTTGATGAAACCCAGGGCCGTCAGCGAAACATACATCCAGGTCTGGCGGCAGGCATCGACCAAGGCCTGCACCGGGCCGACCCGGTGGTACTCGACCTTGTCGTCCTTGACGATGCCGATCATGTACCGCTGCTCGACCTCCTCGCCGAAGACGTTCTTGACGCTATCCCGCTGCGGCACGACCGACAGCGTGAGCTCCTCCTGGCCCCGCCGGACGGCCATCGTCAGCGACCGCCCCTCGCTTCGCTTGACTCCATTAAGAACGTCTTCCCAATGGATGGTCGGGCTGCCGTCGATACCGAGTATCTCGTCACCGGCCTTGAGACCGGCGGCAAAAGCCGGTGAATCCTCGTTGACCTTCCCGACCAGGGTAGTGTCGACAGGCTGTGGCACGCCAATGGCGACGAACAGGCCGAAGAACAGCACAACGGCAAACAACAGGTTGAACAGCGGCCCGGCGAGGACGATGCAGAATCTCGCCGCTACCGATTTGTGCGAAAAGGAAACCCTCCGGTCAGCCTCGTCAATCTGCTGCTCGTCAGGGTTTTCGCCAAACATCTTGACAAATCCGCCGAGGGGGAACGCCGAAATGACGTACTCCGTTCCACCGACCACCCTGCCGAGAAGTTTGGGACCGAAACCGAGGGAAAATTTGAGGACCCTGACCCCGAAAAGCTTGGCAAAGATGAAGTGGCCAAGTTCATGAACGAAGATCAGGACACCCAGGACCAGGACAAAGGAAGCTATTGTATTCATATATATTTTTACCCCTCAAGGGGATCATGTGATGGCTGCAGTAACAAGGAATGAGGAAGATCAGCGGCGTACAGCCAGACCGGATAGCGCGGAAGCCCTGCGGCGTGCCTCGGCATCAGCCTCGAGGATATCATCAAGATTTTCTTCACTGCCACCCTGTATCCGGTCCATTGTCGCAGATACTATATCGACGATGGAAGTAAAATCAATACGGCCCTGCAGAAATGCCTCGACGGCAATCTCATTTGCGGCATTCAGCACTGCGGGCTGAACTCCTCCGGACCGGAGGGCGTCGAAGGCGAGTTCCAGAGCCGGGAAGGAACGATGGTCAGGCTGGTAAAAATCCAGCGTGGCGCATTCGGCGAGATTCAGTGAGGGCAGGGGCAACGCCAGGCGTTCGGGATAGGACAGGGCGTAGGTTATCGGAATACGCATGTCGGGTATGCCGAGTTGGGCAATCACCGATCCATCCTGGAACTCCACCAGGGAATGGACGATCGACTGCGGATGGACCAGGACCTCGATGCCGTCGGCCGGGGCACCAAACAGCCATTTGGCTTCAATGACCTCAAGTCCTTTGTTCATCAATGTCGCCGAATCGATGGAGATCTTCCGCCCCATCTTCCATTTCGGATGGTTGAGGGCATCCTCCCTCGTTACCTGCCGCAATTCCTCAGGCTTTTTGCCTCGGAACGGCCCCCCCGAGGCGGTCAGGATGATCTTTTTCACATCCTCCCGCCGTCCGGCCTGAAGGGCCTGAAAGATGGCGCTGTGTTCGGAATCCACCGGCAGCATCCGCACACCCTGTGCCGCGACCGCATCCATGACGATCCTGCCGGCCATGACCAGGGTCTCCTTGTTGGCCAGGCCGACATCCTTTCCGGCCCTGATCGCCGCCAGGGTCGGTTGCAATCCGGCCGCGCCGACAATCGCCGAGACGGTTATATCTGCCGTATCATGGGCAGCGACTATCCGGTTACCCTCGTCGCCCCGGAAAATCCGGTTATGCCAGATAGATGGCAGTCTATCCTGGAGAAGTTTCGCGTGCCGCTCATCACAGACGGAGATGCAATCAGGAGCAAACTCTACGACCTGGGCCGTGAGGGAATCGACATTGCATCCGGCGGCGAGACCTACGATCTTGAAGCGATCGGGAAAACGGCGAACGATGTCGAGGACATTGACACCAATTGAACCGGTCGATCCGAGCAGGGAAATACGTCTCATTATCGGACGATGACCAGGAGGAAATAGAGGACCGGACCACAAAAAAGCAGTGAATCGATGCGATCGAGAATTCCGCCGTGTCCGCCCAGACAATGGCCGGAATCTTTAACCCCGGCGCCCCGCTTGATGATCGACTCGGTGAGGTCACCGGCTATACCGGCTCCGGTGAGAAGGATGGCCGAGATGGTTATGAAGAGCCACGGAGGGTCGGCGAGAAATACCCCGGCGAAAAGCAGCGCTGCCGGTACACCAAAGGCAAATCCCCCGGCAACTCCCGCCCGTGTCTTGTTGGGGCTGATGACTGGACAGAGCTTGCTCTTGCCATAGGCTCGGCCGATGTAATAGGCGCCGGTATCCGATCCCGCCGTGATGGCAGTCAGAACGAGGAGCCAGCCGCCGCCTTCGGGGAGGAGGCGCAGACCGAGGATAAAGGCACTCAACACCCCGAGATACATGGAGCCGAATGCCAGTCGACAGAACAGATTATAACTGTCGGTAGGATCTGAATAGATTACGAAAATGAAAATGGTCAGGAGGGCGAAGGCGAGGAGCAGCCCGTAGAGCGCTCCGGTGCCGACATCCCCGGTAATCATCGTCGCAAAGAGTGGCAAGGGGAGGATGAGATCAAGCAGGATTCGCTGCAGGGGAGGAAACCTCTGGGCACCGGCCATCCGCACATATTCATCGGTGGCCCAGATGGCCACGACGGCAATGACCGCCGAAAACAGGGTTGATGAACCTTTGAAGAGGAGAAAAAACCAGCAGAGAGCAATCAGGATTCCGGGAACGACTCGTTTCATCAATGACTCTTTTGGAGTTGGGCTCCTGTGCGCCCGTACCTTCGTTCTCGTTTCTGGAAATTGGCGATCGCCTTCAGGAATATCTCCTTTCGAAAATCGGGCCACATCACATCGGTAAAATATATCTCGGCGTAGGAAAGCTGCCACAGCAGAAAATTCGATAATCGGGCCTCTCCACCGGTCCGGATCAACAAGTCGGGGTCGGGCAAGCCAGCGGTATACAGAGAGGAATTGACCTGATCGATGGTGATCTCCGAAGTCTTCATCCGACCTGTGGCACATTCCTCGGCCAGCAGCCGGACAGCCCTGGTGATCTCGTCCCTGGACCCATAACTCAAGGCCAGGTTGAGTATCATCTCCGTATTGGAGGAAGTCTTGGAAATGGAGTCCAGCAGAGTCTCTCTGACCCCTCGTGGAAGTTTTTCCATCTCACCGATGCATGAGAGACGGATGCCGTTTTGCTGCATCCGGGAAAGCTCGGAAACCAGAAATTTCTTGAGAATCGTCATCAGTCCGGAAACCTCCTGTACAGGTCGATTCCAGTTTTCGGACGAAAAAGCGTACAGGGTCAGGACCTGAATACCGAGTTCCCGTGCTGCCTCGACAATATCACGGACCGACTTCGCACCGGCCTTATGACCGAACAGGCGGGGTTCGTGCCTCTTCTCCGCCCACCTGCCATTGCCATCCATGATGATCGCAACATGCCGGGGCAGACGCGTGAGATCGACGGCTGAATCCTTGGGCATAGATATGTTCGTACCCCGCCAGGTAGTGGTACAGGATAGGTTCCAGAGGCTGGAATCGTCTGAACGATCAGACCTCCATAATTTCCTTTTCTTTCGAGGCGGTAACCTCGTCTATCTTCTTGATGGTACTGTCGGTTTCGTGCTGGGCCTCATCCTGCAGTTTAAAAAGATCGTCCTCTGAAATTTCCTTGTCCTTCTTCAACTTCTTCAGGACATCCAGAGTATCCCGGCGAATATTGCGCACGGCCACACGATATTCCTCGGCGACTTTCTTCACTTGCTTGACGATGTCCCTGCGACGCTCTTCGGTCAGTTGCGGAATGTTCAACCGGATAACCTTGCCGTCGCTTGCGGGGGTCAGACCGATATCCGATTTGAGTATCGCCTTTTCAATCGCCGGAAGCGTCTGCGGATCCCATGGCTGAATGGCGATGGTTCTGCTTTCCGGGATCGTCAGGGAGCCAACCTGATTCAACGGCATCTGACTGCCATAGACCGCTACGGTGATCCCATCGAGAAGGCCGAGAGAAGCACGTCCGGTACGGACCTTGGACAGCTCGGCCCTGAGTGCCTCGACGCTCTTTTCCATCTTCTCGGCCATTTCAAAAATTGCTTCGTGCATACCGCCCTCCCGTTACCCCAGGATTTTCGGAGATTTTCGTGAACTGATCAAGGTCCCGACCATTTCCCCGCACACGGCCTTCCGGATATTGCCTGGGACATTCATGTTCAGAACCATGATGGGTTTATCGTCGTCCATTGCCAGCGCGATTCCAGCGGCATCCATGACCGTGAGGCCTCTGCCGAGAACATCTGAATAGGTAAGATGGTCAAATTTGATCGCATCCGGTTCGCGCACCGGATCCTTGTCATAGACCCCATCGACCTTCGTCGCCTTGATGATGATATCGGCATCGATCTCGAGAGCTCGCAACACACCGGCGGAATCGGTTGTAAAATACGGGTTTCCGGTACCGGCTGCAAAGATCACGACCCTGCCCTTTTCCAGATGCCGGGTGGCCCTTCTCCGGATATACGGTTCACAGACGGACTGCATGGGGATGGCCGACATGACGCGGGTGATGACATCCATGCGTTCAAGCGCATCCTGCATCGCCAGACTGTTCATGACGGTGGCGAGCATCCCCATATTGTCGGCGGTGGTTCTATCCATCCCTTTGCTGGCTCCGGCAACACCACGAAAGATGTTGCCGGCACCGATGACAAGTCCGGGCTCGACCCCCATCCTGACAATCTCTTTAACTTCAGCCGCCACGAACTCAAGAACCGTGGTGTTGATGCCGAAAGCATCTTCACCCATCAAGGCTTCACCGCTCAATTTGAGCAGGATTCTCTTATACTGTAACGGCATGCGGGGCTCCTTGCCTGTAGTGATCGTCTCCCGGAGATGAGAGCATGCTTCAAGAAATGATAAGCGAATGACGGAAGGCGCGGATTACTCGACACCTACCTGAAAACGGGCAAAGCGCTTGATCGAGATATTCTCCCCCATCTTACCGACAACTTCGTTGAGCAGATCCTGAATGCTGAGATCCGGATTCTTGACATACTGCTGCTCGAGGAGGCAGACTTCGGCAAGGAATTTCTCGATTTTGCCGACCACCATTTTCTCGGCGATATTAGCCGGCTTACCCGAATCGATAGCCTGCTGAATATAGATATCCTTTTCCCGGGTCAAAACGGATTCCGGCACCTCATCGCGGGAAATCGAAACCGGATTGGTGGCGGCAATATGCATCGCCACATCGCGGGCAAATTCACGGAATGCATCGGTCTTGGCGACAAAATCGGTCTCACAGCCAAGCTCGATCATGACCCCGAGCTTTCCTCCGGCGTGGATATACGTCTCTATGACGCCCTCGCTCGTCGCCCGTCCGGCTCTTTTCGCGGCCACGGCAAGACCTTTCTGGCGGAGCAGGTCCACTGCCTTCTCCATGTCGCCATTCGTCTCGGTCAGCGCCTTCTTGCAATCCATCATACCTGCGGCGGTCTTATCGCGCAGATCCTTCACCATCTGGCTTGTTATATTCATGGCAAACCTCCTCAATAGCAACGCTTTCGCGTCTTATCTTTTTCGATTCTTGGCAGTAGAAACGAGCCTGAGCGCAACATTCCTCTCTATCATACAATAAAAAGGGGCTGTCGCAGGACGCCCCTTTTTAGTTAATCAGAACTTCAGCGGATCTCCCGTCAAGGAGAAAGTGTTGATCACTGTTCATCCGAGGCGTTGTCTTCGATGAAATCGACCCCACTGTCGTTGACGGCTGCCGCCATAGCCTCCTCTGAGGCATTGTCCCCTTCCCGCTCGGCCTGGCCGCGAAGTATCGCCTCAGCAACATACGAACTGACAAGCCTGATCGAACGTATTGCATCGTCATTTCCGGGGATAAGATAATCAATACCGTCCGGATCGCAGTTTGTGTCTGCGACGGCAACTACCGGGATATTCAGTTTTTTGGCCTCTGTAATGGCAATCGATTCTTTTCGTGGATCGATTACGAAAATGACGCTCGGCAGATTCCTCATATCCTTGATCCCGCCAACGTTACGTTCCAGTTTGATCCGCTCTTTCTCCATGAGCAAAATTTCTTTTTTGGGGAATTTATTGATCGATCCATCTGCCTGCATCGCCTCGATTGTCTTCAATCGCTCGATACTGCGCTTGATTGTCTGAAAATTTGTCAACATCCCACCAAGCCAGCGGTGATCGATATAAAACATCCCGCACCGTTGCGCTTCTTCACTGACGATCGACTGGGCTTGGCGCTTGGTACCGACAAAAAGAATCGTTCCTCCCCTCTTCACTTCCTGGGTTACAAAACTGCATGCCCGGTCAAAGAGTTTCTTTGTCAGATCGAGGTTGATGATATAGATTCCGTTTCGTGGCCCGTAAATATAGGGCTTCATTTTTGGATTCCAGCGCCTGGTCTGATGCCCGAAGTGAAGTCCTGCCTGCAGCATGTCTCTTACTGTTGCACTTGCCATAATTCCTCCATGTTCCTGGTTTGGCCTCCATCTTCTCTTGATCACGGCCGGGAGAGCATATCGATTTTTCTCCTGCGACAATGACACCAGTACGTATCACGAAGATGTGTGTGTTAAAAAAGGTAGACGGTCAAAAAACGCTTTAAAAACAACCCGACTCTATACCACACGCCGTCTGAAATGACAACTCTTGAAATTCAGTTTGATTTCTACAGAATTCTATCTCTTCATGAGTGACGATTTTCCTGTGAGGAAGAATTTCAACCACTCAAATCCGAATTTCATCAGTTCGACATCATTTACAGCTATATTTTTCCTGGACTCCTTGGGAATTACGAACTGCTCGACCATCTTTTTTTCTTCAACCATTTTGCGAAAACGATCAATATCATAGCAGGTCATGAATGCAAGTTGCTGCCTCGATCCAGCGGGGCCTTCACCCTGCCATGGATTTCCGGAAAACATGGTGTCGATCTCCGTCCAGAGTTCATTCATGACATTATACTCATGCAGCCGCTGATCTCGAATCCACTCCCGCACTGTATAGCTGTTTTCCTCTTGATGCCCCAGGCAATAAGGATGTTTGGCCAGAAAATAGTATTCTTTGACTCCACGCTTGTCAGGTCTCCTGTCCACAGCGCGCTCGAGTGGATACATACGGCATGCCGAGGGCCGATCGTTATATACGGCACAACCACCTGGGGACAGAAATGGACAGGCTCTATCAGAATCGACATTGACCTGAAGCATGACAGTGGGAAAATGAGGATTATCCCCGTGGACTACCCGGGCATATTTCTGCAGAAAGACCGATGATTCAATACCCAGTACGTTTTTCAGGCGAATGATATCATAAGGATAGAGTATCATATCGACATTCTTGCAGCAGTTGGTAAAACAC
>JROS01000080.1 GCA_000769715.1 Desulfobulbus sp. Tol-SR
GGCCGGGTCGATCAGCTCGATCGCCAGGAGTTGGTGCGTCTCTGCCAATCCATCGGTCGCGTCTGCGGCCTGCAGATCAACGATCCGCTGGGTTCCAACCCGGTCTCGACCGATGCGATCGGTCTGCCGACCGATCTGAAAATCAGACAGACCATGGCACTCGGCTGTCCATTGGTCATCGAGACACTCTGGGAAAGGCTCGGCCTGAAAAAGGTCCTCAAAGCCATCGAGCAAACTGCTGGCACCCGAGCGCCTTACGAACGGGCACTGCTGGCCATGGTCGCCAACCGGCTCTGCGAGCCGGAATCCAAGCTCGGGGTCTGGGATCGCTGGTTGTCCAAGGTTTACCTGCCATCCTGCGACGGGCTCAAGCTGCGGCAGATGTACGAGGCCATGGATCTCCTCCATGCCAATATCGAAGAGGTCGAGAAGGCCGTGTTTTTCAATACCGCCAACCTCTTCAACCTGGAGGTCGACCTGATCTTCTACGACACCACCACCGCCTCTTTCCATGTCGATTACGAAGACGACGACACCGAGACCAACACCACCCTGCGGAAGTTCGGTCACGCCAAGGAGGGCAACTGGGCGCCGCAGGTGGTGGTTGCCCTGGCGGTCACCCGTGATGGCATCCCGGTGCGCAGCTGGGTACTGCCCGGCAACACCGCCGATGTCAGCACCGTCGCCAAGGTTCGGGCCGATCTTCGCGGCTGGAACCTCAACCGGGCGATGTTTGTCGCCGATTCGGGGATGAACTCCGAAAACAACCGGACGGAGCTGGCCAAGGCCTGTGGCAGATACCTGCTTGCCTGCCGGATGGCGAGCGTTGCCGAGATTCAGCGCGAGGTGCTGACCAAAAGGGGGCGATACACCCGGTTCAACGACAACCTTCATGCCAAGGAGGTGATCGTCGGCGACGGAGAGAGAAGGCGTCGTTATATCCTCTGTTACAATCCCGCAGAGGCCGAGAGGCAGGGTCAGCACCGGCAGATGCTGGTCGAGCTGCTGGAAAGCGAACTGGCCAGCCATAAAGATCAATCGGCCAGCGCCCAATGGGCGATCGAGCTGCAGGCTTCCCGGCGCTTCAAACGCTATCTGCGGACCACCAAAAACGGCCAGGTGCGTATCGATCGTGCCGCAGTCGTCGAGGCCGCCAAATATGACGGCAAATGGGTGATCGAGACCAACGACGACAGCATCAGTCTGGAGGACGCCGCTTGTGGCTACAAGAGCCTGATGGTCATCGAACGGTGTTTCCGGTCGCTGAAGCGGACCCGGATCAAGATGACTCCGATGTACCATTGGGCTTCCCGGCGGATTGAAACCCATGTCAAGATCTGCGTGCTGGCACTGCGGATCGAACGGGTCGCCGAGATCTCCTGTGGCCTGCCGTGGCATCATATCAAGCGGGCGCTGGAGACGCTCCAGATCACAGAATTTTTTGATTTAAAATATCGTGTGCTCATGCGCAACGAGGTGACTCCCGAAGCAGAAAACATTTTAAAATCATTGAAGATAAAGCCTCCGCCCCAGGTCATTCAGCTGACCGAAGACAGCCGGAATCTGTAGACACACGACGAAAATCGCCACTCGGCGCAAACCCAATACCAGCAAGGGTTTTAGCCGATCTGCAAACTTACTGGCCGCAAACCCAAGTCCAATGGGGGAGTATTTCCAGCAGGATTAACAGAGGAGATACCGTCATGTCGCTGACAGATACCGCCATCCGTAATGCAAAGCCGAAAGATCAAGCATATAAGCTGACCGACGAAAAGGGCTTGTACCTGTTGGTCAGTCAATCAGGGAAGTATTTCCGGCAGGATTACCGATTTGGGGGAAAACGAAAAACCCTATCACATGGGGTGTACCCCAAGCTCAGTCTCAAGGAGGCGAGGGAAAAACGCGATGAAGCACATCGACTGCTCCAAAACGATATCGATCCAGGTCTGCATAAGAAGATGGTCAAGATGAAATTGCGGAAACAGACCGAGAACTCCCTGCAAGCCATCGCTATGGAATGGTACGCGAAATTCAAGCATACCTGGACCGAAGGACATGCCCGTACAATCATCAGCAGATTGGAAAACAATGTTTTCCCCTGGCTGGGGGAAAAGGCTATCGCTGATATAAAACCGCCGGAACTGCTGGCAGTACTTCGCCGTATCGAGGAAAGAGGGGCGTTGGAGACGGCGCACCGGGTCAAGCAAATATGTGGTCAAGTCTTTCGGTACGCGATAGCGACAGGTCGGGCTGAAAGGGATCCTTCAAACGACCTTCGTGGTGCATTGCCGCCAACGAGACCGAAGAGCATGGCCACCATTACCGAATTGGATAAAGTTGGAGAACTGCTTCGGGCGATAGACGGGTATCGCGGAAACCTGATTACGAGGTGTGCCCTGCAGTTGGCGCCATTGGTATTCGTTCGGCCAGGAGAGCTGCGGCATGCCGAATGGAAGGAGATTGATCTGGAAAAAGGCGAATGGAAGATACCTGCCGCCAAGATGAAAATGCGGACCACTCACATCGTCCCCCTCGCTGATCAAGCGGTCAGGATACTGGAGGAGATCAAACCGCTGACCGGGCTGGGGCAGTACGTCTTCCCTTCACTGCGGCCCGGCAGCCGACCGATGAGCGAAAATACAGTCCTGGCCGCTTTGCGGCGGCTGGGCTTCGCCAAAGAGGAGATGTCGGGGCATGGTTTCCGGGCGATGGCTTCAACCATTCTCCATGAGCAAGGGTGGCAGCCAGACGTAATCGAGAGACAACTCGCCCATGCAGAACGCAACAAAGTCAAAGCCGCCTACAATCACGCCCAGTATCTCCCCGAGCGACGGAAGATGATGCAGACCTGGGCCGACTATCTCGACAATTTGAAAGGAGGAGAACAGGTCAGGCGGGATGAGGATATTTCTTGATAGTTTCGAATAGAATTGCTCCAGCCAGACAAAATCTTTCTTGAAGCTGCAACAACATGAACCTCCCAATCACTGGTCTCAATCTTGATAATGCTTGCTTTCTTTCTGACGGATGTTTTATTTTAATAAACCAAATAATCTTAAAATAACGTCTTTTCTTATTTTACATTTCCAGGTGGTTCCATGCGGCGAGACCCCCAAGGAAGGTATGTGACCATATCGACGGTCGGTGAGAAGGTTCAGGCTTTCATCCCTGCTCCACTGCCCCCGTCACCATCCATCGACTGGACTCCTGAACTGCGTAAAAAGTTCGATGAGGCTCTGCTGGCACTGGGGCGGCTTGACAGCGTATCGACCCTGCTGCCTGACACATCTTTATTTTTATATATGTATGTGCGCAAAGAGGCGGTGCTTTCCTCGATGATCGAGGGAACGCAGTCCTCGCTGTCGGATCTTATGCTCTATGAACTTGATCTTGAGCCTGGCGTTCCGTTGGATGATGTGCGGGAAGTCAGCAATTATGTTGCTGCTCTCGATCATGGCCTCCGCCGTATGGCAGAGGGTATGCCCTTGTCGCTCCGCCTGCTTCGGGAAATTCACGGTGTTCTGCTGGCAAAGGGAAGAGGGAGCAGCCAATCTCCGGGCGAGTTTCGACGAACCCAGAACTGGATTGGCGGTAGCCGCCCGGGTAATGCTGCCTTTGTCCCTCCTCCACCAGATGAAGTGCGGGAATGCATGGGCAAACTCGAACTCTTTCTGCACGATCAGCCTGAAATAACCGCGGTCCTGCTGAAAGCAGCACTGGTTCATGTGCAGTTTGAAACGATTCATCCGTTTCTTGACGGAAATGGGCGTCTCGGTCGTCTCCTGATCACCCTCCTGTTGTGTGAACAAAAGGTACTGCAGGAACCGATGCTCTATCTGAGTCTGTACTTCAAGACCCATCGTCAATACTACTATGAATTGCTCAATAGTGTGCGGATCACTGGTGACTGGGAGGTTTGGCTCGATTTCTTCGCCGAGGCAGTGATAGCCACCGCAAGCCAGGCAGTAGAGACCGCGCAGCTGCTTCTGGATCAGTCACATCGGGATCATGACCGCATACGTGCTTTGGGAAGGGTGGCCGCATCGATCCTTCAGATCCATCGGGCCTTGATGGAGCGTCCTCTTGTCACTTCCAACTGGTTGGCGGAAAAAACTGGGCTCGCCCCTGCTACGGTCAACAAGGCATTGGGGTATTTGGAGAGGCTTGATATCGTCAAGGAGCTTACTGCCAGAAAACGCAATCGGCTGTTCAGTTACACGGAATATATCGGAATCATGGAGAAGGGAACAGAGTTGCCGGAAAAACATATTTGACTCATTCATGACCAGTAATGTCCGGTTAGACTTTTCTTCAACACTTGAGGGATAGTTTTTGCTCTATTCCTTTTGCAACTTATTGATTTAACAATGCAGGTTGTTAGGAAATGTAAAACCGGTAGTGCCAACGCAACCTTCACATTCTCTTGACTACATAGGCTGTTTATCGATATTCCGGGGGTGTCCTCAACAAGGGAGGCCTCCATGTTTGCACGCATCAAAAAATCCGGCCGGTACCAGTATCTGCAACTTGTCGAAAACAACAAGATCGGTGGCAAAGTCTGCCAGCGTGTCATCTCCACCGTTGGTCGTCTCGATCAACTCCAGGCCAAGGGAAGTGTCGAGACCCTTATCCG
>JROS01000081.1 GCA_000769715.1 Desulfobulbus sp. Tol-SR
TCCTCAGTCGTCCAGGCAGTAAGCGTAATAATTAAACCATAACCCGTGTACTGACTGGATACAATTATATATTTGAGTATATCAGGTCCGAAATATCCATTATGGAATATTGTTCATCTTCTTTTCCAGTTCTCCTATCCGCAGCGCCTGGGCCATGACAATTTCCGTCAGAGTCTGCAGAATGATATCTGTATTCACTTTTGGATCATCTGTCGCATAGCCGTCTGATGCAATCGGATCCAGGCCATGGTTCTCCAGATACTCATTCATCCTGTCCCTGTCTTGTTTGCAAAGATCGCTCACAAACTGCAGATCTTCATTATCGGGAAGAATTTTCTGTAGAAATTGGTCCGGGGTGGAATTCAACGTCAAATATTTTCTGATGCTGCTATCAAACCTGTCGGGCAATACCGGATCTTCTATCCGGTTATTGAATACTGCACGGAGATAGATTTCCTCAAGTGCGGGCGATTCGTAGATTCGATGTATTGCCATGTCGGCAAAATCAATGTGGCATAACTTCAGAAAATCTCGTGTGGTATCGCCGACGGCATCCATGTTTCTTACGGTTAAAGACTCGGGTGCATCGTCGATAATCGGTTTCAGCAATTCAAAAAAATTCACTTTCCGCCGTTGTATCCATTCCCGAAAAGGGATAATCCGGCCGGGATTTGTTTTATGGTTGATCCCCCATTGAATATACGCCGACTTCGCCCATTTTTCATATTGGCGTATGTACACTACAATTCGGACCGTGACCCCCAGTTCCTCAATTTTCTTGAGGGCGCCTCTCGTCTTTTCAATCCTGCCAAGAAATGATTCGTTACTCCATATCAGGGTATGTATTCCATTCCGTCTTGCATTTTCAATTGTGTCCTGAAAAATCTGATGAAGTGAGTTTTCCGTTTCTTCTGCTGTAAGCTTATGAAACTCTTCGATCAAAGCCGGTTTCTGCCATGAATAAAAATTGTTGTACGCCCCTTCCAGCATCAACCCTAAATACTTGAATCCCTGTTTTTCCAACAACTGCTGATTATGATGCAGGGTATATTGTATCGAACTTGTTCCGGTCTTGCCGGCACCTACGTGCCAGATCAGATTTATTTTGCCGTTATTTCCTTTCGGTGGTTTTTTTTTAAAAAATGAAAGCATCAATTTTCTCGCATGATCGACTGTGAAAAGACCGTACAGACTCCTGTACCAAGGGACAGAGAAAGCCATAATTGTACCTTTCAAGGACTCTCACAAGCCCAATCAACGCACTGATTCGATTCCCGGCCATACCTTACCCCTTCGCCCATTTCCAATACCGCTCGCACCCATCCCGCAACGACACCTCCGGTTCCCAGTTCAGTGCCTGGCGGGCCTTGGTGATATCCAGAACGACCTTCTTGACATCAAAACCGCGGGGAGGAAGATATTGTATCTTCGCAGTGACACCGGCGATATCTTCAATGAGGGATAAGACTTCCCGCAGCGATGCCCCCTGTCCGGATCCGACATTATACACCCCGGCAAGGTCTTTTTTGATGCTCTGGACAATAAACGAAACCAGATCGCTTATATAAAGATAGTCCCTGACATTTGAACCGTCACCCCAGATCCGGATCTCGTCGCCTGCGATAATCCGCTGGAAGAATGTCGGGATAACCCCCTGAACCCCCAGATGTCCCTGACGTGGGCCGTAAGGATTGGACACGCGCAGCACCAGTGACCTCAGACCGTACTGATTGCCGAACATCTCGATGTAGTTCTCGATGGCGACCTTCACAATGCCGTACGACGAGAGTGGATTTCTCTCGTGGTGTTCGGGGATGGGGACATATTTGGTGTTTCCATAGACCGTACCTCCCGATGACAGGAACACCAGGCGGTTGATCCCCATGTCACGCATCTGCTGCAGCAATCTGACTGTCGACAGCAAGTTGCCATGGATATCGGCGACAGGGTCCAGATTGGCGGTCGAAGGAACCGTCGTGCTGATCAGGTGAACGACGATATCCACATCGACAAGTGCCTCGGCCACGCTTGCCGAGTCGGCAAAGTCGGCATATTGATAATCGACTCCATGCAGCGGTTGAATCTGCTGGCACCCTGATTTAGCCAGCACGCGGACCCGGGCTCCACCTGCAACCAGGGCCTCCACCAGATGAGAGCCGATAAAACCATTTCCGCCAAGAACCAGAATCCGTACGTTCATCGAATTATCTCGTTATACCTGGAACATTGGTCATTGCTAAGCGATAACCGGTTTTTTGAGCGACAAAGGGCAACAGCCTTTCGATCGCATGGAGAAGAGTGCCGTCGTAAGGAAGTGGCTCCTCGGGGTAATCCTCCCAACCGAATTGTCCTGCGAAAATGGGACGAAGCGCGTCAACCCTGGCCCAGAACATGGTGCCGACGGGAAAATTGAAATGCCGTTCGGGCAGTTCCCGGATGTCGAATCGACGCGCCAGACTTTCGGCGATGGCTTTATTTCCTGACCAGTCGACCACCCAGGGATCATCGGGGAACACGAGCCCCAGTTGCTCGTTGTCGGCCATTCGGGCAAGAATGGTCGAGGCCATGGGAGATTGTTTGCCGAGAAGGTTCTCCAGCAGAAATCCGGACCAGATTTTCCCCATGTTCGCGTCTTTCACATCACCGCTTTTTTTCGTATGGACATGGCCTATAATTTCATAGTCCTTCGTGATTGTTTCGGAGAATTCGGTCAGCAACGGTCCAATATCACGTCCCCGATTCGGTACGATCCGGATATCGACCGTTCCATTCGCGTATCCGTTCGTCAGAGCTTCAACTTCTCTGGCTACGTCAGCGGTGGGCACACTGATCAACAGATCCAGGGCAAGAGGCTGCCCCTCAAGCCTTTCAAGAATATCTGTAAAGAGCTCGACGAAGAAAACGTGTACATGCAGCGCCGTTCGCAATGGTTTTGAAATGTCCCCGGAGGAGGAGGCGGGGGGTTGTATCAGCTCGCACACCCATGGTCCTTCAGGTTTTCCGGCTTCTATATACGCTGCCAAGGGGTTGGCGCCCGGCTGGGATACCCCATGGCTGTCAGCATAGATGCCGGGGTGAAACCCGGGGAAAGGTTTCCGCCTGTCAACGCCGCTTGCCCATGACCGTACAAAAACTCGCACGGCCTCCGATCGATTGCGAGCAGGCCAGAACGGCGGTGAGTAAAAATCAGGATCAAAAGAACCATCCGCCTCAATCACGGAACAGTCGTTCTTTTCGTTCTGTTGCTGGATAACGGAATCCAGGGCCTGCCGTTCCAGGGAATCGACATACGTCCCCATGTTGAACAGCTTCTCTCCGACCTGCCTGCATTCCTCGCCGAGGCTGGCCCTCTGGTCCGCATCATCGATCAGGGCAGCGAGACGGTGTGCGGCCCGCTCGACATCCAGATAGGGGACGACACAACCTTCACCGAGTCCGTTTTCCTTGAGGAGATCGGCAATTCCCGTGGTGTTGTCAAAACAGATCACCGGCAATCGGTACGTCATCGCATCGATCGCCACATTGGGGAGCGGATCGAGCCGTGAACTCAGAAAAAGAATGTCCGAAAACTGGTACGCCAGGTCTATCTCGGGAATCTCCCCGGTAAAAAACACGTAATCCTTCAGACCGGCCCGGGTTATCTGATCCTGCAGATACACCGAATAGGCCATATCCGTATCAGGCCTGAATCCATCGCCAACCCAGACGAAGCGAAAAGGAGCCGCAGGTTGAAGAGCGACCACCCGAGCGGCACAGGCCAGAAAGAGATCAACGCCTTTGCGTAACTGGACGGCACCGGCACCGAGTATGACCACCGTGTTGTCGGGGATCGAGTCGGGCCGCAGCAATGTGCGGATTTTTTCCCCTTTGGTGTCATCGACACTCAGCTCCTGTCCGGCCGGCACCTCGCATCTCCCCTGAGGCAGGATAACTGAACGGTTTTCCTTCAGTTCATCACATTGAGCGGCGTTGTTCTCGTAAACGATCCGGGCCGAAAATACGATCTGGCTGGCCCACAGCAGTACCTCACGGATTGCATTTCTGGGGTGGGTATATGAGGCAAATTCATGGACAAGACAAAGGGTGGGAATGAAACATCTGGCCAGGACCGGCAACACAGCTCTGGATACGATGCTGTTGACCACCGCGAATTTCAGCCCCAGCCGGGGCAGCAGTCTTTCCAGGACTGCCGCAGCAATATACGGGTTGTACGCATGGGGAAACGGCTTCAGCACAACATCGCATTTGTCCTCGAAATCAGCCATCAGATCCCCTCCCCTGAGCGAAAGGGCGATGACGTTATACCGGTGATGGAAATGCTCAGCTATATTCAGGGCAAGGATCGGCGCTCCGGATCGGCTCGCTTCGTGACTGACGATCAAGACCGTCTCTTTTGATCGATCAAGCTTTTCCAATCCATCGATCTCGAGAAGATCAGGGGCGCAGGGAAGGCGTCCCTCTTTTTTTCCATTTCTGATATAATGAACGTAGGGATCCTGGCCGCGAATATCCGGATACGCCTTGCCATAGAATTCAGCATCGAAATCGGAATCCGCTATAAACGCCGACCCTTGCCGGTCGCCGGGACCTGCCGGTCCGATGGCAGAATGTGAAGCGGCACCTTCATTCAATCTCCGCAATTTTCCCGGCAGATATCGGCGAAAGGTCCGCAACGGTTCAGTGAGTCGCCAGGATTTTGAATTCAATATTTCCGCCACCCTGGCATCACTGTCCTTCAATCTCTCGACCACCCGGGACAGCTCCCGGATCTGCCGATCCTTTTCAATATCGGAAATTTGAACAGCAGTGAATGATGTATTCAGTTCGGCAATCAATCCGTCTCGTTTGATTATTTCCCGATTGCGTTCGGCGACCGCCTGGTTGAGCGTTGCGATCCGGCCGTTGCGTTCGACGACCGCCTGATTGAGTTCGGCAATCCGCCCAACTTTCTCGGACACCACCTGGTTGAGAGCCGCGAGCCGACGGTCATGCTCGGCACGGATCTCGGTCAAGCGCTGATGACGACCACGAATCAAGCTGATGGCCCTCAGCGCGACTGCCAACTGCTCGTCTGAAAATTGCTCCTTCGCCTCGGGTATTTGAGCATCATATTGAAACAGGTCGAAATCCTGGGCGTATAAACTCCGAATCCGTTCTGCCGCCTTCTCCGTTATGAACTCAGGCAAATACGGAATCAGGCTCTCGTTCATGGAGCGGACTGCAAACGGGTCAGGGATTTCAGGGCCCAGGTGTGCCGCCAAGGCCTCTCTGAGTTCCTGTACATGTTCAATCTGGACCAGTTTTGAGTAAGAAATCAGATCCGGTCTCAGCAGCATCGCCTGGGGGGACCAGTGTGCATCCCAGTAGTTAGGCGTTTCCCGGGAGGCAAGGTGTTCGAGAAAGGCTTCGAAGGCACGAGCGATGTCGGCTTTGTTCTCGATGGCGAAATAGAGAAAATCGCAATTCACATACGGCCTGATCTGCAACGGTTCCCGCAACACCAGTTTCGATTGCCAGGCAGAGAAGATCCGTTTGTACGGGTTCCGTACCACCGCAAATCGAAAATAGTCATCGGAAGTCAGAGGCTCGGCCAGCGCTTCCGGCGTCAACCCTGTCACATCGGGCGCAATTTTATGAAAAACATCATGTATGACCAACTCAGGCGAGGATTCAGAACTGTCTGTCGCTGTTGACAAAACTTTTGAATACCCCTCCAGCGCGGCGAACCACCACTTCAAAGTGGTGCAGGCGACCTTTGGCGTGGCGATGTACAACAGCTTGAAACGATGGGAAAGATAACTATTCCAACGGAGATATTTCAGCAGCTTTTCGTCTCTGATTTCCAAATCAAATCTCATTGTCACTTTATACGTGGATCTGTCATACGTTTTCGTATGACAGCAGTCTTGTTTACCGAGATCACCACCTCAAAATCGCCGGAAGCCGTCGATTGATCAATCAATTTTTGAGGCTCAAATTTATAATCAGTCGCATCATCAAATACAATACGTGCATCAATGCCCAAATGCGGCAACCCACACTCGAAATCCCGTCTGCCCCTTTTCATAACCATGATCCCCATCGATCCGGAGAAGGGCACGGCCTTGTCCAGCCTGGCTGCGACCAGCGCCTCGGTAAAATTGATCATTCCCTCGGCGCACTCGAAACAGGATATAGACAATCGAGCGTCGATCCGGCAATCGGTTCTTCAGAAAATTTCAACCTCGGATTCCCTGGATGAGGCATCAACATACCCGAAAGAATGGATTTTTGGTTCTGGTTTCAAGCGAAACATGAGTGCATCCAGGATACGATGGCAACATGTCTGTTCCTTTTCTCCTGCAGACCAGATACCGCCTCCGACAAAATAGACACCGGGAAGCACTATCATCCTGAAGTGAAATTTTATCCTGAAATTATTCGATTTATCTAAATGTTCAATATATTTTCCAATCTCCGGATATCGTTGGCCGGTAATGACCGCGCCGGAAATAGAACGGATATGGATCCCGAAGTACACCCGTTGAATATCGGCCAGGAATCGGCCTGTAACCACGAACTGATATTCTCCGCCCAACCGCAGCACATTGACGGCCCGCCCTTCAGTATCCAGTATCTCGATGGCCTGAATCTCCGCTCCCTGGACGGGATAGACGGTGGTGGTCTCCGGCACCAGCCCGGGATCGAAATGGTCCTGGGCGAGTACCGCGGAAGGGCTATCAGGCACCGAGTCTTTTTTTGCTGAAATTTTAGCCCCCGACTCCTCCCCCGCTACCTGCCGCTGATCCATGGCCTGATATTCCTGAGCCAACCTGATCTGCTCTTCCCGAGGGGCGTAGATCAGTTTCTGGTACGCCCGAACGACCTGCATGGGCTTTGCGCACATCAACCTCCTGCCCTGTTCCAGGAGGATGGCCCGATCACACAATTCGACGATCTGGGGGCCGGAGTGAGAGACGAAAAGAATTGAGGTGCCGTTGTTTTTCAAGGCTTCAAGGCGGGCGAAACACTTTCTCTGGAATTTTTCGTCCCCGACGGCCAGGGCCTCGTCGACAATCAGGATATCCGGTTCGATCGTGGCCTGAACCGCGAACGCCAACCGAACCATCATGCCGCTGGAATAGGTCTTGACCGGCCGTTCGATAAATTCGCCGATGTCGGCGAATTCCGCAATGTCATCAAAACAGGAATCAATCTCGTTTTCACTCAGTCCAAGGACCGCCCCGTTGGTGTAGACATTTTCACGCCCGGTGAATTCAGGGTTGAATCCGGAACCGAGTTCCAGCAGGGCGGCGATGCGCCCACTGGTGCGAATACTGCCGCTGGTGGGATTCAGCGTGCCGCAGACCATCTGCAGCAGCGTCGATTTACCGCTGCCGTTGCGCCCGATGATACCGACCGTTTCGCCTTTTTGAATTTCAAAAGAGACATCTCTCAGGGCCCAGAATTCACGATAATACTGTCTGTGACCTCGCATCAGCATCTGATAAAGACGATCGCGTGGTTTTTCGTATATCTGGTAGCACTTGCAAAGATTCTCTACCTTGATGACGGCATCAGAGGACATCGGCAAATCCTTTCCGGGTCTTCTGAAACCAGGCAAAACCGAGGCAGGCCACAAGCAGCGAACAGATCAGGTAGATGCTCAGCAATTTGAGATCCGGCACCTTTCCCCAGAACAAAACATTTCTTGTCTGTTCGACAACAGGCGTTAACGGGTTGAAGTGCATGACGAACCTGTATCTTTCCGGCAACCTCTCCGCCGAATAAAAGATCGGAGACAGGAAAAGCAGCGCTGTTGTTATGATTCCAACAACCTGCGATACATCGCGCAGATACACGCCAAGGGCCGATAACCACCAGGATAAACCGGCCGTAAACAGCAGCAACGGCAATATCACGACCGGCACGAACACTACTGTCCAATGGGGCATTCCGAAAATTATAAGATACGCCAGCAACCACACCATGAAACTCACCATGGCGTGAAAGAGAGAACTTCCCAGATTGACTACAGGAAGGATCTCCAGCGGGAATATCACTTTCTTGACATAATTGGGGTGGCCAAGGATCAGCCCGGGAGCCCTGTTGATACACTCCGAGAAAATATTAAATACGATCAACCCGGAAAAAAGGATGAGCGCGAATTCGGTTTTTGAATCACTTCCGGATTGCCAACGCGTCTTGAAAACCACGCTGAAGACGAAAGTATAGACCGCAAGCATGAACACCGGATGAAAGAACGACCACAGTATTCCCATGGAGGAGCCTCGATAACGGCCGACGACTTCCCGATGGATCGAGGTCTTGATGAGATAGCGATTGCGCCACAGACTGGCGACCATTTCCGTTGGGGCCATCGAAAATTGCTGCATCAGGACAACTCCTCCTCCTGCGACCGGCTATCCACCACAACGACATTGAATGCCCCAAATACGGCGTAACGATGACCCAAAATACCTAAAACCGATTTTTCCATAACAGATTTTGTCACTTTCTCGTTGATTTACGGATGTCACTTCGGAGTCATGGGCTCGATGGGATACTCTCCGCTCTGTTGACACGTGGGATATATGTGTTTTCTGCCGGGCGTTGAGGATTACATCATAAGGACATATTTTACAACCGCATGATGCAACGTACGAGATTTCTCGTTATCGCTCGAAATGACAGGGAGAAATCTCCTGCATCAAAAGACGAGATTTCCCGCGATAGCGGGAAATGACAGAGGCGCTCGAGATGACAGGAAACAACCTCTTCTCCGGTTTTTCCCACCAACAGTCTCGTACTGTTGCAAGCGGTTCACCGATGGTCACGATTCCTCAACCCGCTTGACGGTCTCGAGCAGGTCCTTGCATTCCTTTTTCAGGTCCGGCGGTGTCGAGCCGTCCCTGATCGCGTCATTGAAGCTTTTGCGGGCCAGTTCCATCTTGCCGCCGTAGAGATAGTGCTTGCCGAGGTAGGCCGCAGCGATACCGTTTTGCCCCTGGTTGGCGGCGATCTGGCCCAGTTCGAAATAGACCTGGGGGTACTCCGGCTGTTCGACCACCAGTTCCTTCAGGTACTTTTCCGCCTCTCGCTGTTTTCCCTGCTGCAGCAGGGCCTTGGCCATGGTAAAGACGGCATGCATATTCGTCCGGTCTCTGTTCAACACTCCTTCGAGGGTCCGCTGCGCCTGTCCCGCCTGACCGGCGGCCAGTTCGATGACGGCCTTGTCCACCAGCAGTTCCGGGTGCTGCGGCAAGGCGGCGATGACCTCGTTGATCAGACTCAGGCTGCTGTCGAAGTTGTTTTCCATCCGGTCAACCTGGGACAGACCGTATTTGGCCATATTGACGGCAAACGCCGTTGACCGGGGATTGGTGATGACACTCGTCAGGTGGGTCCGAAACGATGCCTGGTCCGCAGTCTGCGACATCACCCGGTACTTGAAGCGGAAAAATTCGAACTCGTCGACCGGCGGCGCCGCCGTCGCCCCCCCCTGTTCATTTTCGAGCAGCGACTGGACATAGCTGAGCCGGGCCTCCGAATCGGGATGCGTCAGCAGATACTGCGGCAATCTTTCGCTCCGGTACCGGGCGACCCGGCGCATCGTCTGCAGCATCTGCTCCTGGCCTTCCGGGTTTCTCCCCATTTTCTGCATCCAGCCATAGGCGAGCAGATCGGCCTCTTCCTCATCCTGGCGGCTGAAATGGAGAGAGGCGCTCTGGCCGGCGGCCAGCGACCCCATCATCAACGTCGGCGCCGCCGTGCCGCTGCCGAAGGCCAGGGCCGCCAGGGCCATGCCGATGGAGGCGATGCCGACGATCTTGCCCTTCTCCATCCGCGAGGCCAGGTGCCTCTTCGAGATATGGCCGATCTCATGGGCCATGACCGACAGGAGCTCATCCTCCGAATTCATCATCGAGATCAGGCCGGCATAGAAGAAGATCAACCCGGACGGCGCGGCAAAGGCATTGAACTCGTTGTCGTTGATGACGAAAAAGCGATAATCGAAATACTGGATGCCGGTGACCTTGAGGGCCTGACGGCCGAGATCGTTGATATACTGGGTCACATCCGGATCATCGACCAGTTTGAAGGCCGAGCGCACGGTAAAGAGGAGCTTCTCCCCCACCTCCCGCTCCTCGCCGATGGTGAAGGCGGCGGACCGCTGGACCGGCACCAGGCTGCCCAGGGTACTGAGTGTGACGATGACGACCAGCGCAATGAATCGCTCAAGATATCTTTTCATGGGCGTGTATCCAGGAAACGAGATGGTCGAGCCCCTCAGCCGTCGTGACGATGGGGGCGTAACGAAGATCATTTTTTGCCTGCTCGATGGAAAAATAATGCGATTTGGCCAATTGTTCAGCAAGAAAACGGGTCATCCGCGGTTCCAGGGCCGGCCGCAGCCGCCGATGCAGGACCTCGAGGATCGCGCCGACGCCATAGGCCACCGGAAACGGAACCGATTCGACGACCTCCGCAACCCCCAGCCGGGCGAACAGGGCGTTGATCCACTCCCACAGGAAGACCGGCTCGCCCTGGCTGATGAAATAGGCCCGGCCGCCGGCCGAGCCCTCGCCGGCAAGGTTCTCCGCCGCCAGCAGATGGGCGTGGGCGACATTGTCGACATACGAGATATCGACCAGGTTGCCGCCGTTGCCGACTCTCTTCAGCAGCCCCTGCCGGCCGCTGGCGACCAGCCGCGGGATCAGGTGGGGGTCGCCGGGCCCCCAGATCAGGTGCGGCCGAATGGCACAGGTCTTAAGCGCCATGCCGTTGGCCGCCAGGACCAGCTTTTCCGCCGTGGCCTTGGTCCGGGCGTAGTGGCAGAGAAACCGGGTCGCATAGGGGAGGTCTTCGGTACCGCCGACGATGTCGCGGCGGTCGAAGACCACCGACGGCGTCGAGGTGTAGATCAGTCGGGCGACGCCGTTGTCGCGACACGCCTGGAGGACGTTCTCTGTCCCCTGGACGTTGATCGAATGGTACTCTTCCCGTTTGCCCCAGATCCCGGCCAGGGACGCGGTATGGAACACCGTGTCGATGCCGGCGAAGGTCGGCCGCAGCCGATCGCGGTCGCGGATATCGCAGGCGATCGATTCCGCCCCCAGCGCCTCGACCTCGGGATAACGGTGGCGGCCGACGACCCGGCAGGGTATCCCCCGTTCGGCCAGCATCCGGACGATGACCTTGCCGACGAAACCGCCACCGCCGGTAACCAGTGCTCGGTTCATGCCGTCTTCACCCTGGTTGCGGCCCAGACCGCCAGTTTTTCCCTGAAGATCTTGGCATTATGCCGGATATCGACCGGAAAGTCATGGTGAATGAGGAAATGCCGGATATTCCGGGTCAACGGATGCCGCCCGGCAAGCTCGCGGACCTCGCCCAGGATCTCGGCCTCGGGGCGGGACGTCCGGTGCGGTTCGACTATCATCACCGCCTCTTTCACCGCCGGGTCGGCGGCGCTCGGAATCCCGACCAGGGCGGAGCGAAAGACATCGGGATGCTCGTTGACGATCGCCTCGCAGGGGATGGTGTACAGCGTCCCCTCCCCGATCACGACCCGGTGGGCCTTGCGGCCGCAGAACCACAGGCGGCCGGCCGCATCGAGGTAGCCGGTATCGCCCATCCGGTGCCACAAGGTCTCGCCGTCACGGATCTTGGCCCGCCGCGTCTCCCGTTCGTTGTTGTCGTAGGCCCGGGTGACGACGTCGCCGCGGACGATGATCTCGCCGATCTCCCCCGGCGGCAGCTCCTTCACCGCACTGACATCGGCAATCACATCGTCGACGAGGCGGATGACCCGGATCTCGATCCCGGGCAGCGCCCGGCCGACGCAGGTCCCCTGGCCCTGCCGGCTCAGCGGCCAGGTGGAGGCCAGAATTTCCGCCCCTTGCATCGACACGATGGGCAGGCTCTCCGTCGCCCCGTAAGGGGTATGGATGACCGCCCCCTCCGGCATGATGGCACGCATCCGTTCGAGCAGTTCCCCCGGCACCGGGGCCCCGGCCATCAGGACCTTCTGCAGCGACGGCAGGACGATCTTCTCCTTGAGGCAGTAGCGGCTGACGACGTTCCACAGCGCCGGCGACCCGAAGGAATAGGTGACCCGGTGAGCCGTGATCGAGGCGATGAATTTTACCGGGTCGACCTTGGCCGGCCGGGTCGGATCCATGTCGGGGATGATCGCCCGGGCCCCGAGGGCGGTCGAGAACAGGGCGAAGAGCGGGAAGGCCGGCTGGTCGACGTCGGCGGCGGTAATCCCGTAATATTCGCGGATCAGCCGCAGCTGGGCGGCAAAGATCGCATGCTCGAACCGCACCCCTTTCGGCGGCCCGGTCGAGCCGGTGGTGAAG
>JROS01000082.1:0-971 GCA_000769715.1 Desulfobulbus sp. Tol-SR
ACCGTGTTGCGGCATCCCGGGGAGGCACGAACGTGCCGGGAATCGGGACAGAGTGAGGGGCTGGACGGCCAATGGCTGCGGCCGGAGAGGTATTGCAAAGATGGCGGTCGGTCAACCGACCCCGGGAACCCTCTCACCGTGCCGACGCCATCTTGGTCGGTGCGGCGGCGCCTGGCGGCCGGTATGGTGACGAATCGGTAGAGCCCCGGGGATAAATATGCTACATTCAGACAGAGTTCCGGGGATGAGTGCGGTGTCCCTCGTTTGTCGTGCCGGCATGCAGTCGACCAGGTGCTGCCGTTTGTGCAACGGGATCGATCCAGGCACCGCTACCGGCTGATCCGGAACACCAGCTTGCAGCAATGCTCTTTGCTTATAATTGGAAAAACATACCCCCTTATAACCAGGAGAATGAATGTACGGCATTCAATCCGATAACGGCTATGTTGAAATTCTCGAAGGCATCAGGATAAAGACAATCAATTACGGCAAGAATACCCTAATGACGGAATTCCTTCTTCAAAAGGATGCGCTATTGATCGAACATGCCCATCCTTTTGAACAAACAGGATATCTGGTCAATGGTGCAATCAAGCTCTTTATCGATGGCTCAGGAAAAGTATTGAGGCCGGGCGACAGCTGGAATATTCGATCCGGTGTCAAACATAAGGCCGAAATAATCGAGGACTCGATCGCCATTGAAGTGTTCAATCCATGCCGGGAAGATTACCTGAGGTTTGTGAACGAAACGGATATTTGCTGCTGAATGATGCGGGATAATTATGGGGACAACGTCATGATAATTGCTCTGGGATCGGATCATGCCGGATATGCACTCAAGGAGAAACTGAAACAATTTCTCGTCGTCAGAGGATGCGCGGTGTTGGATTTCGGGACGGAGTCCGAACAATCCGTCGACTATCCGGATTATATCCTTCCCGCGGCGGAGGCTGTCGCCGACGGGAGGGCAC
>JROS01000082.1:1008-1557 GCA_000769715.1 Desulfobulbus sp. Tol-SR
CCGTCGAGGGGCCTGACAGCGGTCACCGCCCCCACTCCACCGCGGGAGAGTCGCAACCCCGGCCGTCATCTCCCGCGGTGCGGTGCATCATTTGCCGCCCATGCCCCTCATGATCCGGTCGACCTGATCCATCATTTCCTGATCCGTCTCGTTGCCCTCGCCCGGCCCCAGCCCGGGTATCGTCGCTCCCTGCTCCATCTTCTTCATGCCGTCGGGGTCCTTGAGCATGGCCATCGTCTGGGTTGCCATAGTCCTCGACATCTCATCGGCCTGCCGGTCGTGGACGGCCTCGATTCCCGCCGGATGCTGAAAGAATGTATCATCCACCTTCCCCTCGTCGAACGCGGTGGCGACGCTGGCCATCTTCATCCCGGCCATTTCCGTCTCGGTCTTCAACGGGATCGCGGTACCGTGAATCATATGGACCGTGGTACCCATCATTGAGGTCCGGTCGCAGCCCTGGCCGAGGATCGTGGTGACGTTCTCCTCCACCTTGCCGTTCATGCCCTGCATGAAGCTCGCCACCACGGACTCGGCATTTTTGCGCAC
>JROS01000083.1:0-9483 GCA_000769715.1 Desulfobulbus sp. Tol-SR
GGTGGAAAGCGAAAGCGGTGGACAAGGGGGGAAGGCCGCGATGACAAGGTCAAAGGCCAAGAGACAGGAAGGAAAGTCGACACGATAGCCGGATATTCAATCTGGAAAGGCTCTACATGGAAAGCGGAAATTTCAACGAATACCTCAAATTTTTCATCGCCCTGCTGGCGATCGTCAACCCGGTCGGCACCATCCCGATCTTCATCAACATGACCGCCAATCAGGATACGGCAACCCGCAATACCAACGGCTTCCTCGCCTCGGTGTCGATGGGGACCATTCTGATCGTCGTCCTGTTCACCGGCGAGGCCATCCTCCGCTTCTTCGGGATATCCGTCGGTTCGTTCCGGGTCGGCGGCGGGATCCTGATCCTGCTGATGGCGATCTCGATGCTCAATGCCAAGATGAGCAACGTCAAGCAGACGAAGGAGGAGGCCCTCGACTCGGCCGAGCGTGACAGCGTCGCCGTGGTGCCTCTCGGCACCCCGCTCCTGGCCGGACCGGGGGCGATCAGCACGGTCATCCTCTACGCCCAGCGCCATACTTCCGTCACCCACTATGTCTCCCTGTTCGGCGCCATCGTGCTGCTTACCGGCCTGACGATGTTGCTGTTTCGCCTGGCCCCGACCATCTCCCGGCTGCTGGGCAAGACCGGGATCAACATCGTCACCCGGATCATGGGGCTGATCATGGCCGCCATGGGAGTGGAGTTCATCACCCATGGCCTCAAACAGCTGTTTCCGATCCTGGGGAGCTGAACACATTCGAAATTTCACCTCCGGAGCATAATGGCTGATACCAACACAAACAATACCGAGGAAATCAAGCCGCCCGAATCAGATGCCCTGAACGAGGAAAAGGCGTATCGCTGTTCTTTTTGCGGCAAAGATGTAAACGAGGTTTTCATGCTCGTTGCCGGACCGGCCGTCTTCATCTGCGATGAATGCATTGAAAAGGCCCAGGAGCTCGTCCGTGCAAAGAAGGAGGAACAGGCACGGGATTCCTGACAATCGGCAACCTGGCCGCTCGTCTCACCCGAATCCCTGCCCTTTGGTCGCGGCGGATTTGCATTGTCTCTTGCCGCCTGACAAGATATGGTTCACTGCTCTTCCGGCGATTCTGCCCGCAGCCATTTTTTGCCGTTGAAATCTGCCTCAGGAAAACCCCGAACCAATCTCTCACCCGCCAACAGTCCCATGACCCCCGACAAATTCATCGCCACCTGGAAGAACAACCCCCTTACCGAGCGGGCCGGGGCGCAGGCTCACTTCGATGACCTCTGCGATCTCCTTGGGGTCGAGAAGCCGCGCGATCCCGAGAACTATTGCTTTGAACGCGGGGCGAGGAAGGCCGGCGGCGGTGACGGTTGGGCCGACGTCTGGAAGCGGGGCTGTTTCGGCTGGGAGAACAAGAAGCCCGGCCGGGATCTCGACGCCGCCCTCAAGCAGCTCACCGACTATGCCCTCCATCTGGACAACCCGCCGCTGCTGGTCGTCAGCGATCGGGAGCGCATCATCATCCATACCGCCTTTACCGGCTACCCCGATCAACCACGGGAGATACTGATCGAGGAGCTCAAAGAGGAACTCGTCAGGGAGAAACTCCGCTGGGTGTTCGACGACCCGGCCCGACTCCGACCCGAGAAATCCACTGCGGCGATCACCGGTGAAGCCGCCGGACAGTTCGCGGAACTGGCCGAGGCCATGCGCAACCGCGGGATGAACGGCCAGCAGACGGCGCACTTTCTGGTCCAATGCCTGTTCTGCATGTTTGCCGAGGACGAAGGTCTGCTGCCGGGCGAAGTGTTCACCTCAATTCTTGAAAACGTCGCCCATGACCCGGCCATGGCCGCCCGGCGCATCGACAAGCTGTTTTCGGCCATGGCCGTCCCCGAGGGCGAATACGGCGATCACGACATCCCCTGGTTCAACGGCGGACTGTTCGCCACGATATCCATACCGGCGCTGGTCGGCAGCGATCTCGAGGCGTTACGGCTGGCATCGCGCATGGACTGGCGGGCCATCGACCCCACCATCTTCGGCACCCTGTTCGAGCGCAGCCTCGACCCAGCGGCAAGGGCGCCGCTCGGGGCTCATTACACCGACACCGCCACGATCCGCAAGCTCATCTCCCCGTTGATCACCGAGCCGTTACTGCAGCAATGGCGACAGACCAGAAATATCATCGCCACAGGGGCCGACAAGGGACCAAAGACCAAGGCCAGAAAAGACGGCGACGCGGCGTGGCAGGAGTTTACTGCAAAACTCCAGTCGTTCCGGGTACTGGACCCGGCCTGCGGCTCCGGCAATTTCCTTTACCTGGCGCTCGAGGCCTTGCGCGATGTCGAACGGCGGGTGTTCCGTGATGCCAACGAACTGGCCGGCTACCAGCAGGGCCTGTGGCTGTTGACTGGTCCGCACAATATTCTCGGGATCGAGATCAACGAATACGCCGCCGAGCTGGCCCGCACAACGGTGTGGATCGGCGATCTCCAGTGGCGGCGGCGCAACGGCCGGCCGATCAACAACAGACCGATCCTCAGCCCGCTCGACGGCATCGAACACCGCGACGCCCTGCTTGACCTCGATGGCGGTGAAGCACAATGGCCCCATGCCGACGTCATTGTCGGCAATCCGCCGTTTCTGGGCGGATCGATGATGCGGGCAGCACTGAAGGACCAATATGTGGAGGTCCTGCGCCGCTGTTACAATGGCCGGGTCCCCGGTGGTGCCGATCTGGTGACCTACTGGTTCGAGAAGGCCCGGGCCCAGATCGAAGGCGGCAAGGCCGAACGGGCCGGACTGGTTGCCACCAACTCCATTCGCGGCGGCGCCAATCGCAAGGTACTGGAACGGATCGCCGCCAGTACCCGGATCTTCAATGCCTGGAGCGACGAGCCGTGGATCAACGAAGGGGCGGCGGTCAGGGTGAGCCTGGTGTGTTTCGGCAAGGGAGAAAGTGTATTGCTGGATGGGAAAACAATACACACGATTCATCCCGATTTATCCGGCGACGATGGTTTGGATTTAACAAAGGCTAAGGTTCTTCCCGAAAATGTCGGCACCTGTTTCATGGGAGCTTCCAAAAAAGCTCCTTTCGACATCCCTGGCGAAATTGCCAGAACATGGCTGAACCTGCCCAATCCAAACGGCAGAAACAACAGCGAGGTACTTCGTCCACTTTGCAACGCCCTGAACATTGTACGCAGACCAACAGACACCTGGATTATTGATTTTGGCACGGATACGCCTGAAATGGACGCAGCACTTTATGAAGAACCATTTCAATATGTAACAAAGAATGTCAAGCCGATCTCTGAAAAGAACAGGGACGTGGTCGTAGCACGTAATTGGTGGCGACATGCAAGGCCAAGAATAGAAATGCGATCAGCGTTGGCTAAACTCCATCGCTTCATCGTCACGCCAGGAGTAGCCAAACATCGAATTTTCGCTTTCATGAAAGCTACCGTTCTCCCAGACCAAGCAACACTAGCCATTGCCAGAAGCGATCATGCCACATTCGGCATCCTGCATTCCCGATTCCATGAATTATGGTCTTTGCGAATGTGTACGTGGTTAGGCAAAGGCAACGACCCCCGCTATACCCCAACCACGACCTTTGAGACCTTTCCCTTCCCACCTGGACTGTCACCGAGAGAGACCGCCCAGGGACAGCCGGACACCCCGGCCGCCAATGCGATCGCTGCCGTCGCCCGCCGTCTCGACGAACTGCGCTCGGCCTGGCTCAACCCGCCGGAGTGGGTCGACTGGGTCTGCACCCCGGAAGAAGAACAAGCCGGATTCCCACAGCGACCAGTGGCCAAGCCAGGCCTTGAATTCGAGTTGAAAAAGCGCACCCTCACCAATCTCTACAATCAACAGCCGGCCTGGCTCATCCATGTTCACCAGGAGCTCGATGCGGCCGTGGCCATCGCCTATGGCTGGAAAGATTACTCGGTTTCAACCTCAACCCCGGACGAAGAAATCCTCGGCTTTCTTCTCCACCGCAACCTGTCGATGTGATGCCGAACGACGTAATCGACCCTCTCCCCATGTCAATAAAGGGTTGGTGAAGGAACCTGCCGGAAGCAAAAATCAATGGTCGAAAACGATATCCTGGATGCGTGCAGCAGATTATCACTTCGCAGTGAGCCTATAAGGAGAATAACTCAGCAATTCAAATTCAGGTAGATACGGAAAGGTATGCTTTAACCGGATGAATCATTTTTTGAGATGAATGGTCGGGGCGGAGTGATTCGAACACTCGACCTCCTGCTCCCAAGGCAGGCGCGCTAACCAGGCTGCGCTACGCCCCGACTGTCAAAAGAAAGGCCCGATTGAAAAATCGGGCCTTTGAAAATTCTGGCTCCCCGGGACGGATTCGAACCGCCGACAAGGTGGTTAACAGCCACCCGCTCTACCGACTGAGCTACCGAGGATTATGGACACCCTTTCAATACTTCTGATTTCTCGACAAATTTTGTTGTTTTTGCCGCTCGAGCCAAGGCTCGATCATCGGAGAGGCGTCATTTGTGGAGGCGACTCTACACCAGTAGCGGCGCGGCTGTCAACGGTTTTTTCGTAATCGGCCGTGACCTGAACTTCGCCCTGCTTTTCTGCCAACAGTCGATCCACGGCCCCGGCCAAAACTTACCGGTTGAATATCGTCATCTCTCTCGCATTGTGGTTTCATGTCAGTGTCACATTCCCCGGGTCTTTTCCCAGTATTGGTATTCAAACGGCCACTCCTGTCGGCAATACAGCATCAGTTGCCGCATCCTTTCCATGAACCTTGCCTTGCGCTCCTCGATCTCGGGTGAGGTGATGTGGTTGTGCCAATCGTGTACCAGTTTTCGCCCCAGGGCCTGGGCATCTGCCACGATTTCCGGGGTGAATTCATTGTTGGGCAGCGTACCCATGTTGGCCCAGACCGAACCGACCGGGGTAATGCCGGTGGTGAGCAGGAATTGGTTCATGTACTCGGCGATGGGCTCTTCGTCGCCGCCTCCCGATGTCACCACCGAAGCGCCGTACCGGCCTTCGAAGCCGAGGCAGTGAACGACGCCGCAGCACCGATCCATAAAGGCCTTCAATTGAGCGCTGACGCTGGAGATATAGTTGGGGCTGGCCAGGACCACTCCGTCGCTGGCGATGATTCTGGCCTTGAGGTCTTCAAAATCATCCTTTTGCGGACAGACCCCCTTCTTGTGGCAGACATCACAGCCCTTGCATGGCTTGATGGTCCCGCCCGGAAGCGCAACCGTTTCACAGGTGGCGCCTTCCGCCTCCGCTCCCTTCAATACCTCCAGCACCAGACGGCCGGTATTTCCCTTTATCTTTCTTGGACTGCCAACGATGCCTATTATTTTCATGCTTTGCAAACCTCCTTTTTTGACTTCGAGCCCAACAGTTGCTCAGATTCCATAACTACCTTGTAGCAGCCACCGCTGCCGGAAGCACGCGTTTTCGATCAGCGCCTCGCATACATGGATCGGTCACCCGAGGCCATCGACTCGACGCGGGAGAGCGGCTCGACACCGCTGCACTGGCCGAACTCCTCGGGGAAGATTGAAAATTCTGCCGCAACGGGATCACCAATGAACGGAAATCCCCTGCCCCGCCGGCAATCATCCTGACCTGTCCGGATGGCATGGAAGAGAGTGCAAAATTGCCTTGAGGGCATGCAGATCAATCGAGTAGAATCAATAAATGGTTAAGAACCCAGACAAATCCCTAATGGAATGAGGATCGGACCTACGCGACAGACGGCACGAGATATCATGGTTTCAGAATTCAGCACCATCAACCACCATGCATCGGTAACGGAAGCCGTCAGACTCATATACAACGGCAAGGTCAGAAAAACCGGCTATAAAACCATCTGTGCCATGGTTACCGATGATTTCGGCGATCTGGTGGGCGTTCTCTCGATGTTCGATGTTCTTTACCATATCCGGCCGCCGTTTTTGAATTATCTGGGGGACAGCGTCCAGATAGCGGTACCGGAGCTCGAGGCCTATGTAAACCGGTTTAAGGAACTGACTGTTGATTTGTTTTAATAACGCGATAAGAAGTTGAAATCCTGATAACCGTGAGAGATACTCTCTGATCGCCCGGACGGCTTCGTTGTCATTGATTGCCGGTCGCGGGTGAGCCTATCTCAGGGAACGCGCTCGATAGGTTCCCACTTTTCACCCAGCCTCATTTCAACTCCGGGCGATCTCGAAGAGCGCCTCGATCTTGGTCCTGATCTGCCCCTCGTCGCTCTTCGAATAGTTCGATTCGATCTTCAAATAGGGGAGGCCGTGGCGTTCGCCGACATGCCTGCCGATTTTATGGGATTCGACATTGTAGGAATGGCAGGCGGTGAGGACAAAGTCGACGACCGCGTCGGGCCGGAACCGGTCGATAAGCTGCGACAGCGCGGTCAGGCGCCGGGTGTTGGGGGTCATGCAGGCACAGGGGATGGCCAGGTACCGCCTGGCGATCGCCGCCACCGGATCACCGGTGTCCTCCTCGGTCTCGCCCAGGAAGGACTTGATGCCGGTGCAGGAGTCGGGGGTCACCACCAGCCCGCCCGCCTCCTCGATGATCCGGAAAATCTTCAGGGCGTCGCCGCCCACCGGGCAGCCGGTGACCAGGACCCGCGGCGACCGCTCGGTCCCGAAGCACTCACCCTGCTCCCGCCGGACGGCCAGCCTGGCCAGCAGCGATTCCAGCAGCGGCTCGATTTCCTCGCCGCGGGCGGGCAGGGCCAGAAAGCCGACATCGTACATCTCCTGCCAGCAGAGCAGCGGCGGATGCAGGGCGGCGTAATCGAAGATCCGCCGCATCAACCGGTTCTTGCGGTTGGTGGCCTTGATCGAGGCCTCGATCGCATCGTCGCTCACCCGGCGGTCGAAGGTCTTCTCGAGGAAGCCCTGGAGCTTGCGGATCATCGCCGTCCAATTGACCAGGGCCTCCGCCTCGTCGGGCAGCTGCGGCAGGTCCATGACATGCATCGGTTTGACCTCCGCCGCCAGTTCGAACATCTTCTTCTTGCCGTCGCAGGTGGTTTCGGCGACCACCGCCTCGGACAGGCCGAAAAAGGGACAGGTCCCCTCGAGGATGTAGCCGTAGCTCGATTTGATCAACGGGCAGAGGTTGGCGGGGAGGACGGTTTCGGCGCTGGCGATGGGCCCCTCGGCGAAGGCGCAGAGCACCGCCGGGACAAGGTCCATCGCCTGGATCAGTTCGATCGGGGCGTAACCGCAGTAGATGCCGACGATGCGACGGCCTTTTTCCTTCTGCTCCTGCATGGAGTGCAGCACCCGTTTGGCCGGGGCACCGTCCATGCCGTCGTTCATCAAGGGAGTGATTGCCATTGTTATTCTTCCTCTGTTATTGGTATTTTTCACTTTCGAGCGCCAGCAATGCCGCCCCCAACGCCCCCGCCAGCTGCGGCTCCGCCGGCAGCAGAATCCTGCGGCCGAGCAGTTGTGCCAGGAGCGCCCGCATGCAGGGGTTCTTGGCCACCCCGCCGGTAAAGACGATATCTCCTGCCGTAGCCACCCGGCCCACCATGGCGGCTACCCGCCGCACCACGCTGCTGTGCAGGCCGAGAGCAATCTCCCGCCGCTCCCGGCCTTTGGCGATGAGCGAGGTCACCTCCGACTCGGCAAAGACCGTGCACATGCTGGAGATGGCGATATCGCTGTCGGCATGCAGCGCCTCGTCGCCGAACTCCTCGATGGCATAGCCGAGGGTACGGGCCATGACCTCCATGAACTTGCCGGTGCCGGCGGCGCAACGGTCGTTCATCTCGAACCTGTGCACCCGGCCGTTGTCGCCGATGGCGATGACCTTGCTGTCCTGGCCGCCGATATCGAGCACGGTCCGGGTCCCGGGGAAAAAGGCCAGGGCGCCGCGGGCATGGGCCTTGATCTCGGTAACCGTACGACCGGCAAAGGCGATCTCGAAGAGATTGCGGCCATAGCCGGTGGCCATGACCCGGGCGCAGCTTGTTCCCGCCAGCAACTTTTCCGCCGTTGCCATCGGTTCAAAACCGGTATCGGCCTGGCGGCGGCGCTGCACCGCACCCGCGGCATCGACGACCACCAGTTTGGTGGTCCTTGAGCCGATATCGATTCCGGCAAATTCTTCGTTCATCGTTTCCCCTGTTGACATGGGTCCTGCGGCATACGCTCCGGACCCCATTGGTCCTGTTACACCACGCTGAACGACCGGCCTGAACGTACCAGAGCTTGCTCAGTCAAGGGGGCAATACTACGATTGCGCCACTTGAGATCGTGGTCTCTCCAACACCCTGAAATTGCAGTCGCGGAAAACATATACAATCGGCATTGACGATTAGTCAAACTGGTAATTTCTATTTATATCGATCTCTGTCATGGTTTTTTCCTATTGCTCCGATTAAGTCGCACCATAAGAGAGCAGTGAAACGCGTGGATTTGACCATGACCGTGTTGCCGAATCTCGGGGAGGCACGAACGTGCCGGGAATCGGGACAGAGCGAGGGGCTGGACGGCCAATGGCTGCGGCCGGAGAGGTATTGCAAAGATGGCGGTCGGTCAACCGACCCCGGGAACCCTCTCACCGTGCCGACGCCACCCCGGTCGGTGCGGCGGCGCCTGGCGGCCGGTATGGTGACGAATCGGTAGAGCCCCGGGGATAAATGTGCTACATTCAGACAGAGTTCCGGGGATGAGTGCGGTGTCCCTCGTTTGGCGTGCCGGCATGCAGTCGACCAGGTGCTGCCGTTTGTGGAACGGGATCGAACCAGGCACCGCTACCGGCTGATCCGGAACACCAGCTTGCAGCAATGCTCTTTGCTTATAATTGGAAAAACATACCCCCTTATAACCAGGAGAAAGAATGTACGGCATTCAATCCGATAACGGCTATGTTGAAATTCTCGAAGGCATCAGGATAAAGACAATCAATTACGGCAAGAATACGCTGATGACGGAATTCCTTCTTAAAAAAGATGCGCTATTGATCGAACATGCCCATCCTTTTGAACAAACGGGATATCTGGTTAATGGTGCAATCAAGCTCTTTATCGATGGCGCAGGCAAAGTATTAAAGCCGGGCGACAGCTGGAATATTCCTTCCAATGTCAAGCATAAGGCCGAAATAATCGAGGACTCGATCGCCATTGAAGTGTTCAATCCATGCCGGGAAGATTACCTGAGGTTTGTGAACGAAACGGATATTTGCTGCTGAATGATGCGGGATAATTATGGGGACAACGTCATGATAATAGCTCTTGGATCAGATCATGCCGGATATGCACTGAAGGAAAGATTAAAAAAATATCTCATCGCAAAAGGGTGCGAGATGTTGGATTTCGGGACCGAGTCCGAACAATCCGTCGACTATCCTGATTATATCCTTCCCGCGGCGGAGGCTGTCGCCGACGGAAGGGCACACGGCGGGATTGTCGTTGGCGGCAGCGGCAACGGAGAGGCCATTGCCGCCAACA
>JROS01000083.1:9537-9983 GCA_000769715.1 Desulfobulbus sp. Tol-SR
CCCCTCATGATCCGGTCGACCTGATCCATCATTTCCTGATCCGTCTCGTTGCCCTCGCCCGGCCCCAGCCCGGGTATCGTCGCTCCCTGCTCCATCTTCTTCATGCCGTCGGGGTCCTTGAGCATGGCCATCGTCTGGGTTGCCATAGTCCTCGACATCTCATCGGCCTGCCGGTCGTGGACGGCCTCGATTCCCGCCGGATGCTGAAAGAATGTATCATCCACCTTCCCCTCGTCGAACGCGGTGGCGACGCTGGCCATCTTCATCCCGGCCATTTCCGTCTCGGTCTTCAACGGGATCGCGGTACCGTGAATCATATGGACCGTGGTACCCATCATTGAGGTCCGGTCGCAGCCCTGGCCGAGGATCGTGGTGACGTTCTCCTCCACCTTGCCGTTCATGCCCTGCATGAAGTTCGCCCCCATGGACTCGGCATTTTTGCGCAC
>JROS01000084.1 GCA_000769715.1 Desulfobulbus sp. Tol-SR
ACAAGGTTGGATATCCGAAAACGACATTATGGTCAGTGAAAAACAAAGAGATTCGCATGAACCAAACAGATGCAGACACAACCTTGGTTGAGACGATAATCGACCGCTACACCAAAACCTGGTCTCTTCTCCTGCAATATGATGAAAACAGGCTTGATCGACCGGAAAAGACACACCCTTCTCAGATTGCATTGGATTATGATCAGGCAAAGAATGCAATTGCGATCTTCAAGGCCACTCTGATCGCCAGAGAGGAAGCCTCCGAATTGGTTGGCATGGAAAGAGGACAGTATCTTCAGAGCATCCTCGACAACATCCACCAAACCTTCGACGGACAACAACTCTACCCAACCATCGAAGAAAAGGCCGCCCATATCCTCTACTTCGTGATCAAAGATCACCCTTTTTCAGACGGCAACAAACGGATCGGCTCCCTTCTTTTCCTGCTGTACCTGGATACAAACGGCCTGCTTGCACAATCCGGCATCAATGACAACGGCTTGGTTGCCCTGGCTCTGCTGATAGCCGAGAGCGACCCGAGACAGAAGGATTTGCTGATCCGGTTGATTATGAATCTGCTCAGTTCCTGAGATGGAACGGAGAAATAGAGAAGCCGGGCAGAGTTAAAACTCGGCTAATCCCCGTAATTACGGGGAACTTGTTATAAAACACACAAATCATCGGTTCATCCCAATTTGCATTGGGAACCAAAATAACATAATGAGAAAAAAAATGAGGGTCAAGAAGATTCATTCCAAGTTTTAAAATACACAAATCATCTTTATTTTTATTTGACAAGCAGCATTGCCGAATTATATTCCCTCAAACAGGAGGGATTCAAATGAACAAATTCGTTCGGTCTTTTGCTGCAATGATTGCCATAGCCAATAGTGCCACCCCAAACGGATTGGTGGCACTTGCACTGGGTATAGCTCTTGTTCTTGTATCAATTCTTGCTATGGTTGTCATACGGACCATTTAGATGGAGAAAGATGCTAAAATTATTCGATTTCTGGGGAAAAGCTGACAGAAACGGTCCATCCTGGCACCCCGCTGTTTGCCATATGATAGACACGGGCATTGTAGCAAAAGAAATCCTCGCTGTTCAGCCGATCAATTTTCAGTTGCAACTCACATCTCCTTTCCAAAACGCAGGGCAAAATGCTCTCGATGTGCTCGCGTTTGTCTCCGCCATTCATGATATAGGCAAAATCAGTCCCGGTTTTCAGCAAAAAAGTAAAGATCTTTGCGAATGTCTAAAACATCGGGGGTTTACCTTCCCACAGACATCAGAGCCCAAACATGGAAGAGTGGCTCTTGTTGTGTTGAAAAAGTCATTACAAGAAATGTTTGGTTGCTCCATAGAAGAAAAAAACGCTCTGGCCCGAGTGTTAGCCGCCCACCACGGCGTATTTGATGAGAGCCTTAGTCTTGATGTTGGTGATCACGCCTGGCAAGAAGCCCGTCGAGATATTCTCACTTTGCTCGCCCGAACATTCGGTATCACTTCACTTGCTTCAGTTCGTTTAGACAACGTTCCCGTACTTTTTCTTCTGGCAGGCCTTATCTCTGTTGCCGATTGGATAGCTTCCAACGAAGCAATTTTTCCCTATCTCAATGCGCCACCAAAAAACATTGAACAATACATCGCCGATCGACGTATCATTGCCCAAAAATTTCTTAACAGGCTTTCGTTGGGGACAACCGTAGAAACTGAAAAAGGTTTTCACGAGCTGTTCGACTTTGAAAATCCAAATGCTTGCCAACAGGCAACATTGAACGTCTCAAAAAAACTGTCGCATCCGATGCTGGTGATTGTGGAAACACCGATGGGCAGTGGCAAGACTGAAGCGGCGCAAGCCGCATATGCCAGCCTTGCCAAACGTGTCGGTCTGCGAGGAATGTACTGTGCCTTGCCTACTCAAGCCACAGGAAATGCAATGTTCAGCAGGATGAGAACGTTTCTTGCTCGACTGCATGGAGAACAGACAGCAGAGCTTCATTTGCTACATGCAAACGCCGACATCAATCCCGAATACGAACAGCTTAAATTGAAAAGCATCGGTGAAAAAGACGACAGCATTACCGCTTCCGGCTGGTTCGCTGCCAAAAAGAGAGGTCTATTGGCAACATACGGCACAGGAACCATTGATCAAGCTCTTTTGGCAGTTCTTCGAGTAAGGCATTTTTTTGTTCGCCTTTTCGGCCTGAGCGGAAAAATGATCATCCTTGATGAGGTCCATGCCTATGACGCCTATATGTCAGAAGAAATTTATAGCCTGATTGGCTGGGCTTCCAGGTGTGGATCTTCTATTATCCTCCTCTCGGCAACCCTTCCGGAAAAAAAGAGAACCAAGCTGGTCCAGGCATTTTATCCTTCCGTAGAACTCCCGACAGGACTTCGTTATCCATCGGTTTTCGGCGTGGATCTTCAAGGAACGGTGGTATGGGAACCGGTTGCCTTAAAAGATGATCATTTGGCAATTGATCCAATAATTGTTACTCCGGACGAAAAACTCACAGTAATGGCTGAAAAGGTCGTAAACCTCGTAACTAAAGATGGTTGTGCAGCCTGTATTGTCAATACCGTTGCCGAAGCCCAGGATCTGTTCGATCTTTTGAAAACGAGATTTCCGGAAGAGGAATTGATGCTTTTCCATTCTCGTTTCACTCTTGAACGAAGGCTTGCAATCGAAAAAGAGCTTCTTGAAAAATATGGCAAAGGGAACAATAGACCTCGCCGTGGAATTGTGGTCGCAAGCCCTGTCCTCCAGGAAAGTCTTGATGTCTGTTTTGATGTAATGCTTTCCGATATCGCCCCATTTGACCTCCTTTTGCAGCGAGCAGGCCGCCTCCATCGCCATACAAATATCAGGCCCCCGCATCTGCAAGATAGACAGATGTTTGTTTTTCTTCCCGATCTTCTCCATAACAAACCGGACTTTGGTTGGAGCGGATTGATCTATTTCCGATACCTCCTCGACCGCACCGGCAGGCTTTTTTTTAAAAATGACCAATATCCCCAGATATTGGTTAAACTTCCAGGAGGTGTATCACCTCTGATCGAACAGGTTTATGGCGAAGACGACATAGCCCTCGACAAGATCAGAGAGCTATGGTTCGAGGAACGAGAGGGGGCTGAATCTGCAGATGGATATTTTGCGCGTGTTGCAACAATCGAAAGTGTTCATGATCAAGGGGATGAACCCGGCTACCTGAGTCGACTTAAAAATTCAGCAGATGAGGAAATGACGCCATCTACACGCGTTGGACGACAAAGGGTATTGCTCGTTATTCTCAACGAAGGGGACGAAACAGCCATACTTACACGAGAAAAGGAAAAAGAACTCTTTCGCAAGACCCTTGCCACCGACAATCCAAGGTTGGTCCACTATTTTTCGAAACTTCCACAACTGGCCGAATGGCGTGAATCCCCCCTTCTTCGCTATTGTCAGCCGGTCTTTTTAACCAATGGTATAGTTCAAGCAGGGGAATCGACCTTGGCTTATGACGAAATCAGAGGACTATCGATATTACAAAAAACAGGAGGAATAAAATGAACAAATTTTCCTATAACCTTATAGATGAACCTTGGATAAGCTGTGTCAGCCGCGACGGAACCAAAAAAATAGGATTGCGTGACCTTGTGAAAAACGCCCATGAACTCCGTGAGATCGAATCTTATAATCCACTAACGATCGTTGCATTATTGCGTATTTTGTTAGCCCTTGTGCATCGGGTCATGGATGGGCCGCGAAAAGAAAAGGGTTGGATTGAACTCTTTACTGCGGGCAGATTCCCAACAGATTGTTTTACAAAATATTTCCAAACCTTCTCAAATCGTTTCGACCTCTTTTCAGACACTTACCCTTTTTACCAAACCGCTGGATTATCAATTCTCGATTCAACAGGAAATGAGTCGCCTGTCTCTGTAGCCACAATTATGTTGGAACGTGCCAGTGGCAACAATAAAACCTTGTTTGACCACACCACCGACGACACGTTAGTGCAGTTGACACCGGAACAGGCAGCTCACGCACTCATTACAAACCAGATGTTCGCTCTTGGCGGATTGAATAAGAAAACCACCAACCATTTCGGCTACCAGCAAAGCTATCTGAATGCGGCCATGGTCAGCGGCATTTTCATCGCCCTTTCAGGCGACTCGTTGTTCGAGACAATCATGCTAAACCTCCTTCTTCCCGGATCATATTCGCTCGGATGGGGAGGAGATGATAAACCTGTATGGGAGCGTAATGATAGGGAGAGTGATAAAGCAAAGGTACCAAAAGGCTATCTGGACTATCTGACTTGTAAATGCCGACATATCCGTCTCCTACCGACATCAAACGGTGACTCAATCACCGTATCAAAACTCCATATTGCGCAAGGAGAAGCCTTTCCGGAAATTGATAATCCAGCCTTTATGAGTAAACAAAACTCAAAGACCAACGAATGGTATTTTCCTCAGCTCAATCCCTCACGCCTGGTCTGGCGTGACAGCGCGGCACTGTTTGCTTTCGACCAAGGGACAGACAAGCGCCCTGCTGCATTCAGACAAGCTGCCGCCATGTCAGATTATGTTTCCTTGTCTTCAAGTTACAAATGTATGGCAATAGCTCTCGCCAACGATAAGGCTAATCCTTTGGCCTGGCGGCAAGAAATTTTAGCGATCCCTCGGGCACTTCTTGAAAAAGAGGAAGCCATCCAAACACTCGTAGTTGGAATGAGCCGAGCAGAAGAAAGTTCTCTTGTTCTTGACGGTGCGGTCAAGACCTTTATCCGCTGCATACTTCCTCCCAACTCCAAAGATGTAAATCAAAAGGCGCATGCAACCGGTGCCATGAGATTTTACTGGGATAGACTTGAAAAGCACTTTCAAACGTTTCTCTCAAGAATCGACAATAAAGAATTAGCGCTTACTGAATGGACAGACAACATAACTGCAACAGCCCGCCAAGCGCTGCAGACATGCGTCCGGCAGCGATACACAGATTCAGGTTCCACCTTCAAAGCGTGGGCTATGGCTGGAGACGAACTTAACAAAAGATTTGCACGTTTTACCGTTCAAAAAGGAGGTGTATCCAGTGAATGAAAAAAGAGAAAGTGCATTCGTCAAATCGCTCGAAAAGCTGTACCACGAAAACAACCGTTCTGCCCTTGCCAAACTTCGCCGAGGGCTCGGCAAGAAAAACGGCACTCCAGACATGTGCCGGTATGTTGTTCCATTCCTTCCAGAGGGAACAGAAACATATCAGCTTGGCCGCTATTTTCTGATCGCTTCCCTTTTCGCCCTTCACCCGGAACCAGCCGCTCGTAACACAAGTATGGGCAAGGTCTTCAGAGCCATGATGGTAACAATTCAGAGTATAGAAAAACGATTCGAAAACCTTCTTGCAGTAGATGCTGAAGATTTGGATGGCCATTTACGCCAAGCAATATCCCTGGCAAAAAGCAAAAATATCCGAGTCGATTTCCACCGTTTATTTTATGACATCGACCGCAACAACTGGAACAGACAAGACCGCCGCGTACAACTCGAATGGGCACGTGACTTCTGGGGCTACGAGAAAGAACTGAAAGAAAATGAATCCGATACAAAAGGAGAACAACAATGATCGCCGAACTGCACATTATCCAAAACTTTGCTCCGTCCAACCTGAACCGGGACGACTCCAACACTCCCAAAGACTGTCATTTTGGCGGGTATCGCCGTGCCAGAATTTCCAGCCAGTGTATTAAACGTTCTGTGCGATGCCATCCGGCCTTTTCCGATGCAGTCGAAGCAGCAAAAGGTGAAACGGGAGTCCGTACAAAAAGACTAAAAGCCAGACTTGTGGAAGTGCTGACAAGTCAACACAGCAAAACCCAGGGGGAAGCGGAAAAAGCAGCCTCGGCCATTATCGATCTGCTAGGATTTAAAATCGCAGAAGCCGAAAAAACGCAATACCTGCTCTACCTCGGAGAAGGCGAAATAGAAAATTTGGTGAAGATATCCCTACCTAGCTGGGAAGAACTCCTTAAACTCGAAATCAATAAAGAGAAAAAAAAGAAAGACACTACAATCCCGGACACCCTCAAACAGATCCAGATTTCCATCAAATCGATTATCGGCAAGTCTCGCCAAAGTGCAAGAAGTTATGCAGCTGATATCGCATTATTCGGCCGCATGGTGGCGGACAACAAAAACATGAATGTCGATGCAGCTTGTCAGGTGGCTCATGCCATTTCCACCCATAAAGTCGAGATGGAAATGGACTACTTCACCGCAATTGACGATCTTCAACCTGGCGAAGACTCGGGCTCTGATATGATAGGCATTGTTGAGTTCAACAGTTCCTGTTTCTACCGCTATTCAGCAATAGATATCAGCAAGTTGAAAGAAAATCTTGGGTTCAACAATGATCTGCTTGCAGCAACGATAAAGGGTTATTTGGAGGCATCCATCAAGGCAGTGCCTACCGGCAAACAGAACAGCATGGCAGCACAAAATCCTCCCGGTTATGTACGGGTAATGATAAGAAAAGATGGATTTCCCTGGTCGTTGGCAAATGCATTTCAAAAACCGGTTTTTCCAAACAAATCAAACTCATTGGAAGAAGAATCCATTTCCAAACTTGAAGGATATCTGGATAGCCTCAAAAAAGTCTATGGAGAAGATTCTATAATTTGCAACGCCTCTTTCAATATTTACCAACCCGGCAACGGTTCATTCACCGATCTCATTACTAACACCCAGGAGGCCATAACCAAGGAGGATGTTAGATGAATGGTGTATTACTTATCCCCTGCGTTGGTCCTATGCAGTCATGGGGGACACGAAGCCGTTTTCAGGAACGAGACACTGAACGAGAGCCTAGTAAAAGCGGTGTGATCGGCTTGCTTTGTGCAGCGCTTGGACGCGACAGAGAAGCCCCTATCGATGACCTTGCAATACTTCGTATCGGAGTGCGAGTTGATCAAGAAGGAAAGCTGGATGTTGATTTTCAAACCGCACAAAATGTGGCTGTTGCCAGCGGTGGCCCTTCCCAGGACCTGCTCTCTAACCGCCATTATCTTTCCGATGCAGCATTTTTGGTTGCTTTGGAAGGCAATTATTCTACGCTTGCAATGCTACATCAAGCATTAGCTCATCCAACGTGGATGCTTTTTCTCGGACGCAAATCTTATGTTCCGTCCAAACCACTCTATCTCCCAAAAGGCTTGATTGTAGATGTTACAATAGAAGAAGCCCTTTTGAGTTGGCCACTAATGATTTCAACCGAAGATTTTAAACACCGTTTGAAAGTCGGCAAAGCTGGGCGCGATAACCGTATCCGTCTTGTCTTGGAATCGAGAGAGCAAACTCACGAAATTAGAAACGATCAGCCTGTATGTTTTGCATCCAGCCGTCGTGTCTTTCACCAAAGGTATATAGCAACCGAGTATATTGATATAACGCGATTTACTGTCAAAAAGGAGGAGAAAGATGTATCTAGCACAGTTGAGCTTTAATCGGCTTGACCGGAAAACGATGAAAATGCTGACTGATGTTTACAAGCTTCATCAAACTATCCTCCAGGGGTTCATCGCCTACCAAAATTGCGATAGAGTTTTATTCAGAGTCGAACCGGAGGAACGCAACGATTTGGTGTCTGTTCTAATCCAGAGCACATTGGAACCGGATTGGAGCCTGCTGAAAGAAACAAATCCGGGTTTCATCAGCGCTAAGACTAAAGAATTCTCTCCTCAACTCTTGCCGGGTAATGTCTTGCGCTTTCGTCTCCGAGCTAACCCAACGGTCTGCCGTGAAGGAAAACGTTACGGATTGATTCGCGATGAATCGCTTCGTGAATGGCTAACCAAAAAGGAAGATAAGATTGGCGCTAAATTTATCGACATCGTTTCCATTGATGAAGGATACATAAATGGCAATAAAAACAGTGGCCAAGTCCATCACAAAGTAAACCTGAAAGTAGCACGATTTGAAGGCGTGGTGAGGGTCATTAATCCCGAGATCCTTGTTCATACTTTAAAAGACGGCATTGGTCCAGCCAAAGCTTTCGGTTGCGGGCTCTTATCATTGGCAAGAACATGAGATCCTGAAAAGACGTCTCATCGAAATGATGATGCTGGGATCACGTGCTTCTACAGAGGATCACATGGAATCAAGACTAATAGTTTTCAAAGACAAACAAATCAGACGGACCCTCCACAATAACGAGTGGTGGTTCGTTGTTGAAGATGTTGTCCTGGCTTTGATCGATTCAAAAGATCCAAAGCAATATATCCAACGGATGAAGCGACGCGACCAGGAACTGGCGGAAGGGTGGGTACAAATTGTACATACCCTTTCCATAGGGACTTTGGGAGGAGCGCAACGAATGCTATGCGCCAACACCGAAGGCATCTTCCGCATCATCCAATCCATCCCCTCTCCGAAAGCCGAGCCGTTCAAACGCTGGTTGGCAAAGGTCGGGTATGAGCGAGTCCAGGAAATTGAAGACCCCGAACTCGCCACTCAGCGCGCCCGCGAACTCTATCGGGCAAAAGGTTATTCCGAGGCCTGGATCGAAAAGCGGATGCGCGGTATTGCCGTCCGCGCCGAGTTGACCGAAGAGTGGAAAACCCGTGGAGTCCGCGGGGAACCGGAATATGCCATTCTCACTTCCGAGATCAGCAAGGCTGCCTTTGGCATGACTCCGAGTGAATATAAGCAATTCAAAGGACTGCAACGGGAAAACCTGCGCGATCATATGACCGATCTGGAATTGATCTTTTCGATGCTCGGGGAGGCAGCAACCACCGAGATCGCCAGGAAACGGGATGCCCGGGGATTCAGAGAGAACAAAACGGCAGCCCATAAGGGTGGAAGGATAGCCGGTGAAGCCAGGGAGAAACTGGAAAGCGAGACCGGCGCTGAAATTATATCGCCTGAAAACTACCTGATTGAACCGGAAAGTCGCAAACGACTCAAATAAACCACATCAAGACGGGGAATGCTCATGGCCGAACCTATCCTTCCACCTCTCAAGCCCATCCCGATCAAAGATCGGACATCTATTATCTTTATTGAATACGGGAGATTAGATGTCTTGGATGGCGCCTTTGTCGTAGTCGACAAGAATGGTGTCAGAACGCACATCCCGGTTGGCAGTGTCTGCTGCCTGATGCTGGAACCCGGCACGCGGGTCTCGCATGCCGCGGTGGTGCTTGCTTCCAGGGTTGGCTGTCTGCTGTCCTGGGTAGGCGAAGCAGGTGTTCGACTCTATTCTGCCGGCCAGCCGGGCGGTGCGCGGGCCGACCGTCTCCTGTATCAGGCCAAATTGGCGCTCGACGACACCGCTCGACTCAAGGTTGTCAGGAAAATGTACGAACTCCGCTTCAAGGAAAAACCGCCCGACAAGCGAAGCGTCGTGCAGCTTCGGGGGATCGAGGGTGCCAGGGTTCGCAAGATGTACCAACTGCTGGCCCAGCAATACCGGGTGAAATGGAACAATCGCAATTACGACCACACCGATTGGGGAAGTGGCGATATTCCGAATCGTTGCCTGTCCGCCGCCACTGCGTGTCTCTACGGCATCTGCGAAGCGGCAATTCTCGCCGCCGGTTATGCTCCTGCTGTCGGGTTCATCCATACCGGCAAGCCGCAATCCTTCGTCTATGATATAGCCGACATCTTCAAATTCGAGACGGTTGTTCCCGTCGCCTTCCAGGTTGCTGGCCGGAAAACGCATAATCCGGACCGGGATGTACGTATTGCCTGCCGCGATGCTTTCAGGCAATCGAAACTCTTGAAAAGAATAATACCGACCATCGAGCAGATTCTGGCAGCAGGAGAAATAGTGCCGCCCGAAAAACCGGCGGAGTCGGTCGAAATTGCCATACCAAATAAGGAGACTATGGGAGATGCTGGTCATCGTGGTTGAAAACGCGCCCCCACGACTGAGGGGGCGACTTGCTGTGTGGCTTCTGGAGATCAGGGCAGGCGTTTATGTCGGAAAAGCATCCAGACGCATCCGGGAAATGATCTGGGACCAGGTGACCAACGGCGTTGAAAATGGCAACGCGGTTGTCGTCTGGACAACCAACTCTGAAAGAGGTTTCGATTTCGATACGATTGGAGAGAATAGACGAATCCCCATCGAATTGGATGGCATTAAGTTGGTGTCCTTCCTCCCGATTGAAGCCAAGCAAACAACATAGATAACAGCTTCTTTTTTCCGGTAGCCTTGACTGCTCTTTGAAAATTGAATATTTTCAATTTGTTCCAAATGGACCGTTCCCCGCACCCGCGGGGATGAACCGGTGATTCGAGGGGATAGCCAGATGGTAAAAAACCGTTCCCCGCACCCGCGGGGATGAACCGCTCATCGTCATGGGACAGCGGAAAAAGATCAACCGTTCCCCGCACCCGCGGGGATGAACCGTAAATTATCGTTGCGATTGTGGAGTTATTAAACCGTTCCCCGCACCCGCGGGGATGAACCGTCAGTTAACCCTGGATGTTGTTTTAAGTTTGCCCGTTCCCCGCACCCGCGGGGATGAACCGGCGGGAAAGGTATCGGCAAAGGTGTTTTTGCACCGTTCCCCGCACCCGCGGGGATGAACCGAAGATCAAACAGGCCATGAATTTCGATCTTCCCCGTTCCCCGCACCCGCGGGGATGAACCGGAAGCGCTCGATAACCTGTTCGCCCCGCCACACCGTTCCCCGCACCCGCGGGGATGAACCGTTCTGCCAGCGGGTGACAGCGACGTCGACGTACCGTTCCCCGCACCCGCGGGGATGAACCGTATTGTCTGTATGTCGGGGGTTCCACCTACCGCCGTTCCCCGCACCCGCGGGGATGAACCGCGCTACCTGCCGCTCGCCCTGCAGATGTACGACCGTTCCCCGCACCCGCGGGGATGAACCGCAACTCCTAAAAGACGCCGGGGTCAAACAGCGCCGTTCCCCGCACCCGCGGGGATGAACCGTTTGTTATAGAATATCCTAATCTTATTGTTCTCCGTTCCCCGCACCCGCGGGGATGAACCGGCCGAAGCCCGGCACCGGGAAGAGATGGCGGCCCGTTCCCCGCACCCGCGGGGATGAACCGGAGGGCGAGGAGAAAAAAGGCCGATTCGTCAGCCGTTCCCCGCACCCGCGGGGATGAACCGGCGGTGAAACGGTCGGACGAGATCGTCGCCGACCGTTCCCCGCACCCGCGGGGATGAACCGGCAAGATCGACCAGAACCTCGAGGTCCAGAAGCCGTTCCCCGCACCCGCGGGGATGAACCGGACGCCTACCCGCACATGGCGACAACCAAACTCCGTTCCCCGCACCCGCGGGGATGAACCGATGTAGAATTGGCATGGGCAAACACTTGTAGGCCGTTCCCCGCACCCGCGGGGATGAACCGCACCTGGTGTCGATCATCGATATCATCGACGGCCGTTCCCCGCACCCGCGGGGATGAACCGACCATAACTCTCTCAATAACGACATTGCCAACCCGTTCCCCGCACCCGCGGGGATGAACCGCGTAAAGGAAGTATCGTCACTCGACATAAAAGCCGTTCCCCGCACCCGCGGGGATGAACCGATCACACCTCCCCCGTATCTGACGACCACCGACCGTTCCCCGCACCCGCGGGGATGAACCGGTCAGCTTCCACCACATGGAACATGAGACCACCCGTTCCCCGCACCCGCGGGGATGAACCGGGGATTCTCTACCAGATGGAAGACACGTGAATCCGTTCCCCGCACCCGCGGGGATGAACCGATCGTCCAGGCACAGCCAATCTACGCCGGCGCCCGTTCCCCGCACCCGCGGGGATGAACCGCATCCCAAAGAAAATGTTTTACTTTTCCGAATCCGTTCCCCGCACCCGCGGGGATGAACCGTATCAATGCCTTTTATCTCCTGGCAGCTGATACCGTTCCCCGCACCCGCGGGGATGAACCGCGGTCAATACCAAATGGAATAGGAGAGCGGGACCGTTCCCCGCACCCGCGGGGATGAACCGTTCGAGACGCTGCCGAACGATATCGCCCGCGACCGTTCCCCGCACCCGCGGGGATGAACCGCTGGTTAAACAGATCACGGTCTTCACGTTGACCCGTTCCCCGCACCCGCGGGGATGAACCGTAATGAATCGTCCCTACATTTGGTGGGGAGGTCCGTTCCCCGCACCCGCGGGGATGAACCGATTGAGATCATCATCGGTGCGGTCGACACCGGCCGTTCCCCGCACCCGCGGGGATGAACCGGCGGTGGCCCAGACGGTCACCGCGAAAATCCTCCGTTCCCCGCACCCGCGGGGATGAACCGCGATCCGGAACCGCCAGCGGATTGTACCGAGGCCGTTCCCCGCACCCGCGGGGATGAACCGGTCCCCATGGGGGGACATCCCTGCACGTCCATCCGTTCCCCGCACCCGCGGGGATGAACCGACGTTCTGGAAGGTCGCCGACGACGCCGACGGCCGTTCCCCGCACCCGCGGGGATGAACCGTTGGAGGAAACGACGATCGCCATGGACAGCGGCCGTTCCCCGCACCCGCGGGGATGAACCGGTACCCTGCGCCGACCGACAGACCAGCTCTACCCGTTCCCCGCACCCGCGGGGATGAACCGCAACACCTCGGCTGGTGGCTGGAGCGCTTGGGCCGTTCCCCGCACCCGCGGGGATGAACCGATAGGAATTGCTAACCGTTGCATCATAGGTTACCGTTCCCCGCACCCGCGGGGATGAACCGGACATACACTTTTCAGGATCGAGACGGAATCACCGTTCCCCGCACCCGCGGGGATGAACCGATAAAATAACCTATGAATCATTTGTATATGGCCCGTTCCCCGCACCCGCGGGGATGAACCGACACGGTGAAGGATACCCGCTACCCGTTTTTGCCGTTCCCCGCACCCGCGGGGATGAACCGGTTGAAGAGCAGTATTTAAAGCCCCGACCCCGCCGTTCCCCGCACCCGCGGGGATGAACCGAGATTTGAGTTTTGGCCAACCAAGAGGACTTCCCGTTCCCCGCACCCGCGGGGATGAACCGCCCCTTTGTTATTGGTTATTGGTTTAAAACGTCCGTTCCCCGCACCCGCGGGGATGAACCGCCTCTTCAGCCGCTTTCGGGTTTTTCAAAATGCCGTTCCCCGCACCCGCGGGGATGAACCGATCCGCGCGTCATAGATCCGCCGCTTCGGAGGCCGTTCCCCGCACCCGCGGGGATGAACCGAACGGCGCCATCAACCAGCTGCGGATCGTCGCCCGTTCCCCGCACCCGCGGGGATGAACCGACCGGGCTTGACTCCGGCGCCGGGGCCACCGACCGTTCCCCGCACCCGCGGGGATGAACCGTACGTCTGGATCGAGGGCTCCGGGACCGCACCCCGTTCCCCGCACCCGCGGGGATGAACCGGACACCGTGCTGATGGCCGGGTCGTTCATCGACCGTTCCCCGCACCCGCGGGGATGAACCGACGGCGTTGTGCTGGGTATTTCCGGTGGCTTTCCGTTCCCCGCACCCGCGGGGATGAACCGGCCATTGAGGCTCTTGAAGCATCGATTGCCGGCCGTTCCCCGCACCCGCGGGGATGAACCGCCTGATCCGGTGGCTATCCGAGAGACGCAAAACCGTTCCCCGCACCCGCGGGGATGAACCGCAATACGTCCGGATCACCAAAGTCGAGCTGACCCGTTCCCCGCACCCGCGGGGATGAACCGACGTCAAGAAAAGCATCGGGATCGTCAGAGAACCGTTCCCCGCACCCGCGGGGATGAACCGATGGCAGCGGCCAGCCAGAAGAAAACCGAGCACCGTTCCCCGCACCCGCGGGGATGAACCGATGACAATCGACATCCAGCCAGCCATCTCCGCCCGTTCCCCGCACCCGCGGGGATGAACCGAATCTCCAGGCTGCATACGCAGCATAAAAGGGCCGTTCCCCGCACCCGCGGGGATGAACCGAGGTTGACGCGGCCGGGACGAACGGGGCCAAACCGTTCCCCGCACCCGCGGGGATGAACCGCAAATGAACATGATCAAAAGCGAGCAGTCCCTCCGTTCCCCGCACCCGCGGGGATGAACCGGTCTTCCCCGCCGCAGAATGGGCACGTTTCAGCCGTTCCCCGCACCCGCGGGGATGAACCGGAGCTGCCGGTGGCGGTGATCGAGCATGGCTACCGTTCCCCGCACCCGCGGGGATGAACCGCGGTCATGGTGGTTCGCCGGCAGGTTGTCGGCCCGTTCCCCGCACCCGCGGGGATGAACCGACGAGCGAGTCGCGTTCGTTGAGTTTTGCCTCCCGTTCCCCGCACCCGCGGGGATGAACCGGTCCGCCGTATCCTTGCCGTCGATCTCGGCCACCGTTCCCCGCACCCGCGGGGATGAACCGTACAAGAGGGCCGGTTTTATTTTCGGGTTGTGCCGTTCCCCGCACCCGCGGGGATGAACCGGGCAATGTATATGCCAACCATTAGCGGAGAAACCGTTCCCCGCACCCGCGGGGATGAACCGATCATCACATTGAAACAGGGTTGATATGATGACCGTTCCCCGCACCCGCGGGGATGAACCGTCTATGTTGTCCTGATTGTGCTCTGGTCTGCCCCGTTCCCCGCACCCGCGGGGATGAACCGGCTACTATCAATCAGGCTTACGGCTGGGAGATCCGTTCCCCGCACCCGCGGGGATGAACCCCATGGCGACCCGGGCGAGTGCCGGGCGATCTGCCCGTTCCCCGCACCCGCGGGGATGAACCGGAGCAAAGGAACGGTGGATCCGAGGCGATGATCCGTTCCCCGCACCCGCGGGGATGAACCGGACTCAACGGAGGAGGCAAGACGGAATACTGACCGTTCCCCGCACCCGCGGGGATGAACCGAGCTTGAGGTGGAAATCCTGGTTGACGGGTTCCCGTTCCCCGCACCCGCGGGGATGAACCGCACGACCAGGTGCTGTTCAGCCCCGAGGGCGACCGTTCCCCGCACCCGCGGGGATGAACCGAGTATTGCCGCGATACCTGGGACCTGGGGAGACCGTTCCCCGCACCCGCGGGGATGAACCGAGGCGGCAACGGTCAAGGAGGAACAGGCCGCCCCGTTCCCCGCACCCGCGGGGATGAACCGCTGAGCAGCGGTTTCGGTTACTCTCCATTCGGCCGTTCCCCGCACCCGCGGGGATGAACCGGCGAAAACGGCATGACATACATTCGCGTATTGCCGTTCCCCGCACCCGCGGGGATGAACCGACCATGATCCGCACCGCCACCGCAACCGAGATCCGTTCCCCGCACCCGCGGGGATGAACCGCCGGTAGATGTCGTCGTAAATTGATATCCTGGCCGTTCCCCGCACGCCGCTGACACCTTGGGGTGGTCAGTGGTTACCTCGGCCAGAGGAAGCTGCTGATTGCGTGTTTTTCGCATCTTTTCGTGACTCCATGAAGTAGTTAATTGCGTAATTTTGAGAGGTTACACAATTCTACTTACCATAAATCACCAAAAAAGGCACCCCAAAAAGGCGATTATTCTCAATTAATTCTCGATGTTATCTCCACATGGACAGACACTAACTAGTGTCCATCCGGAAACCCCTGTTTTGGATAAACAGAGGGCCTGAATAGGTGCAAAAGTCCTCTTATGGCAATCAGCCAATGGAACTCATCGGATTTTCACCGCTGTTGACCGGATTCAGGGCATAGGATCCCCTCAAACGGGTAAATTCTCAAAACCGGACGGGGTGTTTCAGGCTGAAGCCAGCTTTGTCCTGGCCAGCACAAGAAGGTTGTAGGAGACAACTGCGCTCCAAACGTAGCGGCCGAAACCTTCCCATCCCTTCCAGGTGCAGCGGTCAAGACCGAAGGCGCGTTTCAGGGTCGAGATTCCCGCCTCGATGCCGGCCCGGAAGTTGCGCAGCTTTTTGTACACCCAGGCACTCTTGGCCATGTCGATGACCGACAGTCCGCGCTTTTTGGCAAACACCGCGTCCTTGACGTGATGTCCCTTGGCGAAGGCAAGATTGGCCTTCGAGGCGAAACCACCGTCAGCCGACACCTGCCGGGGCATGCGGTCGTAAATCTCCTGCTGCCGCATCAGCAACGATTGGTACTGGGATGTGTCGGCAGGATTTCCGCGGACAATAAGGCAATCAAGGATCATCGACGAAACTCCACCCGTGACAAAGATCTTGTGTCCAAACTCCGTCTCACGGCGCTTTTTGACGATGATATCGGTGTGGGTCTCAAAAAAGGAGACCACTTTCTCCGAGGCAGGGACATGCTCCTTCTTGAAAACTCGTCGCTCAGTCTGATCCATCACCCTGCCGAGAATGTCCACGGCCCGTGCCAGTTTCTCGGCCAAGACTCTTCCGGCAAAGAGTTCAGCCATCTCGTTCGATTGATGGGATGAAAGCTCGGGGATGGCCACCAAGGCATACGCCCTGACCTTGTCGGCATACAGCAGAAGATCCCGGTAGGCCTCTTGGCGAACTCTTTCCTTGTTGGTGTTGAGGATGACCATAAGCCGCTTCTTGACTACCCGCCGATGGTCGCTGTACATATAGCGGGGAGTCGGAGACAACTCTTTACCCCTGATCAGCCAGCGGGTGATGATGCGAATTCCATCGGCCAGCAGGGTAGCGTCGGTGGGGTGATGGATGTCGGTCTCCACGGCGGTGGCATCGATCCGTACCTTGCGGCCGGACTCGATCTTTTCCTGCTGGGCGTAACCGACAATCGCCTGGTTGATCGCCTCCCAGGTTTCCTCCCGAAGGCCCTTGATGTTCTCCTGCAGAATTGACTTGCCGGGGTATTGTCCCGGATCCAGGCGAGCGAAACCGCGGAAAGAGCTTGAGTCTTCCAAATGAAAAGCCAGCTCCTCATAGGTGAGTTGGCGGTACTGTTTGAGGATGGCACAACGAAGGACCTGGTCTGCCGTCATTCCTTTGCGACCGGTGCGGGTAGAGATGGAACGGACGATGTCCCGGTACACCATATCCAACATGCTCGGGGTCGCATCGAGTACCTGGGACATCAGTTGCAATTCCTTGGCAATCTGATTGCGACCCACGCTGGTAAACAGATTCAATTGCGGGTTGAATTTTAGACGCATGGTTCAAGACTCCGATGGAAGTTAGCCAATGATATCATGTAATTTGATACCGCATACTACCATGCATCGCCATACAATCCTATCAAATTATGCCGGAAATTTAATAAATATCAGCATGTTGGAGTTTCCGGATGGACACTAACTAGTGAGCCTGGAAACGAATCAGGAAATCTAATGCTCTACGAGAATAGCATCTACTGTATCAACGGGTGCCGAGTATTTTTCCTTCTTCTGTAGAAAATGTTTTTCAACGACATAGAATGATAAAGTTGCGCAGAAAAATACGGCCACTGAACCGAGTGATATCAGGGAATACCATCGCCAGTTCAGTTTCTCCCTCAGGATTGTATAAATAGGCCAATGCCACAAATACAGTCCATAGGAAATTTTTCCAATCCAGCGGAGTCTGGAGTCAGATAATATTCTACTCAACAGGCTCTCGGGAAATTCTGTAAGCAAGAGCAAAACGCTCGCCGAGGCTATGGCAATAAGGGTAAGACCATAATAATAATTAAAATAATCTCTGTGGCTACAAAATATTAGGAAGCAGTAGAGGAACACTGAGAATGCGACAGGAAATGTCAGTATTGTTCGTAATTTTTCTTTAGAAGGGAACAACTTGTAAGAAGCTAAAATGCTTAGAAGAGCACCAATCAACAGAGAGTCGGCACGAGTATCGAGCATCAGATACATGCGGTGGTATGATGTTCCCGTCAAAGTAAGAAGAATACGATTGCAGCTTACTATGCCGATGAGAATGACAAGGAAAGTTATGAGTTTTTGAGGAGTACTGAAAAACCTGAGTGCGACAACCAGTAGCGGTGGCCAGAGGATATAAAACTGTTCTTCAAGAGATAGTGACCAAGTATGGGCAAGATAACCACCAGAATGGAGATTGAACGCCCAGGTCCAGTTTTGAGAATACAACAGGGTGATTGCGGCATCGTGAAGCGTAGATATCAAAGTTTTTGTATCTGTGAATAGCCAGGCATACGCAACAATAAAGGCTATAAGCACCAATAGAGCTGGTATTAATCTCAAAATTCTGCGCATATAGAAATTTGCGATATTAATTACCCCCCTGGTTCTATGCTCCTTCAGTAATATACCGGTGATGAGAAAACCACTGATCACAAAGAATATATCGACCCCGATATAAGCGCCGAGCAGGCCGGGAACTTCGGCATGGGATAGCATGACCGTGAGAACAGCGACAGCTCGCAATCCATCTATGCCTCTGTAATAATCTCTCATCCTTTCCACATTATATGCCAGGCAAAAATTCCGTGGTGTTGCTGGTAGTTAGGCAACATCTTGTGAAGTTGGCAAAAGTTTAAAGGTAGGGGGAAAACAGCAGGAAAGGCGGTATGAAGTAATCGGGTCAATAGCAGTTTTCACTTACTACATCTCATCCCCAAAAAACCGGACCTCCGTTGAGGCCCACTATAATTTCTACGGTGAAATCACCATAAATACAAAGTGAATTTCACCCTTTTTACGGGAAAACCTGTTCAGTAGTGTGCTATTTTGACGCAGAAATCAACGCATATTTTGGCTATTTTATGTGATGAACGCAACCTTCACGTCCTGGATTCAAGACATCGTCATCTCAGGAGTTGACTCCTTCCAATCTCTGGTCGTCCCATGGTCCCCTTCAAGACACCCAGGCGAACCCCCCAGGTTTGGTCAGTCGTACCCGCCCGGGGGTGTGGATCGAAACATTTTCGCCACTGCACCGCGGCGCCTTGTAAAACGTCATTGCTTCCAGTAGGCTGAAGACAGGCCGGCGATCCATCACTGCACGGTGCGATGCCGTGCCCACTGACCACCATGGAGGTCTCCCATGAAAAAGGTGCTCATCGCGTATTACAGCAGGACCGGCAATACCGATATCATGGCGGAATATATCGCCGAAGGCGTGCGTCTGAGCGGCAATGCCGTCGAGCTCAAGAAAATCATGGCCATCAAGAGCGAAAGGGATCTCGAGGGCTATGACGGGTACATCTTCGGCTGCCCGACCTACCACAAGCACATGACCGAGAACTTCAAGACCTTTCTCTTCATGGCCCAGAAGGCCGGCCTCAAGGGCAAGGCCGGCGGGGCCTTCGGCTCGAGCACCCATAGCGGCGAGGCGCCCGGGATCATCTTCGACACCATGGAGTTTGTCTTTTCGATGAAGATGACCGCCCTCGGTCCCTTGAATCTGAAGGAAAGCGCCCTCGATTCCGACGAGGGGATGAAGGCCTGCCAGGATTACGGCCGCTCCCTCGGCGCGATGCTGGCATAGCAGTTGCGGGCCACACCCATCCTGTGAAAAAAACGATGCCGGATACCCTCATCTCCCCCGAAGTCAGCCGGATCCGATGCCCGTGGTGCGGCAGCGACCCGCTCTATCGCGACTATCACGACAGGGAATGGGGTGTTCCGGTCGACGACGACCGGCGATTGTTCGAGATGCTGGTCCTCGAAGGAGCGCAGGCCGGGCTGAGCTGGCTGACGATCCTGAAAAAGCGTGAGCGCTATCGCCTGGCCTTCGCCGGATTTGCCATCGACAGGGTCGCCGCCTTCACCGACGCCGACCGCCAGCGCCTGATCACCGACGCTGGCATCGTCCGCAACCGCCTGAAGATCGATTCGGCCATCCGCAACGCCCGCGGCGTGCTGGCGATCCAGGAGGAATTCGGGTCGCTGGCCGCCTACCTGTGGCGCTTCGTCGACAACCGCCCGCTCGACAACGCCTGGCGGACTCTGGCGGAGATCCCGGCCCGCAGCGGAGCATCCGACGCGATGAGCCGGGACCTGAAGCAACGCGGTTTCAACTTCGTCGGCTCGACGATCTGCTATGCCCTGATGCAGTCCGTCGGCATGGTCAACGATCACCTGGTCGATTGCTTCCGCTATGAAGAGACAAGAGAAATGGGTGCCGCAAGGAGCGCAGCATGGCCGAACAGCTGATCGATCTTCCCCCCCGCGGGCTCGCCCTGCTCCACGCCTGCCAGCCGCAGGCGAGAGAGCAGATCGAAGCGCTGAGCGACATCGTGGTCGCCAGCCGGATTCGCCGACCGGCCCTGAATATCCTGTGCAGCGGCGATTTCGGCTGGGACCCGCAGTTTGTGGCCGGACTGGTGCGGAAATACAGCCAGGGCGGCCGGATCGCCCATGTCCTGTTCTATCTGACCAACGGACCGGCGTCACGGCATTGGAAGGAACAGAATCCGGACGGGTTCGGTTCCCGCATCGCCCCCGAGACCTTCCGCCGCAAAATCCTTGACGATGCCCCCTTCCGCCGATCGTTCCAGGACCTGGCGGCGAGACTGGCCCCGCTGCTCGTCCAGATCGGCCGGGCCGGCGGCCAGGCCGGCGTCGTGCCGCAGCTGGAGGATAACCAGAGCAACCGGAGTTTTGCGGCAATGGTCGAGCTGGTGAAAAAATCCCTGCCGCCGGGAACGGCGGCGCGGTTGGGCAGGAACCCCTGCGTCGGCTGCTGGCCCGGCAACGAGGGGCGGGTGCCGGACGATTGTTTCCTCGAGGAGCACCACCATGCCGCCTCGACCGACTTCACCGTCGAAGGCGGGGTCGTCTCCAACGACGGCTGCACCTATGCCTATCCCGGCGAAAAACCCGATTTTCTCCCCTGGCTGCCGCTGGCCGATCTTATCGGGGTACAACGCCATACCGGCGACATGGGCAGCATCTTTCTGCTGTGGAATGCCGGATACCAGGGCCTCGGACACGTGTCGGAGCCGCCTGATCGGCGCCGCTATGTTGTGCCGACGCAAACCGAGCGGAAAATACTGATCGATTTTCTGCGGCAGAATTAAAACGAGCCGACCGGACGCCGGTCGGCTCGCACCAAGGACAGGGGAAAGGGCGTCCCGCCTCAGTCGCCGAGGCAGGTCCCGACATTGCGGGCGCTGCTGACCCAGCAGTGGTCGAGCGGCACGGTGGACCGCTTGCCGACCACCTGGTCGAGGGGGATGGGCTCGGTGCCCTCGCCGCGGACGGCGATCATCATTCCAGTCAGGCCCTGCTCGATATAGCCGACGCAGGCGCTGCCGAGACGGGTAGCCAGCACCCGGTCGGCGGCACTGGGCGTTCCACCGCGCTGGAGGTGGCCGAGGATGGTGATCCGCGACTCGAGACCGGTCATCTCCTCGAGCAGGCGGCTGAGTTTGAGCGTGTTGGTGCTGCGGTAGACGTCGAATTGCTGCAGGGCCTCCGAGGCCTTCTTCTCGGCCTTGGTGTTCTTGTCTTCCTTGGCCTTGGTCTTGTTCTTTTTCAGGATCTGGTACTTCTTGTGATCCTCCGCCGACAGGGCCCCTTCCGCCACCGCGACGATACTGAAGTTGGTGCCCCGTTGCTGGCGCAGGCGGATCGCCTGGGCCACCTTCACCGGGTCGTACGGAATCTCCGGGATCAGGATGACGTCGGCGCCGCCGGCCAGTCCGGCACCGAGGGCCAGCCAGCCGGCGTTATGCCCCATGACCTCGACGACGATGATCCGGTGGTGGCTGTGGGCGGTCGAGTGCAGCCGGTCGATGGCCTCGGTGGCGATCTCCATCGCCGTGTGGAAGCCGAAGGTCAGGTCGGTCATGCCGACATCCTTGTCGATGGTCTTCGGCAGGGTCATGATGTTGAGGCCCTTCTGGGCCAGGCGGAAGGCGTTCTTCTGCGTGCCGCCGCCGCCGATGCAGATCAGGGCGTCGAGGTTATGGCGGCGGTAGTTTTCGCAGATGACTTCGGTCATATCCATGACCTCGCCGCCGACCGGCATCTTGTGCGGCTTGTCGCGACTGGTGCCGAGGATGGTCCCGCCCAGGGTGAGGATGGAGGAAAGGCCTTCGCGGTCGAGGCGCATGGTCCGGTTTTCGAGGAGGCCGCGGAAACCGTCACGAAAGCCGACGATGTCCATTCTGCCGGTCCCCAGCGCCGTCTTGCCGATGGCCCGGATCGCCGCGTTGAGCCCCGGACTGTCGCCACCTGCCGTCAATATGCCGATATGTTTATTCATATTTCCGCCTGTTGGAATGAATGGCCTCAACGATACGTATCACAAGTATTCTTACATGGTCCCCTGCCCTTTTTCAAACAGACAATGCGCCCGATCGGCAGGCCCTGGCATTTCAATGCATGCCGCAGCCGCAGGATGAGGGGCCGGGCTTTTTCTGCGTCGCATCCCCTTTGGCCATCGGCGGGATCGGGAAGCCGCTGTGAAAGGTCACCTGCTCCCCGGAAGCGGATTTCTTTCTGCGAAACCGGGAAGTCAACGGCCTGACCGAGAGGGCGATCAGAACCAATGCCCCGGCATATTTCAAAGGCTCCGGCACCAGTTCGGCCGCCTCGCCGATCACCGCGGACGGGACGATGCCGAGGACGCGGTAGATGTGATCGACCAGCAGACCGAAGGCCACCGTACAGACCGAGAGCATGAGCAGATAGCGCACAGTCCCCCGTTTGCCGAGCATGCCGACGAGAACGGTCAACGAGGTGACGTTGGTGGCCGGGCCGGCAAGGAGAAAGACCAGGGCGGCGCCGGGGCTGACCCCTTTCAGGATCAGGGCCGCGGCGATCGGGGTCGAGGCGCTGGCACAGATATAGAGCGGGATGCCGATCACGAGCATGACGAGCATCGAGGTGATGCCGCCGCCCAGCCAGCGGGCCATGAAATCGTCGGGGATGAGGACGGTGATGACGGCGGCGAGCAGCAGACCGACGGCGAACCAGCCGACGATATCGCCCCAGACATCGGTTGCGGCGAAGCGCAGACCGGCGGCCAGTTTTTCGCCCGGTCCATGATGCCGGCGGTGGACCTCCTCGGGGCAGTCGACTCCGTCACAGCAGTTATCGACCGGACAGCTGCGGTCGACCTGCATCGGGCCCAGATCCTTCGGCCGGTGCAGAAAATTTTCGACAAACCCTGTCGAAACGGCGGTGATAAAGGCGGCGATCGGCCGGATCACCGTCATGATCGGATCGAGCAGGGCATAGGTGATGAAGATGGAATCGATGCCCGATTCCGGCGTCGAGATCAGGAAAGCGGAGACCGCCCCCCGGTTCGCTCCCTGCCTTTTGAGGGATGCTGCCGCCGGCAGCACACCACACGATCAGAGCGGCAGCGGCACCCCGAAAAAGGCAGCCTTGATGACGGAGAGATAGCGTCCCCGGCCGAGATGATTGGCGACGGTGGCGGCATTGAGACTGACTTTGACCAGGCCCGCCACCACGATGCCGAACAGGATATAGATAGAGGAATCGAGCAGGATATCCCGGGCCGCCGCCGCGATGGCGACGCCAAACTGAATGCTGTCTTGAAACATATTGTGTGCCTACCGCCGGTTATATTAATTTTGAAGACTGCAACACATCACGCCGTCACCCCTCGCGCAGGTGCTCCAGCGCCAGCGCGATCAACTCGGTGACATGCCGGTCCTTGAGCCGATAGTACAGCACCGTTCCCTCCCGTCGGTTGGTCACGATCTGCAGGGTGCGCAACAGCCTGAGCTGATGGCTGACCGCCGATTCGGTGATCTCGAGCAGGGCCGAGAGATCGCAGACACACATCTCTTCCTGGGCCAGGGCGTACAGCAGCCGCAGCCGGCTGGGATCGGCGAGGGCCTTGAATATCCGGCAGAGATCCTCGATCTCCGTGGCCGGCAGGGCCTTCTCCCTGGCCCTGGCGATCTTGTGCGGGTGAATGATCCGACTGCCGCAGATGTCCTGTTCCATTGTCCCTCTCACATTGTGGGTATTATATGCATACTTGCTCATATAATACATGACAATCTGTCGCTGTCAACAAAGGAGATGCATTTTCCCGATGAATTGATCATAATGGCTGCGATTTCAAGCCGCGGAATCCAGCCCCCCTCTTCCTCCGACCCATCATGCAGCCACCTGAAAACACCGCCGCCGGGACCCTCTACATCGTCGCCACCCCGATCGGCAACCTCGAGGACATCACCCTCCGCGCCCTGCGGATCCTCAAGGAGGTCGACCTGATCGCCGCCGAGGACACCCGTCACACCCGCAAACTGCTCAACCACTTCGCTATTCATACCCGGCTGCTCAGCTACTACCGGGAAAAAGAGATGGATCGGGGCCGGGAGATCGTCGCCAGGCTGCAGGCGGGGGAAAATGTCGCCCTGGTCAGCGACGCCGGCACCCCGGGGATCTCCGATCCGGGCGCGGTGCTGGTGCGGCTGGCCCGCCAGGCCGGGGTCCCGATCGTGCCGCTGCCCGGACCGTCGGCCCTGACCACGGCCCTGTCCGTCGCCGGTCTCGAGCAGGGTGCCTTTCTCTTTCTCGGCTTCCTGCCGTCACAGAAATCGCAGCGCCGGAAGGTGCTGACCTCGCTGAAGTCCTGCGACTACCCGATCATCTTCTACGAATCACCGCAACGCATCGAGGGCCTGCTGGCCGATGCCCTCGACATCCTCGGCAACCGTCTGGCCCTGTGGGCCCGGGAATTGAGCAAATCCTTCGAGGAACTGCGGGAGGCCCAGCTGAGCGAACTGCAGGCCCTGGCGGCGGGACGGCAGAACAAGGGGGAATCGGTGGTGATCATCCACCCCGGCGGCGCCGACGCTCCGGAAGGCGACAATATCGAGGAACTGCTGTGCTGGTATCGCGACCACTCCGGGCTGTCGCTCAAGGATGCCTGCCGCAAACTCGCCGCCGACCTCGGCCTGTCCCGCTCCCAGATCTACCAGCAGGCGCTGGCGATCTGGAAAAGCGGAGACGGAAGACCGCCCGATTAATCGCACCCGCAGCGACGGCGCCATCCACCATCACTTTCGGTACCCGCACCGGAGGGGACGAACACCGCGCTGTTGCCCCAACGGCGTTTCGCCCATCCCCTGCCGTTGAAGACACATCTCAACGAAGCCGGGTAGAGGTTCCCTTACCGGTGAGCGGCACCCCCTGAAAAAGACCTTTCCCCCCGTCCCCCTCGACACCCGCCATATCGCCGTACCAACCCTTACTGACGCACACTCCTGACATCTCCACCCGATTCCATCACCACGAAAATTTATCTACAACATAAACGATTTCATGTAATTATATTGGTAGATAGTAAGTGTAGGTAATATTTTTAAAATTTTCATCTTATTTTTATTTGACATATCCATGCCCTTCCGGGTAATCAGTTACCTGTAATCACACTTTTATTAAATTCATATTACCAACGATAGCTATCGGAGTTATGTCGTACCGCTTGCCGGGCGCCAAAAAGATTTCTCTCACAAACAACACATCAAGAGGTGTCACAATGATGGTTTTCCGCTGGCAGTCCACTCTCGCCTGTCTCCTGTGTATATTCCTCCTCGGCCTGTATTCCGGTGCGGCCCGCGCCGACCAGGATACCCTTGTCTATTCCTGGTCGTCCAACGTCGGCGAGCTCAATCCCCACCTGTACTCGCCCAACCAGATGTTCGCCCAGGCCATGGTTTATGAACCGCTGGTCCGCTACGCCGAGGGCAATCAGGTGATTCCCTGGCTGGCCGAAAAATGGGAGATCTCCCCGGATGGCAAGGTCTATACCTTCACGTTGCGTAAGGATGTGCGATTCACCGACGGCGCTCCGTTCGACGCCGAGGCGGTAAAGAAGAATTTCGAGGCCGTGCTGATGAACCGTGAGCGCCATAAATGGTTGGAACTTGTCGCCCAGATCGACAAGGTCGAAGCGGTCGACAAGCACATCTTCCGGCTGACGATGAAGAACGCCTACTACCCCACCGTGCAGGAACTCTGCCTGATCCGACCGATCCGCTTCATGAGCCCGTTGGCGATGCCTGCGGACGGCAACACTTCACAAGGGGTCAAGAAGGCGGTCGGCACCGGTCCATGGAAACTGGTCGAGACCCGTAAGGGCGAATACGACTTCTTCGAGCGCAACGAGCAGTACTGGGGTGTCAAACCGAAATTCGCAAAGCTGCTGGTAAAGGTCATCTCTGATTCGACAACCAGGGCAGTTGCCATGGAGACCGGCGAAATCGATTTGATCCATGGCGTAGCCGGGCATGGCAGCGGCCAGATCAGTCTCGACGCCTTTGAGCGCTTCACCACGATGCCCGGCTACGTCACCCGGATATCCCAACCCCTGGCCAGCAGGGTAGTGGCGATCAACTCCAAGCGCTGCCCCACTGCCGATCTTGCCGTCCGCCAGGCCATCCAGCATGCGGTGAACAAGGCAGCGCTGGTCAAGGCGATATTCTATGGAGTCGAGCAGCAGGCCGACACCCTCTATCCGACCGACATCCCCTACTGCGACCTCAACCTCAAGCCCTACGCCTTCGATCCCAAGCTGGCTGAGAAGATACTGGAGGAGGCAGGTTGGCGGCAGGAGGCCCCCGGCGCCGTCCGCAGCAAGGACGGCCAGGAACTTGCCATCGATCTTTGCTTCGTCGGCAACGACGCCCAACAAAAGGCCATCGCCGAGGTGATTCAGGGGGATTTGCAGGAGATCGGCATAAAAATCAACATGATCGGCGAGGAACAGGACGCCAACATGAACCGCCAGAAGACCGGCGAGTTCGGCCTGGTCTTCAACGAGACCTGGGGTGCCCCCTACGATCCGCATTCGTTCTGCAGCTCGATGCGAACCCCATCCCACGCCGATTTTCAAGCCCAGGCCGGCCTCTCGATGAAGGGCGAAATCGACGCAAAAATCAGTGAGGTGCTGCTGTCCACGGACGAGACCAAGAGGCAGGAACTCTACCGCTATATCCTCACCACCCTCCACGAACAGGCCGTCTATCTGCCGCTGACCTATGTCCGAGGTGTCATCGTGCACAGGAATAATCTCGAGGGAGCGCGCTACGGACAGCTCAAGTGGGAGATTCCCTTCGAACTGATCAAACGGCAGTAAGGGACGCCGGGGCCGGGATAAACGAGGAGGAAGAAAATGCTGCGTTTCATTGCACGACGTCTGCTACTGCTGGTGCCTATCATGTTCGCCGTGTCGGTGGTGGTTTTTCTGATATTGCGGCTGGGGCCCAACGATCCGGCAATGTCCTATCTCCGGCTATCGCAGATCCCGCCGACTGATGATGCTCTGGCCTTTCTGCTGTTCATGGTGGCGATCTTTGTCGTCTGCAACCTGCTGGTTGACATCTGCTATGCCGGACTCGATCCCCGCATCCGTCTGGCCGGGGAGGAAAACCCATGAACGTCCTCAATCGACTCCTCCATCGCCGCCTGACCCAGGTGGCGTTTCTGCTCGCCGGACTGATGCTCGCTGCAGCTGTTGCCGCGCCGCTGCTCAGCCCTTACGATCCAATCACGGTGGTGCTCGCGGAGAAACTGCAACCGCCGAGTACCTCCCACTGGCTCGGCACAGACCACCTCGGCCGCGACATTTTCTCCCGGCTCATCCACGCCGCACGAACCTCGGTCGGTTCGGTGACCGCGATCATCGCCTGTATCCTCGTCCTCGGTTTTGCGGTCGGCTGTTTCTCCGGTTATGCGGGAGGGCGGATAGATGCGCTCCTGATGCGCATCTGCGACGTCTTCCTGGTCTTCCCGACCTTCATCTTGGCAATGTTTCTCATCGGTATTCTCGGTACCGGGTTGACCAACGTGGTGATCGCCATCGTCCTCACCCACTGGGCCTGGTATGCCCGCCTGATCAGGGGATTCGTGTTGTCGCTGAAGAACCGCGATTACATCCTGGCGGCGAGGGTGGCGGGAACGCCGAAGGTGAAAATAGTCATCCAGCACATCGTACCCCCTGTCTTTGCCCAGTTGATCGTTCTCGCCACCCTCGACATCGGACATATGATGCTCCACGTCTCCGGCCTGTCCTTCCTCGGCCTGGGGGTTTCTCCGCCAACCCCGGAATGGGGGGTGATGATCAACGATGCCCGCCAGTTCCTCTGGACCAGACCAGGCTTGATCGTCTACCCGGGCCTGATGATTTTCGTCACCGTCATGTCCTTCAACCTGTTGGGCGATGCCCTTCGTGATGCCCTCGATCCGACCATGGGAGAAAAACAATGAGCTGCGGAACGACCATTCTCACCATTGCCGGCTTACGGGTTTCCCTTTGCCGGAGCGATTGCCCCGACCGGCATCTGGTCAGCGATTTAAGTTTGCAGGTGAGGAGGGGCAGGGTCACCGGCCTGATCGGAGAATCGGGCAGCGGCAAGTCGCTCACCTGCCTGGCGGTGATGGACCTTTTACCGAAGGCCATGCGGCAAAGCGGCGGCCGGATCGATCTGACCGCAGCACCGGGCCCAACCTTGTCGCCCTGCGGCTGTTTCCGTGGCAGGCAGGCGGCGATGATCATGCAGAATCCGATGAGCTGCTTTGATCCAATATTCACGATCGGCCGCCATATCACTGAGACGCTCGTCGCCCACGGTCTCAATGCCCCCCGTCATACTCAACGAATCCGGGCAACCTTTGTTGAGCTCGGTTTCGAGCAGCCCGACGAAATTCTCGCTGCCTACCCCTTCCAACTTTCCGGCGGCATGCTGCAGCGGATCATGGTCAGTCTGGCCTTGCTCCTTGAAGCCGAGCTGTTGATAGCCGACGAACCGACCACCGACCTCGACGTCATCGTCCAAGCCCGTATCCTCGACCTGATCGATCAGCTCCGGCGGGAAAAGAATGTCGGGGTGCTGCTGGTCACCCACGACCTCGGCGTCATCGCCCGGCTGGCCGACCAGGTGGCGGTTATGCAGAACGGCCGGATCGTCGAATCCGGTCCGGTGCGTGACATCTTTTCCGGACCGAGTCAGGCGTACACCCGCGACCTGCTGGCTGCCCACTTCAGCCTTTACGGTCGGCTGGCCGGGGAGGGGCGGGCATGAATCTGCTCGAGCTCGATCGAGTCGGCAAATCGTACCACCGCGGCGGCTGGTTCGGTAAAGGTGAGCGGGTGCCGGCGGTGGTGGAAGTTACCCTGACAATCCCGGAAAGCAGCAGCATTGGCCTGATCGGCCGCAGCGGCGCCGGCAAAAGTACCCTCGGGCGGATTATCCTCGGCCTCGAGCAGCCGGATTCCGGCACAATCAGGTACCGCGGCAAAAAAATGCAGACATTCACCGGCGGAGACTGGCGTGAGTTCCGCCGCGAAGTGCAGGTGGTGTTCCAGAACGCGCTGGGCTCAGTCAACCCCAGATGGCCGGCCATGGATATCATCGCCGAGCCGTTGCGCAATTTCGACGACCTGACGGACAGCCAGCTTCGCCGGAAGATCGACTTCCTGCTGGCGATGGTCGGACTCGAGCCGAGTGACGCCGACAAATATCCGCACCAGTTCAGCGGCGGTCAGCTACAGCGGATCTGCATCGCCCGCGCCCTGGCGCTTCAACCGCGGCTGGTGATACTCGACGAGGCGGTGAGCAGCCTGGATATGCTGATCCAGGCCCAGGCCCTGAGACTGCTGCGCCGGCTGCAGCAGCAGACCGGCATCGCCTATCTCTTCGTCTCCCACGATATCCGCATCGTCGCCGGCTTCTGCGATCAGGTGGCGGTCATGCACCAGGGGCGGATCACCTCGACGGCAACCGATCTCAGCGAGGCGAAAGAGGCCGACGACCCGATCCTGCGACAACTGGCCAGGGCGGTGCTGCCCGCCTGGCCGGAGGGATGGACGCATGCGGAGAACCCCTGACTGTGGATCCGTCCTCCAAACTGTACACGAAGAACGATCCCTGTTCCCCTCCATTCGATGAAGAGCAGAACGACCATGGACAAGACGGCAATCCTCCGGTCAATACACAACGACCAGATCCAGTACATCCAACAGAAAGTCAGGGTCGATTATGACAACAGACGGCAGCAACCGGTCAGCTTCATCCACGCCGGTCGGGAGCATGCCATCCTCTCAGTTGTTGCCCGCTTCAAACTTACAGATGACCGACCACACAGGAGCTACCTGCTCGAAGACTCCGATCATGCTGTCTATTTTCTATATTATCAGCTCGAGGGATTTCTGAACCGGGCCCCTGTCGGGGCTGGTTTCTGGGTATTGGGATACCGTATCCTGCAAGATCACGAGTTGATGCAATGGTTTAGGGAGGAACGAAACATGCTGGCGAACATCTCACTGAAACGCGTCATCGATTTCCATGGTCATATCTGTCCGGAGCTGGCCATCGGGGGAAAGTTCTGCGAATTTGTGCAGAATCAGGTGAAAAAAGGCGGTATCCCGGAGACCGGCCTTACCGTGGTCTCTGAAAACACCACCTCGGCGCTGGACGCCATCCAGGTCCTGCTCGGCACGACCATCGGCAACCAGCGGCTGCTGGTGCTCGATTACGGCAAACACTCCTACAGTCTGTTCTGCAAGGATCACGATCATGGATGGAAACTGAGGATGAAACCCCAGATATACGGCGACGAGGTAAAATACAACGCCATCGAAGAAAAGATCCTGCAAGAACAGGCAACCCTCGAAGACCTCCTGAACTTCCAGCGACTCCTGGATACCCGGATCCAACGCCTTATCATGCTGACTCCCGAGGAGCTTTTTTCCATCGAGGAAATCGACGGCGGCTCCCGTCCGGAGGAGATATCCGGCACATACCGCATATGTACCCTCTGCGGCGAACAGGTGCTTGCAAGCAGGAGCATCGAAAACGGCGGTTCTATCTACTGCCTGCCATGTTTTCAGCAAACGCATCCCGGCTGTCAGATGCATGGTATGCATTGAAGAGGCAGCGCCACCGAGCCGGGAATCGATCACACAAAATAAATTTTTGTATTCTTTGATATTGACGGTTCGCCTGAGAATAGTTTATGAATATTGCACATAACATTATTTCGATTTTAGTGCTATCAACCTCTACCCTGCAAGGTTTCCATGCGATTTTTTTTGCTCTTCCTTACAGCACTTTTTGTCTGGCCACAGACTGCAGCAACCCGAGAAATCACCGACGCCCTGGGCAGGAAGGTTGAGATACCGGACAAGGTTGAGCGGGTCATCTGCTCCGGTTCCGGTTGCCTGCGTCTGCTCACCTACCTGCAGGCCCAGGATATGGTGGTGGCGGTCGACGATATCGAAAGCAGGCGCAGACAGTTCGATGCCCGCCCCTATGCGATGGCCAACCCTCAGTTCAAGTCCCTACCGGTCTTCGGCGAATTCCGCGGCAAGGACAACCCCGAGCTGATCATGACGCTCGATCCGGGGACGCAGGTGATCCTCAAGCTGGTCGGCACCGGCAAGGGCACGGTTGGGATGGAACCCGGCGAACTCCAGGGAAAGACCGGCATCCCGGTTGTCGCTTTGAAATACGGCAACCTCGGCAAGATGAAGGAAGAACTCTACGGATCGCTGCGCATCATGGCAGACGTCGTCGGCAAACAGCAGCGCGCCATCGCCATCTGCCGTTTCTTTGACGATCACATCGCCGATCTGAAGAAACGGACGGCGGACATCCCGGAGGCGCGACGGCCGTCGGTCTACCTCGGCGGCGTAGCCTACGCCGGCCCGCATGGCTTCCAGTCGACGGAGCCGACCTATCCGCCGTTCCGGTTCGTCAATGCCCGCAACCTGGCCGACCACACCAACCCGAAGGCAGGGGAGATCACCAGCACCGACATCGCCAAGGAAAAGCTCGTCGAATGGAACCCCGACTATCTCTTCCTCGATCTCTCGACCCTGCAGTTTGGCGACCAGGCCGGCGGCCTGTACGAACTCAAGACCGACCCGGCCTGCCAGACCCTCACCGCCGTCAAGACCGGCAAAGTCTATGGGGTGCTGCCATACAACTTGTACAACCAGAATTTCGAATCGATCTTCGCCGATGCCTATTTCATCGGCACGCTGCTCTACCCGGAGCGTTTCGCCGATATCGACCCAGCGGCCAAGGCCGACGAGATCTTTACCTTCCTGGTCGGCCGACCGGTGTTCGCCGAGATGAACGCCCGGTTCCAGGGCCTGGCCTTCCGACCGGTGCCGTTGAAATAACATGCATTTCCACAACGGCCGGATACCGGAGGAATACCGGCGTTATGTCGGGCGCAAGGTGGCCTTTCTCATCGTCCTGACCATCCTGCTGGCGGCCGCCCTGGTGGTCGCCGTCTCGCTCGGGGCCGCCAATGTGCCGGTTCCGGCGGTGATCAAGAGCCTGCTGGGGATGGAAACCACGAGGCAGACGGAGATCATCGTCTGGAACATCCGTCTGCCCCAGGCCCTGGCCAGCATGGTGGCCGGGGCCGGCCTGGCGGTGGCCGGGGCGGCGATGCAGTCGATCCTCCGCAACCCCCTCGGTTCCCCTTTCACCCTCGGCATCTCCCATGCCGCCGCCTTCGGCGCCGCTCTGTCGGTGATGCTGCTCGGCGGCGGCATCATGGGTTCGAATGCGGTCGGGGCGATCCAGGTCACCAACCCCTGGCTGACCACCTTCTCGGCCTTTGTCTTCAGTATCGGTGCCGCCGCGGCCATCGTCGGGGTGGCCCGCCTGCGCGGTGCCACCCCGGAGGTCATGGTACTGACCGGGGTGGCCCTGGGGGCCTTCTTCACCGCCGGGACGATGTTGCTGCAGTTCTTCGCCGACGATGTCCAACTCGCCGCCATGGTTTTCTGGACCTTCGGCGACGCCGCCCGCGCCAGCTGGCGGGAGGTGGGTTACATGACGGCAGCCACCTTTGCCGTCGCCATCATCTTTTTCGCCAACAGCTGGAACTACAACGCCATCGATGCCGGCGACGAAACCGCCAGAGGGCTTGGTATCCGGGTCGAATGGGTGCGGACCTCCGGGATGTTGCTGGCCTCGGTGCTGACCGCGGTGATCATCAGCTTTCTCGGCATCATCGGTTTCGTCGGCCTGGTGGTACCGCACATGGTCCGCCGCCTCATCGGCGCCGACCACCGCTTCCTGCTGCCGGCATCGTGCCTCGGCGGCGCCCTGCTGCTCCTGGTCGCCGACACCGGCGCCCGGCTGCTGCTGGCGCCCCACGTCCTGCCGGTGTCGATTCTCACCGCCTTTGTGGGCGCCCCGGTTTTTCTCTGGCTGATCATCCGCGGAGGTCGAACATGATTCTCGATGCGCAACAACTGCACTTCGCTTACAACGGGGTGGACGTCCTGAAGAAGATCGATTTCCGGGTCAGCCCCGGCGAGCTGCTGGCGATCCTCGGGCCGAACGGGGTCGGCAAGACGACCCTGCTCAAGTGCATCAACACCATCCATCGCCCCCGGGCTGGGGCGATACTGGTGGAGGGTACGGACGTGCTGCGGATGCGGCCGAACGATATCGCCACCCGCGTCGGCTACGTCGCCCAGAGAAGCGAGACCGCCCGCCTCACCGTCTTCGATGCGGTGCTGATGGGCCGCAAACCGCATATCCGCTGGCGCACCGCCCCCCGCGACCTGCAGATCGTCGAGGCGGCCATGCGCCATCTCCACCTCGAAGGCAAGACCCTGCGCCACATCGACCAGCTGAGCGGCGGCGAGCTGCAGAAGGTCTGCATCGCCCGGGCGCTGGTCCAGGAACCACGACTGCTGCTGCTCGACGAACCGACCAGCGCCCTCGACCTGAAGAACCAGATCGAGATCATGCGCCTGCTGCGCCATGTGGTCAGCGACCACGGGATCGCGGCGGTGATGACCATGCACGACCTCAACAAGGCCCTGCGGTATGCCGACACGATCCTGCTGCTGAAAGACGGCGAAATCCACAGTTATGTCCCGGCATCTCAGGTTACCGCGGCAATGATCGAGGCCGTCTACGGCCTGGCGGTGGAAATTCATCGCATAAATGGTTATCCTCTGGTTGCACCACGGGAAGAACCGTCCCATTGACCAATATCAACAAGGAGTCCACAGATGAGTTGTCAGATTGAACCGACGAAAATCGAGGCCACCATCGCCTTCCACGGCCACAGCTGCCCCGGCCTTGCCATCGGCATCCGCGCTGCCGAGATCGCCCTGCGGGAGCTGCCCGGCGTCGACCAGGCCGACCTGGTCTGCGTCACCGAGACCGACATGTGCGGCGTCGACGCCATCCAGTTCCTCACCGGCTGCACCTACGGCAAGGGCAACCTGATCCACCGCGATTGCGGCAAGCTGGCCTTCTCCTTCCATGACCGCCGCAGCGGCCGGGGCTTCCGCCTGGTGTTCAACCAGCAGGCGCGGGGTGAACTGCATCGGGAGATGGTGGCACTGATGGGCAAGGGATTGCTGGCGGAGACCGAGCAGCAGCGCCTCCAGGCCCTGCGGGCCGAGATGCAGCAGCGATTGATGACCCTGCCCGCCGACGAGCTGTTCGCGATCCAGCCCCTCGACCAGGCCCCGCCCCGCCCGGCCCGGGTGCTGCAGAGCCTGGTCTGCGACGACTGCGGCGAGAGCACGATGGAATCGCGGACCCGCCGCTTCGCCGGCCGGACCCTGTGCATCCCCTGCTTCGCCCGGATCGAGCAGAAAATCTAGACCGCAGGGTCTCGGGAACAGGTATGAGTCGTGGGAGCGGCCCTCATAGAGGGGGCTGGCGGTCCTGAGGCCGGCGCAAGGGATTGTTTTGCTTTCTCCCGCCCGCTGCGGTATTTTCCGGTGACGACTATCCGCCGCCGGCGGTCCTTGCCCCGGCGGCACCAGACCAACCGACCGACAGCCCAATTCCCTATGCGCCCCATGCGAACCTGTGTCACCCCGGCCGGCCGTTTCCGCTACGGCATCCACAAACCCGCCTACTCCGTCGCCAACCTGCGCCGCGACAGCCGCGAGGAGCGGCTCGGCAGCGACGGCGCCGCCAACCCGGTCTACAACACCGCCAATTTTCCGCCCGGCGACATACAGGTCGGCACCGCCGACTGGATCTTCGAGATCCCCAACCCCCTGCCGTTCAAAGGCACGACCTTCATCGACAAGGAATGGGCCGACGCCAGCGCCGCGAATCCGGAAAGGATCCGGATCGCCGCCCCGCCCCCGGTCTCGTTGAGCGACACCTTGCGGGGCGCCGGCACCGGCCCGGAGCTGATCGACCGCCTGCCGGCGCCGCTGCAACTGGCCCTGGCGACCACCTCGACCGACGAGGAGGACCTGATCCGCCTCGCCCGGTTGAGCTGCGCCCTGGAATTCGATGCCGCCGGCCAGCCGACCGGCCTCCGCTATGACCGGCGGCCGGATGGATCGCTGCGGCCGGTCATCCGCGATCACCTGCTGTTCGAGGCGGTCGCCAACAATCCCCGGCTGCCCGACAGCTACAAGATCGTCATGGTCATCCGCCCCGGAGCCCAGGGCCGGAGCGAGATCGTCGGCGAATGGCCGGCCGACGGCGCCACCCACGTCTTCGAATACCTGCGGCGCAACTCCTACATCGCCGGCGGCCATTACGCCGCCAACATGGCCGACGACGCCATCCGCTACGCCGTCGCCGATCTGGGCCCCGGCGATATGCGGGCCCTGCGCCATCTCTACTACCAGCGGACCTATACCCGGCTGGCGGCCGAACTGGGGCTGGCGATCCCGGCCGCCCGGCGCAACCTGGCGCCGGACGAACTGGAGCAACTGCGGCCGGCCATCGGCCGGCAGCTCGAGACCGGCCGGACACCCGCCTCCTCGGCCACCCTGTGGGGCTGGAATTTCGGTTTCGATTACGCCCCGACCGGCTACCGGCTCCACGCCTCACACCAGCAGGTGCACCAGCAGTACGCCCTGCTCCCCGCCACGGTGGCCGCCTACAGCGCCGGCTGCGACCACCCTGAAGGCCATTTTGACGCCTTCGGCTGCGGCGACTTGATCGCCGGCCGACAGCTGCGTCAGGGATTCCCTCGATACCGGGATCCTGCTGGCCCAGAAGGCCTTGGCCGGCCTCGGGGCCCGGATGGTCACCTCGATCGAGTATCCGAAACGGCTTGGCGGCGGCGAGGATCGCAACCAGCCGCTGCTCTACGCCTTCCTGCCCCGGCTGCCGGAATCGCCCGGGGCCTTCAGCGAGGCGCAGCTGCGGTTCATCAACGGCCACTACCCCGAGGATTTCGCCGCCGTGTGCCGGCGCCGGCTCGGTTGAGGCAGTCAGAATCCGCCGGCCCGGTGATCGAGGGCCCGGTCCGGATCTCCGGCCAATCTGTGCCGCCAATATTTTCTTCCTTGTGGAAAATGCGGCCCCTGGTGTACGTTTCGAATCCGGGAATGCCCTGCGGGAAGGGAGGAATCTTCTCCAGGTCAATCAGAGATCGGTACGCAGCAGCATCCACAGGCGCCATGCACGTCTCCCCGTGGTGTCAGGAAAGCGGGATGATCCCGGTCGGATAAGGGGATCATCGCGCCCATATCATGGTACATTCCCGTACGTCCTGTTTTCAGGCCACCTTGCGGTCGTCACGGTCACCCGGACGCGTCGACGTCCTGCAGGGGCTCAGCATATCGCATGTAATGGAGTAATCGATGTCAAAAAAAGGATTTTTCGGCAATTGGGGCGGCGCCTACATCCCGGAGGTGCTCAATCAGACCTTCCGCCAACTCGAGGCGGAATACGGCAGGGCCCGGCAGGACCCCTCCTTCTGGCAGGAATACACCGCCCTGATGTCGAACTACTCCTGCCGTCCGACACCGTTGACCTACGCCGCCAACCTGTCCCGGCATTTCGGCGGGGCGCAGATCTACATCAAGCGCGAGGACCTCAACCACACCGGGGCCCACAAGGCCAACAACGTCATGGGCCAGGGCCTGCTGGTGAAGCGGATGGGCAAGAAACGGGTGATCGCCGAGACCGGCGCCGGCCAGCACGGCATGGCCACGGCGACGATGGCCGCCAAGTTCGGTTTCGCCTGCACCATCTACATGGGCGAGGTCGATGTCCGGCGGCAGCGGCCGAATGTCTTCTGGATGGAGAAGATGGGGGCCACCGTGGTGCCGGTCAAGGACGGCTCCCGCACCCTGAAGGACGCGATCAACGAGGCCTTCCGCGACTGGGTGACCAACCTCGACGACACCCACTACGTCTTCGGCACCGCCTGCGGCCCCGCCCCTTTTCCCGAGATGGTCAGCTGGTTCCAGTCGATCATCGGCCAGGAGGCGGCACGGCAGATCCTCGAGCAGCACGGCCGACTGCCGGCCCGCGTCTATGCCTGCGTCGGCGGCGGTTCCAACGCCATGGGGGTATTCCAGGGATTTCTCGGCGATGACGTCGAGCTGGTCGGGGTCGAGGCCGGCGGTCATGGCCTCGACAGCGGCAGACACGCCTCCCGGCTGTGCGGCCGTGATGCCAGCCCGGGCGTGGCCCAGGGCTACAAGTCGATGTTCCTGCAGAACGAGGACGGCCAGATGCTCGAGACCCACTCGGTGGCGGCCGGGCTCGACTACGTCGGGGTCAGCCCGATCCTCTCCGATCTGGCCGACAAAAAACGGGTACGCTTCGAGTCGGCCACCGACCAGGAGGTTATCGCCGCCCTCGACCTGACGATGCGCCTCGAGGGCATCATCCCGGCGCTGGAATCGTCGCACGCCTTCGTCCAGGCCTTCAAAGAGGCACCCGAGCTGCCGCAGGAGGCGGCGATCATCATCAACATGTCGGGCCGCGGCGACAAGGACATCTTCACCATCGCCCATGCCTTCGACGATCCGTCGTGGAAGGAGTTCATCATCGCCCGCGCCGAGGAATACAGAAAATAATCCGGCCTTCCCGATTTCCCGGATTTCAGATACAGGTGACAGCCATGCAGCTTGAAGAGACACTGAAGAAACGACGGCAGGAGAAGGACATCCTGCTGATGACCCATCTGGTCCTCGGCTATCCCTCCTTTGAGGTCAATCGCACAATCATCCGCCAGATGGTCGACAACGGGGTCGACTGCATCGAGATGCAGATCCCCTTCTCCGAACCGATGGCCGACGGCCCGGTCATCCTCAAGGCCAACCAGGACAGCATCGCCGCCGGCACCACCGTCGCCGCCTGTCTCGAATTCGGCAGGGAGATGGCCGCCAGTTACGATATCCCCTTCCTGTTCATGACCTATTACAACATCATCTTCAAATACGGTGAGGAACGGTTTCTCGATGCGGCGAAGGCGGCGGGAATCACGGGGCTGATCATCCCCGATCTGCCGCCGGAGATGGGCGGGGAATTCATGACGATGGCCAGGGACCGGGGGATCGCAGCAATCCTCATCTTCGCCCCGACCTCAACCGACGAGCGGATGGGGGAACTGAACCACTGGGCCGCCGGTTTCGTCTACTGTGCCGCCCGGCGCGGGGTGACGGGAAAGAAATCGGAGTTCGGCAGCGAGTTCTACGATTACCTGGCCCGCTGCCGTCGGGCGACCAGCCTGCCGCTGGCGGTGGGTTTCGGCATCCAGAACCGGGAGGATGTCGCCGCCCTGATAGGTCGCGCCGACCTGGCGGTGATCGGATCCCGGACCATCCGCCTCGTCGACGAGGAAGGCCCCGAGGCCGTCGGCCCCTTCATCGCCTCCCTGCGCTGACCCCTTACCCCCGGGCGCCCGCACCCGCTTCGGACGTCCCGCCACAGCCGGTTGCGTCTCCCATCTCCAGATCAGTGCTGCTCCTGGTAATCCGGAGTGGCATTGCGGCGCCAGTGGGGGTGGGTGATCCCCAGTTTGTTGATCTTGTAATTCAGGGCCCGGGGACTGATCCCCAGCTTACCGGCGGCGTTTTTCTGCACCCAGAGACATTCCTCGAGTGCCTTGAGGATAAGATCACGTTCCTGATTGGCGAGGGAGTTGGTCACCCCGGCAGCGCTCCCGGTCACAACCGTCGCCCCCGGGGACGAGGGGAAAACGATGCCGCCCCTGGCCACCGGCAGGGCCAGGTTTTCGGCATGAATCAGTTCGGCATCCTCGATGATCACCGCCCGCTCGATGGTATTGGCCATCTGGCGGATATTGCCGGGCCATTCATAGGCGACGATCTGGGCCATCGCCTCGTCGGTGAACCCCTGGATATGGCGACGCAGCGACTGACAGCTCTTCTGCAGCAGGGTCCTGGCCAGGGGCTCAAGACATTGCCGGCGCTCTTTGAGCGAGGGCAGGCGGACGGGCAGGACATTGATCCGGTAGTACAGATCTTCCCGGAACAACCCCTTCTCCACCTGCCGCAGCAGATCCCTGTTGGTGGCGGCAATGATGCGGACATCGGCATGGATGGTCTTGTTGCCGCCGACCCTTTCGAAGGACTTCTCCTCCAGCACCCGCAGCAGCTTGGTCTGCAATCCCATGCTCATCTCGCCGATCTCATCGAGAAAGATCGTGCCGCCGCTCGCCTGCTCGAAGCGGCCGATACGGAGCTTGTCGGCCCCGGTGAACGACCCCTTTTCGTGGCCGAACAGCTCCGATTCGAGCAGATCGACCGGAATGTTGGCACAGTTGATCTTGACAAAGGGTTTTTTGCGGCGGGGGGAGTTGAAATGCACCGTGCCGGACAGAAAGCTCTTGCCGGTACCGGTGTCGCCGGTGATCAGGATCGTCGAATCCGTTTTGGCGAAACGCTCGAGACTCTTGAGGATTTCCTTCATCTGCGGACTTTCGGCGATGACATCGTTGAAGTCGTAGACGATGTCCTGCTTGCGCCGATGATAGGCGATCTCGTTACGCTGGTCGCGAATCTCGATGGCCCGGTCGACGGAGAGATTGATCCGCTCTTTCGACAGCGGATGCACCAGGAAGTCGCTGGCGCCGGCGTTGATCGCCTTGACGATCAGTTCCACCCTTTCCGATTTGCTGGTGATGATGATCGGCAGGAACGGGTTCTTGCCGTGGACCTTCTCCAGCAGTCCCATCGACTGCCCCTCGGCCGAATCGATATCGAGGAAGACCAGGTCGTACTGGCGTTCGTTGATCTCCTCTTGAAATTCGGCGGTATCCAGCGTACATGTCAGGACACATCGCTCCTCCAGGGCGGCGACCGTGGCGGCAGCGGTATCTGGTGACGAATCGTAGATCAGAATCGTATTCATAATCGCTGTACCGAGAATGTATCCAAAATTTCGATATCGTAATTCATATTCTTTTTTATACTGGACAGGCTGACAAAATGCAAATAAAAGAAGTGAATTTCCGAATTGACCCATGACCCCCCCGCCCGCCGCCGACACCCCCAAGGCCTTCAGTCCGCCTCCGGCCAGCGATGAACAGTGGATGCGTGTCGCGCTGGAGCAGGCGCGATCGGCGGCCGGACTCGGCGAGGTCCCGGTCGGGGCGGTCCTGACGGCCGGCGATGAACTGATCGCAACCGCCGGCAACAGCCCGATCGGCCTGTGCGACCCCACCGCCCACGCCGAAATCCTGGTCCTCCGCCGCGCCGCCGGCCGGATCGGCAACTACCGTCTCACCGGGACCACGCTCTATGTCACCCTCGAGCCCTGCCTCATGTGTATGGGGGCGATGATCCATGCCCGGGTCGACCGTCTCGTCTTCGGCGCCTTCGATCCCAAGACCGGGGCCGCTTTGTCGCGCTACCGGGTCGGCAGTGACGGTCGGCTCAATCACGATATTGAAATTACCGCCGGCATCCTTGAAGACGAGTGCTCGGCCCTGCTCCGGGACTTTTTCCGCCTTCGCCGCGATTGCGGCCGGTCGGCGTGAGTCCGCATCAGGTCTCGGTTTTTTTCACCCCCGGCGACTTTTTGATTGCCAAACGGGGCCCGACAGTATAGATAGTAGAGTCCACTTTGCGTCGAGTAATTCGATGCCTGGAGAGGTGACCGAGCGGCTTAAGGTGCACGCCTGGAACGCGTGTGTACGCAAGTACCGTGAGTTCGAATCTCACCCTCTCCGCCAGTTCCGATTTCAGTTTGATAGCCGGGCCTTGTGCAACGGAGAATCACGAACCCCGCCAGGTCCGGGAGGAAGCAACGGTAGTGACACTCTTCGTGTGTTACAGGTAACCCGGCTATCATTTTTTCCACTCCGCGAGTCCTCCCCGCCCCGGGCCACGGTACCGCATGTCCTATCTTGTCCTCGCCAGAAAATCACGTCCCCAGACCTTCGCCGAGGTTGTCGGCCAGCGCCCGGTCGTCAAGACGCTGCAGAACAGCCTGGCCCGCGGGCGTGTCGCCCACGCCATCCTCTTTTCCGGGGTTCGCGGCGTCGGCAAGACCACCCTGGCCCGCTTGATGGCCAAGGCCATCAACTGCGAAGGCGAGACCGACCAGCCCCCCTGCAACCGCTGCCGCTCCTGCATCGAGATCACCGCCGGCAACGCCCTCGATCTCCATGAAATCGACGGCGCCTCGAACCGGGGCATCCAGGAAATACGGGAACTGAAAGACCGGATCCGTTTTCTGCCGACCTCCTCGCGATTCAAGATCATTATCATCGATGAAGTGCACATGCTGACCACCGAGGCCTTCAACGCCCTGCTGAAGACCCTCGAGGAACCGCCGGCCCATGTCTACTTCATGTTCGCCACCACCGAGCTGCACAAGATCCCGGTCACCATCCTCTCCCGCTGCCAGCAGTACGAGCTGAAGCGGATTCCGGCCGCCGAGCTGTCGGCCCACTTCCGCAAGCTCGCCGACTCCGAAGGCTTCGAGATCGAACCGGCGGCGCTGGCCCTGATCGTCCGCGAGGCCGAGGGTTCGGTCAGGGACGGCCTGAGCCTGCTCGACCAGGTCTTCTCGTTCGGTGAGCGGCTGATCCGTACCGAGGACGTCATCGAGGTCCTGGGGCTGGTCGACCGTCAGGCCCTGATGCGCCTGACCGCCGCCCTGCTCGACGGCGACCGGAGCACCGCACTCACCACGCTGGACGAGATCTATGCCTACGGGCTCGACATCAAGCGGTTTTCGGCCGACCTGATGGAGTATTTCCGCACGCTGATCCTGTGCAAGGTCCCCGGCTGCGACCACCTCCTCGATCTGCCCGGAGAAGAACTCGCCGTCTTCAAGGAAACTGCGCAGAAATACACGCTCGAGACCCTGCACCAGAAGCTGAACCTGCTGATGCAGGCTGTCGAGGAGATCCGCCACTCCAGCCAGCCCCGCCTGGCCCTGGAAACATCCTTTCTCAAGATCATCGAGGCGGGCAATGTCGTGGCCGTCACCACCCTGCTCGGCCACCTCGAGCAACTGCTGGGCCGCGAACCCGGAGCCACGGGTTCCCCACCCCCGCCGTCAGTGGTGCCCCCGGCCGCATCGATTCCGCCTTCGACAGGTGCTTCCCGGCAATCACCCGCCGCCGCCCCATCCGCCCCGGTCACGACGCCCGATCCCACACCCGCTCCGTCATCCGCAGTGGTCGGCCCGGATGCGGCCCAGGCAGATACACCCCCGTCGCCGGCGGCAGAGGCTGAAAGCGGCACCCCCCCCCGCCGCGAAGAATCCCCGCCGATGCCACCGCCTGCGGCATCGATCGAGGTTCGTCCCCACGAGAAGGATATCCGCCGCGATTGGCTCGACTTCGTCAAGTATGTCCACAGCCACAAGGTGTGGATGGCGCAGGACCTGCAACGTGCCGATTCCATCCGCCAGGTCGACAAGGAAATCCGCCTCCATTACAACGACCCGGCCAATTGCGCTTTCCTGCGCCAGAAAGACAACCGCCTGCTGCTGACCGAATACGCCCTTGATTTTTTCCAGAAGGAGATCAAGATTCTATTCATCGTCCCCGACCAGCAGGACAACGCCGATGCCGTCGATGCCGAAACCCCGCAGTCCAAGCGGCAGCAGCTTGCCGGCGACCCGCTGGTCATCATGACCGCCGAGATCTTCAGGGGCCAGGTCGGGGACATACGGGTGGGCCAGCAAAGCCGATAACCACAGCAAACCATCAGATATACATTTATGGATATCAATAACATCATGCAGCAGGCCCAGCAGATGCAGGGCAGGATTGCCAAGATCCAGCAGGATCTGGCCAAAATGGTCGTCACCGGCACCGCCGGCGGCGGGATGGTGCAGGCCAGTGTCACCGGCCTGGGCGAGGTTATTTCAGTGACCATCGAAAAACAGCTGCTTACCCCGGATGAGGCCGAACTGCTTCAGGATCTGATCACCGCCGCGATGAACGACGGACTGCGCAAGGCCAAGGAAGCGGGGAAGAACGCCATGGGGCAACTCACCCATGGCGTCAATATCCCCGGATTGTCGAATCTTATCTGAACCTCCGGATAGCACTCCCATGCAGGTCGTCCCTCCTGCCTTAGACAGGCTGATCGAAAATCTGGCCCGGTTACCGGGCATCGGCAGGAAAACCGCCACCAGGCTCGCCCTCAATATCCTTCGGCGGCCGGCTTCGCAGGCTATTGAACTGGCTGCATCGCTGACCGCCCTGCACGGCGCGATCAAGCTCTGCTCCTGCTGCTTCACCTTTTCCGAGACTGATCCCTGCGCCATCTGCGCCGATCCGAAACGCAACGGCGAGATCGTCTGCGTCGTCGAACAGTCCGGCGACCTGATGGCCATCGAAAAAACCGGTTCCTACCGCGGCCACTACCATATCCTCCATGGGGTGCTGTCACCGCTTGACGGTATCGGTCCCGAAGAGATCAAGGTCCGGGAACTGCTGGCGCGGGTGGCCAGCGGGGCCGTCAGGGAGGTGCTGATCGCCACCAGTTCGACCGTGCCCGGAGAGGCGACCGCCTCCTACCTGATCGACCGGCTTCAGGGGGCACCGATCCTCCTTACCAGGCTGGCCTGCGGCATCCCGATGGGCATGGATATCAAATATGCCGACAAACACACGCTGGCAAGGGCGATCGAAGGCCGGGCCAAGGCCCGGTAAGGTTCCAATTTCTTCCGGTCTCTCCAATATTTTCCCTTGACAGATCCCTCGGTTTATTGGTATCTCAAGCAGGTTCAATGCTTCTGATCCCATACGTTCAGCGAAGCATCAAAGATAGCTTGAACAGGCGCGTAGCTCAGTGGGAGAGCGCTACCTTGACGTGGTAGATGTCGTGGGTTCAATCCCCTCCGCGCCTACCAAATAGAAGGCTAAAGTAAGAACGACCTTGACAATGGGTCGTTCGCTCTTTAGCCTTTATTTTTATATGGAACCACCAAAAGCGATGGAAATAGTCGTCACCCTGCAGGATGGAGAACCAATCAATGTGCCCGCACCGATCACCGTGCGCGAAGCGCTCGACCGTCTCCAATCCAACAAGCAGAAAAAACGCACTATCGCCGCCAGGGCCAATGGACAGGTCGTCGATCTGAGCCGGTTGCTGGAAATCGACACGACGCTTGAGCCAATCCTCATCGATACCGAAGACGGTCTCGACATCCTGCGTCACAGCGCCGCCCATGTCATGGCCCAGGCCGTGCGTGATGTCTTCGGCACCGAGGTCAAGGTCGCGATCGGGCCGGCGATCGAAAACGGCTTCTATTACGATTTCCTGCGGGATACCCCTTTCAGCCCGGAAGATTTCGAGCGGATCGAGCAGCGGATGCAGGAGATCGCCGATGCCTCCCAGCCCTTTATCCGCACCGAATTGGCGAGCGATGAGGCCATCGCGCTGTTTGAGCGGCAGGATGAGAAATACAAGGTCGAATTGATCCGGGATCTCGAGGCGGAAACCGTTTCCCTGTACCGGATCGGCGAGTTTACCGACCTCTGCCGCGGACCGCACCTTCCCGACACCTCCTTTGTCAAGGTCTTCAAGCTGCTGCGGGTGGCCGGAGCCTACTGGCGCGGGGACGAGAAAAATGACGTTCTCCAGCGCATCTACGGCACCGCCTTTTTCGACCCGAAGGCCCTGGCCAAATACCTCCATGATCTGGAGGAGGCGAAAAAGCGTGATCATCGCAAGCTCGGCCGCGAACTCGAACTGTTCACCACCCAGGATCATATCGGCCCCGGCTTGATCCTCTGGCAGCCCAAGGGCGCCCAGTTGCGCCGTCTGATCGAAGATTACTGGAAGGACGAGCACTACCGGCACGACTACGAGCTGCTGTACACGCCGCATATCGCCCGGCAGGACCTGTGGAAGACATCGGGGCACCTCGATTTCTACAGCGAGAACATGTACTCGCCCATGGATATCGATGAGATCAAGTACCAGCTCAAGCCGATGAACTGCCCTTTCCATATCGGCGTCTACGGCACCCGCAAGCGGAGCTATCGGGAATTCCCGCTGCGCTGGTGCGAACTGGGAACGGTCTACCGCTACGAACGGGCCGGAGCCCTGCACGGACTGCTGCGGGTCCGCGGTTTCACCCAGGACGATGCCCACATCTTCTGCCGTCCGGACCAGTTGGAAGAGGAAATCTTCAACATCCTCAACTTGAATCTCCATATCCTGCAGACCTTCGGTTTTTCCGACTATGATATCTATCTCTCGACCCGGCCGGAGAAATATGTCGGCAGCGACGAGAACTGGCAGCGGGCGACCGAGGCGCTGAAGCTGGCCCTCGAGAAAAAGGGCCTGGCCTTCATGATCGATCCCGGCGAGGGTGTGTTCTACGGGCCGAAGATCGACATCAAGATCAAGGATGTCCTCGGCCGGTCCTGGCAGTGTTCGACGATCCAGGTCGACTTCAACCTGCCGGAACGATTCGAGATGACCTATACCGGCGCCGACAATGCCGAGCACCAGCCGATCATGATCCACCGGGCCCTGATGGGTTCGCTCGAGCGGTTCATCGGCATCCTCATCGAGCATTACGCCGGGGTCTTCCCCCTCTGGTTCGCCCCGGTCCAGGCCCGCATTCTCAATATCACCGACGACCAGGCCGCTTACTGCCAGCAGGTCTACGAACAGCTGCGCCAGGCCGGCGTCCGGATCGAGAAGGATGTCCGAAACGAAAAATTGAACTACAAGATACGTGAGGCCCAACTCGCCAAAATCCCCTACATGCTGATCGTAGGCGACAAGGAAAAGGAGAGCGGCACGGTCACCGTGCGCCTGCGTGACGGCAAGAACCTGCCGCCTGTTTCAGTCGAGGAATTTGCCCGCAAAGTTGACGAAGAGTGCCGGGCCGGTCGCGGAATCTGAACGACGGACGAGGAATTCGGAACCAGCTTTCCGCCATCGGCAACAGGGCTGGCCCAGATGAAAAACAATCGTAAATGCTCGTAGAATCGAGGAGGTAATACTATTAACAAAAAGGGAAAGACGACGACGGTTCAACGTGAAGAACAGTCAACAACGAACGACGGCATCCGTTACGCCAAGGTCCGGTTGATCGGCAGCGACGGCAGCCAGTTGGGTATATTCACAGCCGAAGAGGCACGGCAGATGGCCTACAGCGAGGGCCTCGATCTGGTCGAGATGTCGGCGAACGCCGATCCTCCGGTCTGCCGGATAATGAACTACGACAAATTCCGCTACGAGCAGAAGAAAAAACAGCAGGAAGCGAAGAAAAAACAGACTATTGTCGAAACGAAAGAGATCAAGTTCCGCCCCAAGACCGAGGAGCACGATCTCAGTTTCAAGATCGGCCACATCAAAAAGTTCCTCAGCCAGAAGAACAAGGTGAAACTGACCATGCGGTTTCGGGGGCGGGAGATCGTCTATGCCCAGACACTCGGTCTCGAAGCAATGAACAAGATCATGGAGACCCTCGAAGAGGATGCTATCATACTTCAGCCGCCGAAAATGGAAGGCCGGCAGCTCGTCATGTTCGTAGGTCCGAAATAGAGCGCGAAATAAAATATATTTTTCAGCCCCCGTTGAAATACTATAGAGTTATTGAGTTTCATAAATGTTGCTGGATTGCCCTGTCATCCGCCAGGGACCGGCAGAGCGGTTCAACAGCACTGCATAAGAAGCATAAAGGAGTTGTGTCATGCCAAAAATGAAAACCAAACGAGGAGCCGCCAAGCGTTTCAAAGCGACCGGCAGCGGAGCGATCAAACGCAACAAGGCGTTTTCCAGCCATATACTGACCAAGAAAACAACCAAGAGGAAGCGTGGTCTGCGCAAGAGCGGTCTTGTCGATTCCGCCAATCTCAAATCAGTCAAAAAGATACTGCCGTATCTGTAATCGCGGCTATCGATCCACCCTGGAGACAGGGACCATAAGCCCATAAGGCCCGACAATGAGCACTCGGGCAAGGAATAAAGGAGCAAGACAATGCCACGTGTAACACGAGGATTCAAGGCACGCCGGAGAAGAAACAAGGTATTGAAACTGGCCAAAGGCTATTACGGCGGACGATCGCGTCTGTTCCGTTCCGCCGCCGAGGCCGTCGATCGCGCCCTCAACTATGCATTCCGTGACCGCCGCGCCAAAAAACGCGATTTCCGCCGACTGTGGATAGCCCGGATCAATGCCGGCGCCGACATGAACGACATGAGCTACAGCAGATTCATGGGCGGCTTGAAAAAGGCCGGAGTCGAACTCGACAGGAAGGTCCTTTCCAATATGGCCATCCTCGATGCCGAGTCCTTCTCGAAGTTGGTGCGGCTCGCAAAAGAAGCCAACGCCTGATCAACTTCCCGCTATTCCTGTATTTTCGCGCATGCCGGCGGTGGTTTCGTTGAAGCCATCGCCGGCATGCTGTTTCATTGAGCATCTCATCCGATCACTAGCTATGGAACACGAGTTACAGAGCCTGGAACGGGAAGCACGGCAAGAGCTTGCCGCCATTACCGCCAACAGCCAGCTGGAGGAATTCCGCATCCGTTTCCTCGGTCGTAAGGGCCAGTTCAGCACCATCCTGCGCAAGCTCGGCTCGGTGTCTGACGAAGACCGCCCGCGCCTTGGCCAATTGGCCAATACCATCAAGAAGGAAATCGAGCAGCTCTTCGAACATCGTCAGGAGGCAATCCGGCAGACCGCTTCGACCGCGGTCGATACCGAGGCGCGACTCGACCTCAGCCTGCCCGGCAGGGTGGCAGAGATCGGCCGGCTCCACCCCGTCACCCAGATCATGCAGGAGATCTGCACCATCTTCGAGAATCTCGGGTTTTCGGTCGCCGAAGGGCCGGATGTCGAGCAGGATTACTATAATTTCGAGGCCCTGAACATCCCGGCGCACCACCCGGCCAGGGACATGCACGACACCTTCTACGTCAGCGACTCGATCCTGCTGCGCACCCATACCTCGCCGATGCAGGCGCGGATCATGGAAACCCGCCAGCCGCCGCTCAGGGTCATCGCCCCGGGCAAGGTCTACCGCTGCGATTCGGACATCACCCACACCCCGATGTTCCACCAGGTCGAAGGTTTCCTCGTCGACAAGCAGGTCTCCTTCGCCGACCTCAAAGGGGTGTTGACGGTCTTTACCCAGAAGATGTTCGAGCGGGATCTGCCGCTGCGCTTCCGCCCCAGCTTCTTCCCGTTCACCGAACCGAGCGCCGAGGTCGATATCGCCTGCGTCATCTGCGGTGGTGAGGGGTGCCGGGTGTGCAAGAAATCGGGGTGGCTCGAGATCCTCGGCTCCGGCATGATCGATCCGGAAGTCTTCCGGATGGTGGGCTACGACCCGGAGGTCTACAGCGGCTTCGCCTTTGGCCTCGGGGTCGAACGGATCGCCATGCTCAAGTACGGTATCGACGACATCCGTCTGTACTACGAAAACGATCAACGCTTCCTGTCTCAGTTCTAACGAGCCTTTCTTATCACACGACAACTGCCATGAAGTTCACGCTTGACTGGTTGAATCAATATGTAGACACCGAGGGCCACACTGCCGATCAGCTGGCCGACTACCTGACCATGCTGGGGCTGGAGGTCGACGCCGTCACCCCGCTGCATCAGGAACTGGCTCCGTTGAAGACCGCCCGGATCATCTCGGCGCAACCGCACCCGGACGCCGACAAGCTGACCCTGTGCGAGGTGGCGGTCGGCGACGACATCCTCCAGATCGTCTGCGGCGCCCCCAATGCCCGCGCCGGACTCAACACCGTCATCGCCCTGCCCGGCACGACCCTGCCCGGAGAGGTGAAGATCAAGAAATCCAAGGTCCGCGGAGTCGAGTCCTGCGGCATGCTCTGCTCCGAGCGTGAGCTGGCGCTGAGCGACTCCCATACCGGGATCATGGAACTGCCGGAGGGCACGGCCCACGGTCGGTCCTTCATCACCGCCATGGGCCTGGAGGACACGATGATCGAGGTCGACCTGACCCCGAACCGGCCCGACTGCGCCTCGGTCATCGGCATCGCCCGCGAGATCGCCGGCAAGCTCCAGCGCCCCCTGCGCCTGCCGGTCGAAGGCGCCAGGGTCGATCACGCCAGCAGGAGCTTTTCGGTCGATGTCGAGTCGCCGGAACTCTGTCCCCGTTATGCCGCCCGCCTGGTCACCGGCGTCAAGATCGGTCCGTCGCCGCTGTGGCTGCGCAATCGCCTGACCTCCATCGGCCTCCGCCCGATCAACAACGTCGTCGACATCACCAACTTCGTGATGATGGAATACGGCCAGCCGTTGCACGCCTTCGATTTCGACAACCTCAAGGGGGGAAAGATCATCGTCCGTTCGCCGAAGGCCGGCGAAACGAAGTTTACCACCCTCGACGGAGTCGAGCGCGAACTCAACCCCGAGATGCTCCTTATCTGCGACGGTGAACGACCGGTAGCCATGGCCGGCGTCATGGGCGGAATGAACTCCGAGGTGACCGATGACACGACCACCGTCCTGCTGGAGAGCGCCTGCTTCAACCCGGTTTCGATCCGCAAGACCGCCCGCCGACTCGGTCTTGCCTCCGACGCCTCCTACCGTTTCGAGCGTGGAGTCGATCCGGAAGGCGTTTGCAACGCCATGAATCGGGCGGTGCAGCTGTTGTGCGATCTCGCCGGCGGGACGGCCGAGGATGCCGGGCAGGATATGTATATGGGCAGGCTGCCGCTGAAATCCCTGACCCTGCGGGTGTCCCGCTCCAATGCCCTGCTCGGGATCGATCTTCATGCCGCGACGATCGCCACCCTGCTCCAATCGATCGGTTTTCGCTGCAAGCACAAGGACGCCGACACCTTATGGGTCAGGCCTCCGACATTCAGAGTGGACATCGACCGGGAGGCGGATCTGATCGAGGAAGTGGCCAGGCTCCATGGCTACGGCAATATCCCGGTGACGCTGCCCCAGGTAAGCCTCAGTTACCCGGAACAGGACCAGGGAAGGATCAAACGGACCACGATCGCCAGGCTCCTGACCGGCATCGGGTTCAGCGAGGCGATCAACTACAGCTTTTCCAACGGCAAATACCTTGATCTGCTGCACCTGGCGGAAGGCGACGACCGCCGCCGCACCGTCCGACTGCTCAATCCGCTGAGCGAGGAGCAGGGGGTGATGCGGACTTCGCTCCTGCCGGGTCTGCTGGAAAATGTCGATCGCAATATCCGCTTCCAGATGACGGAGGTCAAGCTCTTCGAACTCGGCAAGGTCTTCACCAGCACCGGTGCAACTACCCAGCCGATAGAGAGGAACCGACTGGCCGGCGTCCTCTGCGGCAATCGTCACGGCTACGCCTCGCCGCTGCATTTCAAGGAGGAAAAGGTCGACTTTCTCGATGCCAAGGGGGCAGTGGAATTCATTCTTGGCCAGATGCGGCTCAACCTGCCGGCTGGCCCGACCAGCATCGGCTTTGATCTTCCGGGAGCTGACGACAGGGAGCCCTTTGTCGTTCCAGGCGAGACCCTGCAGCTCCGCCTCGGTGAGACCATCCTCGGCAGTGTCGGTCGGATCCGGCCGGAAATCCTGCGCGGTTTCGATATCAAACTGGACGTCTACTACTTCGATCTCGATTTCGATGCCCTGTGCGGCCTCGTCGCCGCCCCGAAATCGTTCACCGCGCTGCCGGTATACCCCGCCGTCAAGCGCGACATCGCCCTCGTGGTGCCCGGTTCCGTGGCCGCAGGCGATCTGGTCAACGCGATACGCACCAGCCGCGACGCTCTGATCGAAGATGTCGCCATCTTCGACGTCTACCAGGGCAAAACAATCCAAAATGGTTACAAAAGTGTTGCGATTTCGGTTACCTACCGCTCTTCAGCCAAGACGCTGACGGAAAAGAATGTTGAAAAATCCAACAAAAAGATAGTAGACTTGCTGACAGAGCAGTTTGGAGCGAGCTTGCGTGATGCCTGATATGAATTTATCCAACCTGACCCGAAGAGAACTGGCCGAGGCCATTGCCGAACGACTCGGCTTTTCCCAGAGCAGCTGCGCCGATATTGTCGATTCCGTCTTCGATACCATGAAGCAGACACTGCTGGCGGGAGAACCGATCAAGATCGTGCACTTCGGCACCTTTTCGGTTCGCAGCAAGTCGTCGCGGAACGGGAGGAACCCCCGCACCGGAGAGGCCATCACCATTAAAAAACGGCAGACAGTCGGTTTCCGGCCAAGCAGACAATTGCGGGAAGAGATCAACAGATAGCTGTTTCCTACGCATCTTACAAGGAGTTCGGCTGGCGCATGAACGTGGAGATCCCAGACAAGCTCTATTTTAAGATCGGCGAAGTGAGCAAACTGGCGGGTGTCCCCCCCCACGTCCTTCGCTACTGGGAGAGCGAATTCAGTGCCATTCGCCCCAAGCGTGCCAACTCCAAACAGCGGCTCTACCGCCGTGCCGATGTCGAACTGATCCTCAAACTCAAGGAACTGCTGCACGAACGCCGGTATACCATCGCCGGTGCCAGAAAATTCCTTACCGATGAAGGCGGCCCGCCCGATGACAACCATGAAGACGGCCAGGTCGAGCCCGCCGCACCATCCCCCGGGCGTGAAGGGCTCCCCGCCACTCTCGGCAGAATCAAGAAGGAACTCCGGGACCTGCAGCGGCTTCTGAATGGCAAAGGACCTTGACTATCCTGCCATACCTTCTGTTGACAGCCTCGGCGACTCATGTTACATAGAGCGTCACAAAGACGGGATGTAGCGCAGTCTGGTAGCGCACCTGAATGGGGTTCAGGGGGCCGGAGGTTCAAATCCTCTCATCCCGACCAGCTGAAAATAAAGGGTTTAACAGTCATAACTGGCTGTTAAGCCCTTTTTTTTTATGGTTTTTTTCAGTTTGCCTCCAATTGACACATATTGACAAAGTATGCGCTAAGTGACTATAAAAGACCCATCGTTTCTCCCATATTCCCCCAAGAAATGGCAGGAGCAACCGATGGCCTATATCGAAGAACGAAACAGGCAAAAGGGTGTCTTGTACCGGATCAACGATGGGCTGTTTTTTGGCTACCCGCTCGCATTCCAGGAAATACTCACAGGACTCTGTCTGCCCTTGTGGTTGCGCTCGACCAAGGAGGGTTCTTTCGCCGTGTCGAAGCTGAGGTGGTGGTCGATACGATTGAGCCCGCCTCTTCCTTCGCTCCCCAAAATAGGGGAGCAATCAAAGTTTTGATTTTCCGTGAATCCATATTTCTCGATCCGGTCTTGTCACCTCAGCCTCTCTGCACGACAGCCAAGTGGCTATCCGCTGATCAAAATGACCAGCAAAAAGGTAACCTACCTCTACGATCTGATGGATGCCGCTTACGACGCCCAGTTGATTGAAGAGACCAGCCGGAAGTTTGGCCATGTCCCGATTGCCGATAGAAACGGACGAGGCAAGGAAGTTGTCCAAATGGCGCCTCATGAAGCAGAACGATACAAAATTCGATCGTGTGCGGAACGAGCGAACAGTCGTCTGAAGGAAGACTTCGGCGCCAACAATGTCATGGTCAAGGGACACAGCAAGGTAACCCTTCACCTGATGCTCGGCATTGTCGTCCTGTTTGCCGACCAGTTGCTTCGGCTGGCGGCCGGGTAGAATGTCAAAGATCAGTGGGAGCGGCTTACCCCCAAATTGCTACGCTTTTCAATTTGCAACAGGCTCATAGTATTTGCAATTTTTCTCATTAATCAATTTTCAAATTATTTTCATAACATCAAGTTGCCTCAACGCACCAGCAAACAGCGCCGGTCCGGTGAAATGTAACATTAGCCGGCTTCTACCGTAGGAGACCAGAATGAATTTCGAGACATTATCCATCAGTGAAACGGATGGAGTCGTCCATATTGAATTAAATCGAGCGGATAAAGCGAACGCGATGAACGGGGCGATGTGGAAGGAATTGAGATCGGCTTTCGCTTGGCTCAGCACCAGCAGCGCGCGTGTTGGGGTGCTGAGCGGCCAAGGCAAGCATTTCACGGCCGGAATCGACCTGGATATGCTCACTGAAATAAGATCTGAGATTGCCGACCTGTCCGAAGGCAGGAGACAAGAACGCCTGAAGGAGATCATCGTCGAGCTTCAAGAGACGATAAGCGCCGCAGAGTCGTGCAAAAAACCCATTCTTGCCGCAATACATGGCGCGTGCATGGGAGCGGGAATCGATCTGGTCACCGCCTGCGACATGCGATATGCCACCGAAGACGCGAGGTTTTCGGTAAAAGAGGTGGATCTGGCGATCGTGACGGACGTCGGTACGCTCCAGCGGCTTCCAAAGATCATAGGCGAAGGGCTCGCACGGGAACTTGCATTTACAGGTAGAGTTTTCGACGGCAATGAAGCCCATGCGATGAAGCTTGTGAATCAGGTCTTTACCGACAAGGATAGCCTTATGACAGCTGTCCTGAAAACGGCCGCCGAGATTGCGAGCAAGTCACCGCTGACAATTCGCGGCATCAAGGACACGCTGAACTACAGCCGGGATCACTCGGTTGCAGAAGGCCTTTCTTACGTCTCGGCCAAGAATGCAGCCATATTGTTTTCTTCCGACCTCTCCGAGGCTATGTCAGCAGCGCAACAGAAGCGCAAAGGGCGATTTGAGGATTGAGCCGCCCAACTCATGAGCTGTTGCCTACTCCTATCGTTAGTATTAAAAGAGAATTCTTGCTAATGATAAAGCCACGCAGCAGCCGGGTACCATCACGTTAAAAGAAAGAGAAAAGAAATGAATACAGATAAACTGATTGGTGCATGGTCGCTCATCTCCTCCATTCAGACTCGAAATAATGTTATATCCCTAACCTTTGGTGATCCACCGTCTGGGCAAATTCAGTACACGAGCGATGGTCGAATGTCGGCCTTTTTAATGGATCCGGATTGGGCACGAACAGGAAAGAATGCGGTGGAGGAGTCCGACAGATTTTTTGCTTACGCTGGACGATGGGAGCTTAAGGGAAGCAAGATAAGCCATTTTATCGAGTTCTGCTCGGCTCCGTCGAAGATTGGCACAACCTTTGTCCGTCACTTGAATTTTCTAAGTGAAAACGAAATAGAACTTACGACCGCACCTGAAACCACTAAGTCAGGGAATGTCTACGAAACAAAACTTATCTGGAGGCGGTACGGTTTATTAAAAGACGTAGCCTAAGGCACTGTTAATCGGGTAGCCGGGGGAATCTCTCCCCCTCCCCACACCACACGGCATGCGGGTCCGCTTTTAAACAAACACAAGGAAAGTTATATGAAAATTTTGGCTTTTAACGGTAGCCCCCGTCTCAAGGGGAATACAGCGACTATGCTTGACAGCGCCATCAGTGGGGCACGTGAAAACGGTGCCGAGGTTGAGCTGTTCAATCTGTACAAGATGCAGTTTTCTGGTTGTATCAGTTGTTTCACTTGCAAACTTCTCAGCAAAGAGCGTCCTATCGTTTGCGTCATTAAGGATGATCTTCAGCCGGTGCTGGAAAAAATTCGAGAGGCCGACGCTATCCTTATCGGCACCCCCGTATATTTCGGCAGTGAATCAGCCGCGACCCGGGCACTTATCGAACGCCTGTGTTTTCCGTATCTGAATTATGCGGATTATGCCAAGAGCCATTTTCCACGACGAATTAACGTTGGCCTCATTTATACGATGAATGTCCCAATCGAACTGTTTGAAAAAGTTGGGTACAATGTAAATTTTGGACGCACCAGGGACACCCTGGGACGGGAATTTGGCTCATGCAAAATGATCTTCGCGAACAACACCACGCAATACGACGATTACAGTCTGTACGAAGCCAACTCCACCAGAGAAATAAAAAAAGCCTACCGAGACGCTCATTTCAGTGATGATTGTCAGAATGCCCGGCAGTTGGGTGAACAGTTGGCTTCCGGGAAGTTATTCAATTCTTGACGGTACTTGTCAAAATCGGACTTTCCAGCATGCGAGTCCGCACCGGGCGGTTCCCAGAGGTTTCGCCTCCAGCAATTTCGGCCAATGCATGGGGGCTGCGCCAGCAAATAAGGCTCGTGTGCAGCCCATTGCTAAGGCGACGCCCAATGCCCCTCTTCTCTGAAGCGGCCAGGATACCCACCATTCAAAGGCCGGAACCACATCGACGGTGAAAACACCATCGCTGTGAATAATGTATTCATTGTCCTCACTCTGAAACAGCAAGCCGACGCTGGACGAGATGGGGATTTTGCCAAACTACCAGGGAATCCTCTGTCATGATCACTGGAAACCCTATTTCAATTATGGCCTGGTGCACGCCCTCTGCAACGCATGCCACCTGCACGAACTTGAAAGAGCCTGGGAGCAGGACGGGCAGCAGTGGGCGGAGCAGATGAATATCCTGCTCAAGCAAATCAACCAGGCATTCCATGATGCAGGCGGCTGCCATGACCGGCCAACGTCGGAGCTCTACAGCAAACACTATCGAGACCTGCTGCATGGAGCCAAATCCGAATGCCCCGCCCCAGATGCCACAGATAAAAACGGGAAACGGGGAAAAGTCGCTCGATCAAAATCGAGAAATCTTCTCGAGCGGCTGCAAAAATTTGAGGACGATATCCTGCGATTCATGGATGACCCCATCGTCCCCTTCTCAAACACTCAGGCTGAAAACGATCTACGCATGCTCAAGATTCAACAGAAAGTGTCGGGGTGTTTCAGGTCGATGGAAGGCGCTAAGATATTTTGCCGCATCCGCAGCTATCTTTCAACCTGCAGAAAACACGATCTAACCGCCTCTGAAGCCTTGCGCTTGCTCTTCCAGAGGAAATGGCCATCATTCATGACAAGTGCGGTTCCAATCATGGATGCTGAATAGTTACAAAAATTTTACACCCGGGGGTATGCACCAGTGTTACGGTGTTGCCAAAACAGCTCACTTGGGGCGAATAAAGCAGTGCTCTGTGCTGAGTCGGAAACTGGTTGGATTCTGAAAAAATTTAACGAAAACCCTGTCAAGAACTTTATTGGATTTGATGAAAATAATTTGTGCTGAATAATTACAAAATTTATTTTGGCGAATGGATGAAATTATTTGGTGTAGGTAAAATTCTACCAACCGATGATTTACTTTCAGAAAAGTGCTTACTTGGTGATTCTGCAAATGGGTTATGTGGCACAGGAGGATCCCTTGGTAATGAATATGAGGTAGTTTCTACCTGTACCGCTAACGGATTAGTATTAGACAACTATCAGTGTGGGATATATGGTACTAATGGAGCAGAGGTGACTGACATACAGTCAACGAACAGCAGCGTATTAGCGCTTGTTGGTGTTTATGCAAGGCAGATATGGAGTTATTATCCCAATGTTGAATATATAGACTTTACCATGGTTGAAGATGTCCGCCTGTTCAAGACTGATGGTTCTTCTCTCATTGTTCACGGCCTCAACACCTTGACGCAAAACAAGCTTGTTAAATACGATCTTATATCATCAGCAGAAACCGACCTGTTACCTTCTGATGACATTGAAATCTACCATGTCAATATTAAATCAGATGGAAAGATTTGGTTTGATGGACTTCGCTTCAGCAACAACACGTATGTCATTGGTTACGTCGATACCAGCAATTCAAATCAGGTGGTTTTTATTCAAGACACAACTGTTAAACTAGAAGACTTTCAAACCTTTTAACGATCTAGTGTCCTTTGTTTTTTAGTAGGGCCATATGGCCACCATATAACCCCCCAATGCCTCCTCTGCGAAATTCCGGTCAATGCCGAGGCGCGTCTTCCACCAAGCCCTTCGGGCGCTGACCCTGCCTTGACAGGGCAGTCCAAATACGACGGGCCTGAAAATAGCGAAGGCGATGGGGCGGCACAAGCCGCCCCCGCCTCTGGCAGGACTCAGACTCAGGGCCTCAATGGCTTTCAACTAACAACAGCAGCCGGAATTTCGATTTCCAACTGAAGCAAAACAATCATTCAGACCTCAGCGCAAAGGAGGTGCCTGGAAGAATAGGTAAGATCACTGGAAGAAGAACTCAGCTGCAGGTAGCGGCAACGTCTGGGAGGATCTGCCGACCATGGGCATGCCCCTTGACACATTCCGTCATGATGCGCACAGTATTTTCTAGGGAAAAGCAAACCATTCTGAAAAGATGGGACGCAAAGCCGCTGGCCTAAATCGCCGTTCCCGAGCGGAGACATGGTAGCAGGGTTACCTCAAATTTCTTTTGATATACGACCACCGCAAGAGTTCTGACTGATTTATCCTCATTGCGTTTACATAATAGACCAAGGAGCTGTCCGGTGACGGGCAGCTCTTTTTTTTGCCTGCCTCAAGGCCTGAAAATTCCTCTCGCGGCAGCTGCCGGTTGTGCCCCGGGCCAGGCGATGGCCCGCCGTTGTGGCGGTCCAGCGCCTGGCCTCACGCTTTTTTTTGATGCCCCAGCGGTGATTGCCCGGAGGCTGATTTCAATTCGATCACATCGATTGCAAGGCCAAAGATTGACTGGCAACCAGGGAAGACTTTTCACTTTCCATTCATGAAGACAGTGATATGATTGTTGTGTTTCATGACCCTGACAAGGATTTCCATCAGCCAAAAATACAATGGAGGCAAACATGACGAACAATGTTGTCATCACAGTTGCTTGCGGTACCGACGACCCGAATCGTGCCACCAGGGCGATCCACCTGGCTACCGTCGCCCACAGAGAGGGAAAAAACGTCACCCTCTTTCTTCTCGACGAAGGAGTCTACCTCGCCAAGAAGGGCTTGCTTGACAACCTCAGGGCCGCAACCGGGGATGTGGCCGATGACCTCATGACCTATCTGCAGGCCCACGGGGTACCTGTACTTGCATGCACTCCGTGCGCCAAGGCCCGCGGGATCACCGAGACCGACCTCATCGACGGCGCCAGAATGGGTACCGCTATCGAGCTGATTCATCTCGCCTGCGATGCAGCGGTCATCAGCCTGTAATGCTCAGACTGCCCGCAGCCCAGACCAAAATTACCAAACGGGAAAAACCCTCTTCATCCCCAGCCAGCGACTCGGGTCGACTCCCGCCGACAGCGTGGCCCGGCCAGACGTGCATTGGAGATGAAAAAAGGAACAACGGATATGCCAACCAGAGTTGAAATCGCCGCTGCAAAGATTTCGAGCGGCTATAACTGAGCCCAGGCGATACTGTACGCCTTCCGGGACGAAGGCGACCTGCCGGCGGAGACGGCGCTGAAGCTTGCGTGCGGGTTGGGGCGGGCATGGGGCGAAGGCAGGAGGTGTGCGGTGCGATCACTGGCGGAATTCTGGTTATCGGGGCCAGATACGGCAGTGGCGGGGATGGGAATCGTACAGCTACGGAAACGACCTATGCCAGGACCAATACCCTGATGGACCGTTTTGCCGAGCAACATGGCTCCGTTATCTGTCGCCAGCTCCTGCAGGGCTGTAATCTGACCATCGCCGACGGACAGAGGCATTTCATGGAGAACGACTACATGAACAGGATCTGCGTGCCATGCGTCCGAAGCGTCGCCACGATCCTTGACGACCTGATCCGGCAAGGCTAGCGGGGGCAATCACCCGCCGGCCGTCACTGCCGGGTGGTCAACTCACCAGACGCAGCAGGTACACCGTCAGCACGCCGCTGAACATCGTCAGCAGCAGTCGCCGTGTGCCCATATAGACGGCCAGGCAGGCGACGACCCCGACCACCCCCTGCCAACCACTATGAACCGCACTGGGAACGACCAGCGATACCAGAATGGTCCCCGGCAGCGCATCGAGAAAGATCCGCAGCGGACCGGTGCGCGGCAGCCGGTCCGCCAGCAGGAGGCCGCCGAATCGGAAGCAATAGGTGATCAGCGCGGCGGCAATGATCGCGGCAGGCCCATTTTCAATAAACAGATCGGCTGACATGCGCTTGGCTCCCGTTAACGCTTCTTCAATCTCAGATATTCGATCACCCCGGCGACCAGTGCCCCTCCCACGCCGCCGATGACAATGTACCACTTCCCCGGCAGGAGCCTTTCGCTCACCAGCGCCAGGACGATGGCGCCGGCCCAGGGCAGACCATCGCCCCGTCCCCGCCACAGACTCAGGGTCAAGGCCGCGAAAACCGCGACAAAGGCAAAATCGAGGGCGTATTTTTCCGGCTGGCTGATGAAGCTGCCGAGCAGATTTCCCCCCAGCGTGCCGCAGGACCAGGCGCAGAGCAGCAACACACCGCCGCCGAAGAGAAAATGGGGATTGGTCCCGTTCTTCCGATGCTCCGCGATCGTCACCGCCCAGTTCTCGTCCGCCACCAGATGCATGAACAGCGCCTTGCGCCACAGCGAGTGGCCGGCAAACACCGGCTGCAGCGAGGCGCCGATCAGCAGGTAGCGCAGATTGATGATGAAAACGGCCATCGCCACGGCGATCACCGACAAGGGTTCCTGCCACATATCGACCATCACGAACTGCGCGGAACCGGCAAACATCAGGACATTCATCGCCGACATCTCGGCCCAGGTCACACCTTTCTGGGCACTCAGAACCCCAAGCACACCGCCGTAGGTGACGGCGCTGACCGCAAGCGGGATATTGGCCACCGCCCCCCGATACATGCTGGTGTAGATCGATGCGGTCGATATCGGTATGGAATCGCTCATAATAGACTCGGCATTCGCCGGGGACGGGTTGGCAGCCGGGAATGTCCGGCGTATCTCGCAAACCTTGCATCATACACCATCCGGTGGATAACTGCAGATACAGATCCCGTCATTTTCTGCCGGCACAGATTGGCGGCGGCTGGTGGTCAGCATTCGCTGCCGCTCCGTCGCCGTGCAATGATCCCGGCACTATCCCTTTTCATTTTTTCCAGGCGCATATATCCATTCGGGAGGACGACTGAAGACAGAGCGGCGCTGAACGCGGACCGCCATACATCCGCGGATCGCGGTTATGGCTTCGGCAGGCAGCTATTACAAGACCCGACGATGGCTATCGTGACAGCTATCTGTTTTTAATGGATATGTTTTTATTAAGCCGAACACTGGAGTTATTTCATCACCGAAGCAACAAAAAAACCCGGCAGGATGAATCCCTGCCGGGCAGTGTTCCTGGGCGACCAGGCAATGATCAGCCTCTATGCCGATCAATGCCTGGAGTGATCGACCTCTGTTGCGGGCGCGTCATGCCCACCCTGTTCGCCATGTCCGACATCCTGCAGCGCATCTTGGTGAAGGCGCTCGACATAGTGGGTGAAAGCGACATAGGCCTCGACAAACTCCCTGCCCCGGGCAACGCTCACATCCTTGAATTTGAATGTGGCGGCGGCATGTTCGAAGCGTTTCCTGATCCCGGACTCAACATCTGCAGTGACCAATTTTACGAGCGCATCGGCGGAACCGCCGGCCAAGGCCTTGTCCGCCTCGGCAACCGCAGGTTCGACTTCCCCGGCAGGCTTCAACCCCGTGAATGGCGCACCTTCACCGGCACGATGGACCTTGACGAGAGTTTCGAAAAACTCATGTTCGGCCGCTTCGACATTTTGCTGCTCTGCGGCCAGCACATGTTGGAAAGCCGATTGGACGGCCTTTTCATCATTCGGCTGCACCCATTTGAGAACAGGGGTGATATCCTTGGCCTTGATGGCCTTTCCGGCGTCCTGAATGACCGGGCCGTCAAGGGTATCGCAATGCGCCGAAGCTCCATTCGGAGAAGCAAACGATACAACTGCAAGCGCTGCGATCCCCAATACTCGTGTTTTAAATACGTTTCTGGTCTTCATTCGAGATCTCCTCCATGATGTTTAATTGAGATGTTGATTGCGATTTGAGTGGTGAAAAAACCAAATCAAATTACAATGAAAGATCCGCGCTGGACGGGATTCGTCCTGGCCGTCAGCATATCAAGCCACGTATTTTGGAGGGAAGTCGATAGGAGGGGCGAAGCCTGGAAGCAAGGCGCTTGTGCCAGACGCTGCCAGTGTCGAACCGACACGCACAGGATGCAAGGCAAGGCCGGAGGCGATAAGGCCGGGTTGATCCAGTTCCAAACACCGGGCAATGCTCAGGGGAACGTCCGGCGATCCATGGCTGGAATCCGATTCAGCGTGGGTACAGACAAGCCCCGCATGGCTCACGTCCTCAGCACTCAACAGATCGGTGAAAAGTACCGGGCCGTATGCCAGAGCACAGAGTTGAATTACGAGCAGCAGCAGTATGAACGCTTTGAGATGTCGTCTGTATAGACTGATCATGATGCACCATCCACCGGAACACGAGAAATTGATGATATCCTTACGATCGAGATATCACGGGCACGGCGCGTAATCCTTGACCCAGGTCAATATCTGCCAAGGTTTTATCAAAATCGGGGACCGGCCGCAGATTCACGCAGTTGAAGAGTTGTCTTGAAATCATCTCCCATCCACAATCGAGGTTTTCAATGAGCATGTTGATCATCGACCAGAAGAAATGCGGACAGGATGGCCTTTGCGCCGCCGACTGTCCGATGGGGATCATTCGATTCGAAGGGAAAGGCCATTTCCCGGAGATTTCGCCCGAAAACGAATCCGCGTGTATCCGCTGCGGCCACTGCGTTGCGGTTTGTCCGCACGGCGCCCTGGATCACACCGAGGTGCCATTGGCCGCGTGCACGGCCCTCGACGAAGCACTCGTCATATCATCGGCTCAGGCCGACCAGTTCCTGCGCTCGCGGCGCTCGGTACGGCAGTTCAAGAACAAGCCGGTGGAAAGACCCACAATGCAACGGTTGATCGAGACCGCCCGCTATGCCCCCTCGGCCAGTAACGCCCAACTGGTAGAGTGGCTGGTCATCGACGATCCGCAGCGGTTGCAGGCGATCTCCGCCAAGGTGATCGACTGGATGGGCGCCCTGCTGCAAAACCCCAAAGCGACGGTGATGCCCTACTATCAAGTGCTGGTGAACGCCTGGGATGCCGGCATCGATTCGATTCTACGCTCCGCCCCCGGTCTGGTTGTAGCCATGGCCAAGGGCCCGGCATCGGTCCGGATTGTTGATGTGACCCTGGCGCTCAGCTACCTGGAACTGGCCGCTCCCAGATATGGCCTGGGGACATGCTGGGCCGGGCTGCTGCAGGGGGCGATGCTCGCCGATCCCGCCCTGAAACAGGCAGTGGGTATCCCCCAGGACTACCCGTATCACTTCCCGCTGATGATCGGCTACTCCAGGGTGCGCTATTACCGCCTGCCGGAGCGCCAACCGCCGGTTATCCATTGGGGTTGATCTCCAGAGGACCAACCATCCGCAAATCTCAGGGCTGCTCCCATTTAATCCAATATCAATAGGTTGAAAATCCCTATGGCTCTCTTTCGCTGCAACAAGTGCGGTCACCTCAGGGAAGTACCCAATGAATACATCGGCAAGTCTGTCAAATGTCCCCACTGCTCCCAGGCTACGCCGATTTACGACACGACGGTATTTGTGGAAAAACTTCTGGAAAAGTTCCTTGCACAAAGGAATGAACTGCAGAAATTGCGACAACAATGCAATACGGTCCAGGAAATCTACGATGCCAACACCGCTCAACCCTCCCTTGCCGATATCGATCTGTTCAATACCACTGCCTTAGCGGAAGATGGGCAATTTGCGCCAATCGTTGATTGGTTCAGGAAAAAGAAGATAAAAATTGACATCGACTCAAAACACCTCGATACCACCGGATTCTTTGACGAGGTGGCCGTAGCCCTCGGCGACAATTACGAACGGCTGAAAGATATCGGCGAAAAAATCAAACGAACGCAGAAAAAAGGATATCAGAACCTCAGCATTCCTCTCGCGAAGAAAAGTCAAAAGGAAGCCACGGAAATAATCGAATTCTGTCAGAAGCTTTATGAATATTCTTTTGTTGCCAAATACTTCTACCAAAAACAAGAGAAGATTATCCGCCTGGCGCTCCAGCCGGCTCCGGCAATTGTCCAGTTTTTCGATGGGAGATGGTTCGAATGGTATGTATTTATCAAGTTCACGGCACTGCTTCGAGACAAGGGGCGCGCTTTTTCCTGCTCGCGCAATATCTCTGTCACCTTTGCGAATGAGGATTTACACGAACTGGATGTCTTCTTCCTGGTGGATGGCCGACTTCCAATCTGCATAGAATGCAAGACCGGCGAATTCCGTCCCGATATTGAAAAATATCTGAAATTACGTACAAGAATTCATATGGACAAGTCCAACTTCCTGCTCTGCGTGGTTGGCTTGAGCCAGGAACAGGTTCAGGGCTTGAGCAGCATGTACGATTTAACGTTTGTCAATGAACGGAATTTTCTCGATCAGGTTGAAAAATTAATTGGCTGATAGTTATAGAACAGCTATCCAGGAAGAACGGGGCTCCGATTTGTCAATGCATCTTCGTGCCCCTTGTCCGGGTTGTGGCTCATCAGAGTTCTTTCATTGATATGGGCTTGTATGGGCTCAAAGTTATCCACAAACCTCGATATGGTCTTTTCACCGATAAACAAAATGGACCGCACCCACTCAAGAAATCATCTATTCCTGCTGGTATTGGTCGTCGTCCTCGATTGCGGCCTGCTCCTCGGCATGCCTGATGGCGGACTCCTGACCCCGACACCCGTAATGGCTGACAGGGGGGACGATGAAAAGTACCGGCAGAATGAAGATGTTCGGCAACATAATCAAGACGAGGATGAATATTATCGTGATTTGAACCAACTCGAGGAAGAAAGAGAGCGAGAAACGGTCGAATTGGAAGACGAATATAACCGGGACATCAGATTTCGAAGTGGTACGAGGAAAAGACCTCCGAAATCGACGGACGATGATCGCAACGGTCAGGAAATGGCGTTGCCTTCGAAAGGGACATCGGCGTCACAATCTTTCCGTTCCCGGGGACCAGCAGACGGTGAAGAGGTTGAATATGAAAAATACGTTAATGGCAGCGATGCTGAATTTTCTATTGCAGATTGCCGGGACCAGCCTGGTCCTGGCCGAAGACATTGGGTGCCTCGACACGACGTTCAAACTGCTGAGCCCCAACGATTCGGTCTGCGTCTCGGCCTTCGAGGATCCGAGTATGCCCGGTGTGACCTGCCATATCAGCCAGGCCCGAAAGGGTGGCTGGGCCAGCGTGGTCGGTCTCACCGAAGACCCGTCGCGTTTTTCCATCGCCTGCCGGCAGACCGGTCCCATCACCCTGCCGGCCAAACTGCCGGCCCAGCAGAACGTCTTCAGCGAGAAGACCAGCGCATTCTTCAAGAACACCAAAGTCATCCGGATGTTCGACAGGAAGCACAACACCCTTGTCTACCTGGCTATCAGCAAGAGAGTTATCGAAGGAAGTCCGGAGAATGCCATCTCCACCGTGCCTGTTATGCCTTGGGGTGGCAAGTAATGCACTTGCGGGAATAATCCCCGTCCTCAACCCTGCAAGGAGGTGAGCCATGAAAAGAATAGCGGTATTCTGTGATGGCACCTGGAATTCTCCCGAGCATGGATTCCCCACCAACGTCCTGTAATATGGCTCAGGCAGTCAAACCGGTGGCCAATCGAGCGGCACAGGTCGTCTTCTATGATTGGGGCATCGGCACCGATCAGCACACAATCGCCGGCGGGATGACTGGCGTCGGAATCGACAAGAATATCACCGACTGCTACAGGTTCATCATCCATAACTTCAACCCGGGGATAAACTGTTCTTTTTCGGATTCAGCCGAGGCGCGTATACCGTGCGTTCGCTGGCCGGACTGATACGGAATTGCGGTCTGCTCAAACGCGAACATGCCGGCAAGGTTCAGGACGCCTATCGATTGTACAGGCAAAGATCGGATGACACCCATCCGAATTCCGATCAGGCGGTACGCTTCCGCCAGGATTTCGCGATCGAAGATCTGACCAGCATTGAATTCGTCGGCGCCTGGGACACCGTCGGAGCGCTTGGCATTCCGATTCCTTTCCCGGGGTCACTGGGGGAAAGCGACTACGTTTTCCACGACACCGAACCGAGCAGGATCATTCAGCACGCCCGGCATGCCGTATCAATCGACGAAAACCGGAAGCATTTTGATCCCACGCTGTGGTCTCGCAAGGAAGAGGTCGACATCAAACAGGTCTGGTTTGCGGGAGTGCATTCGGATATCGGCTTAGGGTATGTGGAGACCGGGCTGAGCCACTGCGCGATGGAATGGATGATTCAGGAGGCGAAGATCCTTCAATTTGAGTTTGAGGATCACCTGCATGACACCATCCATCCGAATCACACCGATGTGCAGCATGACGAAAGGAAGGGATTTTACCTCCTCGACCACAAAATGACGCGGAACGTATCCGAACCGCTTCATATTTCTGTCAAAAACCGCTGGGAAGAAAACATTCACAATTACCGCAGGACAAGCAGGGCGCTCACCAGATTTTTGAAAGGCAAAGACAACGACTGGAACCGAACTTGGGTCAACTCGTTGCGCATGAGCACACGGTATTTTAAATCAAAAAATTCTGTGATCCGGAGCATGTCCGGAGCCCTTTGAATATGATGCCAGGACCGGCCACATGCCGGCTCGGCGATCCTCTCGATGAGCAATGCCAGCACACAGATCTTCACATGGCTCTCAATCCGCCGGGATGCCCAGTGGTACATCGGTGTCAGCTTGATCTGGGTGCGCTTGAGCGAGCGGAAGCACCGTTCGATGACCATCAAGCCTTTATAGCCGCAGGCGGCATCTTCCAGGCCGATGGTGTCGTCATTGGTCTCGATCACCCATTTGCCGTCGTATTTGGCTGC
>JROS01000085.1 GCA_000769715.1 Desulfobulbus sp. Tol-SR
TGGCTGCGAAACCTACCGCCGGATCATCGAGACCCATCCGCGACAGAAGGCGATCATTACCAGCGGCTTCTCCGAGAGTGCCGATGTCCAGCAAGCGCTGGCTCTCGGAGTACACCGATTTGTCAAGAAGCCATACTTCGTCGGCAGGATTGCCACCGTCATCCATGACGTCCTGCAGGCCGACAGCGGCCGGGACGGCCGCAGCCAGAGTTGACCCCCGGGTGCCTGGTCAGGTCATCGGCGGCAGGAACGGGACGATATCCTTCTCGTAGCGGGTCTTGACCTTGAAGCCGCCATCGATCAGGGTCCTGATCGCGCTGTCGCCGTCGGCTGCCGCCACCCGTATGACCAGCTGGGTGACGCCGGGATGATCCTTTTCCGGCCAGCAGAAAAGACTCTGGATGTTGATCGCAGCCTTGCGCAGCAGTTCCATCACCTCGGCCAGCGCCCCGATGCTGTCGCGGACGAAGATGCCGAGACGAACGCTGTCGTCGCTGATGCCGATGGCCTCGAGCAGGACCTCCATGACATCGGTGCTGGTGATGATGCCGACCAGCTCTTCCCCCTCCATGACCGGCAGCGAGCTGATGTCCCGGGTCTGCATGATGTAGGCGGCACGCTCGATCGTGGTGTCCGGTGACACGGTGACGACCGTTTTGGTCATGATCATCTTCACCTCGACCTTCTGCAGCAGATAGTTGAGTTCGTGGACGCTGAGCGAGGTGGCGGGCGAGGCCCAGTTCTGTTTGAGATCGCGGTCGGAGACGATCCCCACCAGCTTCCTGTGCCGGTCGACCACCAGCAGATGGTCGATCTTCTTTTCCTCGATCAGATCCCGCGCATCCGACAGCGAGGTCTCCGGGGCGACTGTGATCAGGTCGGTGTGCATGATTCTGCCGATATACATGACATATCTCCCTATGCAGAAGGTTGTTGACTGGTGGCGACTGTTTTCCGGTACTGCCGTCAGTATACCATAATGACGGTGATTGCAGCCAGTTATATTATAAATGCAGCGATGCCGATCCCGGTTCGGCGGGGCATGGCGGCGGGCCGTGAGAGGGACAGAAAAGGCTTGCCGGGGAGAAGACTTTCAGGGTAACTTGCTCTGTTATTTCACTGCGGGTGCGCTGTTGTCGGGGCCGCTGGGCCTGTTGTTCGGCGTATCGAGAAAAACAACCATCAGGAGAAACCGTGACGAACGCAAAGGACGATATGCTGTGGATGTCCGGCAATGAGGCCATCGCCCTCGGCGCCTGGGAGGCGGGAGTGAAGGTGGCCTCCGGTTATCCGGGCACTCCCTCGACCGAAATCCTCGAAAACCTGTGTCGGTATGAGGGGGTCTACAGCGAATGGGCCCCCAACGAGAAGGTGGGGCTGGAGGTCGCGATCGGCGCCTCCTTCGCTGGGGCCAGGGCCCTGGCGACGATGAAGCACGTCGGGGTCAACGTCGCCGCCGATCCGCTGTTCACCGCTTCCTATACCGGGGTCGGCGGCGGGCTGGTGCTGGTGACCGCCGATGATCCGGAGATGCATTCGTCGCAGAACGAGCAGGATAACCGCAACTACGCCTTCGCCGCCAAGCTGCCGATGTTCGAGCCCTCCGACCCGATGGAGGCCAAGGAGATGCTGAAGGCGGCCTACGTCCTCAGCGAGGACTTCGATACCCCGGTCATGCTGCGGATCACCACCCGGGTGGCGCATGTCAAGGGGGTGGTGGCACCTGGCAAAAAAATGGTGCCGCAGGTGGAGGTCGGGATCACCAAGGTGCCGGCCAAGCTGGTGATGCTGCCCGGCCTCGCCAAGAAACGCCGCGAGGTAGTCGACCAGCGGATGCACCGGCTGCGGGAACTGGTGGAGATCTCGCCGTTCAACAGTATCGAGATGGGGGACCGGAAGCGCGGCTTCATCACCTCCGGGGTATCCTATCTCTACGTCAAGGAGGCCTTCCCCGACGCCTCCGTTCTCAAGCTCGGGATCTGCTGGCCGCTGCCGTCCGAGAAAATTCGTGAATTCGCGGCGTTGGTCAATGAACTGTATATCGTCGAGGAACTCGATCCCTTCCTCGAGACCCATGTCAAGGCGATGGGCATCAGCTGCCACGGCAAGGACCTGATCCCGGCCATCGGTGAACTGAACACCGCGATCATCCGGGGCGCCATCGATCCGACCTCCCGCCGGCAGGGTTTCGCCCCGGTGGAACTGCCGCCCCGGCCGCCGAACATGTGCGCCGGCTGCCCGCACCGCGGCATCTTCTACAACCTGTCGCGGATGAAGGTCTTCGTCTCCGGCGATATCGGCTGCTACACCCTGGGGTTCCTGCCGCCGCTGTCGAGCATGGACGCCTGCGTCTGCATGGGCGCCTCGGTGCCGATCGCCCACGGCATGGCCAAGGCCCTGGGTGAAGGCGCCCACGACAAGGTGGTGTCGATCATCGGCGACTCGACCTTCGTCCATTCCGGCATCACCGGCCTGATCAACACCGTCTACAACCAATCCGCCTCGACGCTGATCATCCTCGACAACCGGATCACGGCGATGACCGGCCAGCAGCCCAACCCCGCCTCAGGGGCGACGATTACGGGCGAGCCGGCCCATGCCCTCGATATCGAAGGGCTGTGCCGGGCGATCGGCGTCAAGCACGTCTTCGTCGTCAACCCCCATGACGTGCCCGAGACCCGGAAGGTGCTGAAGGAGGCGGTCGATTTGAGCGAGCCGTCGGTGGTCATCTCGCGGGCGCCCTGTGTCCTGCTGCCGGAGATGAAGGCGCGCCGGCCGGTGTCCTATTTCACCAACCAGGAGAACTGCGTCGGCTGCATGGCCTGCATCCGCCTCGGCTGTCCGGCGATCAGCTGGAATTCCTTTGCCGAAGGCGAGGCTGAGAAGCGTGGCTACAAGAAGGGCCAGAAAGGGGTGTCGAAGATCGATGAGATCATCTGTAACGACTGCGGCCAGTGTGCGTCGCTGTGCAAATTCAATGCAATTACCAGGAAGGAGGAGTAGATGATGGAGTCGATGGGAAACATCCTCTTTTCCGGGGTTGGCGGCCAGGGCATCCTGCTCGCCAGTGAGATCACCGCCTATAGTCTGCTGGCGGCCGGCTACGACGCCAAGAAGAGCGAGGTGCACGGCATGGCCCAGCGCGGCGGATCGGTCACCGCCCAGCTGCGCTACGGCAAAAAAGTCTGGTCGCCGCTGATCGAACCGGGTTGCGCCGACATCCAGGTGGCCTTCGAGATGATGGAGGCGGTGCGCTATGTCGGCGCGCTGCACCAGGGCAGCACGGTGATCGTCAATACCCAGCGGATCCTGCCGCCGGCGGTGGCCACCGGCCAGACCGCCTATCCGGAGAATATCCTCGATCATCTCACCGCCCTGGGCATCAAGGTGGTGCCGGTCGACGCCTTCGAGCTGGCGCGGCAGGTCGGGGAGGTGCGCACCGCCAATGTGGTAATGGTCGGGGTCCTCTCGGTTTTCCTGCCGGTGAAGGCGGCAATCTTTGCCGAGGTGATCGGGAGCCGGGTGCCGGAGCGGTTCCGGGAAGTGAATCTGAAGGCGTTTGAGGCCGGGCGTAAGGCCGGCGCATAGGAGAAGAGCAATGACGACAACGTATTGGGAAGAGGAGATGGAAACGCTGCCCCGGGCCGGTCTGGAATCGATCCAGCTCAGGCGGCTGCGGCGGCTGGTGGCGCGGGTCTACGACAAGGTCGAGCCCTATCGGCGGAAGATGGATGCGGCGGGGGTCAAACCCGACGACATCAGGACCCTGGCCGATCTGCAGAAGCTGCCCTTCACCTACAAGGATGATCTGCGCGACAACTATCCCTTCGGCCTGTTCACCGTGCCGCTCGATGAAGTCGTCCGGGTGCACGCCTCCTCCGGCACCACCGGCAAGTCGACGGTCGTCGG
>JROS01000015.1 GCA_000769715.1 Desulfobulbus sp. Tol-SR
CCATGTCGGCCAGGACCAGCCGGTCGCCGGGGATAAGCCGGGCGGGAAAGGAGTAGTCGCCGATGACGTCGCCGGCCAGGCAGGAGATGCCGCCGAGGCGATAGGTATGGGCCAGCTCGCCCGGTTGGCCGGCGCCGGCGATATGGGGCCGGTAGGGCATGGCCAGGACATCGGGCATGTGGGTCTCGGCCGAGCAGTCGAGGATGGCGATATCGATGCCGTTGGAGATGGTGTCGAGGACGGTGGCGACGAAGACCCCGCCGTGCAGCACGACCGCCTCGCCCGGTTCGAGGTAGACGGCGATGCGGTCGTGGCGGCGGCGGAAATCGGTGACCGTAGTGCAGAGCAGGTCGAGGTCGTAGCCGTCGCGGGTGATATGATGGCCGCCGCCGAAGTTGACCCAGCGCAGCCGCGGCAGCAGGTGGCCGAACCCCTGCTCGAAGCTGGCCAGGACCCGCACCAGGACATCGGCGTTCTGCTCGCACAGGGCGTGGAAGTGCAGGCCGTCGATGCCGTCAAGGTCGACGCCGTCAAGTCCCGCCGCCGGGATGCCGAAGCGCGACCCCGGCAGGCAGGGGTTGTAGAGATCGATCTCGACCTCGGAGTGGCCGGGGTTGATCCGCAGCCCGACCTCGATCCTCCGGCCGCTGGCGGCGATCGCCCCCCGGTGGCGGTGCCACTGGGCGATCGAGTTGAAGACGATGTGATCGGAGAAGCGGATCACCCGCTCCAACTGGGCGGCGGTGTAGGCCGGGGCGTAGGTGTGGACCTCGCGGCCGAAATCCTCGCGCCCGAGCTGCGCTTCGATCGGGCCGCTGGCGCAGACCCCGTGCAGGGTGCGGGCGATCAGCGGAAACAGGGCCGGCAGGGCGAAGGCCTTCAGCGCGAGGAGAATCTTCGCTCCGGTCCGCTGCTGCACCTGATCGAGGATCCGGCAGTTGGCGGCGATCACGTCCTCGCTGATGAGGTAGCAGGGGGTCTCCACCCGATCGGTGAAGGCCTGCGGGAAGTCATGCCGCAACCGCTCGTCCATGCTGGTCGTCATCGTCCTAATCCGGCAGCCGGCCGGCGAAATCGACGACCTGCCAGGGCAGACCGTAGCGGTTGAGGCAGTCCATGAAGCGGTCGGGATCGAGCTGCTCGACGTTGTAGACCCCGGCCCCCCGCCACTCGCCGGTCAGCATCATCATCGCCCCGATCATCGCCGGCACCCCGGTGGTGTAGGACACCGCCTGGGCCTGGACCTCACGGAAGGCCTCGGCATGGTCGCAGACGTTGTAGATGTACTTGCGGCTCCGCCTGCCGTCCCTGACCCCGTCGAAGACGCAGCCGATCACCGCCTTGCCGGTGTAGTTGGTGCCCAGCGAGCCGGGGTCGGGCAGCAGGGCCTTGAGAAAGCGCAGCGGGATGATCTTGTGGCCCTCGTAGTCGACCGCGTCGATCCGGGTCATGCCGACGTTCTCCAGCACCTTGAGGTGGGTGAGATAGGCCTGGCCGAAGGTCATCCAGAAACGGATCCGCTTCAGGCCCCTGATGTGCCTGACCAGCGATTCCATCTCCTCGTGGTAGAGGAGGTAGCTCTCGCGCGGACCGGCCTCGGGGTAGTCGAAGCTGAAGTGGACGCAGCGATCGTCGAGGATCGGCGGAGTCTCGATCCACCGGCCGTCCCGCCAGTGGCGGACGATCTGGGTGACCTCGCGGATGTTGATCTCGGGGTTGAAGTTGGTGGCGAAGGGGTGGCCGTGGTCACCGGCGTTGCAGTCGAGGATGTCGATGGTTTCGATGCTGTCGTAGTGGTGCTTCTGGGCCCAGGCGCAGAAGATGTTGGTGACCCCGGGATCGAAGCCGCAGCCGAGCACCGCCATCAGGCCCTTGTCCCTGAATTTGTCCTGGTAGGCCCACTGCCAGCTGTACTCGAAATGGGCCGAATCCGGCGGCTCGTAGTTGGCGGTGTCGAGATAGTTGACCCCGCACTCGAGGCAGGCGTCCATGATCGCCAGATCCTGGTAGGGCAGGGCGACGTTGATCACCAGCTGCGGCTTGATGGCGTTCAGGAGGACAACCAGCTGCGGGACGCTGTCGGCGTCGACCTCGGCGGTTCTCACCGTGACGTTGTACAGCTGCTCGATCTCGGCGGCGATGGCGTCGCACTTGGTCCTGGTGCGGCTGGCGAGGACGATCTCCTGAAAGACTTCGGGATGCTGGGCGCATTTTTTGGCGACGACGTTGCCGACACCCCCGGCCCCTATGATCAGTATCCGTGACATGGTCTCCTCCTGTGGCTGAAGATGGTCCGATATCTATCCGACATCATTCTTTTTCGTAATAGGTGTAGCCGCGCAGACCCTCATCGAATTCGGCCAGGATCGACTTGCGTTCCTTGGCGGTGATGAAGCCCTTGTGGATCGAGTCTTCGGCGATATGCTTGAGGCGCTTCTTCAGCGACTTGACATCGTACTCGACGTAGGACAGGACATCGGCGACCGAATCACCCTCCAGCTCCCGGAGAAACTTGTAACTGCCGTTCTCGTTGACATGGATCGACACCACGTTGGTGTCGCCGAAGAGGTTGTGCAGGTCGCCCAGGGTCTCCTGGTAGGCCCCGACCAGGAAGACGCCGATATAATATTCCTCGTTGTCCTTGAGGTCGTGGAGCATGATGCTGTTCTTCTCGTGCGAGTAGTCCGGGAAGGTATCGATCTTGCCGTCGCAGTCGCAGGTGATGTCGGAGATGATCGCCGAGCGGCTCGGCGGCTCGGTGAGGCGGTGGATCGGCATCACCGGCAGGATCTGGTCGATCGCCCAGACGTCGGGCAGCGACTGGAACAGGCTGAAGTTGCCGTAATAGATGTCGTAGACCAGCTTATTGATCTCCTTGATCTCCTTCGGTATGTGCTCCATGTTACGGGAAAGCTTGGAAATCTTGATCAGTGTGTGCTGGGCCAGGTTTTCGGCCAGGGCCCGCTCGCGGATATTGATCTGGCCGTGCTTGAACAGCTGACGAGCCTGGGTGCGGTAGAACAGGGCGTCGTTGAGGCACTCCTGGATGTTCTTCGGCGACACCATGTCGTAGGCGATCATCAGGTTTTCGAGCAGATCGTTGGTCGATTTCGGCAGCTGCTCCGGGATCGGCGGCGGCAGGAAAGAGGAGACGTCGAGGATGTTGAACAGCAGCACCGAGTAGTAGGCGACGATGGCCCGGCCCGACTCGGTGATGATCGTCGGGTGGGGGATGTTGTGGCGCGACAGCACGGTGATGATCGACTCGACGATGTCGCTGCAGTACTCCTCGATCGAGTAGTTGCGGCTCGAGTGGAAGTTGGTGTTGGAGCCGTCGTAGTCGACAGCGAGACCGCCGCCGAGATCGAGGTAGCCCATCTTCGCCCCCTCGTTGACCAGTTCCTCGTAGATCCGGCAGGCCTCCATCGCCCCGGCCCGGATATCGCGGATGTTGGGGATCTGCGAGCCGATATGGTAGTGGAGGAGCTGCAGGCAGTCGAGCATGTCCTCTTCCTTGAGGCGGTCGATGACATCGACGATATGGGTCATGCCGAGGCCGAAAACGCTGGCGTCGCCGCCCGACTCGGTCCACAACCCCTCGGCCTGGGTCGACAGTTTGATGCGCAGGCCAAGGTTGGGGGCGACCTTGTGGTACTTGGCGCGCTCGATGATCAGGTCGACCTCGCCGGGGACCTCGATGACGAAGAAGACCTGATATCCCATCTTGATCGCATAAAGACCGAGATCGATGAACTCCTCGTCCTTGTAGCCGTTGCAGACCAGGCAGGCCTTGCGGCTCTTCATCATCGAGATCGCGGCGATCAGCTCCGACTTGCTGCCGGCCTCCAGGCCGTGATTGAAGTCCTTGCCGAACTGGGCGATGGCGTCGACGACCTCCTCCTGCTGGTTGACCTTGATCGGGAAGACCCCCTTGTACTCGCCTCCGTAGTTGTTTTCCTTGATGACCTTGCGGAAGGTCTCGTGCAGCAGTTTGATCTGCGAACCGAGGATATTTTCGATGCGGAGCAGCACCGGCATGGCCATGCCGCGTTCCTCCACCTCCTTGGCGATCTCGTGCAGACTGATCTTCGGGCCGTGATCGGCGCCGAAGGGGGTAACCACCACATCCCCGTGTTCATCGATGGAAAAGTAACCGGCGCCCCATTTGTCGATACCGTAGAGTTGTGTGGCCTTTTCTATTGTCCACTGTTCTTTGCTGTAAAAATCTTGCCACATGATATACGTACCTGTTGCGGATAGTGGTGGGGTGAATGGGGCATGTCTCAGGTGTGGGACATGAAATATTTTCGGGTTGCCAGTAATATGAAAAAAGAACAGAAAGTCAATATCTTTTTCAGTCTGCGGGGTGATTAATCCGAGGTGCCGCAGGGTGCGTCCCGACCCGACGGGGAAGTCCGGCACCACGGTCGGGCGCGAGGGACATCGCCTCCATCACCAGTCCATACGAGTATACCTTTTTCCTGCACATTAATCCATGGATCTGCACCAGTTAGCCAGGCATGAAGCAAATTGACCGGCAATTGCACTGGTTGGATGAAATATCCCGGATTGAGATAGTGGGACAGGAAATCAAACCGGCGACTGGAGCCGCTTTCCCACTGGAACGTCGCCCGGTAGTACAGACACCAAGGTTGATCGTAGGCAGGCGGTCTCGGGCGGGGGCTCGGGTTTTGCCGTGTCGCCGGGACAACCGTTGCCAAGGGGGCTGACTGTGGCGGCTCGTGCAGGCCTGGCCGTTGCGGCCGAGGCGTGATAATGAGATCTTTCCCATGCAACGAAGGCCGCGGTGTTATCGACTCCGGCCTTCTGGTTTTTGGTCCGGTGATTGCCGCAGGAGCGGATGCCCGTCAGGGCAGAGAGGCTATCGCCACGTCAGATGCTGTCCGACGTTCGGTGGATGCAGCCAATGTTCTCTATTCCCGTGCCAGAGGAATCCCGTTGGTGCAGAGAGGGTCCCGCCGCATCGTTTCAGAGGCTGAAAGGCCGTTCTCTCCACTTCGAGAGATGCAGAGTTTCAGATTGGCAATGGTGTTGAATTATTCCTCGTAAACTGCATATTCGGTTCTCTCGTCAAGCAAGGCCTCGATTTCGTTCTGCACCTCTTTCCGTCGGTCGTTATTCAGCCACGCCTCCCATGCCTCCTGTGAATGCCAGGTACTGATGACCAGGAATTCATTCCGGGCATCGAGTCTGCGCATCGTCTCGCCATTGACATATCCCGGCTGGCTCAGGGCCATGCCCCTGAGCTTTTTGAGGAGGGAAGACAATTGGACAACATGTTCCGGCGCGACACGGCGTTTGATGAGGATTTTGACAGTCATCGGTAGTCTCCTTTGAAGCGGGGGCCATCTTGTGCCTCCATTGCAAGCGGTCGAACAGCCTGTCCTGATGCTCCCTGGTGGTCATATTGTGCCGGTCGGCAGCCAAGGTGAATCACCCCATGCTGCCGGAACAAAGAGATGGCAGTCTCCTGTCTTTTACGGTATTGCTTTCAGCAGGTGTTGTAAAGACAGGCCAGTCAATCTGGCGGCTGAAATACGATAACGGGACAGAGAAGATGAGCACGGAGATTGCCCTGCGCGACAGGATCATTGTCGCCCTAGATGTTGAGCGCCCCGACCTCGCGAAGGAGATGGTGAAAAAGTGCGAATCCCGAACCGGATTTTTCAAGGTCGGGTTGCAGCTCTTTATGGCCGGCTGGTTCGATACAGTCGATTGGCTGGTCGACCGTGGCCATAAGGTCATGCTCGATCTCAAATTTTTCGACATCCCGGAAACCGTCCGGTTGGCGGTTGAACAGGTGAATCGTCGTGGCGTGACGTTTGCCACCGTCCATGGCAACGATCCGATTATCCGCGCTGCCGTCGAGGCGAGGGGGGATATGAAGCTCCTCGCCGTGACGGTCCTGACCAGCTTCGGCGAAGAGGACATGCGCGCCATGGGGATGACCGCCACCATCGAGGAACTGGTGTATTACCGGGCAAAAAGGGCTCTGGAACTGGGTTGCGACGGTGTCGTTTCCTCCGGGCTCGAAGCCAAACGCCTGCGTGACGGCCTGGGAGACAGGCTCCTGATCGTAACACCCGGGATTCGCCCCGGGGCCAATGTCGAGGACGGATCGGATGACCAGAAGCGTATTATGACTGCGGGCATGGCGATCCGGGGCGGGGCGAGCCATGTGGTCGTTGGTCGACCAATCACCAGGGCCGAAGACCCCGCCGGTGTCCTGGCGATGATGCAGGAGGAGATAGTTGCCGGTATCGGCGGCTGAGGGGCTGCCGTGATTCTTGCCGTCTATTGCAGTTCGATGCAGTTCCCGGGCAGGGGAGGATATGCCACGTCGGCGGCAACCCGTGGGGGGTGTGGACGCTCACGATGGTCCGGCCGGCGGGTGAGGAGTTGCTTTCGGCCACGGGAAAGCCTTCAAGCAGGTCGAGGAGGCCGACCGGATCGATCCGTCGCAGCAGTGGGTATTGTTGAAAAACCCGGCGATGCTGACCGGCAACGGCAAAAAGTTCTGCGACGCCTGGTTGGTCGCGGGATATCCGGTATTCGGCCGTGGCGAATGGGAACTGCTGTCCCCATAATTGCGGTACCGCTGCCACTGCTGTCTGGGCCAGCGCCTGCCGCAGGCCGAAACTGATACGCCGCCGGTCCGGGGCGGTTTTCGAGGCGATGACTGCGAAGGAGGCAGCCGGCAGATCGGCATGCGGTCGGCCCTTTCGTGTTTCAGAACATGTAGCCAACCGACAGGAACCCCGAGGTCTGGGTGCTTTCGGATTCTTCATCGATAGTGCCGAGGGGAATCCCCCAGCCGTATTCCTGAGTCTGGTCCCCATCCACCTCGATCTTCATGAATTGAAAACCTGCCTCCATATAGATGGACGGAGTGAATGAGTATCTGCCGGTTATGTCGAGCATGAAGGCATCGCCGTCCATATCGCCGTTACTGATCTTGCCGCCGTATTCTCGAAGCAGATGATGGTCGGTATCCTCGGCTTCGACGATGGGGGAATAGGCAAGGCTGCCCTCGAAGGACAGCTTGGGATTGACCCGCAGGTCGCCGCCGATTTTGAGGTAGGGGATTGAGTAGGTCATCTCGTAGGTGATGGCCACCCTGCCGTCGCCGTAGTAGTCGAAACCGGGGAGGCCTGACGGAGAATACTGGTGCAGGACTTTCGCCTCGTAATCGAGATTCTGGTAGAGATAGCCAACCCCGGCATACACCGACAGACCATTGCTCCGGAAGAACGACCACTCGATATCGGTATCGAAGATGAAGGCGTCAAAACTGGAGATCTCCGATTCGGAGTAGACATCGAGGCGGGAAGGATTCGTGTCGGTGAGCCAGTCCGAGTCTTCCATGTTGTCGCCGGGGGTGCTCACGTCTTTCTTGATCGTGGCGTTGATGCGCCACTGGTCGTTGATCGTGGCCCTGCCGTCAAGCCTCACCAACCAGAAATCAAGTGGCCAGGCCAGTTCGCTGAGTGGAAAGTAACCATTGTAAACGACGCCAGAGGGATCGACTGCCGGGTATCCAATCTGGTAGGTTGTGTCACCGGACATCAATTCAGGACCGATCGACAGCGAATAGCTGGCAGTATTGGCCGATATCGCCGGGGCCTTCGCGGGACCGCTTACCGGTCCTGCTCCATCCCCCAGAACCGCATCGTCCGCTGCGGTCGCCGTTCCTGCGCCGGCCGCCAGCAACACACCGAGTCCAAGGGAGATAATCCTTCTGTGTGTATGTTTTTTCATTGGTATTTTCCCTTTCTCCTTGAGGTGGGAGTTACAGGGGCAGGGGGAAACCGTTTCTCCCTTATCCCCGTTAAATGAGTGCTGAATTTATTGCCAATATAGCCTATCAACCTTTATTTATCCAGAAAAGGAAAAAATCATGTGCGCCGGATGAGGCCGGAAGGTCGCGATTTTGAAAGAATGGATGTGATTCTCTGATGTTATGAAAATATATAGTTATTTTAAATACGTAACTTATATCATCCTCAGGCCGCACACGCCAGTCGTCCTTGGTTTTAACCTGGGGAAAATCATAGCCGCAGCGATTTTTGTTGTTGTGCACATCGAGGTGGCAGCGGCGTTAGAGCAGGCGCAGCCGACAGGCCTTCCTGCGGGCACGAGCCTGGTCTGCACCGGTGAACAGGCCATCGGCTTCCGGTGGGTGAAGGGGCGATGGAAATCGACGGATTTCGTTCCCAACCGCTACCTGATCGAAAAGAGAGCTGCCGGCCAGGCACGGACCACTGCCTGTCGCGACATATCGCATGGGGCTGTGAGTGATGCGGGGCGCAGGACGGCGGTCCTGTACGGCTGCTATATCATCCGGAGGGACGGTGATGCTGAGGAAGGCGCGGAACAGGTCTGTCTCGAGCGGTGGAAGTCGATCGGCAGCCGTTGGGTCCTTGACGAGGTCGCTTGCGACAACTTCCGGTTCCTTCCGGACGGCTGGTTCCACCGGACCTCCCTGCACGGCGAGCTGTCCACCGGTCCGCCGAATGACGAAAAAGATCCTCTTTCGGTGTCGGTCGGGCACTGCCGCTTGCGCTGATCAGGTATTGTCGCGGTGACCGCGGTTGGCCGGCGCTACCTTGTCCTGCATCCTGTCGAGATCCCAGGTCCCGCGTAACAGGTGAAGCCCCGAGTGGTTGGTCAGATCAAGATGAATGGGGGTGATCGAGACCAGGCCCTTGTGGATCGCGGCCACATCGGTGTCTTCGCCATGGTCCCTGAGCGGGGTGCCGCCACCGATCCAGTAGTGACGGCGCCCCCAGGGGTCGAAGGTCTCCTGGATACTGTTCTCCCACAGCCGCCTTCCCTGCCGGGTGATGACCATTCCCGCGCAGGCCTTTCCCGCCGGGATGTTGATATTGAGCAGGGTATTGTCCGGCAGTGGGTCTGCAAGGACCGTCTCGGCCAGGGTGATCGCGATCCGCATGGCGAGGGCATAGTCATACGGTGGTTCGCCGACCAGGGAGAACGCCACCGAGGGAATGCCGTACATCGTGCCCTCGATGGCGGCCGAGACCGTACCGGAATAGGAAATATCGTCGCCGAGGTTCGGTCCGGGGTTGATCCCCGACACCAACAGATCGGGTCTGGCATCGAGCAGTTTGCCGAGACCGATCACGACACAGTCGGTCGGGGTGCCGTCGAGGGTATAGGTGTCCTGGTTCCGCCGGCGGATGCGCAACGGCCGGCTCATCGTCAGGGCGTGGGAAACGGCGGAATTGTCGCGTTCCGGCGCGACCACGATCGTGCGGCCGACAGCGGTCATGGCGTCCCGCAACGCCAGGATGCCGGGACTGTCGATCCCGTCGTCGTTGGTGACCATGATCAATGGCAGGGCAGGTGAGGTTGGCATGGTTTGATACCCCCGGTGGGGAGAAGGTTTTCAAGAATCTGTGGCGGTGGCTTGCCTCGCCGCAATCTCCGCATCGATGATCCGCCAGAATGACTGGACGACCGGGTTGCGCCGGCCTCTGGCCAGGGTGCAGGCGCCGACACGGAACGGTTCGAGTTGCGGCGAGACGTCGAGGATGGTCACCTGGTCCTGCTGGGGACTTTTTTCGAGGACGAGCCGGGGAACGATGCCGACCCCGCAGCCCATGCCCACCATGGCGATGATGGCCTCGTTGCCGGCGACCTGGGAATAGATGTTGGGCTGGATGCCCTTCTCGCTGAACCAGCGATCGGCACGTTGCCGGCTCAAACCGCGTTCAGCCACAATCACAGGGGTTTTCCGCCAGTCGATGAAGCCCTTGTCATAGATGACCGAATCCGGGGAATGGGTGGGTCGAATAAAGATCAACGGGGTTCGGATGAGCTCGATGAACTCCAACTGCAGCGGCAGGTGATCCGGCAGGGCGGCGACGGAAATTTCAGCCTCGCCGTTCTGCAGCTTGCCGATCGCCATTGCCGCATCGCCGGTCTGGAGGTGGATCAGGACCTCGGGGTGGGCCTTGCGGAAGCGGGCAAAGATATCCGGCAGGATGCTGAGAATGGCCGTCACCGAACAGTAGAGGGAGATCTCGCCGGCGAGTGTACGGTCTCCGGCGAGATTGGCCTGCAGCCTGCTCCATTGCTGTATCGCCTCTTCGGCATACTCCCGGAAGATCATGCCGGCCGGGGTGAGGCTGACCGAACGTCGATCGCGGAACAGCAGCTGCCGCCCCAGTTCGTTCTCGAGGCGCTGAACGGTTCGGGTGAGGCCGGATGGCGTGATATTGCAGGCCTGGCTGGTTCGGCCGAAATGGAGAGAACGGGCCAGATGCCTGAAGATTTTCAGTTCATGAATATCCATCGGTGATGGGGCGGGCAGGTGAGGGGTTTCTGTTGCAAGAGATGCAATACAATATCACGAACAAATCACTTGACGCAATAGATCTTTGCCAATATATCCTCTTGACAGGTATGATGCCTGTCAGTGACCGAAAATAATCCAAAAACGAGGAGATAAAAAAATGAGTACGAACTATTTCAATACCCTGCCGCTGCGTCGGCAACTGGAGGAGCTGTCTCAGTGCCGGTTCATGGATGCCTCTGAATTCAACGGCGTCGAGACCTTGAAAGGAAAGAAGATCGTCATCGTCGGCTGTGGCGCCCAGGGCCTCAACCAGGGGCTCAACCTCCGCGACAGCGGCCTCGATGTCGCCTATGCCCTGCGCGCCGAAGCGATCGCCGAGAAGCGGCAGTCGTGGAAGAACGCCACCGACAACAATTTCAAGGTCGGCACCTACCAGGAATTGATCCCGAAGGCCGACCTGGTGATCAACCTCACCCCCGACAAGCAGCACAGCAAGGTGATAGCGGCGGTCATGCCGCTGATGAAGAAGGGGGCCTGCCTGTCGTATTCGCACGGCTTCAACATCGTCGAGGAGGGGATGAAGATCCGCGACGACCTGACGGTCATCATGATGGCCCCCAAGGCCCCCGGGACCGAGGTCCGCGAGGAGTACAAGCGCGGCTTCGGCGTGCCGACCCTGATCGCCGTCCATGGGGAGAACGATCCGCGGGGCGAGGGCTGGGAACTGGCCAAGGCCTACTGCTGCGCTACCGGCGGCGACCGGGCCGGCGTCCTGCAGTCGTCGTTCGTCGCCGAGGTCAAGTCGGACCTGATGGGCGAACAGACCATCCTCTGCGGCATGCTGCAGGCCGGGTCGCTGCTCTGCTACGACAAGATGATCGAGAAGGGCATCGATTCCGGCTATGCCTCGAAGCTGGTGCAGAACGGCTGGGAGGTCGTCACCGAGGCCCTGAAGCATGGCGGCATCACCAACATGATGGATCGCCTGTCGAACCCGGCGAAGATCAGGGCCTTCTACCTGGCCGAGGACCTGAAGGAGATCCTCAAGCCACTGTTCGAGAAACACATGGACGACATCATGTCGGGCAGATTCTCGAAGACGATGATGAAAGACTGGGACAATGACGACGCCAAGCTGCTGAAATGGCGCAAGGAGTCACGGGAGACCGCCTTCGAGAAGGCCGTCTCGATGACGACCGACATCCCCGAGCAGGAATACTTCGACCACGGCCTCCTGATGATCGCCATGGTCAAGGCCGGTGTCGAACTGGCCTTCGATACCATGGTGTCGGCGGGGATCAAGGAAGAATCGGCCTATTACGAATCGCTCCATGAGGTGCCGCTGATCGCCAACACCATCGCCCGTAAAAAACTGTACGAGATGAACGTCGTTATCTCCGATACCGCCGAATACGGCAACTACCTGTTCGCCCATGCCGCGGTGCCGCTGTTGAAGGATTTCATGATGACCCTTGACACCGATGTCATCGGCAGCGGGCTCGAATTGAACGACTGCGGAGTGGACAATATCGAGCTGATTCAGGTCAACGAGGCGATCCGCTATACCACCGTCGAGGCCGTCGGCGAGGAACTGCGCTCCCATATGCGGTCAATGAAGTCGATTTTCTGAGAAGACGATACGTTCAGCGACACGATTTCACTTTGCTGCCCGGAGGGAACCTGGTTCCTTTCCGGGCATTTTTTTTGAGAGAAATTTGATTCCTCCAGCAAGTTGTTGTGAAATTGTCAGATTGGTTCCCTATCCTCTCGTAGTTTCAGGAGATACGATCTGATGGCGGGACATGTGGTTTCGTTCTCCGATTTTCTTCGTATTTGTCCTGAAATCCCTTCCTGGCCGGGATTGAACGTATTGGGTGCGGCGCTAAACAAGGAGATCAATTCGGAGGACAAATTTATGAACAAGATGAAGACGGTTGTTGCGATACTGCTTTCCCTGATGGTCGTATTCTCATTTTCTCCGGCGATGGCTGCGAGCAAAGATGACAAGCAACAGGTGGCTACGGAGGAACCAATGCCGGCAGTTTCGGCCAAGGTCAATATCAACACGGCCGATGTCGATGAACTGACGAAGATACCCGGTATCGGACCCAAGACCGCTGAGGCCATTGTCGCTTATCGCAAGGACAAGGGGCAGTTCAAGAAAGTTGAGGACCTGGTCGAGGTGAAAGGGATTGGAGAGAAGAAACTGGAGAAAATCCGTCCCTACGTGCAGAATATTTAGGTTTTGCCTGCCCGGCGGATGGGGTGCATCCTGTCCGCCGGACTTCTGTCGACAGCGCCATTGTGGCTGGTTTGCTGATCCGGAAATCGTCGGATGTTCCGGTCCCGGTCGCTGTGGGCCGGACTGATCGATTCAACTGACAGCGGTTGTGATGGCGCTTGAACCAACTGCCCCTTCCGTTGTTCAACTGGGGTCAGCCACCAGGCCGGTCGCCGTTTCAGGCTGAGCTGACAATGCGACCCGTGCCAATATCAAGGCTGTTACCCGGGCGCCGGCATTACCGGTATCCCCCTTGTCTTTCGGATTGGCCGGACCTCAGGTGCACGTCCTGCCGCAGATCAACCTGCCTGCATTCCGGTCGGAATGGGAGACGACGCGCTGCTCCGATTCGAGGATGATCAAATCTGCAAAGGTCGGTCTTCATCCCCCTCCAATACAAACAAGCGGCAGTCGGTTGCGAGTTGCCCCAGTTGACTCAATTCCCGCCGCAATAATCCTCCCCGCTCGATGTAAGGCCACATGGACTCCGCCCCCTCTTCCCTTCCCGGGTTCATCCACCGCCTTCGCCGGATTCAGAACCGCACTGCACTGACACAGGGTTGATAATATTTCGACACTCTTTCAGCGCTGTCAGGAAGTATGCTATACTGCATCATAGCCGGATATATGCTCGGCTGGATTTTGCAACGGGAATACAAGGGTTCGATTTCCATGTCCTGTATGCTGTCGCGGGATGGCAAGAGGGTGGAGTCCGCAAACATGTGGAAGGGGGGGTGCGTATGGGAAAAAGAATTTCTGCGATCCTGGTGCCGACCGATTATTCCAACTGCACCGGTGAAGCCATCAGCTGGGCGGTAGCCCTAGCCGCACCGCTGAGTGCCGACCTCCTGCTCCTGCATGTCATCCGCCGTGAAACAGCCGATGAACTGCTTTCCATCCCCGGTATGTCATGGGAAATTATTGTGCGACGGGAAGAAAAGGCGCTGATCGAGATGTTCAGGACCTGGATGACGGATGAGGGGGAGATCTCCCTGCTTCGGGAGACCCTGGTCACCGTCGGCGAACCGGTGGAAAAGATAGTCACAACCGCCTTCGAAAGGCAGGTCGATCTCATCGTCATCCCGACATACGGCCGTAAGGACTCCCCGGAGGAAGGCATCAGCGTGAGCGACAGGGTGGTGCGGATGGCGACCTGCCCGGTGATGACGATCCAGGCGGCCTGCTGCGAGGAACCCTGTTTCTGATCAATTCATTTGAGCCAGGCGTTCACGACGCCCCGTCCCTCCTCTTGTCCTCCCACCGTTCTTGTCTTCTCCTTCTGCAGGCAAACAACGGGGGAAACACCAACTTCACCACAAAAATCGAAGGTTGACGAGAACCACTGTCGGCATCAATATGTTTCGTATGACACCGGGCAGGAGCTCCGGTCGGATAGTCCGGGAGAACCCGGCGCGACCATATTGCATGGTGGCAGGGCGCCATCGTGGGAGTCACCTGGCGGGTTGACCGTGACAACATGGAGGGCCGCTTGACCCCATTTGGGGCGATAACCTTGATAAGCTGGGAGTGCAGAATGGAATTTCTGTGACCTGTGGGTCGTTATGCGGTAAAAGGCTATGTTCGACAACGCTTTTCCTTACGGCAATATCTGGAGCAAATCCCGTACATCGATGATTATACTTCTCATAGCACTTCTCGGTAGCCTGTTAACGGCAACCCAGACCGTACTTATACTCGTTACAGGTGACGCCATATGCATCGGCGATGGATGCAGGGTGGTCGAAAGCCTGACAACAGTTCCCCCGATCGTTTTTAATCTTGCCGGCCTGGTCTTTTTTCAGGCTGTTTTCTGGGGGATGGTGCTCGAGAAAAAAAATCCCGGCACGGTCATGAAGGCGATCAAGGTGATGCTCCTTGCCGGCATGGCCTGCGAGGGAGTCCTTGTCTCCTTCCAGTTTTACATCTCGGAAGCATTCTGCATGTACTGTGTTGTAATTCTGGCGCTGGTACTTCTCCTGAATCTTGCGGTCGGATTCAAACAGCTTGGCACCGGTCTCATGATACTCGCCAGCGTCTTCGTCGTTTTTTCCGGTCTGCAATTCCAATCGGCATCTGCCGGCCAGGCCGAGGATGCGCCTCTGACCCAAGGGACGTACGGATTGCGTCCAGGTACGGGACCGAAGATTTCCCTCTTCTTCTCCTCCTCCTGCCTGTACTGTGAGAAAATCATCGAGACCCTGAAGGATCGAAACAGCTGCACGGTCCGCTTCCAACCAGTCGATCATATCCAGGACCTTGATTTTCCCGGACTGCAGATGGCCCCTTCCTTTTCTCCGGAGGTGAACAAGAATTTCCTCCGGACGCTCGGCATCGCTGAGATACCGGTGCTGCTGGCGCAAGATGCCGGCGGTATCCTGATCTTGAAAGGAGAAGGGCCGATCCGCGGTTATCTCGATCGGAGATGTCCGAAGGATCAGCCTGTTGACCACCCCGCCGGCTCGTCGCCGGCGACCTCGGGCAGCGGAGTCGGGTCGCAACCGGCGGACGATTCCTGTTCCGCCTTCGATGGATGCGAGGAGGGGACGTCACGTCAACCCGCCGGTACCGCCTGGTAGAGCACTTCATTCACACTGGATAATCCCAAATCAGGTATGACCTACACTCTCGGCATGCTGGCCCTCGCGGTCTTTGCCGTCACCGGCGTGGTCGCCGGCGGCAGAAAGGGCATGGATATTCTCACCATCGTCATCCTCGGCAATGTAACGGCTATCGGCGGCGGCACTATGCGCGATATCATCCTCGATGTCAACCCGATCTACTGGATCGCCGATCTCACCTATCTCCGGGTGTCGACCGGCGCCTCCATTGCCGCGTTTTTCCTGGTTCCGAAAATAAGCAGGACCTTCCAGCTTTTTGAGTATGCCGATGGACTCGGTCTGGCGATGTTTGCGGTGCTGGCGACCGAAAAAACATTGTTACTGGGATTTTCCGGCCCGGTGGCGGTGCTGATGGGCATGATCACCGGCATCTCCGGCGGCATGCTGCGCGATATCCTGACGGCGCGGATGCCGCTGCTCTTCGGCCGCGAGCTCTACGCCACCCCGGTCATCGTCGGTTGCTCGTTCTTTGTCGTCTGCCACGACTGGTTCGGTGCCGGTGGATATGGACAACTCATTGCCATTTCAGTAATTTTCGCCTTCAGGGCCGCTGCCATCCGGTGGGGATTGTACTATCCGGGTTGGCTGACCTACGCCGGAAACAGGTGACAAATTCCTGCTTGAATTCTCAAGGACTATTTGTTAAAGGATTGATTGGGCGTCAAAGGCGGGCTCGCGAAGGCGGGCTGGGTCTCGGGCGCTTTTCCCTCCTCAGGTGCTTTGGGTGAGAACTGCGTCAGCCTGGCAGGTAGCAGACCGCGTAATCTTGTTATCCTTCGTCACCATTATGTGTTAGACGCGTCTCTTGCCGGCAATCAGCTGTGAGCCGGCGTCGGATTCGAACGGACCATTATCAGCATCATCTGTGAGAGCAAACATGACACTGACAATTACCGCCCAGACAATTTCAACCAAATCGATCGAGCAACTCAATGAGCTAAGCGGAGAAAACGTCAAGCTCTGCATGCAGTGCGCGACCTGCACCGGTATGTGTCCGATGACGGCGGAGATGGATCTTTCCCCCCGCAAGGTCATGCACCTGGCCCAGTTCGGCATGCTGGACCGGCTCAGCGACAGCAATACCTGGTGGAAGTGCGCCTCCTGCCATGCCTGCACGGTGAGGTGCCCGCGGGGCATCGATATCGCCAAGGTGATGGAGGCCCTCAGGCAGCGGGTGCTGCGTACCAACAAGAACTATATCGAGCCATCGGCGCTGCCGGCGGAGAGGATCGCCGAACTTCCTCAGATCGCCATGGTCGCCGCTTTCAGAAAACTGACGAGTTAAGGGAGACCCATGAAAATCAGCTATTATCCCGGATGTACCCTGAAGTCCAAGGCCGCCAATCTCGAGGCGGCGGCGGTGGCGGCGCTGGCGGCCCTTGGTATCGACGTGGAGGAGATCGACAGGTGGAACTGCTGCGGCGCGGTTTTTTCATTGACGGCGGACGACCTCGTTCATCAGGTCGGACCGGTGCGGAACCTGATCCGGGCCAAGGAAAAGGGGGCGGCGCAGCTGCTGACCCTGTGTTCGATGTGCTACAACACCCTGGCCCGGGCCAACCGGATCATGCGCGATGACGCGGTGAAACGCGACACCATCAACCGCTTCATGGACGATGAGATCGACTACGCCGGCGAGGTGGAAGTCGTCCACATGCTGACCTTTCTCGAGCGCGAGGTCGGCTGGCAGAAGATACGGGAGAAGGTCAGGGTGCCCCTGGAGGGACTGCGGGTCGCCCCGTATTATGGGTGCACCTTGCAGCGTCCCGCCGAGGTCGGTATCGAACCCTTCGGCAGTTTCAACCTGATGACCGGGCTGCTTACGGCCCTCGGGGCAACGGTGACACCGTTCGATGCGGCCGACAAATGCTGCGGTTCCTATCAGGTGCTGAACGGCGAGGCCGGGGCGAGGAGCACCGCGGCGGTCATTGTCGACCGCGCGGCGGCAGCCGGGGCCGAGGCCCTGGCGACCAGCTGTCCGCTCTGCGAATACAACCTCGGCAAGCAGCAGGGACGGCTGTTGGAGGCGGGGCAGATCACCACGGCGGTGCCGACCTTCTATTTCACCCAGCTGCTGGCGGTGGCCCTGGGCGTGGCCCCGGAGTCCTGTCTGTTCGAGCTGAACGATCCGGCATCGCTTGATCTGCTGAAAACCAAGAACTGCCTGGTCGCTGCCTGAGCGGCGTGACGCCGGCTTCCGGCACAACCGGGATATCATCGAGTAACTGGAGATAACGACAATGTGTGACGTTGACAACACCACGACGAAGAAGACCATCCGTGTAGCGACCGGCGACCGGGCGATCCTGCCGGAAGGGGCGAAGACGATTCCGATCTACATCATGGGCAAGAAATACGATGTGCCGGAGACCCTGACCATCATGAAGGCGATGGAGTTTGCCGGCTTCAAGTTCCTCCGCGGCGCCGGCTGCCGCGGCGGTATCTGCGGTGCCTGCCCGACCGTCTATCGGATTGCCGGCGACTACAAGCTCCATTACGGCCTGGCCTGCCAGACGGTGGTCGAGGCCAACATGTACCTGGCGCAGATCCCGTTCTTCCCGGCCAACCGCGCCGAGTACAACATCGAGGAGATCGGCGGCGCCGCCGAGGCCATCCACGCCCTCTATCCCGAGCTGTTCCGCTGCGTCGCCTGCAACCTCTGCACCAAGGCCTGCCCGATGGACGTCGATGTCCTCGGCTACATCTCGGCCCTCAAGCAGGGCAACATCAAGAAGGCGGCGGAACTGTCCTTCGACTGCATCCAGTGCGGCCTCTGCGCCAGCCGCTGCATGGGCGAGATCCCGCAGTACCATATCGCCCAGCTGGCCCGCCGGGTCTACGGCCGCTATATCCAGCCGCGGGCCGAGCATCTGCGGCAGAGGGTCGAGGAGATCGAGTCCGGCAAGTACGACGCCATGCTCCAGGATCTGAGTGCGATGAGCAGGGAGGACCTGGAAAAGTGCTATGTCGAGCGGGAACGGGAACCGGATATGACGTCCCCCGGCGCATGGCAGCCCAAGGAAACCCGCTACCTGTAGAATCACCGATAATCGTTTGGGATCAAGGAGAACGACAATGGCATATACCCCGGAAATGAAGGAACTGATCAAGAGAGTTGAGGCGACCCGTCCCGAACGGCTCGCCCGGGCCCGCCGCGGCGAGAATTATCCGGCCCTGACCATGGCCGAGCGCGAGCAGGTCCTGAGCAAATACCACCCCGACTACCAGTCCGACGCCAAACGGACGGTCAAGGTCGGACCGAACAAGGGCGACACCTTCCAGGAAGGCGTGGCCCGGCTGCTGGAATCACGCTCCATCGTCAGGCCGGACAAGGTCAACCTGCGCACGATCGATTTCGACACCGACGTGCTGGTGCTCGGTGGCGGCGGGGCCGGGACTTCGGCGGCGATCATGGCCAGCCAGGGCGGCTGCCGGGTCATCATCGCCACCAAACTGCGCCACGGCGACTCGAACACGATCATGGCCGAGGGCGGCATCCAGGGGGCGACCCAGGAGTGCGATTCTCCTTACTACCACTACCTCGACACCATCGGCGGCGGTCATTTCACCAACCAGCGCGATCTGGTGGCGGCCTTGGCCCACGACGCGCCGCTGTCGATCGCCTGGCTCGAGAGCCTGGGCATGATCTTCAACAAGCTGCCGGAAGGACGAATGGACTCCCGCCACTTCGGCGGCTCCAGCCGCAAGCGGATGCAGTCGGCCGGCGACATGACCGGGGCCGAGATCATGCGGGTCATCCGCGACGAGGTCCGCAACCGCTCCAGCCTGATCACCACCCTCGAGTTTCATCCGGCGGTGGAACTGCTGCTCGACGAAGAGGGCAAGTGCGCCGGCGCCATCCTGATGAACATGGAGACCCGCGAATTCTCCGTCGTCCGGGCCAAGGCGGTGGTCATCGCCACCGGCGGCTTCGGTCGTCTCCATATCAAGGGCTTCGCCACCACCAACCATTACGGGGCGACGATGGACGGTGTGGTCATGGCCTACCGGGCCGGGGTCGGCAACAAATGCCTGCACTCCACCCAGTACCACCCGACCGGCGTCGCCTATCCCGAGCAGAACGTCGGCCTGCTGATCACCGAGAAGGTCCGCGGTCTCGGCGCCCATGTCCTCAACATCGACGGCGAACAGTTCTGCTTCCCGCTCGAGCCGCGCGACGTCGAGTCGGCCGAGCTGATCCGCGAGGCCATGGACGTCGGCAAGGGGATCATCACCCCGACCGGTCGGGTCGGTCTCTGGCTCGACTCGCCGATGATCGAGGAACTGCATGGACCGGGGACGGTCAAGAAGGAGCTGCCGGCCAAGTTCATCCAGTTCGAGCGCCATGGCATCGACATCAGCAAGGAGCCGATGCTGGTCTACCCGACCCTGCACTATCAGAACGGCGGCATCAACGTCAACGGCGACTCCGAGACGATCATCCCCGGCCTGTACGGCGCCGGCGAGGCGATCGGCGGCGTCCACGGCGAGAACCGCCTGATGGGCAACAGCCTCCAGGACATCATCACCTTCGGTCGGCGGGCCGGCCGCAATGCCGCCACCTACATCCAGGGTGGTGTGACCCTCAAGGGGCTGAGCCTCGATCATGTAATGAAGTTCGAGCAGGAGCTGGCCGCGGCCGGTATCGAGGATCCGGCGATCGCCCCGATCCTGCTGCCCGACTACGCCACCGAAGAAGTCGTCGAACGGCGCTGGACCGAGGCCCTGACCGACCGGGCCGCGATTCGCTGAACGCCAGCGGATCATCCGACAAGCGAAAAGCCGTCCCGCCGCAAGGCCGGGCGGCTTTTTCGCGTTACCGGTTTCGAAGAAAACGGCCATCGGATGTCAACTGGTAATTTCTTGCCGATTTTAAGGACCTGTACTATACAGTACGAAGCTGATAAACGGAGCTGATGGCGTACGAGGCGTGTGAATCGGTTTATTGCTCTTTCAGAGGAGGAAATGATGATGCGATGGTTGAAACTGCTGGTTCCCCGGTGTCTGTTGTCGGTTGCTGTCTTTCTCGTCCTTGTTTTGCCGTTGCAGGCGGCCGAATTGAAGATCGGGGCGATCCTGGCCGAGACCGGTCCGGCCTCTCTGCTCGGCGGCCCGGGCGTCCGGTCGCTGCAGATGCTGGCGGAAGAGATGAATGCCAGAGGAGGAATCCAGGGCAATCCCATCAAGCTGGTCATCCGGGACAGCGGCGGCAGTCCGGAGAAGGCGATTTCCTTCGCCAAACAGCTGATTGAAGAGGAACAGGTCTTCGCCATCATCGGCCCGTCCACCAGCGGCGAGACCCTGAAGATCAAGGATATCTGCGAAAAGGCCGGTACCATCCTGATCTCCTGCGCCTCGGCCGAATTGATCGTCAACCCGGTCGCCCGCTACGTCTTCAAGACAGCCCCCAACGACAGCCTGGCGGCGCGGCAGATCTACCGGACCATGCAGCAGAAGGGGATCACCAAGGTGGCGGTGCTGGCCGGCAATGACGGTTTCGGCAACGCCGGCAAGGCCCAGCTGACCAAGCTGGCGCCGGAATTCGGGATCGAGATCCTCGCCACCGAGGTCTACGACAAGGATGCCAAGGACCTGAGCGCCGTTGTGGCGAAAATCAAGGCCATTGCAGGGCTGCAGGCCGTCGTCAACTGGTCGATCGTCCCGGCCCAGTCGATCCTGGCCAAGAATATCCGCCAGGCCGGATGGGACATCCCGCTCTACCAGAGCCATGGTTTCGCCAATGTCAAGTATGTCGAGGTGGCCGGGGAAGCGGCGGAGGGGATCATCTTTCCGGCCAGCCGGCTGATCGTTGCCGAGAGTCTGCCCGACGGCCCCCGGAAGGAGTTCCTGCTCAAGTACAAGCAGGGCTATGAAACGCGGTTCAAGGAGGACATCAGCACCTTTGGCGGCCATTCCTACGATGCGCTGATGATCCTCGATCTGGCGATCGCCAAGGCGGGGCTCGACAAGGCGAAGGTCAGGGACGCCATCGAGAATCTGACCGGCTATTTCGGCACCGCCGGCGAGTTCAACTTCTCGGCTCAGGACCATAGCGGCCTGCAGTTGGACGCCTTCACGATGATCACCGTCAAGGATGGCCGCTTCGTTCCGTATCAGGGGAAGTGATCGTTTCCGTTGACGTTTGATAACAAACGGGAAGGGCTGTCTGACGAAAGCCTTTCCCGTTTGCTGTTTGCAGATACCAACCCCGGTCCATCCCCCTATCCTCAGGAGTACAATGGAATTCAACCCGATCGACATCTTTCTCCATCTTGATATCTACCTGGCGCAACTGGTGGACAGTTACGGCATCTGGGTCTATGGTATTCTCTTCGCCGTTATCTTCTGCGAGACCGGCCTGGTGGTGACGCCTTTTCTCCCTGGAGATTCGCTGCTCTTTGTCGCCGGCACCATCGCCGCCACCGGCGGCATGGAACTGCCGGTGCTGATCGTGTGTCTGATGACCGCCGCCATCCTCGGCGATTCCAGCAATTATTTCATCGGCCGGTTCATCGGCGAAAAGCTCTTTGCCAATCCGCAATCGAAGATCTTTCGCCGCGACTATCTCGCACGGACCCATGCCTTCTACGACCGGCATGGCGGCAAGACCGTGACGATGGCGCGCTTCGTCCCGATCGTCCGCACCTTCGCCCCCTTCGTCGCCGGGGTCGGCGAGATGCCCTATCTCCGCTTTCTCGCCTTCAGCGTCTTTGGCACCGTGCTCTGGGTCGGCGGGCTGACGACTCTCGGCTACCTGTTCGGCAATGTCGAATTCATCAAGAAAAATCTGTCGGTCGTGCTGATCGGCATCGTCGCCCTGTCGTTCATGCCGGCCGGCATCGAGTACCTGCGGGCACGCCTGGCCCCGGGGGCAAGGGAATAGCGGGGGATCGTCCCCGGAACACGGGAGGTGCGCATGGACCGGCAATTGCTCATAGGCCTGGGAGAACTGCTCTGGGATGTCCTGCCCGGCGGTGAACAGCTGGGCGGGGCGCCGGCCAATTTCAGCTACCATGCCGCCGCCCTCGGTGCCGTCGGCCTGCCGGTGTCGACGGTCGGGATGGACGAGCGCGGCGAACGGGCCCTCCGGGAACTGGAGGCCAAAGGGCTGTCGACGGCCGCCATCACCGTCACCGATCGCTACCCCACCGGATATGTCGAGGCAACCCTGGACGATCGGGGCGTCGCGACCTATCCCTTTCCCGACGATGTCGCCTGGGATCACCTGGAGATCAACGATACGGCCCGGGCCGCCGCGACCACGGCGGCGGCGGTCTGTTTCGGCACCCTGTGCCAGCGGTCCGCCGATTCACGGCGGGTTATCGATGATTTTCTTCGCCACCTGCCGCCTTCCGCTGTCAAGGTCTTCGATGTCAACCTCCGCCAGCACTTCTATTCGCCGGAGATCGTGCGGACCTCCCTCGAACGGTCCGATATCGTCAAACTGAACGACGATGAGCTGCCGGTGCTGGCCGGATTTTTGCAATTGACCGGCGACGCGTCGAATCAACTCGGGCAACTGCGGCAGCGATTCGGCCTGCGGCTGGCCATCCTCACCAGGGGCGGGCAGGGCAGCCTGCTGGTGAGTGCGTCGGAAATTTCCGATCACCCGGGGATTGCCGTCAGCCTGGTCGACACCATCGGCGCCGGCGACAGCTTCACCGCCATGGTGACGGTGGGAATGCTGCTCGGCCTGCCGCTGACCGAGATCAATGACCGGGCCAATCGTCTCGCCGCCTGGGTCTGCGGCCGGCCCGGGGCGATGCCGGCGATTCCGGCCGAGTTCCGCCTGATCCGATAATCCTTTCCCGCTCGGTAAGGAGGGGGGGTACCCTGATTCAACCGGAGATGCCATGGCCTGGGGTTTTATTCTCCATCTGCTCTACGGTCTGACATTCTTCACCCTGGGAGTGGCGATTTTCTCCCGGGACATCCGTTTGAGCGAGCTGGGGATCGCCAAAATCATCCGATTGCTGGCGGTATTCGGCATCATCCATGGTTTCCATGAGTGGCTGGAATTGCTGGAACTGCTCTTTCCGGCCATCGGCGACAGCAATTTCAAAGCAATCCGTCTTGCGGTCGTCAGTCTCTCGTTTCTGCCGCTGCTGTACTTCGGGCTGTTCCTCAATATCATCACTCTCCGCGGCGATCAGGCCCTGTCGAAAACCCCGCCTCTCGTCAAGGCACTGGTCGGGGTCCTGGCCCTGTCGATACTCCTCTTCGCCGCCTATCTCGATCTCGGCAGCGGCAGGGACACCAACACCAGAATCCTGGTGGCCTTTCCCGGCGCCCTGTTGTCGGGAATCGGGCTGGTCTGCTACTCCCGGACAGTGCGGACCTTTTCCCACAGCACCGCGACCAATTTCATCCTCGCCGGCGGCTGCATGATCGGATATGCGGTCGTCGCCGGTCTGGTGCCCTCCGACGTCCTGGTCCCGATCGTCGGCGTCAAGATCATCCTGTTCAGGGGTCTGTGCGCCTTTTTCATCATGTTTTTCACCATCACAGCCCTGTCGCTGTTCAACATCGAGCAGCGGGAGTTGATCCGGGAGCAGTTGCAGCGGTTTTCCCAGTCGGAGAAACTGACCTCGATGGGTATCCTGGCGGCGGGGATCGCCCACGAGATCAACACCCGCTGACCAATATCTCGCTCAACATCGAAATGCTCAAGGACCTGGTGGGCGATGATGGCCGAGTCGGCCGGAAAATAGCGGCCATCGAGCGCAACATCGACCGGGCGTCGCGGATCGCCAGGGAACTGCTGCATTTCTCCAGGGAGAAGGAAGCGGCCCTCGAACCGATCAGTATCAACCAGGTCCTGACCAGTGCCCTCAATCTGCTTCAGCATCAGCAGCTGTCCTCGATCGTCCACCTCAATCTGCGAGATGTCCCTGCCGTTATGGGAATTCCATGGAAACTCGAGGAGGTGTTCGTCAACCTGTTGATGAACAGCCTCGATGCCTGCGGCGAGGGGAACCGGATCGAGGTCACGACCTCGTGTGCAGGAAATCGGGTTGTCGTCGTGATCGCCGACACCGGTCATGGTATCGACCAGGAGCAACTGGGCAAGGTGTTCGATCCGTTTTTCACCACCAGGGAAATCGGCAAGGGCACAGGCCTGGGGCTTTCGGTGTGTCATAATATAGTCAAACAGCACGGGGGCGATATCGAATTGAAAAGCAGCAAGGAGAAAGGAACGCAAGTAACCGTTTCATTCCCGGAAGTGGCCGATGAAAACTGAAACCATCATGGTGATCGATGACGACCAGGACCTGCGCGAGAGCATTGTCGAGATTCTCGAGGATAACGGCTATACGGTCACCGCCTGCGCGACGGCGGAGGCCGCCCTGCAGGCTCTCGAGGATGTGACCCCCCGCCTGGTCCTGGTCGACAACATGATGCCGGGGATGGGGGGAATGGCCCTGCTGCCGTTGCTGAAAAGAGATCATCCGGCCACCAAAATCATCATGATCACCGCCTTCTCCACCGTTGACAACGCGGTGGCGGCGATGCGCGGCGGGGCGGACGATTATCTCAGCAAGCCCTTCAAACGTGACGACCTGCTGATGGCGGTGCGGCGGGCCCTGAAGATCCTGAAATTCGAACAGCAGGCCACCGAACCGTGCATGGACGAGGCCCTGACCTGCCTGTCCAACCCGATCAGGAGACAGATCCTCACCGCCTTGTCGGCCAACGGTGAAATGCGGTTCATGGATATTACCCGCGCCCTCGGGATCAGTGACCACACCAAGGTCAATTTCCACCTCGAAAATCTCAAGACTAACAATCTAATCGGTCGGAATCGGGAAAAGACCTACCGTCTGACGCCTCAGGGTGAAAAAATCATCGATTGCCTGCACCTGCTGTCAAAAAGAATTGCATCGTAATTCAGCCTTGTACGTTCCGGTTGTGAAGTACTGTTCACAAGTCACCGGTTGTCAGTAGTAATCATTATCTGGAATCGTTGATGGCCGTTCCCTATAGTCCCATCATGGGAAGTGTTCTACGTCCATGACGGACAAACCACCAACAAGGGAGGACAGTATGAACAGGATCGGAATACTGGCAATGGCCGGTGTGGTCGCTTTAGGAACCTCGGCCTATGCCGCTGACAATACGTTGACCAGCAGCAAAACCGGCTCGCCGGTGGTACTGGACGGGAAGGCCGATAAGGCCTGGGATGCCGCCGCACCGCTGAAGATAACGCTTGATCAGCTGCCCTATGAGCCGAGCAACGGCTATCCGGGGATGAAAAGCACCGAGGTGACGATCAAGTCGCTCTATGACGATCAGAACGTCTATTTTCTGATCAGCTATAAGGATCCGACCAAGAGCCTGGCCCGGTTCCCGTGGGTCAAGCAGGCTGATGGCTCCTGGAAGAAACTGGCCAACAAGGACAGCACCGGCCACGACAATACCTATTACGAAGACAAGCTGGCGATGTTCTGGAACATCAGCACCAAGGGCTTCGAGACCGATGGCTGCATGATCGCCTGCCATCTCGATGAGCCGGGCGACACGTCGCCAGGCCGCAAATATACCGCCTCGGCCGCTGAGACCATCGACATGTGGCATGCCAAGTTTGTCCGCACCATGCCGATGGGAATGTTCGATGACCAGTATGTCGACAACACTACCGATCCCAAGGTCAACGAGGGCTGGGGCCGGCGCAACGACACCGCCCCCGAGGGCGGCGGCTACAAGGACAACGCCAATGCCGACAAGACCGGTCCGGCCTTCATGAACAACAATCCGACCGCCGATGAGCAGTACTATGTGGTGCCGGACAAGAAAACAGCGTTTGTCGATACCTTAAAGGAAGGCGCCATCATCCCCGGCATCGAGATTTCGCCGCTGATCGGCGGTCGGGCCGATATCCTGGCCCGCAACCATTACGAGAACGGGGTGTGGACGGCGGAGGTCATGCGGTCGCTGAAGACGGAAGGGGAGAATGTCGACACCCAGGATGTCCAGTTCACCGACAAGAGCAAGAGCTACCCCTTCGGCATGGCGATTTTCGACAATTCCCAGATCAACCACCTCTACCACGAGGGGATCTTCAATCTGACCTTCAAATAGGCTGACGGTGAAAGGGCGAACTCGCCCCATCACCTGGTGAACCGTTGAACGGTAAAAGGCCGACATCCCCGGCAGGGATGTCGGCCTTTGCTTTTTGCCTCGAAACCATCGGACCCCCGGTCAGCTTTCCGCCTTCCAGCCGCCGCCGAGGACCTTGTAGAGGTTGACCCGGTTCATCAGCTTGGCCAGCCGAATGACGACCACGCTTTGGCGGGCCCGGTAGAGCGAACGCTGAGCGTCGAGCACCACCAGATAGCTGTCCACGCCCTGGTCGTAGCGTTCCCGGGCGAGCGCATAGTAGGTCTGATTGGCCTGCAGCCCCAGTTCCTCGGCCTGCAGCTGATCGCCGAAGGTGCGGATACCGGCGAGCACGTCCGCGGTCTCGCGGAAGGCGGTCTGGATGGCCTGCTCGTAGCGGGTGACGGCGATCTCCTTGCGCACCTCGGCCAGGTCGAGCTGGGCCGACAGTCGGCCGCCGGTGAAGATGGGCAGGCGGAGGGACGGCGCGAACAGCCAGGAGCCGGTGTCGCCGTCGAACAGATTCGAAGCCTCGGCGCTGATCACACCGGCGTCGGCGGTCAGGCTGATGGCCGGGAAGAAGGCGGCCCGGGCCGCGCCGATGCTGGCGTTGGCCCCGCGCAAGGTATGCTCGGCGGCCATGATGTCCGGCCGCTGGAGGAGCAGGTCGGAGCGCAGGCCGGTCGGCACCGGCCCGAGCAGGGCCTGCGCGGCCAGGTCGGTCGAGGGCGGCAGGTCATCGGGCAGCGGCCCGCCGGCCAGCAGGGTCAGCAGGTTCTCGTCCTGCTCCAGCAGGCGGCGGTACTGGGCCTGGTTGGCGCGGGCCGTCTGCAGGCTGGTCTGGGCCTGGGCGAGGTCGATCCGGGTGGCCACGCCCCCCTCGAAACGCTGCTTGATCAGGTCGTAGGAGGCCTGCTCGTTGGCCGCGGTGTCCTCGGTGATGGCCAGCAGCTGCCGGTCGGCGAGCCAGGTGAGGTAGGCGCGGGCCACCTCGGCCACCAGGCTGATATGCGCTGAGCGGCGGTTCTCCTCCATGGCCAGGTACTCTTCCAGGGCCTGGTCGCGGAGGTTGCGGATACGGCCGAAGAAATCGATCTCCCAGACGGTGACGCCCACCGAGGCCGAATAGGCCTCGCTGGTGGCATGGCCGCCGGAACCCAGGGTCCGCTGCTTGACGTAGCCGGCGCCGCCGTCCACCGTGGGGAACAGGGTCGAGCGCTGGATACGGTACTGGGCCTGGAAGGCCTCGACGTTGAGAGCGGTCTCGCGCAGATCGCGGTTGTTGGCCAGGGCCATCTCGATGATCGCCTGCAGCCGCGGGTCGGCAAAGAAATCCCGCCAGCCGAGGTCCGCAGCCAGCACCGCGGCCTGGTCGGCCACGGCCTCGCCGGGCAGGACCGCGGCGACCGGCGCCATCGGCCGGGTGAACCCGGGGGCGAAAGAGCAGCCGCCCAGGGCGAGTGCGAGCAGCAGAGCCGCGGCAAGAGTGGTAGGTTTGTCGGTTTTCATGGCATCACTCCTGTTCGGCGACGGGGGTGGTGTCCGCCTCGGGCCGCCGGGGTTTGAAGATACGCAGCACCACCACGAAAAAGAGCGGGATGAAGAGAATGGCCAGCACTGTGGCCAGGGTCATGCCGCCGAGGACGCCGGTGCCGATGGCGTGACGGCTATTGGCGCCGGCGCCGGAGCTGATCGCGAGCGGCAGCACGCCGAGCATGAATGCCATGGAGGTCATCAGGATCGGCCGCAGACGCAGTCGGGCGGCGCGCAGGGCGCTGTCCACCACGTCGCGCCCCTTGTCGTAGCGTCGCTTGGCGAACTCGACGATGAGGATGGCGTTCTTGGCCGACAGGCCGATCGTGGTCAGCAGGCCGACCTGGAAGTAGACGTCGTTGGTCAGGCCGCGGGTGTAGACGGCAGCCAGCGCTCCGAGCACACCGATGGGCACGGCGAGGATGACCGAAAACGGCACCGACCAGCTCTCGTACAGGGCCGCGAGGCAGAGGAGCACCACCAGGATGGAGATGGCGTACAGGAACGGCGCCTGGGTACCGGCCTGCAACTCCTGGAAGGAGGCGCCGGTCCACTCGTAGCCGAAGCCGGCGGGCAGCTTGGCCACCAGCTCGCCGATGGTCTGCATGGCGTCACCGCTGGACAGGCCGGGCGCGGCCTCGCCGACGATGTTGATCGCCGGGTTGCCGTTGTAGCGCTCCAGCCGGGGCGAACCGTAGCTCCAGTAGCCGCTGGCGAACGAGGAGAAGGGCACCATTTCGCCCCGTTCGTTGCGCACGTACCAGAGGCCCAGGTCATCCGGGTTCATGCGGTAGGGCGCGTCCGCCTGGAGGTAGACCTTCTTCACCCGTTCCTGGTTGAGGAAGTCGTTGACGTACATGGAGCCCCAGGCCGTGCCCAGGGTGGTGTTGATGTCGCTGACGGTCACACCCAGCGCCATGGCCTTTTCGTAGTCAACGTCGATATTGTACTCGGGCGCGTCGTCCATGCCGTTGGGCCGCACCCGGGTCAGGGTCTGATTCTGCGCCGCCATGCCGAGCAGTTGGTTGCGGGCCTCGATGAGCTTCTCATGGCCCAGACCGGAGCGGTCCTGGAGGAAGAAGTCGAAGCCGGTGGAGGTGCCCAACGCCGGGATCGGCGGGATGTTGAAGGGGAAGACCATGGCCTCCTTGATCTGCGAGAAGGCGCCCATGGCCCGGCCGATGATCGCCTTGACCTCCTGGTCGGGCCGGGTGCGCTCGTCCCAGTGTTTGAGATTGACGAAGGCCATGCCCATGTTCTGGCCCATGCCGGCGAAGCTGTAGCCGGCCACGGTGAATACGGCATTGACGTTCTCCTTCTCCGCTTCCAGGTAGTGGGTGCGCACCTTGTCCAGCACCTCCTGGGTGCGCTCCAGGGTGGCGCCGGCGGGCAGCTGCACCAGGGTGGGGAACACGCCCTGGTCCTCCTCGGGGATGAAGCTGGTGGGCAGCTTGACGAAGAACCAGCCGACCGCGATGAGCATCAGCAGGTAAAGGAGGCCGAAGCGGCCGGTGCGCTTGAGCACGTAGCCGACGCAGGTGCGGTAGGTGTCGGCGCTGCGCTCGAAGGTGCGGTTGAACCAGCCGAAAAAGCCGCGCTTCTGGAGGCTGTGCCCCTTCTGCACCGGCTTGAGCAGGGTGGCGCACAGCGCCGGGGTGAGGATCAGGGCGACCAGCACCGAGAGCAGCATGGCCGAGACGATGGTCAGCGAGAACTGGCGGTAGATGGCGCCGGTGGAGCCGCCGAAGAAGGCCATGGGCACGAATACCGCGGAGAGCACCAGGGCGATGCCGATGAGCGCGCCGGTGATCTGGTCCATGGACTTGCGGGTGGCCTCGAGCGGCGACAGTCCCTCCTCGGCCATGATCCGCTCGACGTTTTCGACCACGACGATGGCATCGTCGACCAACAGACCGATGGCCAGCACCAGGCCGAACATGGTCAGGGTGTTGATCGAGAAGCCGAACACGGCCATGATCGCGAAGGTGCCCAGGAGGACCACGGGCACGGCGATGGTGGGGATGAGCGTGGCCCGGAAGTTCTGCAGGAACAGATACATGACCAGGAAGACGAGGATGATCGCCTCGAACAGGGTCTTGACCACCTCCTTGATGGAGATGCGGATGAAGGTGGTGGTGTCGTAGGGGAAGACCACCTCCACGCCCGGCGGGAAGTAGGGCTTCAGCTCATCGATCTTGGCCTTCACTGCATCCGAGGTGGCGAGGGCGTTGGCGCCGGTGGCGAGCATGATGGCCATGCCCGAAGAGGCCTGGCCGTTGAAGGTGGTCCGGGTGAGGTAGTTCTCGGCGCCGATCTCCACCCGGGCCACGTCCTTGAGCCGCACCTGGGAGCCGTCCGGGAGCACCCGAAGCATGATGCGGCCAAACTGCTCGGGCGAACTCATCATGGTCTGGGCCATCATCGAGTAGCTCAGCTGCTGGCCGGGGACCGAGGGAGAGCCGCCCAGCTCGCCCACCGCCACCTGGTTGTTCTGGGCGCGGATGGCGTTCGCCACGTCGGACGGGGTCAGCTGGAAGCTGTTCAGCTTGCTCGGGTCGAGCCAGATGCGCATCGAGTACTGGCCGCCGAACACCTCGATCGAGCCCACGCCGGTGGTCCGGCTGAGCGGGTCGCGCAGGGTGTTGATCATGAAGTCGGCCAGGTCGTAGTTCTTCATGGTCGGGTCGGAGGAGATCAGGCCGACGATCATGAGGAAGGTCGAGTTGGACTTGGCCACCTGCACGCCTTCCTTCTGCACCGCGTCGGGCAGCAGTTTGAGCGCCTGCTGCAGCTTGTTCTGCACCTGCACCTGGGCGATGTCCGGGTCGGTGCCGGTCTCGAAGAACAGGGTGATGGTGACGTTGCCGGTGGAGGAACTCTCGGACTTCATGTAGAGGAAGTTGTCCAGACCGGTCATGTTCTGCTCGATGATCTGGGTGACCGAGTTCTCGATGGTCGCGGCCGAGGCGCCGGTGTACTTGGTGGTGACGCGCACCGAGGGCGGGGCGATCTCCGGGTACTGGGACACCGGCAGATTGAGGACGGCAAGCGCGCCGGCGAGCATGATGACGATGGCGATGACCCACGCGAAGATGGGCCGGTCGATGAAATAGCGTGCCATGGGTTACTCCGCCTTTTCCTGGGTTGCGGGCCGGTCGTTTCCGGCCGGCGCGGGGGCGGACTTGGCCTCGACCGCCTTGACCCGGGCACCTGGCCGCACCTTCTGCCGGCCGGCGACGATCACCCGGTCGCCGGCCTGCAGACCGGACTCGATGACGATGCCCTCGCCGATCATCTGGCCGGTGACGAGTTGGCGCAATTCGACCACGGATTCCTTGTTCACCACCAGGGCCTGGGCGATGCCCTTCATGTCGCGGGTGACGGCCACCTGCGGAGCGAGGATGGCGTCGGGCCGCTGACCGCGCTCGAGTCGGGCGCGGACGAACATGCCGGGCAGGAGCACATGGTCCGGGTTGGCGGCCAGCACCCGCAGGGTGACCGTGCCGGTGGACACGGCGACGGTGACGTCGGCGAATTCGAGCTTGCCGGGATGGGCATAGACCGAGCCATCCTCGAGGAGCACGCTCACCCGGGCCTTGCCCTCGGTGTCCACCTGCATCTGGCCGGATTCGACCTCCTTCTTCAGGCGCAGCACCTCCACGCTCGACTGGCTGACGTCGATATACATCGGGTCGAGCTGCTGGATGGTGGCCAGGGCCGTGGGCTGCTGGGCGGTGACGAGCGCGCCCTCGGTTACCTGGGACATGCCGATGCGGCCGGAGATAGGGGCCTTGACGTCGGTGTAGGCGAGGTTGATGTGGGCGCTGTCCACCGCCGCTTTGGCCGCGGCGATCTCGGCTACGGTCTGCTTCCAGGCGGCCTCGGTCTCGACCTGGTCCTGGTCGCTGACCGCCTTGCGCTCCACCAGCTTGCGGTAGCGCTCGGCCTTGAGCCGGGCCGAATTCTCCGAGGCCTCGGCCCGGGCCAGGGCGGCGCAGGCGGAGTCGTAGGCGGCCTTGTAGACGGCCGGGTCGATCTTGTAGAGCAGTTGGCCGGCCTTGACCTCGCTGCCCTCCTCGAAATGGCGTTTGAGAATGATGCCGCTCACCTGGGGCCGCACCTCGGCGATACGATAGGCGGCGGTGCGGCCGGGCAGCTCCATGCTCAAGTTGACGCTCTGCGGGGCGAGGGTGACCACCCCAACCTCAGCCGGGCCACCGGGCGGGGGGCCGGCCTGCTTGTCACCGCCCCGGCAGGCGCCGAGCAGCATGGCGGCAGCCAGGGCAAGGGCGATGAAAGGTGCGTGTATCTTTTGCGTACTCATGATTCCCATCCTTGAAGGTTGAAGGTGATCAGTTCCGGCGGAGAGACAAATTGGGGTCTCGAGGTCGGACCGGTCTGTGATCGCCTGTAAATATTGTGTTTGGCGCGGCTGCCCGCCGATGCCCTATCGTTTGATGGCATCCCAGCTGGCCTCCGCCGTCCTGCGGATCAAATCTTCGTTCAGCTCGACGAACTCGAGGGTATGGTCACGGGCGACGGACACCAGCGTGCCGAAGAACAGGGCGAAGAGGATGGCGAGCGGCAGGTCCTTGATCACGCCATCGGCGACGCCCTGCTCGAACAGATGCTTCACCGTGTCGCACCGCTGCTCGCTGGATCTCTGGTTGAAGATCTTGTCCCGCCGCATGGCGACGCCATAAGGAGAATAGTAGAACTGTTCGAGGAACTTGAACTCCAGCGGGTTGTCCAGCAGGAAGCGCATCATGCCGATGAAGAAACGATTGAACCGCTCCTTGAGCGAACGACCAGCCGTATCCTGGACCATCAAGATCAGGTTCATCCGTTCCTCAAGTTCCCGGTGTACTTCCCGGATAAGGACGTCCTTGTCGGCGAAATAGCGGTAGATGGTGCCGGTGCCGACCCCGGCCCGTGCCGCGATCATTGCCGTCGGCGCGCCGTGGAAGCCGTTTTCGGCGATCAGCTCCATGGCGGCCTTGAGGATGGCCGATCGTTTGTCGGGTATTTCCTTGTTCATATCGTCGGGGTCTCTGGAGGATAGTATCATGCGGAGTGAATGTTCAGTCCTCATCTACCCAATCACCATCGATCTGTCAATTTTTTTTTAATCGCCTCGGCTTCCTGCAAGATAACGAGACTGGTTGTGGACAAAAAAATGGAGGAGGCGCTGTTGTTTGTCGAGTTTCCCATCGTCTGTCATTCAAGTTCCCCAGTCTGTCATTTCGAGCGATAGCGAGAAATCCCGTCCCCTGCCGCCGGGGATTTCCGCCTGCGATCGACAGGGGAGCCAGGGGTTGGCGGCGGCAGATTGAACATTATGTTGCCCGCCGGGGCTCGATATGGTACGGGAGTGGGTCGTTATCGACCGGGGGAATATTGGCGCGATGCGTGATGTCCTGTTCCTTTTTTCCCTCGTCTTCCCGGTAGAATAGCGGACAAATTGTCCTCGGCGGCGACGAACGAGAAACCAGCAGAACAAGGAAAGATTTCAATGATGCAAAAGACCATACAGGTGAACGAAAAGGTACCGCTGCTGCAGGGGATTCCCCTGAGTTTGCAACACCTTTTCGCCATGTTCGGGGCATCGGTGCTGGTGCCGACCCTGTTCAAGATCGACCCCTCCGTCGTCCTCCTGATGAACGGCATCGGCACCCTGATCTACCTGGTCCTGTGCCAGGGCAAGGCCCCGGCCTTCCTCGGTTCGAGCTTCGCCTTCCTGTCGCCGGTCTTCGTTGTTCTCGGGGCCAACCAGGAACTGTGGGCCGGCAACTACTCCTATGCCCTCGGCGGGTTCATCGCCTCCGGCTGCATCTTCATCACCGTCGCCCTGATCATCTGGAAATTCGGCTCGGCCTGGATCGGTTTCGTCCTGCCGCCGGCGACGATGGGTCCCATCGTCATGCTCATCGGGCTCGAACTGGCCGGGGTGGCGACCGGGATGGCCGGCATTACACCGGATGCCAAGGGAAGCTACAATGTCGAGGCGATTATCGTCTCCGTCATGACCCTGCTCACCGTCGCCTTCGGTTCCCTGCTGTTCCGGGGGTTCATGGCGGTCATCCCGGTGCTGATCGGTATCGCCGTCGGCTATGCGGTGGCGGTGTGCATGGGGATGGTCAGTTTCGACGGGGTGAGGACCGCCGCGATCCTCGCCATGCCGACCTTCCATAGCCCGAGGTTCGATCTCAACATGATCCTGATCATCATCCCGGCCTCGCTGGTGGTGATCTCCGAACATATCGGCCACCTGGTGGTGACCGGCAATATCGTCGGCCGGGAGTTGACCCGTGATCCGGGGCTCCACCGCTCGCTGATGGGCGACGGCGTGTCGACGGTGCTGTCCGGCCTCTGCGGTTCGGTGCCGACCACGACCTACGGCGAGAACATCGGGGTCATGGCGATCACCCGGGTCTATTCGGTCTGGGTCATCGGCGGGGCGGCGATCATCTCGATTGTCCTCGCCTTTATCGGCAAGCTGTCGGCGGTCATCCAGTCCATCCCGACCCCGGTCATGGGCGGCATCTCGATCCTCCTCTTCGGGGTCATCGCCGCCTCGGGGATCCGGATGCTGGTGGAGGCGAAGGTCGACTACTCCCGACCGATCAACCTCACCCTGACGGCCATCGTCCTGATCGTCGGGATCAGCGGGGCGGCGGTCAATATCGGCAATGTCCAGCTGAAGGGCATGGCCCTGGCGACCGTGGTCGGCATGGTCCTTTCCCTCCTCTTTCATCTCCTCGAGCGGCTCGGCCTGGTCAACGTCCGGACGGATATCTGAGGAGCGGTCGATAGCTGCAGGTTGTCCAGGGGAATTTCCGGCCATCCGGCACCGGCTGTCCTCGCCGTGCCGACTGCCTTCACGGTTATGATCCGGTAATGGCCGGCCTCCCGGTGGCCTCGGTTCTGGCGGTGATGGCGATCAGGGACTGGGCGAGCAGGGCGGCTATCGCGTTGATGGCGATATCCCGGAGATCGCCGACCCGGTTGGGGCGGAGCCACTGGATCAGTTCATCGCCGGTGCCGGCCAGGCAGACCAGGATGAACGCCAGCAGGTGCCGGCGGACCCCGTGGATGGAATCCGGCAGGGCCTTGCTGCAGAGGAGGCTGAGAACGCCGTACTGGAGGAGATGAAAACGTTCCTCCGGGATCGTCATCCACAACAGGGCTACGCCATAGCCGCCGAGCACCGGGATATAGGGCAGGATGGCACGGGGACGATGATACCGGTTAATATATGCGAGGATTACGGCCAGGATCAGGACCAGACCGGTCGTCATCACCAGGCTGAGGTGGTCCCCGGCGATCTGCCGCGCCAGGGTTGAGAGGTTGCGCATCCATCCCGAGGTTCCGTAGATGAGCAGCACATAGGCGAGGGCCAGGTACTGCGCCGTCCTATTGCCCGACATGGTGCCATCCCCGGGCATCGATCCTGAGTTCCAGATCACCCTGGAGATCGGTGCGCCACACTTCGCCGCTCCTGGCCCGCACCAGTTCCAGGGCGGCGGGATCCACCGCTGCGCCCCTGCCGGTGCTGATGACCGCGAGTCCCGGCCGGACGGCGTCGAGCCAAGGCCCGAGATGGCCGGGATCCTTGGCGTGATGGGGAACCTTGACGATATCGGCCCGGAGCGCCCCGGGGCGGGCGGCCAGTGTCCGACGTCCGCCGGCCTCGATATCGCCGGGCAGGAGCAGCCGCACCGGACCGATGGTCACGGCGAGGACCAGCGAGCTGTCATTGATCTCTTCCGGCCGTGATTGCGTCGCATCGGCGGCGAGTACGGTCACCTCGATCTCCCCGCATTGCCATTTGCCTCCGGTCGCAAGCGGCTGATAAGGGAATTGCCGCCGCCAGCGGCGGTAGGCGGCAAAGTGCGGTTCGCCGCCGTTGTCGCCGCCATTGTCGTGCACCATCGCGATCGCCAGGGCGGCGGGCAGGGTCAGCACCCCGCCGAAGTGGTCGTGGTGCGGGTGGGAGATGATCAGCCGATCGAGGCGTTCGACACCGCGGCGTTCCAGCGCCACCCCGATCCGGCTGCCGCTGCCCGGCGGACCGGCATCGACCAGCATGGCACAGCGGCCGGCCTGGCGGAGCAGCAGCGCGTCCTCCCCGCCGGCATCGAGGAAGGACACGGTGACGGGGGCGCTCAGTGGTGCGGCGCCGCCCGGCCGGGCCAGGCCGGTGACCAGCACGGTGAGCAGGAGCAGGGACCGGCAGATGATCATTGACCGGGAGTTGCGGAAGTGGTTGGCGTCCATGGGATGGGGGCAAAGTGAATGAGGACCGGAAAGACCGGAAATCTGCCTGACCTCCAATCTACCCGAGCGGCAGCCTGCCGGCAAGTCGGGAGAGGGTGAAATCTGTTGCCGGGAAGGGGGCGATGCATTACCTTAATTTGCTGGGTTGCGGAGGAAATGGTATCCTTCCGTATTATGGAGGCATTCTCCTCCTGCGGGATGGAGGCCGGGCGATGGAAGCAACCTTTCACCCTGAATTTCGGATAGCCGTCCGGCAGGTATTCATGGCCAGAGACGCTGCTGCTGTATGCACGGCGCTGCTCGATTTCATCCGCGGGCCTTGGTTCGCCTCGACGCAGGAGGCGATGGCTCCGGTACTCATTCACCACGTGTTTCCGGGAGATGGCGATGCCTGATGGCAGACAGGGGGAGATCCGCTTCTTCGGGCAGTGGTGGCGCGCCGCGCTGGTCCTGGCCTGCCTGCTGGTCTCGTTTCGGCCGGAGGCCGGCGCCGCCGCCACCGAGGACCAGTTCAAGATCGGCGTCCTGGCCATCAGGGGCAAGGAGCAATGCCTGAAGAGTTGGACGCCGACAGCCGACTACCTGAGCAAGCGGATCCCCGGCCATCGCTTTGTCATTGTCCCGCTGGAGCACACCCGGATCAATTCGACGGTGGAAAAAGGGGAGGTCGATTTCATCCTCACCAACTCGTCTTCCTATGTCGAGCTCGAATACCTGTACGGCGCCAACCGGATCGCGACGCTGAAGGAGATGCGTCTCGGCCGCGTCTATTCCAAGTACGGCAGCGTCATCTTCTGCCGCCGCGATCGCACCGATATCCGCCGGCTCATCGACCTGAGCGGCAAGGTCTTCATGGCGGTCGCCGAATCGTCGCTGGGCGGCTGGCAGATGACGTGGCGGGAACTGCTTGAAAACGGCATCGACCCCTACAGGGATTTCCGGGCCCTCCGGTTCGGCGAGACCCACGACGAGGTGGTCGAGGCGGTACTGGCCGGCAGGGCCGACGCCGGGACGGTGCGGACCAACACCCTCGAACAGATGGCGGCCGAGGGCAAGATATCGCTCGATGAAGTCTATGTCTTCCCGCCCCTGCGCCGCCAGCATGACGAATCCCCCTATCTGGTGACGACGCGGGAATATCCCGATTGGCCGATGGCCAAGGTCAGGCAGACACCCGACGAACTGGCGGAGAAGGTCGCCATCGCCCTGCTGCAGATGGAGGCCCACACACCGGCGGCGGTGGCGGCGGGATGCGCCGGCTGGACCATCCCCCTCAATTATCAACCGGTCCACGACCTGCTCAAGTTCCTCCGTCTCGGCCCGTACAAGGACCTCGACCGGATCACCGTCGGGGCGGTACTACGGGCCTATGCCGCCTGGATCATACCGCTCGGCATTCTCTTTGTCCTGTCCCTGGCCCTGATGGCGCTGATCCTGCGGCTCAACCGCCGGCTCAAGGCCTCGCACGTCACCCTGATGGAGGAGATCGAGCAGCATCGGCAGCTGGACGAGGAACTGCAGAGGTCCAAGGAGCTGGCCGAGGCGGCGACGCGGGCCAAGAGCGAATTCCTCGCCAATATGAGCCATGAGATCCGCACCCCGATGAACGGCATCATCGCCGCCGTCGATCTGGCGCTGAGCGAACAGGTGCCGAAGGCCATCGAGAACTATCTCCATATCGTCCAGAATTCCGCCTATTCCCTCCTCGGCATCATCAACGACATCCTCGATTTTTCGAAGATCGAGGCCGGCCAGATGGAATTGAAGGACCGGATCTTCCGGCTCGATGAGGTCTTTGACCGGGTCATGGATGTCTTCGTCCATCAGGCGGGCGAGAAGGGCCTCGAACTGCTCGTCGACATCGACCGGGATACCCCCCGCCTGCTGCTCGGCGATTCCCTGCGTCTGCAGCAGATCCTCACCAACCTGGTCAGCAACGCCATCAAGTTCACCCCGTCCGGCGGTAGCATCCTGGTCAGCGCCCAGGATGCGTCCTCAACGCAGAGCGATCTTCCCCCTGACAAGGTACGACTCTCCTTTTCGGTCAAGGATACCGGCATGGGGATTCCGGCCAGCTATATGTCGACGATCTTCCAGCCTTTCACCCAGGGCGATACCTCGTCGACGCGGAAGTACGAGGGAACCGGGCTCGGACTCAGCATCTGCAGCAAGTTCGTGACGATGATGAAGGGAACCATCGGTGTCGAGAGTATCCTCGGCAAGGGCAGCAATTTCTTTTTCACCGTCCAGCTCGGCCGGGCCGGCAACCTGCCCGCCGCCAAATACATCCTGCCTCCGGACATCCATGGTCTCAATGTCCTGGTGGTCGATGACCTGGCCGACAGCCGGATGATCATGAGCAAGATCCTTCAGTCCCTCGGCTTTAAGGTCGAGACGCTGCCGTCGGGCGTCGAGGCGTTGAAGCGGCTGTCCTCGTTCCGGATGAAACAGCAGCCGGTCGACCTGATCATGATGGACTGGCAGATGCCGGATCTCGACGGCATCGAGACGGCGAAGCGGATCCGGGGCGAGCTGCGCCTCGATCTGCCGATCATTATCATGACCGCCTTCGCCAAGGACCTGCACCGTGAAGATGCCGAACGGGCGGGGACCAACGGCTTTCTGACCAAGCCGATCTTCCAGTCGACCCTGTTCGATGCGATCATGGACGCCTTCGGCAAAGGCGGGGTGCGGAGCGAAGGGTCGCGGCATGACTTCACCACCCGCTCCACCCTGTACAGCAAGCAGTTGCGGGGAATCAAGCTGCTCCTGGTGGAGGACAACCTGACCAACCAGTTGGTGGCGACGGCGATCCTCGAAAAGGCGGAAATCGATGTCACCGTCGTCGACAATGGCGAACTGGCGGTGCAGGCGGTGCAGGACAAGAGTTTCGACGGGGTGCTGATGGATATCCAGATGCCGAGGATGAACGGCTACGAGGCGACCCGGTTGATCAGGGAAATTCCCGGCTGTGCCAAACTGCCGATTATCGCGATGACCGCCCATGCGATGAAGGGCGATGAGGAGAAGTGTCTTGAGGCCGGGATGGACGGCTACATCGCCAAACCGATCAACCAGGAACGGCTGTTTGCGACCCTCTCGCATCTGCTGCGAGGGCACCAGCGGGTGGTGGAGACGGTGCGGAATGCCGATGCCGTTGCCGGGGCCGAGGCGGCAGACGACGGCGGGGCGGCAACCGCCGCGGCCCCTGCCAAAGACGAAGGACCGCCGCTCGACCTGCCCGGCATCGATGTCCAGGCGGCGCTGGCGAACTCGGGGCTTGACCGCCGCACCTTCAAGACCATCCTTCTCGGTTTCTATAATGACAACAGTTCTACCCGCCGGGAGATCGAGCAGGCGGCAGCGGATGGGCGGACCGGCGACCTGCTCCGCCTCGCCCACAGTCTCAAGGGCAGTGCCGGCAATATCGGCGCAGTCGGACTGCAGACCGCAGCGGCCCGGGTCGAGGAAGAATGCCGGAAACGGCTCGATTCCTCCGTCCGGTCACCTGACTTTGACGGGATGGTACGGGAGCTGCTCGATTCCCTTGAGCAGGTGCTCGGCTCCCTGCGCTCGCTGGCGACGGAAGAGGCCGGCGGGGCGGCACCGGAGCCGCCGCCCGAACCCGGCGAGGATACGGGTCAGATCTTTCGTGACATGGAGGCGGCGATCGATCGCGCCGACCCCGAGGCGATCATCCAGGCCCTGCACAGAATCCGCCGGCTTACTGCGGCCGGGACCCTGCCGCAGCCGGAGCTGCTGTCGACCCTCGAGCGCCAGATCAACCGCTACGATTACGATCAAGCCAGATCAACCCTGCAGCAGATGCAGCGATCAGAGGGAATGAGATGACAGCGACGGAACGGCCCCTCGTCCTCATTGTCGACGACAATGCCACCAATATCGACCTGCTGGTCGGCAGCCTCAAGGATGACTATCGACTGGGAATTGCCAAGAAAGGAATCGCCGCCCTCGAGTATGTCGACAAGTTCCGCCCCGCCCTCATCCTGCTCGATATCATGATGCCGGAGATGGACGGCTACGAGGTCTGTTCGCGGCTCAAGGCCAACCCGGAGACCAGTTCCATCCCGGTCATCTTCCTCACCGCGATGCAGGATACCATCAACAAGACCAAGGGTTTCGAGGTGGGGGCGGTCGATTATATCACCAAGCCCTTTCATGTCGCCGAGGTCAAGGCCCGGATCCAGACGCATATCACCCTCGAGGAGATGAAGGCCCAGCTGCGGGCCCAGAACGCCATCCTCGAGCAGAAGGTGGAGGAAAAGACCGCCGAGCTCCAGGAGATGCTCAACGGCAGCATCTGCAGCATGGCCCAGATGGTCGAGATCCGCGACCCGTACACCGCCGGCCACCAGCAGCGGGTGGCCCTGCTGGCCTGCTCGATCGCCGAGAAGATGGGGTTGTCGGCGCATATCATCGAAGGGATCCGCATCGCCGGCATCCTCCATGATGTCGGCAAGATCCGCATCCCGGTGTCAATCCTGAGCCGGGCCGGACAGCTGCTCGACGCCGAGTACGACGTCATCAAGATCCACCCCCAGATCAGCTTCGAGATCCTGAAAAATATCCCGTTTCCCTGGCCGGTGGCGCTTATGGTCTTCCAGCACCACGAGCGTCTCGACGGCTCCGGCTATCCCCTCGGGCTCAAGGGCGACGATATCCTGCTCGAAGCCCGGATCCTGGCGGTGGCCGACGTGGTCGAGGCCAAGAGCTCGTTTCGGCCATACCGTCCGGCGTTGGGCATCGATGCCGCCCTGGACGAAGTCCGGCAGCATCGGGGCACCCTCTACGACGGCGATGCCGTCGATATCTGTGTCGATCTGTTCACCAACCAGAAATTCGCCTTCGATTACAGCCTGGGCGGATCCGGGACGATCTTCTGCGTCGCCTCGCAGCAGACCCTGCAGTCGAGCATGGTCCTGGCGCCGAAACGCTGAGACTGCAGGAACTCGGATACTCTCGATCTCCGGTATTCCCGGTTTCATTCGTGGATCGCTCCCCGGCGCACTGCCTCGGCGAGCGGGCGGTACTGCAGCTGGTAGAACATGTGGAGATAGCGGCCGGTCTCTTCTCTCTCCAGATTGCTCATATATTTCCAGAATCCGTAGATCCGGGCCAGGGTCATCATCCGCTCCGCATACTGCTTCCAGGTGTAATGGGTCCTGACCCGGGCCAGCGCCCCGTTCGACAGCCGTCGCCACTCCTGCGGATCAGCGCCGCAGGCCTCGAGGAAATCGGCGATCCGGGCGGCACAGGAATCGCCGTCGTTGGGATCGATATGGAAACCGGAGACGTTGTCGCGGATGATCTCCAGCGGCCCGCCGTACCGGGTGGCAAAGGTCGGCAGCCCCGAGGCCATCGCCTCGATGATCGTCAGGCCGAAGGCCTCGAACAGCGCCGGCTGGACGAAAATCCCCCCCAAGTCGGCGATGTAGCGGTATATCTCGCCGGACAGGTTTTTTTCCAGATGCATCCCGAGCCAGCGGATCTGACCATCGAGTCGGTGCCGGTCGACCAGTTCGTGCATGAGCCGGATCTGTTCCTGCTCTTCGTGGTCGCGCGATTCCTCGACGGTCAGGTAGCCGCCGATCACCACCAGGTTGGCGATGGCCCGCAGCCGCTCCGAGCGGCCGTACCAGTCGACCAGGCCGGTGAGGTTCTTGATCCGGTCGAGGCGGGCCATCGAGAAGATCACCGGTCTGTCCCGCTTCACCAGGACGCCGCGGGAGCAGGGGCGGGGGCCGCCGAACAGCAGCTCCTCGATCTCCGGATGGAGGGAACGCAAGCGCCGCTCCTCCTCGCTGTAGGGGAAATAGACCCCGGCGTTGGCGCCCGGCGAGACGATGTTGAATTTCGGATCGAAGAGGTTGATGCCGTCGATCACCCGGAACAGCCCGGGCATGGTGAAGGAACGGTAGCTCTCGTACTGGCCGATCGAGTCCTCGGTGCCGACGATCTCCTGGTAGGTGCTGGTGATGATGAAGTCGGCGGTGTTCATCGCGATCAGGTCGGCGGTGTACTGACAGGAAAAATGGTACTGGTCGTCGTTCTCCTGCCAGTACAGGTCGGAGTGGAGATACTTCGTTTTTTCCAGGGCATGGGCGATATTGCACTGGGTGATGCCGAGCCGCTGGCTGAGCAGGGAGGCGACCAGGTTGCCGTCGGAATAGTTGCCGATGATCAGGTCGGGCCGGCCGCCCAGCTCGGCCAGGGCCTCCCGTTCGGCATGAGCGGCGAAGTCTTCGAGGTAGGGCCAGATCTCGAACCGCGAGATCCAGTGGCGGATGATTTCGCCGTTTTCCCTGTGGAACGGCACCCGGAGGATCCAGGTGTTGCTGCAGCCGTTGACCTTTTCGAGGCGTTCGCCGCAGGTCGTTCCTCCGGCCTCCGGGATCAGGCGGGTGAGGATGAGGATCTTCGGTTCGACGATGACCCCCTGCCGGGCCAGCCGCTCCCGCATCTCGTGTTCCAGCGCCCGCACCTGGTCGAGGATATAGACGACCTGGCCGCCGGTGTCCGGCAGGCCGAGGACGTTGTGCTGTCCGAAATAGCCGTGTGGCGAGACGATCAGCAGCCGCGAGACCATCGGGATGCGGGCCAGGAAGGCCTCGAGGTTGCCCGGCGACGGCGCTTCGAACAGGTCGAGGAGGAGGTTCATCGTCTCGGCCACCCGTTCGGCGCAATCGCCCCAACCGGGGGAAAACCCCATCTGCGACAGGACGTCGGCGAAGTCGGCGAGCGGGGTCCGGCCGTCGAGCTTGTCGACCCGTGCCAGCGCCTTGTGCAGGCCATCCCGCAGGGCCGTCACCGAATTGAAATCACCGTGGATCATCAGCGGCTTGCCGTCGAGGGAATGGACCTTGAGAAAATTGAGCAGCCGCACCTCCCCCTCGTGAACTCTTTGGAACAGCGTGCTGGAGAGCTGACGGTTGAGAAACATCACCCCCTGGCCGATCGTTTTGGCCTCCTTCAACCGGGGGAAGTTCCGGCCGAAGGGACCGAAATCGATCTCGAGCACGGGATGTCCGGCGTTGGCGTGGGGAATCTGGGTCTCCTTGAAGCGTAGAAATTCGCCGATGTCGATCTCCTCGGGCACCACATGTTCGATATGCATCCGCACGAAGCGCCACTCGGCGATCCGTCCCCGCAGCGAAAAATAGGCCCAGGGCTGGTTGAAGACCCCCTCCTGGAGATGGAAGACGAAGGTCTGGAGGCAGGAGTCGGACAGATCGCGATCGGCCTCGCTGCACATCTGCCGGAATTCCTGACGCAGGTCGGAGGGGAGCAGAAACAGGCGGTCGCAGCCGAAGCAGCGGCGCAGAAAATCATAGACGGAGTCACGGTTTTCCCTGGTGAATTGGATGAGTTCTTCGATCATGACGTCAGCAACCTCGTTGGATGGCAGGAATCGCCGAATTGATAATGGGCGATTCCTTCAAGAATGCCCCGCGCATGGTGGGCGGAGGCGAAATAGACCTGATGCCGCCCCTTGAGCGACCTGATCTCGGGGCTGTAATTGCCGACGATGACCCCGAGGGTGTCGCCGAGCATCATCTCGACGTCATTGCCGGAGTCGCCGGCGACGAGAAAGGAGTGGAGCGGCAGGCCCCACTTGTAGGCGAGATAACGGATGGCCTGTCCCTTCGAGGCCCGTACCGGCAGGATATCGAGATAGGCCTGATGCGAGTAGACCAGGTTGGCGCGCAGGTTGTGGCGCTGGAGATAGGCGCCGATCCGGTCCAGGGGCGGCAGCAGTTCCGGGTTGACATTGTAGCTGATCTTGAACGGGCGCTGGTTCTCCCTCTGCTGCAGGGCCAGGCCGGGGATGGCGGTCATCGCCTCGACCAGGGCGTCGCGCCGCCACTGGTGGCGGATGAGTTTGGCCCAGCCGGGGTCGGAACGGAGGTCCGGCCCGTAGGCGATCTCGGTGCCGACCGAGGTGATCACCACATCCGGCATCGGCACCCGCCAGTCGCGCAGCATCCGGACCGTACCGGCCATGCTGCGGCCGGTGGCGACCCCGAAGGCGACCCGTCCCGAACGGACCAGCAGCCACTCGATCAACTGCTCCAGGCCTTCCCGGTTACCGATCAGGGTGTTGTCGATATCGCTGATCAGTGCCTGCCGGGCCAGCGGCAGTGCCGACTTGCGGTCATGGCTGAGGGTCGCCAGCTGGCGGCGGAACCGCTTGCGATCCTTGCGCAGCACCCGCCGGACCGCATGGAGGTACTGGGCGACATGTCCGGCCCAGGTATAGTGCCGCTTGACCCCGGCGATACCGCTGCGGGCCCAGGTTCTCCAAGTCTTGCGGTCGGTCAGGGCCGTCTTCAGGGCGAGGGCGATGGTCTCGGGCTTGAGGGGGTCGATCAGCAGGCCGTTGCGGCAGTTGCCGATGATGTCGCTGGGACCGCCGTCCTCGGTGGCGACGACCGGCAGACCGCTGGCTGCGGCCTCGATCAGGGTCAGGCCGAAGGGCTCGGTCAGCGCCGGGTTGACGAACACCCCGTGCCGTCTGGCGGCGAGGCGGTAGAGATCGGGGATGTCCTCCATCCGGTGGTGCTTGGGCATGGCGACCTTGCCCCACAGGTCGTAGCGGTCGATCGCCAGCAGCAGGTCCACCAGCACCTGCTGCTGGGCGGGTTCCATGGTCCGGAGATCGTCGCGGTTGCCGGCGACGATCACCAGGTTGGCGAGCTGCTGCAGCTCGGCGTCCTCGCCGTAGGCAGTGAGCAGCCGGTGCAGGTTTTTCTTGGTTTCCGGCCGGCAGATCGCCAGAATGCAAGGCTTTTCCGGGATTTCGAGGAACCGGTCGACCATCCGGCAGACCGGTTCGGGGATTGGCCGCCGGCCCGGCGCCGAAAACCGTGTGGTGTCGGTGCCGGGGGGAATGACGCTGGCCCGTTTGGCGTCAAAATTCAGATAATCGCCATACTGGCTGACAATTTCCTGGCGGGTGCTGGCGACGATCAGCGAGGTGTGGCTGAGCACCTCCTCCTCGGCGGCAAGGCGCTGGGCGAAATTGAACTGACGTTCCAGCGAGCTTTGCTTGCGCCCCGACTCCAGCAGCCGCTGCAATTTGCCGCGGCCGAGGGAGTGGCCGGTATGGATCTGGGGGATGCCGAGCAGTCGCGACAGCTGCATGCCGACATAACCGGCATCGGCATAATGGGTGTGAATGATGTCCGGCAGCTTCTCCTGGGAACGCAGGTAGTGGAGACAGCGGTCGACCAGGTGATCGAGGTGCTTCCACAGGACTTCCTTGCGCAGGTAGCGTTTCGGACCGAAGGGCAGACGCACGATCCGCGCCCTCGGTCCCAGCTTTTCCTCCGCTGCGGCATAGTCGGGCGAGACCTCCCGATCGTCGATCAGCCGGGTCAGCAGGTCGACCCGCTCGACATCGGGATGGCGGCCGAGGGCGCGCGCCAGTTCGACGACGTAGGTGACCTGGCCGCCGGTATCGGCGTCGCGGCCAAGCTCCAGGTCGTGGCCCCGGACGAGGCCATGGATGCTCAGCATCAGAATGACAAGGGGTGGTTGTTCCATAGTGATCTCCATTGTTCAGGTCCATTGCGCCGGGACGTCCGCAATGGCGGTACTGCAGGTGATGGTGCGACTGGCCGGCGCTGTCGGCCGGCAGGACGACCGGAAGCAGGGACTGCCCGTTTGGGTGCTGCAGTTGAGAATGACGGATGTCGAAGTGGATAGCCGGCGGGGGCCGGGTATCCGTTACCGGTTATGGTGCCGGACGATGCGCGGGTTGGCAATGAGCTGCAGGCCCGGCCGATGTACGTATGGCAGTCTGGGTTACGGCGACAGGAGCAATCCGGTAGACTGCGGTTGAAAAAGCGGATTAATTATCAAACTAATTTATTATAAAAATTCGACAAAAGCAAGGCGATGCCGAAAAAAAATTGATATCACCCATATTAACAAGCAGTTGTCGTTTTGACAGAGCGTTGCTTGAAATGGCAGGAATAGGAAGGAAGAATAAATATTCAAAATTATTGAATGAGACGAAGACCGGGATGTCCAATTCGCTCCTGTTGCCGACTTGTCCCGGCGTTCTAACCCTTTTCCGGGTACATCGCCGTGAAGGTCTTTTCCGATTCGGCGGTGCCGATCATGATCATCTCGTCATCGGTCTGGAACGGTTCCGTCGGATCGGGGTTGATCAGCATGCGGCCCTGACGCCGGACGGCAATGACACTGCAACCGGTGTTCTGACGAATGCCGCTGTCGATGAGGGTTTTTCCGGCAAGGTGGAGGTGGACCCGGTGACGGAAAATATTCAGCCCCTCGGTCAGCATCAGCACCTTGCCGGGGAGAGGAGGTTGATGATGGTATTGGCCGCCATCGACGCATGGGACATGACCAGGTCGGCGCCGGCGGTGTGGAGGATGTTGATGTTCCGGTCGAGGTTGGAGCGGCAGATGATCTGGATGTCGGGCCGCAGCCGCCGGCAGTAGATCGTCAGGTAGATGTTCATCTCGTCACTGTGGGTGGTGATGAACACCGAGGGGGCGTCGGCGATGCCGGCCCGGCCCGGGACCTCGTGATCGGCGGCGCTGCCGACGATGGTGTTCTCGAGGCCTTCGATGATCCGGGGGTTCTTGTCGATGATGCGATAGGCGATTCCTTCCTCTTTGAGGGCGGCGGCCGCCGCCTTGCCGACCCGACCGCCGCCGAGGATCAGGACCGGGGCGTTGATGGTATGCGCCTCCTCCACGTAACTGTCATAGGCCGCCAGTTGCTTCTCTGAACCGGCGAAGACCAGGACGGTACTCGATTCGATGCGGGTCTCCGGTCCGGGCAGGCTGAATTGACCGCGATTCCACAGGCCGACGACGTTGACGCCGAGTTTCTGGCGCAGGCCAATCTCTCTGATCGTCCTGCCCACCAGGCGGGTGCGCATCGCCGGGGCGGCGGCGATGACCAGGTCCTCATAGCGGTAGGTGATATTGGCGAGCGTCCGCCGGCCGAGCGTGCGCCGGGCCAGGGACTGGCCGAGCATGTTCATGAACTGGAAGACATGGCTGCAGCCGGCCAGCTCCAGGATATCGATGGAGTCGTCGAGATCGGCGTTGGCGGCGATCAGTACGTCCGGGGAGATGCTGCGGACGATGAAGGTGATGCTGGTGTTTTTCATATCGTTGTTGACGGCCACCACCAGTGCCGCCTTGTCGACGCGGGCGCGGAGATAGGTGTCAGGGTCGTCCAGTTCGCCCACCAGGACCTGCAGGCCCTGGTCCACCAGATCGAGGGCCTGCTGCACCTCCGGGATGAGGATGACGTAGTCGTGCCCGTACCGAAGGAGGCGGCCGATGAGGGCGATGGTGATCGGGTCGTAGCCGGTGATGATGACATGGTTGGCGAAATTCTCCGGCAGCTGCCGGGGAGCCCGTGATTTGGACTGGGCCTCGAGCCAGGGGGCATAGAAGAACTGGATGAAGGCGAAGGGCAGCATGATCAGCAGGAAGACGATGCCGGAGAGGAGGACGATGATGGAGAAGATCTTGCCGATATCGCTCTCGAAGGTGATGTCGCCGAAGCCCAGGGTCGACATGACCGTCAGAGTCCAGTAAAAGCCGGTGATGATCGAGTAGTAACGGCCCTCGAGGTTCATGATGACATGAAAGAGGAGGCTGTACGCCACGATGAACAGGCTGAGCAGGAAGAGGAATTCGAGCAGGGTGCGGATATTGCGCCGGGTCCGCCGGTTCTGCATCAGATAGATGATCTGGGAGGGGAGGTATTTCATGGTCGCAGAGGCCAGGAGTGAATCGTTTGCCGGTATGATTCCGGCTGGTTGGAATTGATGATCAAGGGGGAATGGAAGCGAAGCGGCCCTCGATCAGATTATTCCGGTCCATTGGATGCTGCGGCATACGGTAAGAATCTGATCGCTGCCGTCATAGTATCAAGAATACTCTTCCCGATGCCAAATTCAAGCTGCAGGGGCAACTCACTGAAGTCGGCTCGATATCCAGCCTTCCGATTTTTTGTTCCGGTCCCGCAGACCAGGCGTGATGCAAGGATTTGCCTGGCGACCTGCCGAATGTAGTTGAAAACGTCTGCCAGGTGTCCGATGATGAATTAATACCGGTCAATGTGGACCGGAGATTCGGCTCTCCTGGGGACCGGTTCGAAGCTCACAACGACGACAATCCGCGGGTTGTCGTCTGATCTTCCACGAGGAGGCAGAGGAAATGGAAAAGATGCATGTGCACGACCTGATGGTTCCGGCAGACAGGTTTCCGAAGATTTCCAACCGGGCGAGTTTTTATGAGGCAGTCAATGCCCTGGAGATCGCTCAGCAGAAATTTATGGCTGGGGAAGCCCAGCAGAGGATCCTGCTGGTGGAGGACGATGGCGGCAGAATCATTGGCAAGCTCAGCCCTATCGATCTGTTGCGCGGACTGGAGACCAACTACAGCCGGGTGGTTGCCGAGAAGACCCTCTCCCGCTATGGTTTCGGCAATATCTGGAAAACCATCCAGGAAGACTACAATCTCTGGGGCGATCCTTTTCACGACCTGTGCCGCAAGGCGGCACAGGTTCAGATACAGGACTTCCTCAAAGGTCCATCCGAAGGACAGACCGTGGGAGTGGATGACCTCATGGCCAAGTGCTTCCACCTGTTCGTGATGAATCGGCATGACTCGCTGTTTGTGGTTGACGGCGAGCGGATTGTCGGGCTGCTGCGGTTTTCGGATGT
>JROS01000086.1 GCA_000769715.1 Desulfobulbus sp. Tol-SR
GTCGACGGCGTCCTTTGTCATGAACTTCGATCGCTATGTCTACTGCTTTGGCGCCAAAATCAGGGCTCAGAACATCAAGGCCTCTTCTTCCAGCCTCCAGATCATCGAACCCTTCGAAGGCGCTGTCGACAGGATCGCCCCCTATTCGAGCCTGAGCGGCACCCGGCACCAGTCGGCCGCCCAGTTCGCCTACGACCAGCCGGGCTCGATCGCCATCGCCGTCTCGCAGGACGGCAATGTCACCATCTTTACCCGCAGCGACCACTCGGACACCATCCACACCATCCAGCACGCGGAGCTGATCCTGCTCCATGAAGGACTTGGCGGCTCGCTGTGGAACCTCTCTCTTTTCTCGGAACTGGGATGGTTTGAAAAAGAGGTCGAAAAGACCGGCAAGAACTACCTTTCCGCCGTCATCCGCTGGATGAAGAATACCCTGCATCGAGAATAAACCTTACTACCTCCTGTCCTGTGGCGGAGGCGGAATGTGAGACGGGACACACGAGATGGGGAACTTCCCGGGTTGAGTTGCCGAATCCGGGAAGTTCCAGCACGATCAATGATAATCGTGGGTGCCGAGTATGACCGTGATGCCGGTCTTTTCTTCGATCATCTGCGCCTTCTCTTCCGGGGTGGTGTAGGGGCAGCCCGGTTTGGCGTTGGCCATGCAGGAACTGAGGTAGATCTCGTCCGGCTTGATCTCCGACAGCTTCATTGCCATGCCGGTGTTCGGCACCAGGGTCCGGCCGGGGCACTCGCACTTGACGAAGGATACCACCGCCTTCGGTTCGCCGAACTTGCCGTCACCCATTGCCGCCGCCTTCAGGCAGCGCCATTCGCCCGGGCAACCGTATCCTGCATCCATGTATGATCCGCAACCGATTATCGCCACCTTTTTCATATCCGACTCCCTTGTATGATGGTAGATTTGAAGCAATCTGTTCACCCTGACGCCCGTCGGAGGCATCGGCGATAACAGACATTGACACATAACCCTAACGCGCCGCTATCGCCCCCGCAAGCCTTTTTCACGTTTACCGGATACTGCCCGTGCCACACCTCTCGCCAAAATCCGAATACGATTGACAATCGGGGCGATATCGGACAAATAGCAACTGATCGATCACCCCCCATAGACCAAATAAGGACAGCGCATCATGAGCCGTTTCTGGAATCCGATCCTCCGCGATCTCAAACCCTATGTGCCCGGCGAACAACCCAAGGCCGACCGGCTGGTCAAACTCAATACCAATGAGAACCCCTATGGCCCGTCGCCCTTGGCCGTCGCCGCCATCCAGGCTGACGCCAACGACAGCCTGCGCCTCTATCCCGACCCGGAAGCCACCGCCCTCAGGGAGGCAATAGCCCGGTATCACGGCCTTTCGCTCGACCAGGTCTTTGTCGGCAACGGCTCCGACGAGATCCTCGCCCACGCCTTTCTCGGCCTGCTCAAGCACGAAAAACCGCTGCTCTTTCCGGACATCACCTACAGCTTTTACCCGGTATACTGCGGTCTCTACCAGATACGCCATGAACTGGTGCCGCTGAAAGACGACTTCACCATCGATCCGGACGATTACCGGCGGGACAACGGCGGGATCATCATCGCCAACCCCAATGCCCCGACCGGCCTCGGTCTGCCGCTGGCGGCGATCGAAAGGATCCTGGCGGCCAACCCCGATTCGGTGGTCGTCGTCGACGAGGCCTATATCGATTTCGGCGGGACGAGCGCCGTCGGCCTGATCGCCGCTTATCCCAACCTGCTGGTCATCCACACCCTGTCGAAATCCCGGTCTCTGGCCGGGCTGCGGGTCGGGTTCGCGATGGGGCAGCGCGAACTGATCGAGGGCCTCGAGCGGGTCAAGGACAGTTTCAACTCCTATCCCCTCGACCGGCTGGCCATCGTCGGGGCCGTGGCGGCCATCGACGATCGGGCCTATTTCGAGGAGACGCGGACCAGGGTCATCCGTACCCGGGAAGAAATGACCACTGGCCTGCAGGCCCTGGGCTTCGAGGTGCTGCCGTCGCAGGCCAATTTCGTCTTCGCCCGTCACCCGGCCCATGACGCTGCGGCACTGAGCATGCGCCTGCGGGAGCGGGGCATCATCGTCCGCCATTTCCGTCTGCCGCGGATCGACCAGTTCCTCCGCATCACCATCGGTACCGATGCCGCCTGCGCCGAACTGGTGACCGCGCTGGCAGAGATCCTGAAGGGCTGAACGGGATATACTCAGATCTGCTGCATCCGACCGGGGGGCGGCACAAAAACCCTGCCCTGGTCTTGCTTCCCCCATTTTTCTGTTGTACTCCATCAATATGGGGTGCAGACGAATACGGTCCCCGACCATCGAAGGGAGGAGCCGGTTCAGTCACGACCTGCCGCCCTCGCCAGGGGCCAGGCAGTCGAGCTCACCGTACGGCAGCTTTATGGCAAGGAGCGGATGATGAAGAAGATGCGGGCGCTGGTCAAGACCGAGGCGGGTGTGGGGCTCAGGCTGATGGAAATCCCGGTCCCGGTGCCGGGCAGCAACGAGGTGCTGATCAAGATCGTCAAGACCGCCATCTGCGGCACCGACGTCCATATCTACAATTGGGACCCATGGGCCCGGAAGACAATCCAGGTGCCGCTGACCATCGGCCACGAATTCGTCGGCACCGTCGCCGCGGTCGGGGATAATGTCCATGATTTCCACCCGGGCGATCTGGTCTCGGGCGAGGGCCATCTCGTCTGCGGCCACTGCCGCAACTGCCTCGCCGGCCGGCGCCACCTCTGCAACAAGACCAGCGGCGTCGGGGTCAACCGGGCCGGGGCCTTCGCCGAATACCTCGCCATCCCGGTGACCAATGTCTGGTACTGCGACCGGGCCATCCCGACCGACATCCTCACCTGCTTCGATCCCCTCGGCAACGCCGTCCACACCGCCCTGTCGTTCGACGTCCTCGGCGAGGATGTGCTGATCACCGGCGCCGGCCCGATCGGCTGCATGGCGGCGGCCATCGCCCGCCTGGCCGGAGCCCGCCACGTGGTGGTCACCGACGTCAACCCCTACCGCCTCGAACTGGCCCGGAAGCTTGGCACCACCCTCACCGTCGATGCGGCGAAGGAGGATCTGGCCGAGGTCCAGCAGCGGCTCGGGATGCGCGAGGGTTTCGACGTGGCGATGGAGATGTCGGGCAGCCCGGCCGCCCTCCAGGCCATCCTCGCCAACATGTGCCACGGCGGCAAGATCGCGATGCTCGGCATCATGCCCGGCGAGACGGCGATCGACTGGAACACCGTGGTGTTCAACGGCCTGACCATCAAGGGGATCTACGGCCGCGAGATGTTCGAGACCTGGTACAAGATGACGGCGATGATCCAGACCGGCCTCGACATCAGTCCGCTGATCACCCACCGCTTCCCCTTCACCGAATTCGAGCAGGGGTTCGAGGTCATGCGTTCCGGCCGCTCGGGCAAGGTCATCCTCAACTGGGAATAGGGAGGCGCCATGGCATTGGAGCGGCTGGACGCGGCCTTGACCGCGGAACTGCAGTACCTGGCAGACGAAGGCCGGAGCAAGGCGCCGGAGCGGGTCATCAGCGGCTGCATCCCGAGCGACGACGTCCACGGCCCACGCTACACCCTGGAAGGCTATGACCGCCCTTTCCTGCGGATGAACTCCAACTCCTACCTCTCCCTCGCCTTTCACCCGGCCCTGCTGCAGGCGGCCGACCAGGCCGGCCGCCGCTACGGGGTCGGGCCGGGGGCGGTGCGGTTCATCGACGGCACCTTTGCACCCCATATCGCCCTCGAGCAGCGGATCGCCCGCTTCGTCGGCCGTCCGGCGGCGCGAATCTTCAATTCCGCCTACACCGCCAACTGCGGTCTGGCCCTGACCCTGGCCACCCCCTTAACCCACTGGATCGGCGACCAGCTCAACCACAACAGCATCATCCGGGCGATGCGCATCGCCGGAGTTCCGGGCGCCAACAAGGGTATCTACCGCCACAACGACATGAACGACCTGCGCCGCTGCCTCGATGCGGTCGATCCGGCGATGGAGCGGGTGGTGGTGATCTTCGACGGGGTCTTCAGCATGCGCGGCGACCATGCCCCGATCGACCGGATCGTCGAGCTGTGCCGTGAGTATCACGAGCAATTCCGCGACGGGGTGATCACGATCGTCGACGATTCGCACGGGATCGGCGCCTACGGGGCGACCGGCCGCGGCACCGCCGAGTTCTGCGGCGCCATGCCGGATATCGTCGTCGGCACCTTCGGCAAGGCCTTCGGCGTCAACGGCGGCTTCATCGCCGCCAGCGCCACCATCGTCGAGGCGGTGCGACAGAAGGCCGACACCTACATCTACACCAACCCGCTCGGCGCCGCCGACTGCGCCGCCGCCGCCAGTGCCATCGACCTCTGCGACAGCGGCGAAGGTCTGGCCCTGCTCGCCACCCTCCAGCGGCGGACTCGGCAACTGCGGGCCGGCCTGGCCACCCTCGGCCTGGAATCGATCCCCGGCCCCCATCCGATCGTGCCGCTGCTGGTGCGGGACACGACCGCGACCCGGCGGCTGGTCAACCACCTGTTTGACAACGGGGTGCTGGCGGTCGGCCTGACGTATCCGGTGGTCCCGCAGGGCGACGAGACCATCCGCTTCCAGGTCAACGCCGGTCACACCGAGGCCGATATCGATTTCCTGCTCAGTCTGTTGAACGTTTAACCGTTCAAACGTTCAATACGTTTTCCGCCCTTTTCTTCACCGCAGCTCTGTGCTATATAGACGGCCGAACTTCCAGGGCTGACCGGATTTTCGCCCTTCACCCCTCCTGGTCCCGGCGGTGAATTCCCTTGACTGGACGAACACCGCCATGTAACCATGAGTTGATGCATAACTGCTCCATTCCACACGAATTCAGCCCAATGAGGAACCGGCCACAGACGGGAAATCTCCGCCGCTGTACCGGCTCCGCCTGCAAGGATAGACCCGCATGAACCGTTCCGGGATTTTTATCACCATCATCATGGGTGGGCTCGCCGCCCTGCTGTGGATGCTGGTCAACTCCCCCGATATCGAACCGCCCTGGCCGGAGATGGTCCAGGGCTTTTCCTTCTCGCCCTACCGCGCCGGGCAATCGGCCGAACTCAATATCTTCCCGACCGAGGCCGAGATCGAGGAGGATCTGGCCCTGCTGGCCGGCGACTCCCATGCCGTCCGCTCCTACAGCGTCAAGGGGACACTGGCGGCCATCCCCCGCCTCGCCGCGGAGAAGGGGCTCAATGTGGTCCTCGGGGCCTGGATATCGAATATCGACAAGGACAACGAGGAAGAAATCCAGAAACTGATCAAGGTCTACCGGGAGAACCACCGCAACATCGTCCGGGTGATCGTCGGCAACGAGACCCTGCTCCGCACCGAGCAGACCGTGCCGCAGATGATCAAGCACCTCGAGCGGGTTCGCAAATCGGTGTGGGCCCCGGTGAGTTGCGCCGAGCCCTGGCACATCTGGCTCGAGCATCCGGAACTGGTTGAACACGTCGACTTCATCGCCGTCCACCTGCTGCCGTACTGGGAGGGCATTCCGATCGAAGAGGCCGTCAACTACTGCGTCCTCCGCTACAACGAGCTGCGCCGGAAATACCCGGACAAACCGATCGTCATCACCGAGGTCGGCTGGCCGAGCAACGGCCGCACCCGCGACCAGGCGGTGGCCAGCCAAGCCAACCAGGCCAAGTTCCTGCGCCGGTTTCTCGCCACCGCCGAGAAGAACGGATACACCTACTATATCATGGAGGCCTTCGACCAGGTGTGGAAGAAATCGGCCGAGGGCGAGGCCGGGGCCCACTGGGGGGTCTACAACGCCAAGCGCCTGCCGAAGTTCTCGTTCCGCGAGCCGCTCGTGGCGGTACCGCAATGGCGCGACCTGGCGGCGATCAGCATCGCCCTGTCGGTGGTACTGCTGTTCCTGCTGTTCCGCGACAGCGGCACCATGAAGACCTCGGGGCGCGGCTTTCTCGCCGTGATCGCCTTCTCGATTGCGACCTTCGCGGTGTGGATCGTCTACGACTTCTCGCAGCAGTACATGTCGACCAGCGGCCTGATCGTCGGCATCATCCTCTTCTTCGCCGCCCTCGGGGCCATCGTCGTCATCATCGCCGAGGCCCACGAATGGGCGGAAGCGCTGTGGATCCAGAACTGGCGCCGCCTGCCGCACGCCGAAACAGATCAGGCCATCACCTACCATCCCAAGGTCTCGGTCCACGTCCCGGCCTACAACGAGCCGCCGGACATGCTCAAGCAGACCCTCGACGCCCTGGCCGCCCTCGACTACCCCAACTTCGAAGTCCTGATCATCGACAACAACACCAAGGACCCGGCGGTGTGGCAGCCGGTGGAAGAGTACTGCCGGGAACTGGGGCCGTGCTTCCGCTTTTTCCATGTCGACCCGCTGGCCGGCTTCAAGGCCGGGGCGCTCAACTTCGCCCTGCGCGAGACCGCCCCCGACGCCGAGATCATCGCCGTCATCGACAGCGACTACATCGTCGACCACAACTGGCTCCGCGCCCTGGTGCCGCAGTTCCGCGATCCCAAGATGGCGATCGTCCAATCACCGCAGGACTACCGCGACGACACCGAGAACGCCTTCAAGGCCATGTGCTACGCCGAGTACCGCGGTTTTTTCAACATCGGCATGATAACCCGCAACGAGCGCAACGCCATCATCCAGCACGGGACGATGACCATGGTCCGCCGTTCGGTGATGGATGAGATCGGCGGCTGGGCCGAGTGGTGCATCACCGAGGACGCCGAGTTGGGCCTCAGGATCTTCGAGAAGGGCTATTCCGCCACCTACCTGGCGCACAGCTACGGCCAGGGCCTGATGCCGGACACCTTCATCGACTTCAAGAAGCAGCGTTTCCGCTGGGCCTACGGGGCGGTGATCATCGTCCGCCACCACCTGATGAAACTGATCGGCCTCGAATCGACCAACCTGACCCTCGGCCAGCGCTACCACTTCATCGCCGGCTGGCTGCCGTGGTTCGCCGACGGCATCAACCTGCTGTTCAACTTCGCCGCCCTGGCCTGGACCGTCGGCATGGCGCTGTTCCCCCTCCACGTCGCCCCGCCGCACATCATCTTCGCCATCCTGCCGCTGACGCTGTTCGTCTTCAAGAGCCTGAAGATGTTCTTCCTCTACCGCCGCCGGGTGGCGGCCAACATGCGCCAGAGCCTGGCCGCCGGCCTGGCCGGGCTGGCCCTGTCGCACGTCATCGCCCAGGCGATGCTCACCGGCTTCATCACCCGCGGCATCGGCTTCTTCCGCACCCCGAAACGGGCCAAGGCCAACGCCCTGCTCCAGGCGCTGCTCGACTCCCGTGAAGAGCTGCTGTTTTTGATCGCCCTGGTCCTGGCCGCCTATGCCGTGCTGCAGCGGCCCGACGGGGTGATGCTCGATATCCGGGTCTGGGCCCTGGTCCTGAGCGTCCAGAGCGTCCCGTACGCCGCCTCGGTGCTGGTGTCGCTGATCAGCGGCATGCCGTGGCTGTCGGCGCGACTGGTCGGCAAGATGCGGCCGCTCGAGACCAATCCGGGCCGTAAATAGCAGGCGATCGGTTGCGGCCGTCGCAGACCGCAACCGATCGCTCCGCCATCCCGCTCAATCTTCCTTCACCATGCCGATGAACTCCTCCTCCAGCAGCACCTCTTTCTCCAGCAGCAGTTCGGCGATCGCCGCAAGCTTGTCCCTGCGCTCCGTCAGCATCTCCATGACATGCTGGTGCCGCTGATCGAGGATCTCTCTGGTCTCGGCATCGATCCGAGTGGCTGTGTCGTCGCTGAAGTCCCGTCCTCCGGCATAGCCGTGCTCGGTGGGGAGAAAGACCGGACCCCGCTGACGGGGGTAGGTCGAGAGGCCGAGGGTCTTGCCCATGCCGTACTCGACGATCATCGCCCGGGCGATATCGGTGGCTCGCGTCAGATCGTTGCCGGCCCCGGTGGTCACGCTGTCGAAGAAGATCTGCTCCGCCACCCGGCCGCCGAGCAGGACATCGATCTTCGCCAGCAGTTCGTCGGCGCTCATCAGGTAGCGGTCCTCGGTCGGCCGCTGCTGGGTATAGCCGAGGGCGGCAAGGCCGCGGGGGATGATCGAAATCTTGTGCACCGGCTCTGAACCCGGCGTCAGGGTGGCCACCAGGGCATGACCGACCTCGTGGTAGGCGACGATCTTCTTCTCCTGCGGATTGATGACCCGGTTCTTCTTCTCCAGCCCGCCGACGATCCGGTCCACCGCCTCGTCGAGATCGACGGTCGAGACCTTCTTGCGCCCCTTGCGGACGGCGAGCAGGGCCGCCTCGTTGACGGCGTTGGCCAGATCGGCGCCGGTAAAGCCGGCGGTCTTCTGGGCGATCACCCGGATATCGACTTCGTCTTCGAGCTTGACCTTCCTGACATGGATCTTCAGGATCTCTTCGCGGCCGTTGACGTCGGGCCGGTCGATCAGTACCTGGCGGTCGAAGCGGCCGGATCGCAGCAGGGCCGGATCGAGGACCTCGGGCCGGTTGGTCGCCGCCATGATGACGATCCCCTTCTGGGTATCGAAACCGTCCATCTCCACCAGCAGCTGGTTCAGGGTCTGTTCCCGCTCGTCGTGGCCGCCGTAGCCGCCCGCCCCCCGCGCCTTGCCGAGGGCGTCGAGCTCGTCGATGAAGATGATGCAGGGGGCCTTATCCCTCGCCTGATCGAACAGATCCCGGACCCGGGCGGCGCCCATGCCGACGAAGAGCTCGACAAACTCGGACCCGCTCATCGAAAAGAACGGCACCCCGGCCTCGCCGGCGACGGCCCGGGCGATCAGGGTCTTGCCCGTCCCCGGTGGGCCGACCAGCAGCACGCCCTTGGGCATCTGGCCGCCGACCTCCAGATAGCGCTCCGGCCGGGCGAGATAATCGACGATCTCCTGCAGTTCCTCCTTGGCCTCATCGGCCCCGGCGACATCGCCAAAACGGGTGTCGATATCTTTTTCGCCGACGATCTTGGCCTTGTTCTTGCCGAAATTCATGATGCCCGCCTGGCCGCCCTGCAGCTTTCGCATCAGCAGGTACCAGATGCCGAAGAACAGCAGGATCGGCACAAACCACGACAGCAGGGTCTTGAAGAAGGTATTTTCCACCTGGCCGGAAAATTTGACGTTATGCTCAGCCAGCTTCTGGGTCAGGTCGGAGTCGACCCGGACGGTGGTGAAGACGACCTCGCCGTCGCCGGTCTCGTTCTTCATCTTGCCGCTGATCCGGTCCTGGCCGATGGCGATCTCGATCACCTTGTCCTGCGTCAGCGCCTGGATGAATTCACTGTAGGGAATGACCTTGGCGCGGAACTGGTCGAAGATCAGGCTCTGGAGCAGAAGCACCCCCCAGACTGCCGCCAGTACATACCAGACATTGAACTTGGTGTTGTTTTCCATGTGTTCCCATCTCCCGAGGTGAGGCCGGAAGCGAAGATGTCCACCGTTTTCCATCCGGCAGCTGTTGCAGGCAACCGCAATCCACACTCAAACGATATATCCCTCAATTCCGAACAGCAAGGGATACTTGCAAAAAATCGAGACACCCGGGTAGCGGCGGACCGGTCGGGAGGACATTACGGGGATCGGGAAACTGAATGTCTGCCTCCCCTGTCATCTCGACATCCTCCCTGTCGTCTCGACCTTTATCCCTGTCATCTCGACCTTTATCCCTGTCATCTCGACCGCTAGGGAGAGATCTCCTGCCGGAAAGACGAGATTTCTCGCTGACGCTCGAAATGACAGAAAAGCGCCCGAATTGACAGGAAGGCGCCTGACATGTCAGGAAGGCGCCTGACATTTCAGGAAGGGGCCTGACATGTCAGGCAATACTCGACAGGACAACAATGCCTGTTCCCGTCTTGCCCACTGCCGATCCTGCTATTCGGCAAGAGGCTCCGCCTTCAGGACAAACCGGGAACCGCTGAAGAGATCGCGGGAAACAGTGATCAAGGCCTGCAGCCACCGATCCGTGACCTCGCATGGTCCCTGTTCCTGCTGCTCCTCCCGGCAGACCGTCTGCCGGCCGCCGTCGCCCGCCCAGTACATGCCGGGCAGAGGCCGGACGGCCAGATCTCCGGGCGGGGTCGAGAGCCTGATCACGTCCGGTCCGGCCAGGCCGAGGAGATCAAGGATCATCGCCGGCAGCCGGTACATCGGCACGTCACCGAGGGGCAGCGGGCCGCGGCGGCCGTCGATGACCACCAGCGGGGTGGCGGTCAGGGTATAGACCATCCGGTCGGTCATCATCGCCCGGTTGTCGGTCAGCAGCTTCGAGCGCAGATAGCCGTAGAAGCCGGGCCCGAGGAAGGGCAGGTGGTCGCCGAACAGAACGATCAGGCCATCCGGGTCGTCGCGGCGCAGGATCTCGAGGAAATCCATCAACTCGCGCGACTTGTAGTACATCAGATTGACATAGGCGTTGAGCAGGGCGTTCTTGTCGGTGGTGGTGATCATCCCCGGCCTGGCGGCGTTGAGGGGATAATCGACATGGCCGAAATAGGTCAGCAGGAAATTGAAGACCGGCCGGTCGCGGTCGGCGCGACTGCCGATCTTGTCCATGGTCTGGCGATAGAGCGAGGCATCGCTCAAGAACTCGCCGTTGAGGTCGTCGAGGACGAAGTCGCGGTCCGACCAGTAGGTCTCGAAACCGATGCGCCGGTAAGCGTTGACCCGGTTCCAGAACCCGGCGACATTGGGGTGCGAGGCGATGCCGTGGTAGCCGGCCTCCTGCAGGATCTGTGGCAGGCAGGGGGCCTGGTTGCGCAGGCCGGACTCGAAGTAGACATGATTCTCGGTCACCGGGAAGCCGCACAGGGCCTCGAACTCGGCGTTGGCGGTATAGCCGCCGAAGATCGGCGACAGGACATGGGAATCGCCGGCCTGCCGCCACAGCTCGCGGAACCGCGGATCGAGAGGGTCCATCGACAGGCCGGAACCGGTGAGCAGGGCGGCGTCCCAGAACGACTCGAGCACTATCATGTGGACGTTGCGCCGCGGCGAACCGGCCGGCGCCGCTGGAGGGGAGAACGCGGCGGCATTCGGCCGCAGCACCGCCAGGGCCGCCTCGACCTCCGCCGCCGACGGCATGCTGCCGCTTCGGACCCGGTGCCGCAACGATTCCTGGACGAGATGGATCACCACGCCCCGGCTTTCGAGATTGCCGCGCTGGTTCCAGACGCTGTTCCTGAACACCTTGTCCATCATCGCCACCGCCGGTCCCGCCACCTGCAGCACCCCCCAGACGGCCACGACGTACAGGACGAGCAGCAGCCAGGTCCGACGCCGCCGCCAGTTGATCATCAGCAGCAGCAGGGCAAAGGGCAGGACAACGATGGCGATGGCCCCGGCCAGCTGCCAGCCGGTGAGGAGCATGAAGAGATTGGGCAGGGCGATGAAATCGTCCGGCATGACCGGGGTGCCGTAAAACTGGATCTTGCCGGCATTGCAGAGATTGAGCGCGGCGACGAACGCCACGACGGTCGACAGGGTGAAGCGCAGCCGCCCCGACAGGCTGTAGCAGATAATCGCGAACAGCAGATGCGCCGCCAGGTCCTGCGGCAGGGCCGCCGGCTCGGGCGCGACGTGAAAAACGAAATGGCTGATCCCCTGGATCAGGGCGTACCAGATGACGACGAAGGCGACGAGGATCGACCACCGGGCGGTCCGGGAAAGAGTATCCGTCTGCAGTTTCAAGCTGTTATCCATGCAAGACCTCAAGTCTCGCGATTGAGGTCCATTCCGCCGCAACCATCACTCCTCCGTCCCGTTGTCGTCCCGCCACATGGGGGCATTACCGAACCGCCTGAGCCACCATTCCTCGGGGGTCAGATGCCGTTGCGCCACATCTTCGGCAAAGGAGTATTCGTACTCGCTGCAGTAGCGGCTGATGACCTTATAGGCGGCGATGATCTCCCTGGTCCTGGCGGCGCACTCCTGCTGATCCGCACCACTGCAGCGGTCCGGATGCCACTTCGCCAGCAGCCGCCGGTACTGCGACTTGATCTCTCGCATCGTCGCCGTCACCGGCAGGTCGAGGACCCGCCGGGCGGCGGAAATTTCGTCAAATGTCCGCATCGGTTCTCCATTAATTCCGACATTGTAAGTACTGGCCGGATTTTTGTCGACCGGATTCACTCCGCCCCCCTGTTCCGCCGCCAATGTCCGGCCAGGAGCGCTTTTGCCGGTTGTCCCGCTCCGATCCCGGTGTTAGGATGGCACGATTAAACGATTAAACGATTAAACGATTAAACGATTAAACATCCCCCAGAAGTGATGAGTATAACAAATTTTGAAGACCTGGAAATCTGGAAGCTCGCCCGTTACCTCACCGGACAAATATACCAGTTGACCCGCAATGGCAATTTTGTAAAAGACTACAGCCTGTGCAACCAGATTCAGCGGGCCTCTGTCTCAGTGATGTCCAACATAGCCGAAGGGTATGAACGTGGCGGCAACCAGGAATTCATTCAGTACCTGGCGATTGCCAAGGGAAGCTGCGGCGAGGTTCGCTGCCAGCTGTATATCGCCTTTGATCAGAAATACATCGACAAGACGGATGCCGACAATCTGCTCGATCAGCACCGAAAACTCTCCATCATGATCTACAAATTCATGGAACACCTGAAAGGCAGCGGATTTAAAGGCACAAAATACAAGGCCCCGAAACCCGACCCCGAACTGGCCGAATTTGACGCCCTGCTGCAGAGTTATTTGAAAAAATAATCGCTTGATCGCTTGATCGCTTGATCGCTTGATCGCTTGATCGCTACCCCGGCCACTGAAAAAATCCATAAAAAAAGGCAGCCACCAACCATGCAACTCGATTTATTCAACTGGGATCGTATAGAAATCGGCGTCGGCCGCAACAGCCTGGCAAGGCTTGACTTCACCGACGCCCGACATAGTTTCAACCTCGTCCTGCGCGGCTTCCCCAACCATCCCGAGGCCGCCCAAAGCATGGAGGAGCTGTTGTATTGGGAGAAAACTCTCGCCGAGTTCGACGCACTTCCCCCCGAAACCGCCCCGCCCTTCCTCTGGGCCACCATACGCCGATTCCCCTTCGATGCCGCCGACTATTCGCAACAGCTGCGGCGCTCCCTGATCCAGCGCCTGCTGACCACCCTTGCCGACCGACCGACATTCTACGCCCCTCCGGACCTCTGCAGCGGCTATCTCCATCTGCAACTCGGCGATCTCGCCGCCGCCGTGACGGCCCTGCGATCCCTGATCCAATCCCGCCCGGACAGCGGCCTGCCCCATCTCTACCTCGGCGAGGCGCTCTACCGCCAGGGACGGACGGAACGCTCCGGTCCCTGTTACGCCAGGGCGCTGCTCCTGAACCCGGAGGCGGTTTCATCTGAAGCAATCATCCACCAACCGCTGGCGGAGATCATCAAGGAATACGGCCCTTCCCTGGCGCCGATCCACGCCTTTCTCCAGGGTATCCTCCCCCTGGTGGCGGACGATTCCCTGCCGGTCACCCCCGCAACCACGATCTACAGAGCCCTGCAACAGGCCGAACAGGCCCGACGGAACGGCAGACACCAGGACATGATCGCCGCCCGCCGCGAACTGAAAAACCTGTCGGCCGATATTTTTCAAGAGTATCTGGACACTTTGGAAGGATCGACCGTATAACAAGGTTGGATATCCGAAAA
>JROS01000190.1 GCA_000769715.1 Desulfobulbus sp. Tol-SR
AGCTACTGTAGCGTTGAGCCCACCAATGGTCGGCATCCCACTGTTGGATGTTTCCAGATACTCAGTGATGACTCTCTGGGTCTTAACTTCTTGTCTGCTCATAGGTATTCTCCTCCTGGTATTTTTCCCGCCAGGACAGGTAAAAGGGGTTAGCGGAGAGCCAGCCAGCGAACTACGTCGGCTGCGGTGTCACAAATGTCAGTACCGAGCGTGAACCCGGGGCCTTTGCCTGACATATCGTAGCACGATACAGCGGAGGCAGCGGCGTCGAATGTCGTCTCCGTAGTAAGGCTGGTGGTCGTGGCGATGGCGGCGACTACGCGGGTCTCGCCGTTGACCATGATCTTGTCCCCAACGACCAGTTCGCCGATAAAATTAGTGCTGGTACCGGTTACCGTGGCGGACCCTGCCGTGACAGCGACGGTGCCTGTGATCGTCGAGCCCGATGCCCTTCCCGCATACAGCGAGATCGACCCGGCAGCGTTGACCGACCACTGGGTATCGGCGTGGTTACCATTGTCGAGCGAGGTGCCTGCAGACATCCCGGAGAAATACTCATAGGATGCGAGATTATTGACATTGAACGCCCGAACATACCGCGGCTGCCATCCGAGGACAATGTTCATCGCAGAGACCGGGTCGTCAACGACGAATGTCCCAACCTTCTGATACTGATCTGCGTGGTTCAAACTCATATCGAAATCCTCCTATAATTTTTTGTTCCGCCTGATGGCGTTGTGCAATTTTATGTGGTCACTGTTCGTCATCACTTGCAGGTTACCGGGGACATTGTTTTTCCGATCTCCGTCCTCGTGATGCACCACAAAGTCAGGGCTGAGATAAAGCTGCTCACCAAGTCTGATGAGGCATGGTGACTCCGGATGATTTTCTCGAAGATGCCGTTCAGCCACGAGCCGATGCTGAAGCACATACCCCCGAGACGAAAACGGATGATCATCGCATTTCTCATACAAGTAGCCATCACTGTGCTGACATATACCCCCAGCCCAATTGTAGTTTCGTTCTCCTCGATGCCTATCAACCTTGTCCTGCAAATGTGAATCATGCGATTCCATACAGGTCTTTGAGCAGTACACTCGCTTTCCTGCGTGGCAAGGGTGGTCGAAAAAAGTAATTCCGCAGTGCTTACAGACAACTGCGACCTTCGGCTTTGAAATGGCTGCGGCCCTTCCGACAACAGAGCATTCATGCCCGCAGAATCTGGCAGTCTTTGCTCTGCACTGAGGAACTTTGAACTCGCTGCCGCAAATTTCACAAGACAATATTGCCCCCACAAACTTAGCCATGTGTATCCTCCTATAGTAGAATTTCCTCTACTATACATGGCTGGTTTATGATTTGTCAAGTTACTCATTGCGGTAGCCTTAGTAAAATCAACTAATTATAATTCGGGGATGGCCACCTCGGCCGTAGCGACCCACAATTGGTTCAAAATTAACGCTGCGAAGTAGGTCTTCCAGCCGATATGCCCGCGCTGGCCGAGCTTGTCGGAGTCACTGACGATGCCCGGGTTCTTGACGAACGGAGTCAGGGCGGTAGCACCCTTGAGCGGGGTGACGGCCGCGCAGTCGGCGGCAATGTAGATGACCGGATAGACGTCGGCGTTGGTGCCGGTCGTGGAGATCATCGTGGTGCCGGAGCCGGCCTTGAGCCCGCCACCGTCGGCCCAAGGCGTGAACACGGTGGAGGCGAGATACCTGACGTTGCCGACGGAACCGATCTCGGTCGGATAGGCGGACATTGAACCGTAGTCCACCACATCCTTGAATCCGGGCATCTTCTGAACGACATCTTCGAGGTCGGGATGACAGAAGGCGATGAAGCCGGGTTTGACGT
>JROS01000191.1 GCA_000769715.1 Desulfobulbus sp. Tol-SR
CGCCCGGGACACCATCACGGACTTCGCCGCGGGAGACACGATCCGCCTGACCGCCATCGACGCCAACACGGGCCTAGCCGGAAACCAGGCCTTCACCTACATCGGCTCGTCGGCCTTCACGGGCGTGGCGGGACAATTGAACTATGTCAGCGGCATCGTCTCCGGGGACATAAACGGCGACGGAACCGCCGACTTCCAGATAGCACTGTCCAACAGCGCTACCCTGACGGCGGGTTCGTTCGATCTGTAGTCGGCCGTGCGGGAGCGCATGATCAAGACCCGGCCGGGACAGAGGTTCCGGCCGGGTCTTGTTTTCGGATCAGGGTCCGGGTTTGGGAGGTCCAGCTTGAGACCGCTGCACAATTCCTTGATGTCGCTACAGATTTCTTCCGAAAGGTATCGGTCGAGACCGCTGCACAATTTCTTGATCTTGTTACAAATTCCTTCCGAAAGGTTTCGGTTGTTTTTTCCAGCCTGGAGTTTAGCCGCCAGCCATGGTCTTGTTTCGCCTTGAGGCGGAGTTCGTCACCCCATTGGCGTAAGTGTTCCTCAGCATCCCGCTTTGAGCGCCGCTTTTTCCAAGTTGAAAGCCATGGCGTTGAGTAAAAATTCAAGTTCTACCTTGGCCACCACCAGGTAACGCGTCCGTGGAGTTCGCTCATGAGTTTCCTCCATCGGAAGAGTTGGTTCGGGGCGATACCATGCTTGCGGGCCACATACGAGACGCTCATCCCAGGCCGGGACGACTCCTCAACGATCCGCAATTTCTCCGCTAACGGCCAGCGTCGCCGCTGGACTCGTTGACCACCTCGACCATGGGATACTCGTTAGCACTATGTCTGGACATACTTCTAGCACTACCTCCTCGGTTCGATAGGGTGTCCGGTCGCATCGGGAGCTACTCCAGTCCGGAAGAAGTCGACAATCCATGGCTTTTTGGAATTGCGCTCGCTCATGATCGCCTCCATCATTTTGATGGAGAAAATATAGCACAATCACATTGAATTATGTGGCTATTGCCTTGCCTCAGAAAATTGGGCATAATTTCTTCAACTCAGTTAGTTGAAGAGCATTTATGCCAAAGTCCTACACCGAGATGGACCTCATCACCTTCCAAGGGACGTTCTCCACTGACGCGGCTTGCCGAGAGCGACTTTTTAATCCGCAGTGACATGATGGCTTCCGATGCCCGAGGTGTGGCAGCCAAGAGGCGTACCACATTGAAAATCTCGATCTTTTTCAGTGTGTTGAGTGCAGGCATCAGGCGTCCCTCGCCGCAAAACTGTCCAACCATCCGGGTCCACCTCACGCCTCAGGTCAAATGGTTCTGGGCAATTTTCCTCGTCAGCACGGATAGGCGAGATCTCTCGGCTCTGGCCCTGTCGCGAAAGATTGATATCGGCCTCAAGTGCGCGTGGACCATGCTGCATAAGATTCGCAAGGCGATGAAACCAGCGACGCCGGGTACCAATTGGCTGGACTCATCCAGGTCGATGACGCCTTTTTCAAAGGCGGAGTCAACAAAGGTGGCGACTATTAAATATAACTGGAGGATATATGGCTGACTTTTATGGAACAGAAGGAGATGATACCCTGACCGGAGGCACAGGGCACGACGAAATCTTTGGCTTAGCCGGCAACGACAGCCTGTCCGGCGACGGCGGGAGGGATACTATTGACGGCGGCTCGGGGACCAACACTCTGGTCGGGGGAGACGGCAACGACTTCCTGATAACTATTGGTTCGGGCGATCAGATTTTCGGCGGTGCCGGCGACGATATTATCGAGACTTGTACTACGACATATACTACTTTGGATTTGACAGGGGCCGTCATAGACGGCGGAACTGGAACAGATACTCTGAGAAACTTTGAGCAAGACTTGATCGGTGCGACCATCACGGACGTGGAGACGCTTGACCTCGGTGGGAACGGTCGTGTAACACTGACGGCGACGCAGTTTGCAGGATTTACGACGATTTCAGCATGTGATAGGGAGAGTCCGGGTACGATCACTGCCGCCGACGCCGGCACCTACGACCTGTCCTCGAAAATCACCATAGGCGCGTTCAGCCTGTATGGTTCATCTGGGAACGATGTCCTGATCGGAACCGCTTCTTCGCAGACACTCAACGGCAATGCCGGCAACGACAGCCTGTCCGGGGGCGGCGGCAACGACACCCTGGACGGAGGCACGGGCAACGACACCCTGGACGGCGGTTCCGGTTCGGATACGGTAAGCTACGCCTGGGCCACATCAGCCGTGACCGTGAGCACGGGCAGGACCACGGCCCAGGACACCGGCGGGGGCGGCACGGACACCTTGTCCTCCATCGAAAACATCATTGGTGGCAGCGGCGACGACGTCCTGACCGGCAATTCCCCGGCCAACACGCTTGTAGGCAACGCGGGCAACGACACCCTGGATGGCGGCACGGGCAACGACACCCTGGACGGCGGTTCCGGTTCGGATACGGCCAGCTACGCCTGGGCCACCGCCGCCGTGACCGTGAACATCGGCACATCCACAGCCCAGGACACCGGTGCCGGCGGCACGGACACCTTGTCACTCATCGAAAACATCATTGGCGGCAGCGGCGACGACACTCTGACCGGGGAGCCTGGGGCCAACACGCTTGTAGGCAACGCGGGCAACGACAGCCTGTCCGGGGGCGGCGGCGACGACAGCCTCTCCGGAGGAACCGGCAACGAC
>JROS01000087.1 GCA_000769715.1 Desulfobulbus sp. Tol-SR
CCTTCATTACTGTTACAAATAACTCAATGCAGGCGACATGTTACAGGCAGGGGAACAGGTTTGGGGCGTGTGAGCACCGGCTACCCCATCCCTGTCCGTCATGCCGGCTACTTCAGGAAGACCGGCATCCCCATGAGCGGCCAGATAAAGGCCACGGCCAGGTAGACCACCACCATCAACAGGCCGCTGGCGGCAAGACCGAATTTGAAGAACTCACCGGTGGTAAACTGCTTCGAGTTGTAGGCGATGGCGTTCGGCGCCGCCCCGATCAGCAGGATAAAGGGCATACCGGCGGTCATCAGGGCGGAGAAGAAGATGACCTCGCCGGCCACCCCGAGGTAGGGGGCGATGACCAGGGCCACCGGCAGCGAGATGGCGATGGCGGCGACGTTCATGATGAAGTTGGTCATGATCATGACGAAGAAGGCCATGCCGAGGATGAAGACCACCGCCGGGGCGGTCTTGAACAGCTGCAGCCAGTTGACCGCCAGCCATTCGGCGGCATGGGTCTGCCACAGGCAGAAACCGATCGACATCGCCCCGCCGAAGAGGAGGATGATGTTCCAGGGGATGTCCTCGAGATCCTCGACCTTGAGGATGTTGAGGATGAAGAACAGCAGGGTCGACGACAGCAGGATCGCGGTCTTGTCGATGGTCTTCAGGGCCGGGACCCAGTTCTTCAGGGCGATCAGCAGGATGACGGACAAGGTGATGACCAGGGTCAGAATCTCCTTGCGGTTCCAGCCACCCAGCTCGATGTACATCCGTTTGGCCTTCTCCTTGAGGCCGGGGATGACCGCCTTTTCCGGCTTGCAGAATACCAATATCATTCCCCAGATGAGGAAGACCATCAGCCAGCCGATCGGGGCCATATAGTACGAGAGCTCGAAGAAGCTGATCTCCTTGCCGGTCATCTCCTTGAAGAAACCGATCGCCACCGCGCCGCGGGCGGCACCGAGCAGGGTGATGATACTGCCGGCGCCGGCGACATAGGCCATGCCGATGAACAGGCCCTTGCCGAACTTGGTCGGTTCATCGCTGTCGGAGTAGAAGGCGTTGATCGCCATCAACAACGGGAACATCGTCGCCGCCACCGCGGTATGGGCCATCAGGTGGGTCAGGGCCGCGGTCATGACGAAGCAGCCGAGATAGATCATTTTGGTCTTCTCGCCGACGATCGACAGCATCTTGTAGGCCATCCGCTTGGTCAGCCCGCTCTTGGTGAAGACCAGGCCGATGACGATCGAACCGAAGATGAACAGGACCGAGGGGTCCATGAAATCCTTGAAGGCCACCTCCGGCTTACGGATCAGGAACATCGCCTGGGCCACGCCGATGGCGATGCCGGTGACGCCGATCGGCAGGACCTCGAAGATCCACCAGGTGGCGGCCAGGGCGAAGACCGCCAGGGCGCCCTTGCCCTCAGCCGACAACGTGAAATGCTTGCCCATCGGATCGATGGCATCCGGCCAGGGCGGGGAATAATAGATGATACAGAACAGTACGACCCCCAGGACCAGGAAGAACACCCTTTTCCAGTCGAACGGGACCCTGGCCTCCGCCGCCTCCACATATGTTGATGACATATTCTCCATCCTCTTTGCTATTTGGTATTCAATGCGATGAGCCGGTCGCCGAGGGCCCCGAAGACCTCCGCCAACTGCACCACGCCGACCAGCCTGCCGTTGTCCTCGACCGGCAGCACCGTTTCCCTGCAGATCACCATCACCGACATCGCATGGATGAGGTCGGTTGCCGCCGGCAAGACCCGGATCCCTTTTTCGATGACATTGGTCAGCGAAGCCTCGAGATGGTTGACCCCTTCCCTGATCAGCACCCCGTTCAACAGGGTGGTGAGATCGCTGTACTCGGCCGTCTTGCCTTCGAAGGGTTTGATTTCGATCGGCTCGAGCAGGGTCGAAAAGAGCACCCGCAGGATGCCCTGCTGGGTGACCCGGCCGATCAGGCCGCCCTGGTCGTCGACCACCATCAGCTCGCTGAAGCCGCAGGGGCCGGAGCTGCCGAGCGGGCAGAATGACCGCAGCAGCCCGATCGCCTCCTGCACCGTCCCGCTTTCCTGCATGCAGGGAAAGCCGGAGAGGGGGAGCATGATGTCACGTACCGTCTGAATTTCCGTGCTCACAGTTTTTCTCCTTCATCAAAATAGCTTCAAATATCTCAAGGATTCCGGCCTGGGAACAACGGCGGCCGGCAATCCCGTTATTATCACCAGCCCTTCGAATGAAGGATCTTTTCAATCTCCTTGATGCTCTTGGACTGCAGCACCAGCATCCGCTTTTCCTTGGCCTCGCTGATCTTGTCCAGCAACTCCGAGATGTTGACCGGCTTCTCGATGAAATCCTCGGCCCCCAGCTTCATCGCCTCGATGCTGGTCTTGATCGAGCCCTGGCCGGAGAGCATGATGATCTCGGCCTCCGGCTGTTTGGCCTTGATCCGCTTCAGCGTCTCGAGTCCGTCGATCCCCGGCATCGCCAGATCGAGGACGATCAGGTCGTACTCCTGCCCCTCGACGCTGGTCAGCGCATTCTCACCACTGGTCGCGGTGGCCACTTTCAAGCCCCGGCTCTCCAGCCTCTCGGCCAGGGTCTTGAGGAAATCCTCCTCATCATCCACCAGCAGCACCTTGGCCTTCAGTTCTTCCGCCATCTCTTCTCCTTTCTTTTGGTTTGATTATGTTCACTGCCATGACGAAACCTGCCGTTGTCCGCCGGATCGCCATGGCATGGTATTTCATTCCGTCGATCCGGTCTCAGCCGTGCATCAGTTTGTACTGAATGATGTACACCACGATGCCGGCAAAGTAGCCAAGGGCGGCCAGGGCCCCGATCTTGCGGGCGTACCAGAAGAAGTGGATCTTCTCGAGGCCCATCGCCGCAACACCGGCAGCCGAGCCGATGATCAGCATCGAGCCGCCGGTCCCGGCGCAGTAGGCCATGAACTCCCAGAGAAAGCTGTCCTGCGGAAAAGTAGCCATGTCGTACATCCCCATCGAGGCGGCGACCAACGGCACGTTGTCGACGATGGCACTGAGCATGCCGATCAGGGTGACGATGACATCCTGCCGCCCCACCGCCATGTCGAGCCAGCCGGCGAGGGCGGTGAGGATGTGGGTGTGCTCGAGAACAGCGACCGCCAGCAGGATGCCGATGAAGAAGACGATGCTGGCCATGTCGATGCGGCTCAGGGCCGAAACCAGCCGCAGGTGCCTTCTTTTGTCTTCATGGGTGTTGCGATGGAGGATGTTGCCGACCAGCCAGATGATGCCGAGGCCGAACAGGATCCCCATGAACGGCGGCAGATGGGTGATGGTCTTGAAGATCGGGACGTTGATCAGGGCGCCGACCCCCATGCAGAACATCAGGTTCTGCTCGAAACTGGTGGTCTCGACCCCGTGGGCACAGGTTGACTGTTTCGGGGCGATAACTTGTTTACCGCGCAGAGTGAAGGTCAGGAAAATCAGGGGCACGATCAGGCAGGTCAGCGAGGCCAGGAACACGCCCTTGATGATCGCCATCGTGGTGATCTGGCCGCCGATCCACAGCATCGTCGTCGTGACGTCGCCGATCGGCGACCAGGCTCCGCCGGCATTGGCGGCGATGACGATGACGCCGGCGAAGAACAGCCGGTCCTCATGACGATCGAGCAGCTTTTTCATCAACGACACCATGACGATCGTCGTTGTCAGGTTGTCGAGGGTCGCACTGAGGAAGAAGGTCACGAAACCGACCAGCCATAAGAGCGAAGTGATCTTGGTGGTCTTGATCCGCGAGGTGATGACCTGAAAGCCGTTATGGGCGTCGACGACCTCGACGATCGTCATCGCCCCCATCAGGAAAAAGATGATCTGGGCCGTCGACGCCAGCGATTCATGCAGGTTCTCGCTGACCTGATGGGTATCGCCGCTCATCAGGGCATAGACCGTCCACAGCAGACCGGCGCCGATGAGAGCCGAGGCGGATTTATTGACCTTGATGGGGTGCTCGAGGGCGATGCAGGCATAGGCAAGCACAAAAATTAAGACCAGGGCGGTTAACATGTCTACTCCTTTTTGTTGATGAATCGTTTGTCTCTCTATCGATAAGCTTCAAAAAACCATGAATCGTAGCGCAGAGTCGTATTGAACCATAACCAGCCAGGACAACTATTAGCAATCGCCATGCCACTCGAAAAAAAATTAGGCATGTTTCTTATTATCTTGATATCACGATTTAATTGACAGAGTAGCTGAATGAATATCCATTCAGCTGAAATCCTTGGGTCTACTTGATAGTTTCATTTAGTTTCATTTTGTTATATCGGCCTTCCAGTCATCCGTCGCGATGCTCCCGTGATCGTCTCTCCGCCCAATCCCCTCATCCTCCCCTGACAATATCATGTAACATTATGTTATTTAGATATTATCACGACATGACCTCGGTTCGTACCGATTGATCACCCCCCCGGTAAACTTTGAGCCGACCCAGACCGGCTAATCAGAATGAAACATATCGCGCGATTGCAGGCAGAACATAATGAAACAATAAGAGACCCCCGGCCGGCACCGTCAAACGGAGTCGGCGTATATCCGTCGTCGCCTCCGACGAATATTCACACGGCGAACCCCAAATGAGTTTCGCCCTCCGGTTCCGTATTCTCCTCATCGTCGTCAACTTTTTTCCGATCGATATGAATGCCCTCATCCACTTCATCCGTAGGCTGTCACCGCTGCCCGACGAGCAGGATATGCTCCTCATGGACAAATCCACCTCGATCGCCGGCGTCATTCTGGTCGTCAACGGCCTGTTCTGTATCCTCCAGGGGGTGCTCGGCGGGCTCTTTTCCCCCTTCTCGGAATCAAGGCCCCGGTTCTCCGGGGATTTATCATGGGTGTCCTCGCCTTTATCCCGATTCCCGGAATCGGCATGGTGGTGCACTCCGCCGTGGAGCTGCCATTCTGTGAATCCCCTGCCGCCCCGCATGCTTCACATCCTGGACAGGCCCTTGTCATCGACCGCTTTTTCATGTACATCGTACAGTTTCGACAATGATCGCCCCCCTGTGGCCGGCATCCGCATCATAGCACCGCCGGGCTCGAACAAGGCGAGCGTCTGCACTGCCGCGATCATTCGCCGACGCCAACCGTGTGGCATTGGCCCAGGGGTAATTTGACGTATTGGAGTTCCTGCATGAAATATTCGTATCTCTTCGGACCTGTCCCCTCGAGGCGACTGGGGATGTCTCTGGGCGTCGACCTCGTGCCCCGAAAAGTGTGCACGCTTGATTGTGTCTACTGTGAAGTCGGCGCAACGACGACGTTGACGAACGAGAGAAAAGAGTACATCCCCGTGTCGAAGATCATTGAAGAATTGACCCATTTTTTCAAAACCAATGCGACGGCCATCGATCATATCACCATCTCCGGGTCCGGCGAACCGACGCTGAACAGCGGCATCGGCGATATTGTTCGATTCATCAAGCACAACATAAAAGATATCCCCCTGGCAGTTCTCACCAATGGTACCCTTCTTTACGATAAAAACGTGCGGGACGCCCTGCTGGCTGCCGATGTGGTGTTACCTTCGCTCGATGCGGCGACCGCGACGGTATTCAACAGAATCAACCGGCACCACCGATCGATCACCGTCGACCAGTGCATTGAAGGACTGGTCTCCTTCAGAAAGGAATTCCGCGGCAAGATCTGGCTGGAGATATTTATCCTGCCGGGTTTCAACGACACCGATGCAGAACTGGATGAGATACGGCAGGCTGTATTGAGAATTCAACCCGATTCCGTGCAGTTGAACACATTGGACCGCCCCGGGACAGTGGCCGGTCTGCGGGGTGCGGCGCAGATGGAACTGGAGAGAATAGCTCAACTGCTCGATCTCGAGAATATGGAAATCATCGCCGCCGCTCCCCAGACCGGCTCTGTGCCCTCGTGCCGGCCGGACGCTGAATCGGTTGTTATCGAAATGATAGCGAGAAGGCCGTGCACCCTCGATGATCTGGTCACAACGCTGGGGATGTCAGCCGCTGCCGTTAAAAAAATCATCGATGGGTTGGAAACAGCGGATAGAATTGAATCGGTGCAGCAGGAACGGGGATTGTTCTACCAGCTGAAAGACAAATGAAATACCTTGCCGCTCACCCCATACTACCTGCAGAAAAAGATGGGACAGACCGTATCGTGCGGCTGCGGGTAGTCGCCCTGCTGCTGTTCGTCCTGTACGTCGGCGTGATTCTGCTGCCGCCGGATCTGACGTTAATGATGGTGGTCGAAAATGGGCCGGTGGAGATGCTGTCGGCCGTCGGCCTCCTGGGCGCCGCCTTCTGGCTCTTCTGCCGGACAGGTCGCAGTACTCCCGGCCAGCCGATCACCGCCGGATTCCTGGTGTTGCTGTTGGGGCTGCGGGAACTGGATTTCCATGCCCGCTTCACCACCATGGGAGTCTTCAAGACCAAATATTACCTCAGTCCCCTGGTACCGGCGGGGGAGAAGACGATTGTATCGTTGTTGATGGTGGCGACCCTCTTCATCGCACTGCGATTCGTCGTTGCCAATACCGGCCGCTTCATCCTGGCCCTGCGCCAGCGGCAACCGGCGGCCCTGGCGCTCCTGGCGGCCTTCGGCTACGGATTGCTCGGTAAAGGATTGGACAGCCTCGCCACCCCGCTCGAACGCCCCATCGCCTGGTTCTCAGCCGACCCCAAACTGGTTCTGCGGACGCTGGAAGAGTTCACGGAGCTTGGGGTTCCCCTCTGCATTCTGCTGGCGCTATGGTATACTTCCTCTCCTGCCGGAATCGATGAGCAAGAAAAGGATTCCTGACGCGATGGCATCGAAATTCACATCAACAACCGGTGGCGAGAAATCCCGTTGTTCCCGGCAGGAGATCTCTCCGGTTGAGATGACTTCTTCTCCCTGTCATTTCGAGCGATAGCGAGAAATCTCGTCGTTCCTGGCAGGAGATCTCTCCCTCTGGTCGAGATGACAACGGGGAAAAAACGAAACGACAGCAGGGGGAGGAAAGGTCTCAATGCCAGGGGAAGCCGAAATTCATCGTGCAAAAGGTTAATCGCTGAAGGTCAACGCCATTGAACATCGCAATTCCGCACTGGGCCGAACCGGGGCTCAAGGTAAAATTCATGCATCGCGGCCTCGGCCGGGGGAGATCCGCCGAGTACTTTCTGCGCCAGTTTCCCGGCAACAGGTCGCAGTGGGGTAGCTGTACCTTTGATTTCGATATCGATTGCCGGGAGTACGACTGGCTGGTGGTATATCACGACCTTCCTCCCGGAAACACCCTCATCACCGAGGAAAGGCTCGCCTGCCCCCGCGAACGGACCCTGCTGATAACCGGCGAGCCGTCGACGATCACCGTGTTCGGCCGGGATTATCTGCGCCAGTTCGGCTGCATCCTGACCTTCCAGGAACCCTGGGCGATGCGACATCCGAACGTCGTCTTCCATCATCCCGGCCTGATCTGGCATTACGGGATGCCCTTTGACAAACAGGGCTACATCACCTGGGACCAGATGGCGTCAACCCCGCCGCCGGAAAAGTCCCGGATCATCTCCACCGTCTGTTCCCAGCGGACCGGCAACATCACCCTGCATTCGACCCGAGTCGCCTTCACCTGGCGGCTCAAGGAAGATCTGCCGGAACTCGATATCTTCGGTCATGGCGTCAGACCGATGAACGACAAGGCCGAGGTCCTCGATTCGTATATGTTCCATATCGCGGTGGAAAATCACGTCTACCGGCATCACCTGACGGAAAAACTGCCCGATGCCTTCCTGGGCTATACCCTGCCGTTTTACCACGGCGCTCCCAATGCGGCGGACTACTTCCCCAGGGACAGTTTCATCCCCATCGATATCAACGATTATCGGCGATCCAGGGATATTATCCGGTACCATATCACCAACAACGAATACCAGGATCGATTACCTTATATCATCGAGGCGCGACGCCGGGTCCTCGAGGAACAGAACCTGTTCGCCATCGTCAGCCGGACGATCTGCGACCAGGAGAAGAGGATCACCTCCAGGACCCCGGGCCGGGTCATCCGCAACCGTTCGACCATGCGCCTGAAAAATCCGCTCGCCGGTCTGCGCAGCCTCCTCGAGAAGGCGATGACCAAAACCTATCACCGGGCCACCTTCAAGTCCCGCAACAGACCTCTGGGGCTCTAACCTTCTCCCGGCGCCGGCGCTCCCCGTTATTTTTTCGGTTTATAGAGCAGGGCCGCACATCCCGCCCGCTTGACCACGCGCTCGGCGACACTCCCCAGCAGAATCTTCTCAAGCCCCTTGACCCCGTGGGTCCCGATAACAATCAGATCGGCCCCCTCTTCCCTGGCAAAATCGACGACGGTGTCGACAACATCGCCGCTCTTCACCTTCCCGGAGCATCCCATCCAGGTTTTGGAATTTTTCTCCACCAGTTCGTTCATCTTCCTTTCGGCATGGGCGATGGTTTCTTCATCCTTCACCGGCATGTAGGTCGGGACGAAATCCGAATAAAACACCTTGCTCTCGACAACATGAAAGAATACGACCTTGGCGGCCAGTTTGTTGGCCATCGCCGTGGCGTACTCGGCTATTTCATCAGTATACTGTTGGAAATCAACAGGAACGACGATCTTTCGAATCTCTTGCATGGCAGGCCTCCTTCAGTTTTGTACAGCAATTCGATACGGCCGGGCGGATCGTTGCGCTGCCGCACCAACCTCCGCCCACAGGGTCCATGACGTTCGACCAGGATACGGTCGTCCAGCAGGGATATCGCATCCACCCCTTATATACCCAGTATGTTCTGCGGCCCGGCGCCCCCTTACATTCTGATCTTTGCCTCCGTTTTCTTCAGGTTTTTGGCCAGATGGAGGTAGCGATGCGTGGCTGTTTCAGACAGACGGGTCATGATATTGGGAAGATCCGAGTTATTCCAGACCGAGGCGAAGGCCTCTTCGGCCTGGATCTGCTGGCTGATTTCGAAGGGAGGCTGGTTTTCGGGCATCAACTTGACATCTTCGATGCCGACAGCGATTGTTTCGGCAAAAATCTGGCGAAACAACTCCTGAATGCTGTAGCTGAAGAAGTTCTTCAGGTCTTCGGCCGATTCAGCCTCACTGATCTGTTTTCTGAATTTAGGCAGAATTTCATTCTCGATCCTGGAGTAAGACACCGATTGATCCATAATTCCTCCTCTTGGCGTGGAATACTGCGGCAATCGACAGCCTGCCGCCACTGAACGCGAAAGGACCCGGCCGGCACAATCCGATACAACCGTTGACCATTCCGACTGTTCAATCCCTCATTGTATTTTCCCGCTTCCAGACGGGAGATATCAAGGGAAAATTGTCACTCGACGGAAGCCGGTTGAAATTATTCAAGCGACCCGATCCGCAACGTTCCGGTATCCGGAGACCACATGGACGATATGGATGAACTCTATCTCCAGGGAATTTCATCTGCCATTCCAGTCCGGGGAAAACCTGCCGACCCTGACCACCCGCTCAACATCGACTGTATCGAAGACCCCACCGCAAGGCGAGTTGCCCGTCGGCCGAATCCACTCATTGCAATGACAGTGAAAATCCGGTAGGTAGCAAGCGGGAGTAAACCTCGACTCGAGGCCATCTCCAGGGGACCGGAAAAGTTCATCCGGGGACAATCTGCCCCAGTGACAACAGCCCTATCCCAACAACCCGATTGGCAGGCCCAGTTGGTTTTGTTATGCATGGTCAATCAATACATTCAAAATCCACTCATTCTGATTTTTCTCCTCGATGACACCGGAGTACGATTCCGGAGATGAGGTTGATTGCCGCATGGGCCTGAGAACTGACATAACAGGAAGGACAAGAGACTGAAAACCGCCGAAACAATTCGACAGGAGCACAATCATGGCATTCACCCTGTTTCCCAGATCGATCCGTTTCTTCGAACTGCTGATCCGGCAGAATCAGATACTCAAGGATGTCGCCGCCGACCTTGAGAGGATCTTTCAAGACTTCACCTCGGTGGACGAGGCCTTCAAGCGGATCAATGTCAAGGAGGTCGAAGCGGACGAACTGTGCCGCGAAATCGCCCGCCAGCTTTCTCTGACCTTCATCACTCCCATCGATCGGGAAGACATCTACCGGCTCAATCTGGCCCAGGAAGATTCGATCAATTTCATCAAAAGCATCGCCGCCCGCACCCGGGTATCCGGCATTTCATACATCCGTTTTCCTGCAAAAAAAATGATCAGCAATGTCAATGCAATCGTGAACCATACGGGTGATATGATCGGCGCCCTGCGCGCCAAACAGGAGGTAGGTCGGTTCGTCCGTGAAATCAAGAACCTCAAGGGTGAATGCGAAATGCTCCTCGGCACCGGCCTGTCGGAACTGCAGGACGTCGAGGTCACCCAGTTCAAGGACGTGGTCGATATCATCAAATGGATCCAGGTCTACGACCGGATCGAACAGGTGATTGAACGCGTCGATGACCTGTCGGACGCAATCGAGGAAGTGGTGCTGAAAAATGCTTGATATCCCGGTCCTGCTGGTCATCATCGTCATTGTCGCGCTGATCTTCGATTTCACCAACGGCGCCCATGACTGCGCCAATGCCATCGCCACGGTGGTGTCGACCAAGGTGCTGTCACCGCGCACGGCTGTGTGCATGGCCGCCGTGCTCAATCTGGTCGGTGCCCTCTTAGGCAGCAAAGTGGCTGCCACCCTGGGCAAGGGGATCGTCAACACCGAGGTGGTCATGGGCAGCCAGATCCTGGTGCTGGCGGCCCTCGTCGGCGCCATCGCCTGGAATCTGATCACCTGGTACTACGGCCTCCCGTCCTCGTCCTCGCATGCTCTGGTCGGTGGACTGATCGGTGCGGCGATCACCCATGCCGGCATGACCACGCTGCATGTCGCGAGCATTCTGAAAAAGGTCATCCTGCCGATGCTGCTGTCGCCGCTGGCCGGGTTTGTCGTCAGCTACCTGGTGATGACCGCCCTGATGATGATTTTCATGCGCGCCAACCGGAGGACCGTCAGCAAGAGTTTCAGGAAACTGCAGATCGTCTCGGCCGCATTCATGGCCACCAGTCACGGTCTCAACGATGCCCAGAAAACCATGGGTGTGATTACCCTGGCTCTCTTCCTCTTTCACCGGATTGATACCATTTACGTGCCGTTGTGGGTGAAACTCTCCTGTGCCTTGGCAATGGCGATCGGCACCGCCCTTGGTGGGTGGAAGATCATCAAAACGATGGGGCATCGAATTTTCAAACTCGAACCGGTACATGGTTTTGCCGCAGAAACCTCGGCTGCCCTGGTCATTACCGGCGCCTCTCTCTTCGGTGCCCCGATATCGACCACCCACACCATCACCGCCTGCATCTTCGGGGTCGGGTCAACCAAGCGATTATCGGCCGTGCGCTGGGAACTGGCCGCCAATCTGATGGTGGCCTGGATTATCACCATCCCGGCCGCCGCTATCATTGCCGGCCTGAGCTATCTGCTGCTGCATTTCATCGGCGTAGCCGGTTGAAATGGACACCTGCGATATTGACCATATGAAAGAAATCAACCCGCAAGGTTATCAGCCCTGATAAACACCGCGCAGCAGCGCGATCTCTGCGGCGTAGCCCGGCAGTTCGTTGGGCGTTTCGAGAAGAAACGGCAGATGACGCAAGCACGGATGGTTGATGATCCGGGTAATTGCCGCCAGACCAATCCGGCCGTGACCGATCCGGGCATGGCGGTCCTTGCGGCTGCCGCGCGGGTTGAGGCTGTCGTTGAGATGGACGGCGCGCAGCCGGTCAAGGCCGATGACCGCGTCGAACTCGGCCAGCACCCCGTCGAGATCGTCGACGATATCGTAGCCGGCATCATGGACGTGGCAGGTGTCGAGGCAGACCCCCATCTTGTCCCGGAGGACGACGCCATCGAGGATCGCCCGCAGTTCCTGAAAGCTGCGGCCGACCTCGCTGCCCTTGCCGGCCATGGTCTCGAGCAGGACGGTGGTGGTCTGGTGCGGCGTCAGGATGGCGTTGAGCTGGGCGGTGATCAGGGCGATGCCGGCCGCCTCGCCCTGGCCGACGTGGCTGCCGGGGTGGAAGTTGTAGAGGTTGCCCGGCAGCAGTTCGAGGCGGGCCAGGTCGTCGCGCATCGTCTCCAGCGCGAATTCCCGGGTCTTCGGATCGGCCGAGCAGGGATTGAGGGTGTAGGGCGCGTGCGCCAGCAGCGGGGCGAATCGATGCTCTGCCGCCAACTCGAGAAAGGCGGCGATATCGGCGGGATCGATGGCCTTGGCCTTGCTGCCGCGCGGATTGCGGGTGAAGAACTGGAAGGTGGTGGCATCGATCGCCAGGGCATCGCGGCCCATGGCCAGAAATCCCCTGGCGACGGAGAGGTGGCAGCCGATGGTCATCATGGATTTGCCGTTCACCGGGTGGCCACGATTCCGCCGCCGCAATATTTTTCCCGAAGTCTGGGTTTTTCGATCTTGCCGGTGGGATTGCGCGGCACCGCATCGAAGATGATGCGCCGCGGCCGTTTGTAGCGCGGCAGGGACGAGCAGAACGCCAGGATTTCCTCTGCGGTGCAGCGGCGATCCGGCTTGAGTTCGATGACCGCCGCCGCGATCTCACCAAGTCTCTGATCGGGGATACCGATCACCGCCGCATCCTTGATCGCCTCGTGTTCGCGGAGAAAATTTTCGATCTGGACCGGATAGAGATTTTCACCGCCGGTAATGATCACATCCTTTTTCCGATCGACCAGATAGATGAACCCGTCTTCGTCCATGCGGGCCATGTCGCCGGTCGACAGCCATCCATCCTTGAGGACGGCGGCGGTCGCATTCGGATCGTTGAAGTAGCATTTCATCACGCCCGGACCCTTGACCACCAGTTCCCCGACTTCGCCCGGCCGGACGGGGCAGCCCGCCTCGTCGGCGATCATCGCCTCCCAGTCATGCCCGGTCCTGCCGATGGCCCCGACTTTGTGGACGTTTTCGACGCCGAGATGGACACAGCCGGGGCCGCTCGACTCGGTCAGGCCGTAGTTGGTGTCGTAGAGGTGCTGGGGAAAATATTTTTTCCAGCGGTGGATCAGGCTGGGGGGCACCGGCTGGGCCCCGATATGCATCAGCCGCCACTGGCCGAGGGCATACTCCTCCAGCTTCACCTCGCCGCTTTCAATCGCGTCGAGGATGTCCTGGGCCCAGGGGACCAGCAGCCAGACGATGGTGACCTGCTCCTCGGAAACCGTCTCCAGTATCCACCGGGGGTTGACCCCGCGCAGCAGCACCGCCCTGCTGCCCGCGAGCAGACTGCCGAACCAGTGCATCTTGGCGCCGGTATGGTACAGCGGCGGAATGCAGAGGAAATTGTCGCTCCGCGTCTGGCCGTGATGATGCTGCTCGGTCACGCACGACGAGGTCAGGCTGCGGTGGGTGTGCAGGATGGCCTTGGGGAAACCGGTGGTGCCGGACGAGAAGTACAGCGCCGCCTCATCCTCGTCGGTGATGTCGATCCGCGGCGCGGTTGCGGCACAATCGGCCGCCAGCCGGTCATAACTCTCGGCGAAGGAGGGGCAATCGGCGCCGACGAAGATCCGCTCCCTGACCCGGGGCATCCGGTCGCAGATCGCCTCGACCCGGCCGATGAATTCGGGCCCGAACATCAGCAGGTCGGCCTCGGCCAGGTCGAGACAGTAGGCGATCTCCTCGGCGGTGTAGCGGTAGTTCAGCGGCACCGCCACCGCCCCGGCCCGCAGGATACCGAAATACAGCGGCAGCCACTCCAGGCAGTTCATCAGCAGCAGGGCGACCTTGTCACCTTTGTGGATATCTTTGCTCACCAACAGATTGGCACAGCGGGATGCCATCTCGTCGAATTGGCGCCATGTCATCTCCCGGCGGTGGGTTGACGACGGCTTGGTTTCCACCAGCTCGAATTCACGCCATGTAACTTCTCGTTTTTCCTTGAGTTCAGGATTGATTTCAATCAAACTGGTGTCATCGGCGTAGAGCCTGGCATTGCGGGCCAGCAGTTCCGTGATGGGCATTGTCGGGCAACCCCCTGCATCAAACTCAATATATCGTCATAGTAGAGACATCGTTCCAAACACCGGTCCCGGGACGGCGAGGCGATCCGATTCCTCCCGGGGCAGGTACATCCCCATACACCATTCTCGGCTATCCGGCAACAGAGGCCCCGCACAATTTGGACCAGGCGAGGACGAAAACTCCGCCGCCACCGGCCGTGAGCGGCGGGCATGCGGCCAGGCGGACAACGGCACAATCAACGGGAGGCCGGGATCATGGAAAAAGATCCCGCCCTGGAACCTCCTGCGATATGACAAGGCTGTTGTGGGCAAAACCACCGAAATCGGTGTATCCTGTCATTTTCCTGTTGACCGAGATGACAAGGTGGGAGTTGGCGATGACAAGGGGGAAGGCCGCGATGACAACGGGGGAAGATTTGAGTGGCAGCGAAAAATCTCGGCGTTCCCGGCAGGGCGAAGGTCATGGTCCCGCCCCCGCTGTCATTTCGAAGCGAAGCGAGAAATCTCACTTCCGCTGACCGGAGCCCTCCCCCACGGCCGGTTTGAGATCTCTCCCGCTGGTCGAGATGACAGCGGGGGCAGGTCGAGATGACAAGGTGGAAAGCGGCGATGACAAGGTGGAAAGCGGCGATGACAAGGGGGAAGGTGGCGATGACAAGGGGGAAGGTGGCGATGACAACGGGGAAGGCCGCGATGACAAGGGGGAAGGTGGCGATGATAACGGGGAAGGCCGCGACGACAAAGTGGAAAGTGGCGATGACAAGGGGGAAGGTGGCGATGATAACGGGGAAGGCCGCGATAACAAGGTGGGGGTTGGCGATGACAAAGAGGAAGGCCGCGATGAC
>JROS01000192.1 GCA_000769715.1 Desulfobulbus sp. Tol-SR
TTTCAACCATCCGTATCGGCAAGGCATTGTATGCCAATACCTTTACTTCTCCGCAGGGCAATCCAATATTCGGCGTTGATTTTCGCTGCGGCCTTGTCTCTGCTTTCTTTTTCAAGTCGTTTGTCCTCCTGATATTGCTCATAACTAGCTGGTACAACCACCGGTACAATGGGTAAATTTATGTTTATTTTGCCGATCAACGGCCCATCAATATGGGATCCGCCTCTTTTCCATGCTTTCTTGCAGTTATCTTTGCACTGGTCCGAGCAGTATTTGAACCTTTTCCGCCACCGTCGATCTTTGGCGTAATACTCAAAAATTTTGCCGCACCATTTACATTCGGGGGTTACTATTGCCGGGTACTTGGTAGGCATTATTTGACCCCCTCAAACACATGGAAGACCAATACCCCATTATTGAGTTGAAACGTTCCTATATACTTACCGGGATTATCCGGCATATAGTGCCCAGTGCCATATGTGCGAAAATGTCTGTGTTCATATCCAAGTTCACCCGGATCAGGACTTACTAGAGCCCATAAACATGGAAGGTTGTTTTGTGTCTGTACACATAATACCTCTGCTCCGATCGGCATAGAAATTGCACAGTTCGGAGTCAACGCCCATTTCCATATTTGTTTCATTTGACCTCCCACAGGGGCCATCTTTTCAACTGCGGCAGAAACTGTTCCTCGGTATACTGAAAACCCCACTTGATCCCATATTGTCTCACCATTTCCGTTCTGGCGTTCTGGTAAGCATAGGGGCCAGCCGGGACAGTGATCTTTTTGTACCCGTTATCGTACCCCTGATTAAAACCGAAGGTGAAATAGTAATTGACCGTATCGCTCATAGCGTTTCTCCCCCCATGGCAGCGGTGATCTCTTTGCACAGCGTTGTTACAACAGTTCTTAGTTTCTTTGAGCTGTGCTTATTCTCATCTGGAACGGTGGCGGTGACAAAATTCTTGCCCACCACAATGTAGAAATGCTCGCCCTCTATAAGGACCCGCCTCCGCTGGCATGGGTCCGGCTTTCCTTCTTCCACTCGTAACATCACTCACCTTTTAACAAAGAGGAACAGTATTGAGATGACGATCTTTGCCGCGTGATACATGGCCTTGAAGATCATCACGAAAAAGATTGCTGTGGCTATGTCTAGTTTGGTATTGCTGTCCATAGCTATTCTGATACATCTTCAA
>JROS01000088.1 GCA_000769715.1 Desulfobulbus sp. Tol-SR
TCCCCGCCCAGGAAAAGATTGGTTCATCCGGTTTAAGCGTACTTTCCAAATAAAAACGGTTCATCCGGTTTAAGCGTACTTTCCAAATAAAAACTCTACCTGTTGAAGAAATGCCCCATCTACAGAGGGAAAAACAGCGCTAACGATCGAGAAGGGGGGCTTTGCGCTCCGGGTAGCGGAGGATGCGCAACGAATTGGATCCATCGATGTGCACACGTGTATACCATCATTTGATCATGCTGCCATATTCAACGTCTCATAAGGCTCTGTATCATAAAGTTTTTTTTATAACTCAGCAAACCTCGAACGGTTAACCGGATCGACGTTTGTGCATCTTTTCAAGAACATCAGGTGAGTGAATCATGAATATACGAGTACTTTTCGTCCTGCTTGTGTGTTTGATCCAGCCATCCTTTGCCGCTGACAGCAAATCGACTCTCCTCGGACCCATTGACGGGACCAGTAAAATTTTGGGTGGTGTGGAGGCCGCCCCCGGAGCTTGGCCGTGGATAGCCGCAGTGCTCTATGCCGATGTGCCGGATACGTATAATGCGCAATTTTGCAGCGGCGTCCTCATCGAAAAGAGTTGGGTTTTAACCGCCGCCCATTGCGTCCAGGGACTGTCAACAAACGATATCCAGATTGCCGTCGGAGCATATGATCTGAATACTTTCATAGGGGGTCGAACTCCTGTAAAGAAAATTGTGGTTCATCCTCAATACAACAGCTTGTCATTCAATAATGATATAGCACTTATTGAATTGAGCTATCCATCCAGTATACAGAAAATATCACTTTATTCCGGACAGTCAAACGATGATACTCCCTCTTCTTTGCTGAGCAAAATCGTCACTGTACTTGGATGAGGGTTGGCCGACACTGCAACGACTTGGTACTATCCAACAAAATTACGACAAGTAAACCTTCCTGTTGTGGCGGACAGTTATTGTAACGATATCTATACTGTCGACATTATACCTTCTGAATTTTGTGCAGGATATTATGAAGGGAAGGATGCCTGTGAAGGAGATAGTGGAGGACCGGCGGTCTTACAAGTTGACGGAAAATGGGTACATGCGGGGATTGTTTCTTCTGGTGCACCCTGCCAAGATTACAACGGGCGGTATGGTGTATACACCCGCACCTCCGCCCACATTCAATTCATAAAACAGTTTGTGCCAAATGTTTCGGTTACGACAAGAACCCTGCCCCCTGCCGCTGGAATACTCCCGTCGATCGATCTGCTTTTGCTGGGCCCTTAGGCCGTATGCCTCTAAGGACTCTCTTTTTATGGTTACGCGGGTAACGATGCCCTCAATGGCGGAACTGGAAACGACCTCTATAACACCACCACCGGCGCCCTGCTGTATGACGCAGACGCCAGCGGCACCGGCGTGGCCACTCAGTTCGCCACCTTGTCTGGCAAACCGGCCGTCACGGCGGCCGATTTCATCGTGGTGGCGTGACAAAATATCAAAATTGATGGAGCAGGATTTGTTTCTTCCAAATCCTGCTCCTCTCCCTCCTCCCCCTTTCAGATATTTTTTGCAGTTCATCGCCTCCTGCGATTGCGAGTAAACGCACACTGGGTCTCATCCGGACAAGCGCCTCGGTTTCTGGAAGCTGATTTGCTTCTCTGATTTTTCAGTGAGTGTCATCCCCAGCTTGTCCAAAACAAGGCTCTGATGCAGCGGTGTTCCCTGCGGAGAGGGTGAACAGGAGTTTCCGGGTTACAACGCATCTCCAAGACGCAACCAGACGATATTCGCTTTGTAATCCAGGTCTTACAACATTCTGCCAAACGTTTGCCTTTCCCCCCTGATGTGCAGGGGGCCAGTTGGATGTTTCCATGGGCGGCTCCCTGGCACCTGATTGCATAAGGAAAAGATGCAAATTCATGTTAGGTGTTAGAATTTGTTGTTGTTGGTTAGTTATGAAGATAAATGGCCCTTCTTTTGACACTTTGGGTAACATGGTACGAACGCAATCGACGTATTGCGATGCAGATGTCGCATTGAACAAGAGGAAAGTCAATGAGTGAGGTAAAGGACAGTAAGTATCTGACGACACGTGAAGTTGCCGCTTTTCTCAATATCAACGAGAAGATGGTCTATTATCTCGTGAACGATAAAGGGCTGCCGGCAACCAAGATCACCGGGAAATGGCTGTTTCCCAGGCGTCTGGTTGAAGAGTGGCTCGAAACCCATGTCCTGAATTGTCAACGGACAGGTATCGATCGTTCTTCCAATGACGGGATTCTGTTGATGGCCGGGAGCGATGATCTGCTGCTGCAGAAGGTTCTCTCCCTGTTCTACAAGAAAGGATTGGGGACGGTGTTCTTCGCCAATCTCGGCAGTATGGGCGGATTGAAGAGTCTGCGATTGGGGCTCTGCCATATCGGCACCTGTCATCTGCTCCAGGATGACAACGCCGAGTATAATTTTGATTTTGCCAAGGAGGAATTGGACAGGGCCCCGGTCTTCGTCAATTTCAGCAAGCGTGAGCAGGGGATTCTGCTGCAGAAAGGCAATCCCAAGGGCATTCATTCCATCGTCGATCTGGCCAAAAAGGGAGTGCGCATCGTCAACCGGCAGTTGGGAACCGGCACCAGGCTGCTGCTCGATTACGAGGTCTCCAAGTCCGAGATTTCCGCCAGCCAGATTGAAGGGTATCAGAAAGAGGTGTCACGTCATATGGATGCCGGGCTCGAGGTCCTGTCCGGCCGGGCCGATGCCGCGCCGGCGATCAAGGCGGTGGCCGGCCTGCTCGATCTCGATTTCCTGCCGCTGCGCTGGGAGCGCTACGATCTGCTCATTGCCCGGGAACGTTTTTTTGAAAAGGGGATTCAGGATTTTATCGGGCTGTTGCACGAGAAGGAGTTCAGGACGCTTGCCGAGTCGTTTACCGGGTATGATATCTCCCTCTGCGGCAAGATGATTTTTCCAGACAATCTAAAAATAAAGGAGTAGCAGATGAAAAGATTGAGTTGGGTAGTGATTGGGGCTTTTCTGCTGGTCAGCGCCTCTATCGGCGGCGCCATGGCGGAAGACAAGGTGTTGACCATGTCGACCACCACCAGCACCGAGTCCTCGGGGCTGCTCGACGTCCTGCTGCCGGAATTCAAGAAGGATACCGGCATCGAGGTCAAGGTCCTGGCCAAGGGGACAGGGGCGGCGCTGAAGGACGGGATGGACGGCAACGTTGACGTGGTGTTCGTCCATGCCAAGAAGAAAGAGGCGGAGTTTGTCGAGAAGGGTTTCGGCACCCAGCGCTATGCCGTCATGCACAACGATTTCATCATCGTCGGCCCGCCGGCGGACCCGGCCGGGATCAAGGGATCGAAAGATTCGATCGAGGCCTTGGAGAAGATCGCCGCCGCCAAGGCGCCGTTCATCTCCCGCGGCGATGACAGCGGCACCCACACCAAGGAACAGGAGATCTGGGCAAAAACCTCGCTGAAGCTGGAGGAAACGAGCCAGAAACTGGTCATCTCCGGCAAGGAGGCCCAGGTTGTAGCAAAGAAACCGGAAAACTCGGATGTATGGTATTATTCGATCGGCCAGGGCATGGGCAAGACCCTCACCTTTGCCGATGAGAAGAATGCCTACGCCATCGCCGACCGCGGTACCTATATCGCCTACAAGTGGGGCAAGACCCCGGCGGTCGATCTTGAAATCCTCTTTGAAGGAGATGAGACACTGGCCAATCCCTACGGCGTGATCCCGGTCAACCCGAAAAAATTCCCCCATGTCAAATACGATCTGGCTCAGCAATTTGCTGATTGGTTGATGTCCGCCCGTGGGCAGAAGGTGATCGCCGATTTCAAGCTCGAAGGAAAACAGCTGTTTTTTCCGGATGCGATCAAATAGCATCACTTAAAAGAATTGTTGTATCGAGGGGAGAAATGAGGTCCGTGTTTCTCCCCTTTTTTATCTGGGAAATCGATGGAATATAAACGATGGTTCAAGTCGTTCCTGTCGATCTTCCCGATGCAATCTCTGGTTGGACAAAGGCATGGAACTCTTACGAGACAGTCTGCTCTCTGCTGTTGTGCTGCTGATGCAACTCGACCCGGAGTTGTTGTTCATCATCTGGGTATCCGTCAAGGTCAGCGCTCTCTCGACCCTCATTGCATCAATTATCGGCATCCCCGCCGGATTATTGCTTGCCCAGGCCGTCTTTCCCGGCAAGCGTATCGTCCTCACCTGCCTCAACACCCTTCTGGCTTTACCCACCGTGGTCATCGGTCTGGTCGTCTACGCCTTCATCTCCCGGCGGGGGACATTCGGTTCCTTCGGTCTGCTTTACACCCAGGAGGCGATCATCATCGGCCAGATCATTCTCGTTGTCCCCCTGGTGACGAGCCTGACCATCGCCGCCGTCAGCAAGCTCGACGAGCGCTACCGCCTGTCGGCGATGACACTTGGGGCCGATCGGGTTCAGACGGCCCTGGTGATTTTCAAGGAAGCCCGATTCGGTATCGTCGCCGCGGTCGTCGCCGCTTTCGGCCGGGTGATCGCCGAGGTCGGGATCGGGATGATGCTCGGCGGCAACGCCAAGGGGTTCACCCGGACGATGACCACCGCCATGGCCCTCGAATACGACAAGGGAGAGTATGTCCTCGCCGTCGCCCTGGGCGTTGTATTGATGAGCATCGCCTTCGGCGTCAACATGCTGTTTCATTTTTTCCAGGGAAGGACCAGGACCGATGCTCTATGAAATGACCGGCCTGGAAAAAATTCTTGGCGGTCGTAAAATTCTCGATATCTCGCGGTTTACCATCAGGTCTGGGCGAATTTACTCCCTGACCGGACCAAATGGCGCCGGCAAGACGACACTGCTCAAAATCCTGGCCTTTCTTGACCGCCCGAGTGCCGGTGAGATTCGATTCTGCGGAAATCCGGTCCTGCAGGGTAAAAGCGACATGCTCAATCTGCGGCGGCAGGTGGTGATGGTCGACCAGTCGCCGCTGCTGTTTACCGGGACCGTGACCGACAATGTCGAGTTCGGTTTGAAGATGCGCAAGATCCCTGCCGCCGAAAGGAGAAAAATGACGATCGACGCCCTCGAACAGGTGGGTATGGAGCACTTCGTCCGGGCCGAGGCCCACCGGCTCTCAGGGGGGGAGACCAAACGGGTGGCCCTGGCCCGTGCCCTGGCGATCAGGCCGAAGGTCCTGCTCTGCGATGAACCGACGGCGAATGTCGACAGTGAAAATCAGAAGATCATCCTCGATATCCTGGCCGATATCAACCGGCAGGAGAAGACCTCGATCATCTTCTCCACGCATTACCAATCACTGGAACAGCAGTTGGCCCATTTCTGCCTGCACCTGGAACATGGGCATATCAGCGAGCATCAGGCTGCCAATGTCTATCATGCAGAATTGATCGAGCGTGGGCACCACCGCTCATCCTGTCGGTTGTCGGAGGAGGTGACCCTCACTCTGCCGACCCGGGTCGTACCGGCAGAACCGTTGTTCAACCTGAGGATCGATCAGGAAAAGATCCGGCTTGCGGACATCATCGGAGAACGAGAAACGGAAGGCAGCCTGATAGAAGGTCGGGTGGCCCGGATCAGGGAGGAGAACGGGAGAATCGAGGTAAAACTCGATGCCGGGATCATCCTGGATCTCATGCTTTCGCGCAGGATGTACGAGGACCGGTCTATCCGGGTCGGAGAGGTTGTGGCTGTCGTCATCCCCGACGATGCGGTGCATTGCGTCCCGAATAATGGTGATTTTCGCTTGGATTGAGCCGACGGGCCCTTACCTGTTTGACTCTTCTCATGCACCTGTTGGGTATCGCCCTGGTACTTGGCGGGTGCATTTATCCATTTACCGCAGGGCTGGCATCTCACCGATCCTGAAATACTCGAACCTTTTCTGTCAGGATCGAACGAACCTTGAAAAAAGATACAACCCTCCGGAACACAGGACGGCAAAAGGCAACAGCTGAAACAGGAACTCCTGGACGGAAAGTCTTTGTTCCTTTTTGAAATCGGCCGGATAGCCGATCTCGGCATTGTATGCCTCGAGACAGGAGCCAAAAATGACTTCCAGGAAAAAGAGGATGACGACAAAGATAATGAGCAAAGTAAACATGAGTTGATTCAGCAGTAAGCATCCCGATACCTCATTGCCGGCTTCGCCTGGTGCCTCTGCATCTGGTGCAGAGACACCGCCGATCACGAATTGATCCTTTCTCCCCCCATGCTCTCTACTGCTTGTAGATGATGGTCCCGACGTGTTCTCCGTTCAGGGCCCGGGTGATATTGCCCTCGACCAATCCGTTGATGATCTGCACTTTTTCTATGACCTCGCTGTTCTGGATCACTTCGAGGCAGGGACGTTCGATAACCAGGTCGTCAAGATCCTGATCCAGCAGTTCCTGGGCGCCGATCTCCGGGATAAACATCGCTTCCGGATTCTTCTTCGGGTCATCGGTATACAGACCGTCTTCATCCTTGATGAAGAGAATGGTCCGGGATCCGATCAGATCGGCCAGGATCACCAGGCCGACATCGGTCCGGTGGATCGGTATGCGTCCGACCTTGGGCTTGAAGGCGAAGTAGTCGTACGGGGGCATGCCCTGCATGACCGGTATGATGTTTTCGGCAAAGTAGGTCGGCAGTTTGACGATATCCGAGTGAGAGATTTTGATTCCACCCCAGGGCGACAGCAGGGTGGCGATCATCAAGGCATTCTGTTCGGAGATCGTGCTGCCGAACTTGGCGATCACGCCGGTCGGCATCCCCATCTCCAGTCCGATGCTGTAGATATGACGGCTTCTCGTGCCTCCACCGGTGGTAATCAGCATCTTGTGATCCTTGCGGTTCCGGACGATTTCCTTGAGGATCGCCGGCAAGGCCTTGACGCCGCGATCACAGATCGATTGGCCGCCGATCTTCATGATCGCGATATCGGGGTACAAACGCTCCTGCGGTGCAACATCCAGTTGGCCGATGAATTCCTTGCTGACCAGGCTCTCGCCCATCAATACGCTTTTTACGTGAAGCCGCTTGCCGTCCTTTTCCCGCACTAATGCCATCTCTTCTCCCCTTGTTATTCGGTGGTATCGGTATTTTGTTACTGATGTTTCGGGCCGCGTTTCAGGGCAACGAGATCGGACTGCGTGGCACTGGCGATCTGGTCCAGTTCAACCTTGCGCAGGTGGTTGCCATAAACCTTCAGGTCGACGCCGGTGACCGCGATGATACGGTAACGAGGTGTCTTCGCCCCATCCTTCGATTTCTGCCGTTCCCGGTAAAAAATTTGTCCAGCCATGGTCATCCTCCTTGATGAGAGTGATAGGATACAACTTTTAAAAAGTATAGGGCGGGTTGAATGAGATAGCAAGGTCCGCCCATCTGTAATTTATTGTTATTATTGGTAGCTCCCTGGTTTTTTGTATGTGTGTATCTGCTCGGTATGCTAGACAAAATAAAATGATCATTACCCCCCACATCGCGGGTGCGGGAGCGTTTGTTGCCAGGGCTTGCCGACACTCTTTTAATTAAAAACGTGCCTCGAACCTCAATGATGTTGGCAAAGAAGCTTGGCGGAAGAGGGGGATGAACCTATAAAAAAACAAGATGTTAATTATTGTAGTTTGGCGTTGTTTTTCGCTGCTTTCTTTTATTTTTAAATTTCGATCTATGGATCGGAATGAGGATGACCTGAGATGACACGAAACATCAGTATGATGAGAATATTGATCGGTATTGATGACACCGACAATCTCGACAGTCCCGGTTCGGGAACGGCTGCAGAAAATCTGGCGAGGGCGCTGCAGCATAACGGCCTTGCACAATGTGAGGGCATTACCCGCCATCAGCTTCTGGTCCACGCTGACATTCCCTTTACTTCCCACAACAGCTCGATGTGCATTCCTGCCACATGTGAAGCCGGCAAAGTGGATGATGTCATCTCTTTTGGTCGGTCATTCCTGGAAAATTCATCGGCGGAAGGGTCCGATCCAGGTCTGTGTGTTGTCATTGATGGCTCGCGCCTGGATAAGGGTGCCCTGATCTCGTTTGGCCGAAACGCCAAACAGAACGTTCTCGACAAGCAGGCGGCATATGATCTGGCCAATGCTCTGGGTGTGCATCTGTCGGAACATGGCGGAACCGGGGGCGGCGTCATCGGCGCCCTGGCGGCAACCGGACTCAGGATTTGCGGGAATGACGGCCGTTACCGGGGATGGCATCATTTCGGCAGTGCCGGAGAAGCCTCGACGGTGGCTGAGCTATGCAATCATGACTGTGTCGATGCGGTGAGGACGGATGCCGGAGAGGTATTGGGGCCCGATGAAATGGTCGTTTTCGCCGAGGATACGGTGAAAACGGTGTTGTTGGGAAACACGAGGGTTATTCCGGTGGCGAAGGCCACCGCCGGACAACCGGGTCCTCGATGGACAACGCTGACGAAGAAAGAGATGAAGCGATTCTGAGAGCTTCGCCGCCCAGGTTGCAGCAGATTGATGACAGAGTGGCGTTTCGTTGGATGGAAACCGCAATTTCGTTTTTAAAAAAAGAGGGGGGTATGATGAAAAACTATTCGCATCGTCTGGTCATTTCCGCACTTTTCTTCTTTCTGAGTTCATTGTCCGCATCTGCGGCCGAGCCTTTGAAGTTACATGCTGCAGGCAGCCTGAAGGCTGCCCTGAGCGAGGTCGCTGTTTCCTTTGAAAATACCTATAAAACGAAAGTTGTCACAAAATTCGGCCCCAGCGGTCTTCTGACAACAGCCATTGCAGATGGAGAGACGGCCGATGTGTTTGCATCTGCGAATATGGCACACCCGGAAAAACTCGCAGCCAATGGATGGGGAGGTCCTGTGGTGCTGTTTGCCCGTAATCAGCTTTGTGCCTTGGCCCAGTCTGATATATCGGCAACGACGGATAATTTGTTGGACACGTTGATGGATAAGAATGTTCGATTGGGGACTTCAACACCAAAAGCTGATCCGAGCGGCGACTATGCCTGGGCACTCTTCCAGAAGGCGGATGCGATACAGAAAGGCAGCTTTGCCACGCTATCCGGAAAGGCGCTCCAACTCACTGGCGGCCCAACCAGTGTCAAGGCTCCCGAAGGTCGCAACCAATACGGATGGGTAATGGATGAGAATAAGGCCGACGTTTTCCTCACCTATTGCACCAACGCCGTATCGGCTCAAAAAGAAGTGCAATCGCTCAAGGTCATCAGCATTCCGGAGAATATTTCCGTCGGGGCGGATTACGGACTTTTAGTGCGGAACGGAGCATCGCCGGAGGCATGGCGGTTGGCCATGTACATTTTGTCGGCTGAAGGACAGAAGATTTTGAAAAAATACGGTTTTGAAACGGCAGCAGTGGAAAAGGGGGAGTAGCGTCACGATCATGAAGTAGCAGCTTAGGCGCAGGAAGTTGTACGAAGGACCAAGGGCCTGTCTCCTCCTGACAGTCCCTTGGTCCTTTTTTCATCACAAACCTGGAGCACCGCAACCGCAGTTTTCATCGTCAAACAACCTGTCCCGGCTTTGATTTCTCCTCACTGGTCCTTGCTGTTATTTTTATCGGATGTTGATAGAAATAGCGCTCATTTCTCTGTTTATCTGACCTGAAATGCCCCCCCCTGTCTATCTGTAGTGATTTTACCTCGCCTTTGGTAGGGAATTCACTTACACCTCTGTAATCTATTTGCTTACAAAAAAATTTAATAATACAAAATAGATATCGCTTATGGTCGTTATTCGTCGCGCAAAGGAATTTCATTGCCACGAGTTGAAATAGCTCTATAACATTCGCCTGTCACGGGGTGCCGCCGGCCAACAATATGTCGTGTTCACAGCGGGCTGGACGACCTCCGCCAGGAGAGCCAGGGCGATGATTCAAATCATACCAGTAGAAAACGGAACAAATGCTCGTCCCGTTCACGACAGTGACCATGCCCCGATTATTGACCGCGGCAACGTCAAGGGCAGAGGATGCATTATCAATGCCGGCAACGAGCACGTCTGCGTCTTGAGCTTCGATGATGGACTTGCCGGCAATGATGACGCGAGACTGAGGATCGCTGCGGCAGCGGCCGGCAGCGGCATCCTGATGCCTGAAATCGAGGATGGGGTTGTCCGGATGCGGGCTGCACATGGCGGGCTATTGCGGATCGATACGAGGGTGCTGGCGGAGATCCACGGTCTGGGGGAAATCCGGATGAATGTCCTGGCGGTGGAACAGCCCGTCGTCAAAAACCAACTGGTCGCCGAAATATGGCTCGAACTTGCGCAAGCGGCTGACGGAACAATCAACCGGGCCGAGGAAATCTGCCGCCGCTGCCGTCCCGTCATCGACGTCCTGCCCTTCAACCGGTCGAGAGTCGGCATCCTGACAGCTCCTTGTCCTGGATCTCCTCGTTGCTTGAAGGAAACAGTCGCTGCCGTGCAAGGCAGGTGCATTGAACTGGGATGCGAAATCGTTTTCGAGATCGCTCTGCATGGCGGCCTGGAGGCTGATCTAACGGCTATCGGCCGATTTATCGACAGCGGTACGGATTTGCTCATCGGCATAGGTTTCCCGGAAGTGGATGGTTCTTTTATCGCCGAGATCCGTAAGGCAGGCGGCGAATTGACCATGACTGACCGATCTTTGGCAGGGCGGCTCGTGTGGCGGGGTCAAAGCGACGCTGTTCCCGTGCTCTGGCTTCCATCTGCGGTGATGGGCAAACCGAGGTTGGTTGCCGATATGGTTGTCCCCCGCTTCCTGGCAGGATTGAACGACTGTCGGATGCAGAACGGGGATGAAGGCAGGGAAGACAATGTTTTGCCAGCCTGTTCAGGGGTGACGCCGGCTGACGGCCAGGGATGAATGTCTGACGGCGTTACGTGGTGATAGGCTGTTCCACTCATCATTCAGAACCAAAAAAAGGAGAATGTATGAAAATCAGTAGGAGGAGGTTCTTGTCCATGTCCGGGGCCATAGGATCGGGTGTCGCCCTGTCCTCGCTCGGACTGGATCTTACCGCTCTGAAGGCCCATGCCGCGGAGCTCAGTAAGATGGATAGGATCCGGACGGCGAAGCAGTCAATCTCGATCTGCTGCTATTGCTCGGTGGGCTGCAATGTCATCTGCAGCACCGACAGGCTGACCGGCAAGATCTTCAACATCGAGGGCGATCCCGATATGCCGATCAACGAGGGCTCGCTCTGCGCCAAGGGCGCCGGCCTCTTCGGCCTGACCGAGGCTAATGAGCACCGCCTGAAAAAGGTCCTCTACCGGGCGCCGAAGAGTGACAAGTGGGAGGAGAAGGACTGGGACTGGACCCTGAAACGGATCGCCCGCCTGTTCAAGGACACCCGTGACAAGGATTTCATCACCCATAACGCCAAGGGTGAACTGGTCAACCGGGTCGAGAGCATCGGCCACTACGGCTCATCGAACATCGGCAACGAGGAATGCTGGACCCTGTCCGTCGCCTGCCGGGCCATGGGTCTCGTCCATATCGATCACCAGGCCCGCGTCTGACACAGCCCCTCCGTATCGGCTCTGGGAGAGTCGTTTGGCCGCGGTTCGATGACGAACCACTATATTGACCTGAAGAACAGTGACTGTATCCTTATCATGGGCGGCAACCCCGCCGAAAACCACCCGATCGCCTTCAAGTGGATCCTCAAGGCAAAGGATCGGGGCGCCACGCTGATCCATGTCGATCCGCGTTTCACCCGGACCTCGGCCCGCTGCGACCATCACGTGCCGCTGCGTTCCGGCACCGACATCGCCTTCCTGGGCGGGATGATCAAGCACATCATCGACAACAATCTGATTCAGGAAGAGTATGTCAAATACTATACCAACGCCTCGCAGATCGTCAGCGAGGGCTATGCCTTCAACGACGGCCTGTTCTCCGGCTATGACGCCGAGAAGCGCAAGTACAGCAAGGACACCTGGACCACCGACAAGGACGAGGCCGGGATCCCGATCCGTGACTACACCCTGCAGGATCCGCGCTGCGTCTATCAGATGCTGAAGAAGCACTATGAGCGCTATACCCTCGACAAGGTGTCGTCGATCACCGGCGTCACGAAGGACAACCTGCTCAAGGTCTACAACCTCTATGGCGCCACCGGTGCCAGGGACAAGGCCGGCACCGAGTGCTACGCCCTCGGCTGGACCCATCACACCGTCGGCAGCCAGAATATCCGGACCATGGCGATCATCCAACTGCTGCTCGGCAACATGGGCATCGCCGGCGGCGGCATCAATGCCCTGCGCGGCGAGCCGAACGTTCAGGGATCGACCGACCACGCCATTCTCTACAATATCCTGCCCGGATATCTGAAGATGCCCACCGGGCCGATCCAGACCCTGGCGGCCTATAACGAAAAATATACAACCAAGTCGGCAGATCCGATGTCGGCCAACTGGTACCAGAACTACCCGAAATACGCCGTCAGCTTCCTGAAGGCGGTGTGGGGCGCCAAGGCGACGCCGGAAAACGAGTTCGGCTACTCCTGGCTGCCGAAGCTGGATGACGGCCAGGCCTGCTCGGTCATGCACACCTTCGATGACATGTACGCCGGCAAGGTCAGGGGCTTCTTCGCCTACGGTTCCAACCTCGCCGTCAGCAACCCCAACACCACCAAGGTCAGAAAGGCCCTGCAGAAGCTGCAGTGGATGGTCAACGTCAATATCTTCGACAACGAGACCGCCATGTTCTGGAAAGGGCCCGGGGTTGACCCGCAGACCGTCGGTACCGAGGTCTTCCTGCTGCCGGCCGCCGCCAGCATGGAGAAAGCGGGCAGCCAGAGCAATTCCGGCCGTTGGGTGCAGTGGCGCTACCAGGCCGCCAATCCACCGGGTGATGCCCTGTCGGACGGCGATATCTGCATGCGGATCATGGATGAAATCCGGGCACTGTATGCCAAGGAAGGAGGAGCCTGTCCGGAGCCGATTCTCAACCTGAAGTGGGATTATCGGGATGGCCTGAACCGCTTCGATGTCCCCAAGGTCGCCAAATGGATCAACGGCCAGGCCACTCAGGATTTCGTCATCGAGGACCTGGTTGCCGGTACCAAGGAAATTTATAAGAAGAGCGATACGATACCGTCTTTTGCCAAACTGCAGGCCGATGGCAATACTGCCTGCGGCAACTGGCTGATGGCCGGCAGTTTCGATCAGAAGGGCGAAAACAAGATGCAGAAACGGGGCAAGGACGACCCCACCGGGCT
>JROS01000193.1 GCA_000769715.1 Desulfobulbus sp. Tol-SR
TTTGACTCATCTTCAACAGTTGAAAAAAAATAATTATACGATTTCAGATTGATAAAGGACGCATAAAAAGTGTTGGCACTACCTGGCATGGACAATCTGCGGAAAACCCACTCATATTTCACGTATGGTTTGCGGCAAGGCAACACCAACCGCCTGAAACACCTTGCCACAGGTTCCGCTACATGCCGTGCGGACAGTAAGGCTTCGACCACTTTCCTCGACAACGACCTCCTGCAAGGCCTGGAGATCCCGCTTGATATCCGCCCATTCGAACCGATGGCCCGCAGCTTCCAGGCGGCGATCCAGTTCCTTACGCAGGACAAGCGCCAGAAAACTGCAAAAGACATGGCCCCGGATTGTCTCGTCCCGTTTGTGGAAAACCGGCCTGGTGTCGAGCACCGACTTCACGTCGCGGAAGACCTGTTCCACCTGCCAGAGTTCCTTGTACTTGCGGGCCACCCGCTCGGCAGAGAGGGTCATATTGGTGCGCAACACCCATTTGCCATCAAATCGGGCTTCCGCCGCGATCTTGTCTGTATCGATTGTCATGCCACCTTTGCAGACCTTGATATATCTGGCATATCCGCGATTACCGACCAGCCCTTTGGGGTTGGTTTGAATCCGCTCCTCGAGGGCTGCGATCATGGCTTGTCTCGCGGCCGCATCTTTTCTCTGCTGCCTGGCGTTGCGGCAGACGATGTAACGCCGCCCCTCCGCCAGAACCTCTTTGACAGCCAGGGGCGAAGGAGACTTGGCATCCGTTCTCTCGGGAGAGACCTCGTGGTACCGCCCGGCTCTGGAGAGGACCTCTTCGCTCACCTCTTTCACCCGGCGCATCCTGGCGCCCAGGATATAGGGAATATCGCAGTCCGGATTCTCCAGGCTCTTGATCGTATCGGCGCTTATCATGCCCCGATCCGCTACGATACGGAAGCGCTTGATGCCGAAACGACTTTGCAGTCTTGCCACCACCGGCAGCAGGCTCGTGACATCGGCGGTGTTGCCGGGCCACAGTTCACAACAGATAGGGCGGCCATTGTCATCGAGAATCGCCCCGACCACCATCTGTTTGCGGTCAGGCCGGTGGTCTTTGCTGTGCCCGAACTGGCCGAGAGTCTCGCCGCCCTCTCCCTCAAAGTAGATCGAGGTTGTATCGAAGAAGACAAGGTCCAGGCTGGTAAACAGGTTGCGGTGTCGGGCAAACAGTCCTTCCTCGATCAGGTCTTTCGTGCAGCGGGGGCTGAAAGGTGTCGCTCCATGCTGATCAATCAAGATCTCCCCGAGAAATGCCATGGCCCGATATGCGTGATGCAGGGCGATTTCCTCAACTCCGGCAACCGCGTAGTCACGCCGCCACTGCTCACACGACCGGTCGGATCCCGACATGAACAAGCGATGCAAGACCGTGAGGAAAATCGCCCGCTCAATATCAAATGCAAACTTCCGGTCAGCAAGCAGGTTGTTGATAATCGTCGGCAGGCCGAGTTCCAGCCAGAGTCGTGCAAAGATCGGTGCCGGGCCGATTTTTACGGCATGGGCGGTGACATCGACCTTGCCGGAGAGAACCGGCAAGGTCTTCTCCGAGAACCTGGCCAGCGAGCGGATAAGGGTCTCGACACTT
>JROS01000089.1 GCA_000769715.1 Desulfobulbus sp. Tol-SR
CTGCATCGGCATCGGCATCGGCTTCGGAGGACATCGCCCGGAGGATGATCCAGGTCATGGTGGCCGCCGCCCACGCCGATGGGACGGTCGATGAGCAGGAGGAGCGGGCGATCCTCGACAGGTTGCGGACCATCGATCTCACCCAGGAGGAGAGGATGTTCCTGCTGGACGAACTGCACCACCCCAGGGATGTCGCTGCTCTGGTGGCTGGGATCAGTGACCCTTCCGCCGCCAAGGCTATGTATATGCTGGCATTTTCTGCCATTGAGGTCGATTCCGAGGCCGAGAGGAAATGGTTGAACGAACTGGCTAAGGGCCTCGGCCTCAGTCCGGCGGTACAGACGTTTATCGAGGAACAGAACCGCTAAACCCGGTTTTCACCCGTTGTCTCCCCGTCCCGCCCGGGTTATTTGCGTTTTTTCGGCAACAGGAAGGAGATGACAAATCCAACGGCGTAGACCCCGGCCAGGCCGAGGCCGAAAAGGCCCATGGTGCCGAGGAATCCCTGCTGATCGGACAGCTGGTCGGCGAGGATGAGGATCGATGAGCCGACGATCAGGGCGGCGATGATCATCGCGATGCCCATCACCCGACTGGCCAGGTCGATCTTGTCGGCCATGTGCTCGATCCGTTTCATCTCCAGATTGAGGGTGAACCGACGATGGCGGACATGGTCGAGGAACCTCTGGATATCTTTCGGGATGTACTCGAACAGCTCGAAATATCCGGTCGCCGCCTTCTGCAGGCGGTCCTTGAGGGCGTTGAAGCCGTAGCGGTTGAGCACGATTTCCTGGATCTGCGGTTCGACATGGGCCAGGACATCGAAGGTCGGGTCGAAATGGGCGGCGACCCCTTCGATGGTGGTGAGGGCCTTGGTCAGGAGCATCAAGTCGCCGGGGCACTGCAGGTGATAGCTCTGCAGCATCTCGAAAAATTCGGTCAGCAGGGTGCTGATGTCGAGATGCTGCAGATCGGCATTCTGAAAGTGACTGATCAGGTGCTGCAGATCGGCGCGGAAATCGCGTTGATCGGTCTTGGCCGGGTCGGTGTCGGTCAGCTCGACGACGACCCGGCACAACCGCTCGATATCGCCGCGGATGACGCCGGCGACGAGATCGATGAGCTGCTCGGTGGTCTTCCGATCGAGTTGGCCGGTCATGCCGCAGTCGATGAAGCAGATCGAGCCGTCCGCCAGGAGAAAGATGTTGCCGGGGTGCGGGTCGGCATGGAAGAACCCGAACCGCAGGCACTGTTTGAACACGGCGTCGGTCCCTTTGGCGACTATGGCCCGGCGTTCCTGCGGGCCGAGACTGTCCGGTTGGATGGTCGACAGGAGACGGCCGTGGATTTCCTCGAGGGTCAGGACATGGCGGGTCGTCGCCGACCAGTAGACCTTCGGAAAATGGATATTCGAGTCGTTCTCGAAATAGCGGCGGAGGCGATCGGTCGATTGCCCCTCATAGATCAGGTTGACCTCCTTGGCCAGTTCCCGGGAGAATTCCTTGACCACGGCGACCGGGCTGTAGCCGAGGTTGGAAAAGTACTGCTCGACGATCTGGGACAGGGTCTCGAGCAGGGCCATGTCTTCTTCCACCAGCTGCCTGCTGTCCGGTCGCAGCACCTTGATGACCACCTGCTGGCCATCGCGGAGGGTGGCCCGATGCACCTGGGCCATCGAGGCGGCGGCAATCGGTGTTTCCTCGATCGATGAGAAAAGCTCGTCGAGCCGCCCGGGGAAATCCATGCTCAGGACCTCGTAGATCTCGCTGAACGGGACCTCGGAGCAGCTGTCCTGCAGTTTTTTCAACTCCTCGGCCCATTCGGCAGGGATCAGGTCGGGACGGGTCGACAGGATCTGGCCGCATTTGATGAAGGTCGGGCCCAGTTCTTCGAGGACCCGGCGAAACCGGACCGGTCGGGGGATGGTGCTGGGTGCGGCGGCATCCGGGCCTTCGACTTCCCGGTCGAGGAAACGACTGATGCCGGAATCGACCAGGACCTGGCGGAAGCCATAGGCGGACAGGACCTTGATGATCTCCGCCAGCCGTTTGGTATTGCGAATGGTCCGGGTGATGGTGGTAATTTTCATAAGAGGCCGGGATAGTCGGATAGCAAGCCGGACGTTGCCGGATTGGATCGGGTTCGGCGCGGCGAGCGGCGGCGGGGGAGAGCCCCATTTACTCAACGATACAGTGCCTCCGGGAAAAAAAGCAAATCGAATCAACCCCGAGTCCCGGTCGCGCCGGTCCCGGAGATCCGCACGGGCCGGTCGATCACCCCGCCCGGCAGGGGGGGGGCACGGGGGCGCCCGATCTCAGGCGAGCGGCAGGACCTCGTCGCGAAGCCGCCATTGCCTCGGTATCTTATAGGCCTCGTTGACCAACTGCTTTAACTCGGGGCGGATAGCGTCCAATGCGGGGAGGGGTGGGATGGGCGGCAGCAGGTCGCAGGCCGGCAGAGGAGGATGCAGCCGCATCTTCTCGTCGAGGCCGTGCTGGGCGTCGATGGTGGCCGCCGCCATCAACTCGCTGGGATCGGGGTTGTCAATCCGGCGGATAAAGCTCATAATGCTGTCGATATCATTCCTGCGGTAGAACAGGTTGATCTGTTCACGAATGGTTTCCTGTTCCTCGGTCAGTTCCGACAGTGTTTTTCGATAGGATTCCACATGGCCGGCCAGCGATTCGTATACATCGTAGAACATGTTGCGAAATCGCGCCCGCCTCGACCACCCCCTGGATTTCATGCCGCTGAAGACCCGTCTCCGGATCGACGCCGATTGGACGAAATAGGGGTCATAGAAGAATTCCTGCGGCAGGCCGATAAGACGGATGAAACGATGGATGAGCTGTTCGTCGTGGAGGAGGATATAGATGCGGATCAGATCGAACCCGATACTGCTTTCCAACTCGAGCGAGGAGGCCGTGAGGCGCTGTTCATAGAGGCCTTTGTCGTCCTCGATGCGTTTGCGAAAACCGAAATATCGCTCGGCGATCTCTTTTTTGACCTCAAACGACAGTATCTTTGTGATATCATCCATGGCGTAATGCGCTCCAGGCCATTTCGGTAGAAAGTCGGTAATCGGCCGGCTTCCATGGAGACGGCCGGACAAGGTTGCAGTATAGTCCCTTGCCGGCCGAGAATCATCACCCATTTTGGAAAACGAAATGAAACCTCAGGAGTCCCGGGAAGACATCGCTGCACAGATCAAGGATCAGGCGGATATCGTCAAGATTATCGGTGAGTGTGTCGACTTGAAAAAAAGCGGTACCAGGTTCCTCGGCCTCTGTCCTTTTCATGGAGAGAAAACTCCATCGTTTACGGTGCATCCGGGGCAGCAGTTCTTCCACTGTTTCGGTTGCGGCGAATCCGGCGATGTCTTCACCTTCATGATGAAGTACCACAACCTCGACTTTCCTGCCGCCTTGAAAGAACTTGCCGCCAGATACCAGATTGCCCTGCCGGAGAAGCCCCGCTCCGAAGCCGAGGAAAAACTGGCCAGAAAACGTCAGGCCATGTTCGCGGTCAACGACAGGTGTGCTCAGATCTACGGTCGATATCTGCTGGAATCACCAGGAGCTGCTACGGCCCGCGAGTATCTCGAGAGGCGGGGGGTGAGCACCGCTGTCCGGGATCGATACAGGATCGGCTATGCCCCTTCCGTTGACGGTGCCGGCTGGGACTTTCTTGTCCGGCAGCTGCCGGCCGAAGAGAGGCGTATCGCTGAAGAACTGGGCCTGCTGGTCAAAAAGGACAATGGCGGTTGCTATGACCGCTTCCGTGACAGGATCCTCTTTCCGATTCTGGACATCCGGGGCCGGGTGATCGGTTTCGGCGGCCGGATCCTCGGCGATGGACAGCCCAAGTATATGAATTCACCCGAGAGTCCGGTGTTCAATAAGAGTCGGGCCCTGCTCGGGCTGTTTCAGCAGGGTGAGTTCATCCGGCGGCTGCGGCAGGCCATTGTGGTCGAGGGAAATTTCGATCTGATCTCGCTCGTGGAACAGGGGATGGGCAACGTCGTGGCCCCGCTCGGAACCGCCCTGACCCGGGAGCAGCTGCGTCTGCTCCATCGCTTCGCTGAAGAAGTGATTCTGCTCTTTGATGGGGATTCAGCCGGCCAGAAAGCGGCGATGCGGGCGGTGCCGCTTTTGTTTGCAGAGCAGATGGCCGGTCGGATCGCCATTCTGCCTGTCGGTCACGATCCGGATACCTATGTTCGTCAGGAAGGGGCCGATGCGCTCAGGAGTATAGTTGAGAAGGCCGAGCCACTCCCGGAATTCGTCCTTGAGTCACTGATACGTGAACATGGCCTGACTCTTGACGGAAAGCTGAAGATCATGCAGGAGCTGAAACCCATCGCTGAGGCGGCCGTGTCACCATTGCAGCGCTCCGTGGTCCTGGCCCATTTCAGTGAAAAGCTCGGACTGCCGGCAGGACAGATGGAATCGTCCTGGAAAGCCAAGACCGGGGCAGGCGGACAACGCCGTGAACAATCGTTCGAACGAGCAACCGGTAACCCGGAAATCGAAAAGGGCGCATCGCTATCAGGATCACAGCGGCATCTTGTCAGTTTCATGGTGCTTCATCCCCAATATTTCAAAAATCTCGAGTCAACCGGATTACGTGATTTTCTTGTCGGCACGGTGGGAGAGGTTCTTTTTCTCCAGATGCAGGCGATATTTGTCCGGAAGGATCAAATCGAGCCCGAGGAACTGCTCTCCCTGCTTCCGGAAGGTGCGGAGCGGGCCCTTGTTGCGGATCTCTTGATGAAAGCCTCCGGGCAATCCGGGGACCCGGTCTTCCCGACTTCTCCCGAAGAAGAGCTCGAAGACCTGCTCAGCTGGCTGCGGAATCAGGTGCTGCGGAAAAAATCTATGGAATTGCAACAAAAAATTCTTACGTCGCAGCGGCATGGCGATATCAAAATGTTACAGCTCCTGATGGTGGAAAAACAGGAGGTCGACCGTCAATTGCAGGGCGTGGAGCGCTGAAATTTGTTCTATCCTGGCCCCTCGACCCACCTGCGTAAAGGAAGAAAAAGAGGACTTGACATTGGTTTTTATTTATCCTGGTATCACATGGTGTGATTGAATAATACGATCTTATTGATTATGTATATGCCATAGGGGAGCGGATTACCGGCTGGATGTCCCTTGGCTGCAAGTATGCCAAATCGTGGTTAGTGGTGGGAGAAATCGCATGGCTTCGAATGAACGAGACTTTGAGAATCGGAACCGGTTTGATTTAGACGATGATTTTTTTGCCATCGATGATGATGCATCGATCTACGAACTCACCGGGATATATAAGACCGATGATGAAGTCATCCCTATTGAACTGGCTGAAGATTATTCAGATGGCGGGGCAGCGGCGTCGGGAGACCCTCAAGACACCCCTTTTTCCGGGCGCAGGAAAAGTGATCGCCGCCGTACTTCACGAGGGACCAGCAAGGATGGGGCGCACTCCATCGATCCGATGAACATCTACCTTCGCGAAATGGGCTCACTGACCTTGCTCAGTCATGAAGAGGAGTTGAAACTGGCGAAGATGATGGAAGAGGGGAAGCGGAGAATACAGAGTGCCGCATTCAAGACCCCCCTTGCCATACCTGCATTGATCGAGGTGGCGAAAGATCTCAGAACAAATAAAGAGAAAATATGTAGTATCATCAACAGTGTACCTGAAGATCAGGCTGAACTGGTTGAGAGGGAGAGCAAGGCCTTCCTCGAGAGTGTCGATACCGCGGTTGATCTGGATAGACAAAGAACCCAGATGCTGCAGGAGATGCTGACTGTTACCCCAGGGGTGGCTAAATTTGGTGAGCTTCAGAGGGAGGTTGAGACAATCGGCGAAAAAATCGTCAAACTGTTCCATAACTGGATTGTCTGCTCTGAATGTGTCAACGCTGTAGCCGCTGGTCTTGAAGACTTGTCGAGGCGATTCCGCAAGGTCTTTGTCGAGTTGATGAGCGTGCGGGACATTGAGTCGATCTCCCCGACCGCCGAACTGAACTCCCATGAAATTGAGGAACTGGTGGACATGCAACTCCTCCGTCAGTCCGGTATTGACCACAAGAGTCTGAAACTGGCCCTCTACGAGATCGAGGCGGGAAGGGATATGGCCAAATACGCCAAGGAGGCCCTGGTTCGGGCCAACCTGCGTCTGGTTATATCCGTATCGAAAAAATTCGCCAATCGCGGCCTCCAGTTTTCCGATCTCATCCAGGAAGGAAATATCGGCTTGATGAAGGCCGTGGAAAAGTTCGATTATCATCGGGGATATAAATTCAGTACATACGCCACCTGGTGGATCAGGCAGTCGATCACCCGCGGCATCGCCGACCAGGGACGGACGATCCGTCTACCGGTGCACATGATCGAAACAATCAACCGTCTTCTCAGGGTATCGAAGGATTTTCTGTTGGAGGAACACCGGGAACCTACCCCGGAAGAGATGGCTGAGCAGCTCGGTACCGAGGTCTCCAAGGTCAAGTCGGCACTGAAAATTGCCAAGGATGCCATCTCCCTCGACACCCCGGTCGGGGACGATGGCGAGACCTACCTCGGCGATTTCATAGAAGACAGTGAACGCCCCGGTCCCCATGAGGTATCAATGGTGTCGAGTTTGCGGGAATGCCTGAGCCAGGTGATGTCCTCCCTCACTCCGCGTGAGGCCAAGGTCCTTCGGATGCGGTACGGCATCAACGCCGATTGCGATCACACCCTGGAAGAAGTCGGCAGGTGTTTCGCCGTGACCAGAGAGCGAATCAGGCAGATTGAAGCGCAGGCCATCGCCAAGCTGAAACACCCTTCGAGGATTGAAGAGCTTCGGGTCTTTATGACCGATTAATGCTTCGAGCACCCTTGGCCCGTGATACTGAAGGGCCATCTCAAACCGTACGAAGAACGCCGATTCAGATAAAAGAGGATGGTCTATGGTCCTTGATTGGATCAGTCTTTGCCTGGCACCCGGCCTGGGCCTTACCGGTTTCTGGCGTCTTGTCGAACATTTTGGCAGCCCTGAGCTGGTCCTTGCCGTAGGCCAAACGAAGCTCCTCAAAGTCCCTGGGATCCAGCCACGGCAGGTCGGGGCGCTGGCCTGTCCCGAGGCGTTGCGGCGACGCGGCAGTACTGAGCTCGAGTTGCTCCTGAAAAAGGGCTATCTCGCCGTTGACTTCGGCGATCCGGCCTATCCCGAGCTCCTTCGCCAGATAGCGGACCCCCCTCCCGTTCTGTTTGTTCGCGGTCGCAAGGAACTGTTGCACCGCAGCTGTCTCGCGATCGTCGGCTCCCGGGCCTCGACGGCCTATGGCCGGAGAACGGCACGTTCGCTTGCCGCCGATCTTGCTCCCTCTCTCACCATCGTATCAGGCATGGCGCTGGGCATCGATGCCGAGGCCCATGCCGGGGCGCTCTCCGCCGGGGGAGAGACGATCGCCGTCCTTGGCTGCGGCCTCGACGTTATCTATCCCATACAGAACCGCCGTCTCTATGAACAGATTGGTCAGTCCGGGCTGCTGGTCACTGAATACCCCCTCGGGACGACTCCGGAGGGGTTCCGCTTTCCAGCAAGAAACAGGATTATTGCCGGCTTGAGCCTAGGTGTCCTTGTCGTTGAGGCGGCAAAGAAATCGGGATCCCTTATTACCGCGCAGATGGCCCTTGAATCCGGCCGGGAGGTCTTCGCCGTCCCCGGACAAGTGGATTCCTTCAAGAGTGAAGGAACGCATTGGTTGTTGAAAGAGGGAGCAAAGTTGGTACAATCTGCTCGTGACGTGCTGGAGGAGTTGGATCTGGCAAATAATTCCGGCAGTGAAAGCGGGAAGGCTGTCGATATCCACTCCTGTACCGTTGATCCGGATGCGCTCCAACTGCTCCAGCATATCGAACCCTACCCACAGGGACGCGAGCGGCTGTGCAGCGATTCAGGGCTGACTGCCGCCAGACTCAATCAGCTCCTCCTCCTGCTCGAACTGGAGGGGCTCATTGAGATGCTGCCGGGCGATGCCGTCAGGAAACTGTCTCCCGGAGATATGTGAACGAGGCCGGAGCCGGGTCAGGTCCGGCGTCAACAGATCAATCAATTGTGATCAAAAAGGAATGCGAGATGGGACGGATACTGATAGCCCCGTCGATCCTTTCGGCCGATTTTACTCGCCTGGGTGATGAGATCCGGGCGGTTGATCAGGCCGGGGCCGACATTATCCATATCGACGTGATGGATGGGCATTTTGTTCCCAACATCACCCTCGGGCCGCTCGTTGTTAAAGCAGCCAAGGCGGTCACCACCAAAGAACTCGATGTCCATCTGATGATTTCAGATCCTGACTCGTATATTGAGGCGTTTGCGGATGCCGGTGCCGACTGGATAACGGTGCATGTTGAAACCGGACATCATTTGCACCGGACGGTCTCCAGGATCAAGGACCTCGGCAAGAGGGCCGGTGTCGTGCTGAATCCTGCGACTTCGCTGTCCACTCTGGATTATATCCTTGAGGAAATCGACCTGGTGATGCTGATGTCGGTCAATCCTGGCTTTGGAGGGCAGTCGTTTATCCTCTCCTGCTTGGAAAAAATCAGAAAACTTCGACAACGCATCGAGGCCTTGGGGATCGAGGTGGATATAGAGATCGATGGCGGGATAAGCAGCAAGACTATTGCCGATGTCGTTGAGGCCGGAGCCAATATTTTCGTGGCCGGTTCGGCGGTGTTCGGCAGCAATGATTACGCGGCTACCATTGCCGAATTGAGAAGACTCGCAGAAATCTGAGTGTGATCAGCCAGGGGGGGGAATCTGAGGAGTGGGCGACTATGGGAAAGGGATACTGCGGCATGTATGAAACTACCGCCGGAAAACGGCTGCAGCAACTCGCCGAGCGGCCTTATGACTTGACGGCGCCGGATGCTTTGACCGCGGCGGGGCGACTTGAAAGATATGTTTGCCGGGCGGGATCATTGAGGATGCTCTATTCGATGCAGCGGGTAACCGATGAGGTGTTGGCTGCCCTGCAGGATCTTGCCGATGAATGCCGTCTGGTGGAGCAATTCAAGGAGATGCGAAAGGGAGTGGTGATAAATCGCATCGAAGGATGGCCCAGCGAAAACAGGCAGGTTCTGCATACGGCCTGTCGTGACATATTTTGTCAGAATCCGGCTGAACCCGCTGCCACTGCCCAGGCAAAGAGCGAGTTGGAAAAGTTGAAGAATTTCCTGAACGATGTGGAAACCGGTCAAGTCTGCAATGTCGATGGGGAAAAGTTCCGGACGCTGATCCATGTGGGCATAGGAGGGTCGGACCTCGGCCCGCGAGCCGTGTACGAAGCTCTTCGTGCGTTCGGTAGAAAGGACCGGGATATCCATTTTATTTCCAATGTCGATCCGGATGATGCCGCGGCTGTTCTCGAAAAAGTTGTTTTGAAGACAGCGCTTGTAGTGATTGTGTCGAAGAGTGGCACCACCATGGAAACCTTGGCCAACGAGAAACTTGTCTGCCAGGCGTTACGGAGAAATGGCATCGAACCTCGGCATCACTGCATTGCCGTAACCGGCAAAGGCAGTCCGATGGATGATCCCGATCAGTACCTTCGCGCGTTTTACATGTATGATTACATCGGCGGGCGGTACAGCCTCACCTCGATGGTCGGCCTGGTGACGCTTGGATTTTCGCTGGGGTATGAGAAAATCGTTGAATTTCTGCATGGCGCAGCCGAGATGGATCTTCTGGCCGAAGAGCCCGATATCCGCCGCAATCTTCCCCTCCTTTTGGCCTTACTCGGTATTTGGAATCATAATTATCTTGGTTATCCGACTGTCGCAGTCCTGCCATACAGCCAGGCCCTGCATCGATTTCCCGCTCACCTGCAGCAATGCGACATGGAGAGCAACGGCAAATCAATCGACAGGAATGGACGGAAAATCGCCGGCAAATCAGGACCGGTGCTCTGGGGAGAACCCGGCACGAATGGGCAGCATGCATTCTATCAATTGTTGCATCAGGGTACGGAGATCGTGCCGGTGGAATTTATCGGATTTATCAGGAGCCAGCGGGGAGAAGACCTGGAGGTGGCTGGGACTTCATCGCAACAAAAGCTGTTCGCCAATCTCCTCGCCCAGTCCGTCGCCCTGGCAACGGGAAAGGAGGACAGAAATCCGAATAAGCATTTTCCAGGTAACCGCCCATCAATTGTATTGATTGGAGGCAGTTTGACTCCGGAAGTCATGGGAACCTTGCTTGCTCTGTATGAAGCAAAAATTGTTTTTCAGGGATTTGCATGGGATATCAACTCGTTTGATCAGGAAGGAGTACATTTGGGCAAGGCGTTGGCAACCCGCTTTCTCGAGTGTATGACCGGCGGCCAAAGTCAACCTGAAAGCCTTGAGTTGAAACTGCTGGAAGCCGCCTGTAAAACAGGCTGACGGACAGCGTATGGTGGTGAATGGTTGTTCATTCAAGGCGTCCCTGAAGGCGTGATTTTTGTTGACAAACGAGATATACAACGATATTCTCGACTGCTGAATGAATAGTCAAAGGCTTAGTTTTTTCCTGTCTTCTCGCAGCTTGTGACGGAGCGATGAGCAGGCCGGGCGGATGAGTCACGAGGTTTCCATTCATTCGCCGGGAAATGAGAACTGCTGATAGGATTTAGAGGTTAAGGTTGCAGTATAAACAGAAATTCAAAGGAGGAATTCATGGCAAAGCATGAGACGCCCTTGTTGGATCAACTGGAGAGTGGCCCATGGCCAAGCTTCGTTACCGATCTCAAGCGGCAGGCCGAGAAAAAGCCGGAGTGCTGGGATATTCTTGGTCAGCTTGAGCTGTCGTACAAAGACAGGATCACCCACTGGAAACACGGTGGTATCGTAGGTGTTTTCGGATACGGTGGTGGCATCGTCGGTCGTTATTCGGATGTGCCGAAACAGTTTCCTGGTGTTGAACATTTCCACACTGTTCGTGTTGCCCAACCTGCCTCAAAATACTACTCGACCAAGCATCTGCGTCAGATGATGGACCTGTGGGAGAAGCACGGTTCCGGTATGACCAATTTCCATGGTTCAACCGGCGATATCATCCTTCTTGGTACCCGCACCGAGCATCTGGAGCCCTTGTTCTGGGATCTGACCCATGATATGGGACAGGATCTGGGCGGCTCCGGCTCCAACCTCCGAACCCCGGCCAACTGCCTTGGCCAGTCCCGCTGCGAATGGTCCTGTTATGACACCGAGGAATGCTGCCATCAGTTGACCATGCGGTATCAGGATGAGATTCATCGTCCGGCCTTCCCCTATAAGTTCAAGTTCAAATTCTCTGGTTGTCCGAACGACTGTGTTGCCGCGATCGCCCGTTCCGATGTGGCGGTAATCGGCACCTGGAGGGACAATATCCGTATTGACCAGGCTGCCGTCAAGGAATATATCGCAGGCAACTATCCGTCGAATGCAGGCGCCCACAGCGGCCGTGACTGGGGCAAGTTCGACATCGAGAAAGAGGTTGTTGCTCTCTGCCCGACCCAGTGTATGTGGATGGAAGGCGGCGAGCTGAAGATCGATGACAAGGAATGTACCCGTTGCATGCATTGTATCAACGTCATGCCGCGTGCGCTCCGTCCTGGTGTCGATACCGGTGCTACGGTCTGTGTCGGTGCAAAGGCCCCGATTCTTGACGGCGCCCAGTTTGCCACGATGATTCTGCCCTTCATCAAGGTGTCGGCAGACGACGAGTTTGCAGAATTGACTGAATTTATTGAGAAAATATGGGATTGGTGGATGGAAGTCGGTAAGAACCGTGAGCGTGTCGGTGAGACCATGCAGCGTGTTGGTCTGCCGACCTTCCTGAGTGTCATGGGCATCGAGCCGATTCCGCAGCATGTAAAAGAACCGCGGTCCAACCCCTATGTCTTCTGGAGAGACGAAGAGGTTCCCGGTGGTTTTGAGCGCAATGTTGAGGAATTCCGCGCCCGTCACGCAGCTTGATGAGTACAAGCTTTGATCAAAGTTTCATCTCATAATCAATATAAGGAGACTTACCATGGGTTATAATCCCGATAAACCAATGGACGGTCGGATCTCGGATCTCGGCCCTCCCTACTACGAGCAGTTCCATCCACCGGTCATCAAAGAGAACAAGGGGAAATGGGCGTGGCATGAGATCCTGAAGCCGGGTGTTCTGATGCATAAATCAGAAACGGGTGCAGAGGTATATACGGTTCGTTGTGGAACGGCCCGCCTGGTGTCTGTTGAGTATATTCGCGAGGTCTGCGATATCGCTGACAAGCATTGCGACGGTTACCTGCGTTTCACCACCAGGAACAACGTCGAGTTCATGGTCGATGACAAGGCCAAGGTTCAGCCTCTGCTCGATGACCTCGCCAGCCGCGGCAACAAATTCCCGGTTGGTGGCACGGGTGCCGGTGTAACCAATATCGTCCACACCCAGGGTTGGGTCCACTGCCATACCCCGGCAACGGATGCGTCTGGTGTGGTCAAGGCCGTCATGGATGAGTTGTTTGACTACTTCACTTCGATGGCCCTGCCGGCCCAGTGCCGTATTGCCCTGGCCTGCTGTCTGAACATGTGCGGTGCGGTTCATGCATCGGACATCGCCATCCTCGGTGTGCACCGTAAACCGCCGATGATCGACCATTCCCGTATCACCGGTGTCTGCGAGCTGCCGCTGGCGATCGCTTCCTGTCCGCTGGGCGCTGTAAAACCGGCCAAGGCAACGGTTGAAGGAAAAGAAATCAAAACGGTACAGGTCAATGTCGAGCGGTGTATGTTCTGCGGTAACTGCTACACCATGTGCCCGGCAATGCCTCTGGCAGACCCCGAGGGTGACGGTATCGCCATCCTCGTCGGCGGTAAGGTTTCCAACTCCAGATCGATGCCGAAGTTCTCGAAATTGGTTATCCCATTCCTCCCGAATACAACTCCCCGGTGGCCTGAGACTGTAGCCGCCATTAAGAAGATCCTCGAGGCCTATGCCCAGGGCGCCAAGAAGTATGAGCGGCTTGGAGAGTGGGCTGAAAGGATTGGCTGGGAGAAGTTCTTTGAGGAGTGTGAAATTCCATTCACCGAGAAGAGCATCGATGACTATCGTCTGGCCTACGATACCTGGCGTACGAGTACGCAGTTCAAGTACACAAGCCATATAAAGTAGTTAGTTGCAGAAAATCAGGGTCTGACTGGAGCAATCCGGTCAGACCTTTTGGTGCTTGTTTAAGTACCCAAAAAATAGGAGATTTACCATGGCCCTTAGTAAAGATGATCTGAAAGCTGCAATCTTGGAGAAAAGTGAGAAATCTCCTAAGCCACAGCTGTACGTGAAGGATTTCTACGCATGCGATCCTGAGGCCAAACCCCGTGATATCAAAAACGCTGCCAATGATTTGGTGAAAGAAGGGAAATTGATGTTCTGGTCATCAGGTTCGACCACGATGTATGCATTGAAAAGCCGTATTAAAAACGAGGAAGGATCAGGGGGCATCTGATTTTCTGCTCAACTCGTTGATGATTTAAAAAATGGGTGAAGAGAAAATTCTCTTCACCCATTTTTTTTGAGTCAACAGGGATGTTGTGTAGAGGATGCGTATACCGCGTGGTGCAAACGATTTTTCCCTGTCCCCTGTCACCGCTAAACCTGGGATGTGACGGTACAGAGCACAGGGAAAAAATGGCAACCACCTTGGTGGATGCGGGCGGCTAATATCGATAATACTCTGGTTTATAGGGACCATCGACAGACACCCCTATGTAATCAGCCTGTTCCTGGGTTAGTCTGGTCAATTGCACCCCGATTTTCTTCAGATGCATCGCCGCAACCATTTCGTCGAGTTTTTTCGGTAGGAAATAGACCTTCTTCTCATATCTCTCTGCATTTTGCCACAGTTCGATCTGGGCCAGTACCTGGTTGGAAAATGAGTTGCTCATGACAAAACTGGGATGACCGGTAGCACAACCGAGATTAACGAGTCGCCCCTCGGCGAGTATGATAATTCTTTTCCCATCGGGGAAGATCACATGGTCGACCTGAGGCTTGATGTTTTCCCACTGGAGGCTGCGGATGGCAGCAATATCGATCTCTGAATCAAAATGGCCGATATTGCACACGATTGCCTGATCGGGCATTTTCTCCATGTGTTCTCTGGTAATCACTTTGAGATTACCGGTGCATGTCACGAAGATGTTTCCATAAGAGCAGGCGTCTTCCATCGTCACGACCTTGTACCCTTCCATTGCTGCCTGTAATGCGCAGATAGGGTCGATCTCAATGATAAAAACGGTAGCGCCCATCCCACGCAATGCCTGGGCGCATCCCTTGCCGACATCACCGTAACCGACGACGACGGCGTTCTTGCCGGCAATCATGACGTCGGTGGCGCGTTTAATACCGTCAATGAGGGATTCTCGACATCCATACAGGTTGTCGAACTTCGATTTGGTCACAGAATCATTGACATTGAAGGCAGGGCATGCCAACTTGTCCGCTTTTGCCATCTCGTTAAGGCGATGCACCCCAGTCGTTGTTTCTTCGCTTATACCACGGATATTCCTAAGCTCGTCAGGGTATTTTGTGTGCATGACAAGTGTAAGATCACCGCCATCATCGAGAATCATATTCGGCCTCCAACCATCGGGTCCGAATATAGTCTGGTCGATGCACCACCAGAATTCCTCTTCAGTTTCTCCTTTCCAAGCAAACGTTGGTATACCGGCAGCTGCCATCGCCGCTGCCGCATGATCCTGGGTAGAAAAAATGTTACAACTGGACCACCGTACTTCCGCACCAAGGGAGACGAGGGTCTCCATGAGAACCGCTGTCTGAATGGTCATATGCAAACATCCGGCGATGTGAGCGCCCTCGAGCGGTTGTTTGCCGCGATATTCCTCGCGAAGGGCAATCAGCCCGGGCATTTCGGTTTCGGCTATGGCAATCTCTTTTCTGCCCCAATCAGCAAGTGAGATATCCGAAATTTTGTAATCCGTGGTAGAAATAGTCATACGGCACCTGATAAGATCAATGGTTGAGGAATGAATGAGTACGCTTCAGATTTTGGCTGCATCTCGAAGAATATCGGCCTTGTCCGTCCGCTCCCAGGTAAAATTTGCTTCCTCTCTGCCAAAGTGACCATACGCAGCGGTCTGACGATATATCGGGCGGAGAAGATCGAGCTGCTGAATAATCGCCTTAGGGCGGAGATCAAAAAATTCAAGTATCAGCTCTCGAATGGTGTCGTTAGAAATTTTACCGGTTCCGAAGCTGTTGACATTGACTGAAACCGGTTTTGATATGCCGATGGCATAGGCAATCTGCACCTCGACCTCGGAGGCAATCCCGGCAGCGACGATATTTTTAGCGACGTATCTCCCCATGTACGATGATGAGCGATCGACTTTCGATGGATCCTTCCCTGAGAAGGCGCCACCGCCGTGGGAGCCTTTACCGCCATAGGTGTCGACGATGATTTTCCTGCCGGTAACTCCGCAATCGCCGACAGGCCCACCAATGACGAAGCGACCGGTCGGATTAATATAGAATTTGGTGTTGGGGTCAAGCATGTTCTGCGGTAGCACAGGCTTGATTATCATCTCCATTATCGCTTCTTTCAAATCTGAATAACTGATGGTATCATCGTGCTGGGTAGATAAGACAACGGCCTCGATACGCCTCGGTCTTCCATCGGCATATTCGATGGTAACCTGGCTTTTTGCATCCGGCCGTAACCATGGCAATTTCCCTGCCTTACGAATTTCAGCCTGTTGTTTCGTCAAGAGGTGGGCGTAATAGATAGGCATCGGCATAAGCACATCGGTTTCATTGCAGGCGTACCCGAACATCAGTCCCTGATCTCCTGCACCCTGGTCCAGATCGAGTCCTTTGCCTTCATCAACACCCTGCGCGATATCGGCTGACTGCTTGTCAATGGAAGTCAGAACAGCACATGATTGCCAATCGAACCCCATGTCGGAGGAGTTGTAGCCGATTTCCCTTATGGTTTGACGAACGACATCAGGCATATCTACCCAAGCTGTTGTTGTAATCTCACCAGCGATGATCGCCATACCCGTGGTAACCATAGTTTCACATGCAACCCGGGCATGAGGATCCTGGAGCAGAATAGAATCGAGGATTGCATCTGATATCTGATCGGCAACTTTGTCAGGATGGCCTTCGGAGACTGATTCAGAAGTAAAGATGTAATTGGACATGGATAACTCCGTTTGCAAAAGAGGAAGGATGTGTATGAATCACTGGGGGATTTGACCGTACTCTGATAGTGAGTGGTGGATGTTGTTCTGGAAAATGCAAAGGGATATTGAATTAGTGGTATTTCATTTCTCAAAAATTTCTATTTTAATCTAAACTGGCAAGAAAAGCTTGATTTAAAACGAAGGGACCTTTTGTGATGAAAAACCGGATATGTCGCTGATATGCAAGAAAATAAAGCAGATTAAGACCTTTTATACCGATCAGTCGCCAAACAGCAAGTCGATGTCAATGCTTGAACAATGATCAGAAAACAGTAATATGATCTGCCTCGAAGGCAAATTACAATAAGCGAAAAATGGAATTGCTGGTCAAAAAAAACATTCTGACAAGATTTTATCAAGATAGAAGAGCGAGGTTCAGTTGAATAATGTCGATTGAAGAGGCCCGGAAAGTTTTTACCATTGAAGTACAAGGACTTACAGCAGTACGTGATAAAATCGATCAGGAATTTCTTCGTGCTGTTGATCTCATAATGGAATGTCCAACCCGAATGATTATAACCGGGATTGGAAAGTCAGGCATCATTGGTCAGAAAATAGCGGCAACTTTGAATAGTACCGGAACTCCATCCTTTTTTCTTCATCCGGTTGAGGCCATGCATGGCGACCTGGGGATGGTTACCTCTACAGATGTTATATTGGCAATATCGTATTCAGGAGAGACCATCGAATTAAACGCGCTCCTCAGCAGCATGAAAAAACGCGGAAACAAGATCATCGCAATGACTGGAGGGAAAAATTCACTGCTTGCCCTGGCTGCTGATGTCGTACTGGATATAGCGGTGCCGAAGGAAGCTTGTCCCCTTGGGCTGGCTCCAACCGCGAGTACTACGGCAACTCTCGCCATGGGAGATGCTTTATCCGTGGTGCTTCTCAACAGGAAAAAATTCCAGGCCGAAGATTTTAGATTCAACCACCCCGGTGGAAGTCTCGGAGAACGTTTGAAGGTCCGGGTATCTCAGGTTATGCTTACAGGGCGAGATATACCTGTAATAACGCAAGAATTTACTGCAGCAGAGGCAGTTCGGATTCTGAACGAGAAGAACCTGGGTGCGGTCCTGGTTGTCGATCTGTCTGATCATGTTGTCGGCATCGTGACGGATGGAGATGTTCGCAGGTACGTACTGGGAGATGTCGGTCTATCTGATGTCGGGGTGTGTGGATTGATGACTGCCAACCCCATCTGCATCGAATCTGACATGCAGGCTGCAGATGCCTTGTCCATCATGCAGCGTCATGAAATTACAGTACTGCCGATAATCGATAGCGAACGGAAACTGGTTGGGATCCTTCACCTTCACAATCTTCTCGGAAAGGGAGAGTTTCGTTTCCTGGTATAGGACTGGACAGGGAGCAATCATCCACTGAATAGCGGTCTTATTCGTCCGTATTACTGTGGAATGCCCATGTTCCGGTGGTTTTTTTAAAACTGTAATACATTATCAGGTTTAAGGGTTTTCCTTTGCCATTTTCCGTGCATCGCATTTTAAACACCAGTTTGTCGTCTTCCTCCTTGATAAAGGTGATGACAGGCGATATGAGTGATTCGGGAGGCGCAGCAGGATAGTTTTCGGCAAAGATAGCCTGAAAATGATCTTCGAGATAGGAGATCTTATCGCTGATAACCTGTGCCTTCAGGGTGGTGTCGATAGTTGCACTTATTTTTCGACGAATCGCCTCAAATTCTTTTTCAGATTTCAGCGGGCTGCTATCGATGTACATGGCAATCTGTTGAAGATCCTTTCTCGCTTCGGTGTATCTTTTTTCTGCAATAAGTTTTTCCACTTTCTGCTGATCCCGGATAATTGAAGCCTGAAGCATGATCCTCGACAATTTACGCAGGTTCCTGTCAGCATCTTCCTGATTCAGTAATCCTGGATTATCCATCAGGATCTTACTGGCACGCGCAAATTTTTCGATCGCCTCGTCCCATTCATTGTTTGCAAAGGCAGCCTTTCCTTCCTTGATTGTGGTATAGAGTTCGGCCCTGACGATATCAATCTGGATTGAATTGAGAGTGGATCTCTCCGATTGGTCGAGTTTGCCTCCAAGGCTGATAGCTTCCTGAAAAGATGTGAAGGCTCCAGTCCAATCGGAGGAGGCAAACAACTCGTCGCCCTGCTGTTTGAGGAGTTGGAAGGTGCTCCTGTTGAGCTGTGGCTGCAGGGAAGCCATGAATTCCTTCCGTTCTTCAGGAGGGAGTGGCTGTAGATGAACTAACGCGTCATTGAAATGATCAATCGCCTTCTGCCACTCCTTTTTCGTCATTGTATCATTTCCCTTCTCTATGGAAAGATGGGTTTGGGAACGATGAAGTTTCGACTTGAGCTCACCCAGGACTGACGGGTCAATTTTTTGTTCTTTTTCAAGGGCGAGTATTCCATTTTTATACACCTCAATGGCTTTTTCCCAGTCCGCGCCGGAAGCCAGCCGATCACCTTCCTTGATGTTTTTCTGGGTGTTTATTAGCCCAAGCTTAGCGCATC
>JROS01000016.1 GCA_000769715.1 Desulfobulbus sp. Tol-SR
CAAATCGGCCCAGTTCCCCTTTCATTTCTGGCTGCCCCGGGCCATGGCGGCGCCGACCCCGGTCAGCGCCTACCTGCATTCCGCCACCATGGTCAAGGCCGGCGTCTTCCTGCTGGCGCGGTTGTTCCCGGCCTTGGCCGGCACCGACCTGTGGTTCCTGGTGGTCGGCGGCACCGGTCTCGTCACCCTGTCGTACGGTGCCTATACGCCCTGTTCCGGCATGATCTCAAGGGCCTGCCGGCCTATTCCACGATCAGTCATCTCGGCCTTATCGTGCTGCTGTTCGGCATCGATACGCCGCTGGCGGCCGTGGCCGGCGTCTTTCATATCATCAATCACGCCACCTTCAAGGCCTCGCTGTTCATGGCCGCCGGCATTATCGACCACGAAACCGGCACCCGCGACATGCGCCGCATCAACGGCCTGTGGACATACATGCCGCTTACCGGCACCCTGGCGATGGTTGCGGCCGCCGCCATGGCCGGCGTGCCGCTGCTCAACGGCTTCATGTCCAAGGAGATGTTCTTTGCCGAAACCCTGCACCTGACAGCACTGGGCCAGGCGGGCTGGCTCCTGCCGGCGGCGGCGACCCTGGCCGGCATCCTGGCCGTGGCCTATTCGGCGCCATTTCTGGCGCTCGCCTCGGCCGATGTGCTGGGCGGGCCCCTGCCTGCCTACAACCTGGCGATCCGGCACGGTTTCAATGCCCCGTTCATGATGAGTCTGATCGCCCTGGTCGGCGCCATGGCCGCTGCCGGCATGCCGCCGCTCTCCGGTTTCATCGGCAAGCTGCTTCTCCTCCAGTCAGTCCCGCCGGATGCCGCCGCCTGGCTGTGGACTGTCGTTCTGGCCGGCAGCCTGGCCGGCAGCCTGGCCGGAGTAGTCGGCCTGAGTCGGGCCGGCACGCAACTGTTCTGGCAGACCGAGGGGGAAATGCCTGCCGGGTCCAGGCCTCGTCTGACCCATCTCGCGCCGGTTGTTGTGCTGCTGGCGGCGAGTGTCATTCTGACCGTCTTTGCCGCGCCGGTCTGCCGCTACGCCGAGGCCACCGCCGCCCAGTTGCTGACGCCACGGGGCTATATCGAAGCGGTGCTGCACCAGGAGAATAAACCATGAAATGCTGGCTGCCCCAACCCTTGTTCAGCCTGTGCCTGTGGATGGTCTGGCTGCTGCTGGGCAATACCCTGGCGCCAGGCCAGATGCTGCTCGGCGCCGTGCTCGCCCTGGCCCTGCCACTCTTTTCCGTGCGTTTCTGGCCCGACCGACCGCGTCTTCGCCGGCCCCTGCAGCTGCTGCGCTACTTCGCGGTGCTGCTCTGGGATATCGTCGTCGCCAACCTGGTGGTGGCGCGATTGATCCTCGGTCCGACCAGGAAACTGCGGCCGGCATTTATCCGGCTGCCCCTCGATCTGTGTCACGAATTTGCCATTGTCGTCCTGGCCAATACCATTTCCCTGACGCCCGGTACCGTCTCGGCCGATTTGAGCCTCGACCGGCGCACGCTGCTGATTCACGCTCTCGACGTCGAAGATGAAGCACAGGCCATCGCCCGTATCAAGGACCGCTATGAACGACCATTGAAGGAGATTTTCGAATGTTAACGATCGCCGTGACCATCGCCTTTGCCTGCATCGCCGCCGCCCTCCTCCTCAACTTCTGGAGGTTGGTGCGCGGTCCCGACCTGCCGGACCGAATTCTGGCCCTGGATACCATGTATATCAACACGGTCGCGCTGCTCGTGCTGTTCGGCATCCATTTGGGCCTCACCGTCTTTTTCGAGGCGGCCCTGCTTATTGCCCCGATGGGTTTCGTTGGCACTGTCGCCCTCTGTAAATATCTGCTACGCGGCGATATCATTGAATAAGGAGAAACGGTATGGTGGAATTGCTTGTTTCCTTCTTTCTGGTCGCCGGCGGTGCCTTTGCCCTGATCGGCTCCATCGGCCTGGCCCGGCTCCCCGATCTGTTCATGCGTCTGCACGGCCCCACCAAGGCAACCACCCTTGGTGTCGGCGGCATCCTTGTCGCTTCAATGCTGCATTTCAGCGCCATTGAGGCCGGAGTCAGCCTGCATGAAGTCCTGGTGGCCGTGTTCCTGATGATCACGGCACCGGTCAGCGCGCACCTTGTCGCCCGCACGATGATCCACCTGGGCGGTGGCGATAAGGGTATCCCCGATGCCCCTCCAGGTGCAAAATCTCGAACCGGCATGAAAAACGGCAACGAGCCGGAGCTGGAAAAAACTTGAATAATATCGAAGTGAGAATAGGCACATTGGGCGCAGGCAGGGAAGGTGCCTGGCATATCTTCCTGGTAGAGGGCATCTCAAAACAGGCCGAAGGATATCGGCCTTGCAATGACCGTATATTTTGCCGGACTTGCCTTTCGGAAACAGTCGGCCTATCTTATTGATGCCGGGAAAAGCCTGTTTCAGCCGCATTTGCCGGAGGGTGGACAGGTTGGCTGCGGCTGTTCCCGGGAAAAGACTGGCAGGAAGGTCAAGTGGGTGATACATTGTGGCACAATCGACTCGGAGCCATTGATTCATCATCATGCGAGGCAGCTATGATCCTGAAAATACGCAATGTTTTTCTCTCTTTCCTGCTCTTGCCGGTCTGCTGGCAGGCCGGGTCCGCCGCTGCAGCGCAGCCTCCCGCCGCTGACCTCGAGCGACTCGTCGCCGAGGCCCTGGCCAGCAATCCCGAGATCAAGGCCTCCGAAGAACGCTGGCAGATGACCGTCAGCCGTGCCGCCCAGGCCGGGTCGCTCGATGACCCGATGCTGATGTTCAAGATCCAGAACGGCCTGGTCCGTGATCCCTTCGATTTTAACCGGGATGCCACCACCTCGAAGGTCATCGGTCTCAGCCAGGCCGTGCCCGCCTATGGCAAACGGGCCCTGCTGCGAAAGGGGGCGGAGCGTGAGGCCGAGGCCGATCGCTGGCGCATCGAGGAACGGCGGATCGAACTGCGGCGGATGGTCAAGGAAACCTGGTACCGCATCTCACTTGTCGACCGCTTCCTGGAAATCCTCGAAAAGAATATAACCGCCCTCGATGACCTGCTGCGCTTTTCCGAGACGATGTACGGGGTAGGGCAGGGCCTGCAGCAGGATGTCCTCAAGGCCCAGCTCGAGCGCTCCAGGATGGAGGAGATGCGCATCAGCCTGCAGCAGAGACGCCGAACCCTGACGGCGAGCATGAACACCCTGCTCTACAGGCCGGCGGAAACCGCCCTGCCTGCCATCCCGCCTACCGATATCGTCCCCCTGCAGCTGGAGCAGACCGCTCTTGAAACCCTGGCAGAGAGCCATCGTCCCGCCCTCAAGGCCCTGTCCGCCCAGATCGAGAAAGCGCAGTTGAATCGCCAACTGGCCGACAAGGAATTCTTCCCTGACTACACCCTGTCCTTCGAATATATGCAGATCGATGCCGGGCCGATGAGCGAAGGGGACGATATGTACAGCGCCGCGGTCTCCTTCAACCTGCCGGTGCAGCGGCAGCGCCGGCATGCCATGGTGGCTGAGGCCGTAGCGGAAAATCGCATGCTGGTCGAAGAACGCAACGTGCTGCGCAATCAGATCCGCCTGGCGGTGGCCGATACCCTGGCCGCCCTCGACGGCAAGGGCAGACTGACTGATCTCTATAAAGAGGGAATACTCCTGCAGGCGGCCAGTGTCCTGGAGGCGACCATCGCCTCCTATCGGGACGGCAAGACGGATTTCATGAAGGTTCTCGACAGCCGGATGGCCCTGTTCAATCTGGAGCGGGAATACCATGAGGCGGTGGCGGAATACCAGATGCAGCTGGCGGTGCTGGAAGGCGTCGTCGGCGTGCCATTGCCTGGGTATGGACAATGAGTGGAGGGGGGCGCCGGTGAAAGCATTGAAGGCAATCGTACTGATCATCGCCCTGATAGCCGCCCTGGCAGGCGGCTATCTGCTCGGCACCCGACGTCCCGCCGGTCCGGAGCAGGCCCATGAGCAGCAGGTGGCCAAGGGCCAGGCGGAGGCGGAGAAGAAGCAGCAATATACCTGCGGCATGCATCCTTTCGTCATCCGGGATGAACCGGGACTCTGCCCGGTCTGCGGCATGACCCTCGTGCCGCTCAAGCCCGGCGCTACCGGTTCACAACAGCAAGCGGCCAACGCCCCCACGCAGGCGGCCACCGCCCCGAAAAAATGGCGTTCGCCGATGGATCCGGGCTATATTCGCGATGCCCCCGGCAAAGACTATATGGGTCATGACCTGGTCCCGGTCACCGAGGACGGCAGCGACGCAGGGACGATCAGCATCGATCCGGTCACCGCCCAGAATATGGGGGTGCGGACGGAGCCGGTCAGCCGCCGTCAACTGGTGAAGACCATCCGTACCGTGGGCCTGATGACCTACGAGGAGGGACGGCAGTTTTCGATCAACAGCAAGATAGAAGGCTGGATCGAAAAGCTCTTTGTCAACCAGGCAGGGCAGATGGTCAAGAAAGGCCAACCGCTGATGGAGATCTACAGTCCGGAGCTGGTGGCGGCCCAGCAGGAATACCTGCTGGCCCTGGAAAACAGCGGGAAACTGGCCGGCAACCCGGTAGCCGGGATCGCCGGCAGCGCCGACCGCCTTCTGGCTGCCGCCCGCACGCGCCTGAAGTATTGGGATATCAGCCCGGGACAGATCCGTGCCATTGAAACATCCGGGCAGACAACCAAGACCCTCACCCTGTTCAGTCCCCACAGCGGGGTGGTGACCATGAAGAAGGCCCTCGAGGGGATGCGCGTCATGGCCGGTGAAGAGCTGCTGCAGATCTCCGATATTTCCAATATCTGGATCAATGCCGACATATTCGAATACGAACTGCCCTGGGTGAAGGTCGGACAGACGGCCAGGGTGGAACTGCCCTTTGCCGCGGACAAGGTCTTCGAGGGCAGGATCACCTATATCTATCCCTATCTGAACAATGAAAGCCGGACCGCCCGGGCCCGCATCGAGCTGGTCAATCCCGGCCTGGAGCTCAAGCCCGACATGTACGCCAATGTCATGATCGACACGGGGATGGTGGAAGGGGCCCTGGCCATTCCGGTCAACGCCATTCTCAGTTCCGGCAAGGGCCAGACGGTGTTCGTGGCCCTCGGCGACGGCAGGTTTGAGCCTCGCCCGGTGAAGAGCGGGGTGACCGACGACAACGGCTATATCCAGATCCTCTCCGGTCTCAGCGAGGGCGAGTCGGTGGTGGTCTCGGCCCAGTTCATGCTCGATTCCGAGAGCACTCTGCGCGAGGCCGTGCAGAAGATGTCTGCCCCGGCGGAGCAGGCGGCAGGGGCGGCCGACCACAAGGCCCGAAAAGGAGAGGCGAACAGCCCTCCCGCCCAGAAAGCCGGCACGGAAAAACTCGATGACCTTTTCAAGTAAACCACTGCAGAACCTCTGCCCCGGAGAACGCCATGCTTGAAAAAGTCATCAACTGGTCGCTGCAGAACAAATTCATGGTCGTCCTGCTGACCCTGTTCATGGTCATCGGCGGGGTCTATGCCCTGAGGAACACCCCGGTGGACGCCATCCCCGACCTCTCCGACGTCCAGGTCATCGTCTTCACCGAGTACCCCGGCCAGGCCCCGCAGGTCGTCGAGGACCAGGTCACCTATCCGCTGACCACCCAGATGCTGTCGGTGCCGGGGGCCAAGGTGGTGCGCGGCTACTCCTTTTTCGGCAGCAGTTTCGTCTACATCATCTTCGAGGACGGCACCGACATGTACTGGGCCCGGTCCCGGGTCCTCGAATACCTCAACTACGTCTCGGGCAAACTGCCGCAGGGGGTGACGCCGGTCCTCGGCCCCGATGCCACCGGGGTCGGCTGGATCTATGAATACACCGTCGAGAGCGACCGCCACAACCTGCAGGAACTGCGCTCGATCCAGGACTGGTACCTGCGCTACGAGCTGACCTCGCTGGAGGGGGTGAGTGAGGTGGCCAGCCTCGGCGGCTTCGTCAAGCAGTACCAGGTGGCCGTCGATCCCAACAAACTGCTGGCCTACAACATCCCGCTCACCGATCTGATGATGGCGATCAGAAAGGCCAACCTCGACGTCGGCGGCGGGGCGATCGAGATGGGCGAGACCGAGTTCGTGGTCCGCAGTCACGGCTATATCCGCTCCCTCGAGGACCTGCAGAATATCGTGGTGATGAGCAGTCAGGAGGGCACGCCGGTGCTGGTCAAGCACCTGGCCGAGGTCCGGCTGGGGCCGGAGATGCGGCGGGGGGTGGCCGAGTGGAACGGCGAAGGCGAGGCGGTCGGCGGCATCATCGTCATGCGCTTCGGCGAGAACGCCCTGGCGACCATCGAGCGGGTCAAGGAGAAGCTGGAAAGCCTCAAGTCCGGCCTGCCGCCAGGGGTGACGATCAAGACCGCCTACGACCGCTCCGGCCTGATCGAGCGGGCCATCGCCACCCTGAAGGAGAAGCTGATCGAGGAGAGCATCGTCGTCGCCCTGGTGACCATGCTCTTTCTCTTTCACCTGCCGAGCGCCCTGGTGGCCATCATCACCCTGCCGGTGGCGATCCTGATGGCCTTCATCATCATGTATGCCCAGGGGATCAACGCCAACATCATGAGCCTCGGCGGCATCGCCATCGCCATCGGGGCGATGATCGACGCGGCGATCATCATGATCGAGAACGCCCACAAGCACCTGGAGCGCGATCGCGGCAAAAAACCGCACTGGCAGATCATCCGCGACGCCGCCACCGAGGTCGGACCGACCCTGTTCTACTCGCTGCTGGTGATCACCGTCTCCTTCGTGCCGGTCTTCACCCTGACCGAGCAGGCCGGGCGGATGTTCAAACCGCTGGCCTTCACCAAGACCTATGCCATGGGAGCCGCCGCCTTCCTCTCGGTCACCCTGGTGCCGGTGCTGATGGGCTGGTTCATCCGCGGCCGGATCAGGTCGGAACATGCCAATCCCTTCAACCGCCTGCTGATCAGGATCTATCATCCGCTGGTCGATATGGTCCTGCGCTGGCGCAAGCTGACCCTGCTGGCGGCCCTGCTCGCCATGCTGTCGATGGCCTGGCCGCTGTCGCAGATGGGTTCGGAGTTCATGCCGTCACTCTACGAGGGTGATCTCCTCTACATGCCGACCACCCTGCCGGGGTTGTCGGTGACCAAGGCCAAGGAGATCCTGCAGCAGACCGACCGGATCATCCGCCGGTTCCCGGAGGTGGAGCATGTCTTCGGCAAGATCGGCCGGGCCGAGACCGCCACCGATCCGGCGCCGATGATGATGATCGAGACCACCATCACCTTGAAGCCCGAGAGCGAGTGGCGGACGGTGCCGGCCATGCGTTTTTATTCCAACTGGCCGGCCGAGTTGGAAGTCTTCAAAAAAGGGCTGCGCCGAGTGTGGCCGGAACAGCGGCCGATCACCGTCGACCAGCTCACCGAGGAACTCAACCGCGCCATCCAGTTTCCGGGTCTGACCAACGCCTGGACCATGCCGATCAAGACCCGCATCGATATGCTGTCGACCGGCATCAAGACTCCGGTCGGCATCAAGGTCATGGGTGACGATCTGGCGACACTCAGCCGGATCGGCGAGGAGGTCGAGGCGGTGGTGCGGACCGTGCCGGGCACCCTGTCCGCCATCTCCGAACGGGTGGTCGGCGGCCGCTATCTCGACATCCGCATCGACCGGCTGAAGGCGGCCCGCTACGGCATCAACGTCGGCGATATCCAGGAGATCATCCAGACCGCGGTGGGCGGCATGGCGATCACCGAGACCGTCGAGGGTCTGGAACGCTATACGGTCAATGTTCGCTATGACCGAGATTTTCGCAGCGATATCGATTCGTTGAAACGGGTGCTGGTGCCCGGTGCGGGCGGCCGGCATATTCCTCTGGAACAGCTGGCGGCGATATCGATCAGCAATGCCCCGGACAGCATCAAGACCGAGAACGCCCGCCGCACCGCCTGGGTCTATGTCGACATCAAGGACGTCGATCTCGGCACCTACGTCAAGAATGCCCAACAGGCGGTCGAGCAGCATGTCAAGCTGCCCCAGGGCTATAATATCGTCTGGAGCGGCCAGTACGAGTATATGGAGCAGGCCCGGGCGCGGCTGTTGGTCATCATCCCGCTGACGGTGCTGATCATCTTCGTCATCATCTTTACCAGCACCAAGAGCCTGGTCAAGACGGCGATCGTCTTTCTCGCCGTGCCCTTCTCGCTGGTCGGGGCCTTCTGGCTGCTCTACCTGCTCGATTACCACACCTCGATTGCCGTCTGGGTGGGGATCATCGCCCTGGCCGGCCTCGATGCCGAGACCGGCGTGGTGATGCTGCTCTATCTCGATCTGGCCCATGGGCTGTGGCGGAAAAAGGGCCGGATGGTCAATCGCGGCGACCTGGTGCAGGCCATCCATCACGGGGCGGTCAAACGGATCCGGCCGAAGATCATGACCATCTCGGTGATCATCGCCGGCCTGCTGCCGATCATGTGGAGCCACGGCACCGGCGCCGATGTCATGAAGCGGATCGCCGCTCCGATGGTGGGCGGCGTGGTGACCTCGGGAATCATGGAACTGCTGGTCTATCCGGTGATCTTTTTTATCTGGCGCGGCCTGCATCTGCAGAAGGAGATGACGGCGACCAGTCCCGGGGATATCGAGGAACAATGAACAACAACGAACTTCAAAAGAGACGACCATGAAAACCAAGACTGTTGCAATCCTTTCGGCCCTTCTGCTGCTGGCCCTGCCCCTCGGAGCGCTCGCCGCCTCCCATGAACATGGCGGCTCCGCGACGATGCAGGAAGGTCAGGCCACGCCGCACGGCGACATGAAGATGGACGGCATGAACATGGGCGGCGATATGGTCATGCTGGGGGAGACAACCGAAGACGGCGTCAAGGGCATGGCCCATCTCAATGACGTCGGGGCGGCCATGGCCAAGATGGGGATGAAGGAAAACTATCATATGATGGTCATGTTCAGCGACAGCACCGGCGCACCGATTATGGAAGGGAAGGTGGCGGTCAAGATCACCGATCCGGCCGGTAAGGAATCCGGGCCCTTCGAAATGATGGCGATGGAGGGACAGTTCGGCGTCGACCTGGCCCTCGTTGAAAAAGGGCAATACCGCTTTGTCGTCGGCACCAAGCTGGCCGACGGCAAGGCCCGTCAATTCCGGTTCGAGTACACACTGCAATAGACCGGCCGTTCGGAGGCAGGGGGAGAACCCTGGAGAGAGGGGGCTTTCGCTGCCTCCTGGCACGGGCAGGCGAGGGCCGCCGGGCCACTCCGGAGATTGTGCCGGGCCGGCGGGCCGCTCCCTGGACCTCTCTCCGGAAATGGCGATCAGTCCCGTGTGGTATCCCCGTCACGCATTCCTGTTGACACACCGGCGAGGTAATGGGTATTTTCTGCACTTTGTGCAACAGCACCCAACAACTCATCTGGAGAGATATATGTGGAAAAACATAGTAGCGGCCCCGGCTGATTCGATCCTCGGACTGACCGAGGCCTTCCGCAACGACCCCAACCCGCAGAAGGTCAATCTTGGCGTCGGCGTCTACAAGGACGATGCGGGGAAAACCCCGATTCTCGCCTGTGTCAAGGAGGCGGAGAGGCTCCTGCTGGAGCGGGAAATCACCAAGTCCTATCTGCCGATTTCCGGCGACCCGGTCTACGCCGCCTGCGTCCAGAAGCTGATCTTCGGCGAGGGCAGCGAGGTCGTGGGGTCCAGACGGGCCGCCACCATCCATGCCCCGGGCGGTACCGGGGCACTGCGGGTCGGTGCCGATCTGCTGCACAAATTCATGCCGGCCGCCAAGGTCTGGCTCAGCCGTCCGACCTGGGCCAACCACAAGGGGGTCTTCGCCACTGCCGGCTTTTCGCTGGGTGAGTACGCCTATTACGACCCGGCCACCAAGAATGTCGATTTTACCGGCCTGGTCCAGAGCCTGAAGGCGATCCCGGCCGGCGACATCGTCCTATTCCATGCCTGCTGCCATAACCCGAGCGGGGTCGATCTCAACCACGACCAATGGCGGGAGGTGGTGGCAATCGCCAGGGAGCGAGGCTGGATGCCGTTTCTCGATTTCGCTTATCAGGGATTCGGCATCGGGGTCGAAGAGGATCGGTATGCCATCGAACAGTTCGCCGCCAGCGGTCTCGATTACTTTGTCGCCAGCTCGTTTTCCAAGAACTTCGGCCTGTACAACGAACGGACCGGGGCCCTGACCGTCGTCAGCCCCACCGCCGCGGAATCGGCGGTGGCCATGAGCCATCTGAAGACGGTGGTGCGGGTGATCTATTCCAACCCGCCGGCCCATGGCGGCCTGGTCACCGCCACCATCCTCAGCGACCCGACCCTGCACCGCCAATGGCTGGCGGAGCTGGCGGGGATGCGGGAGCGGATCGTGGCGATGCGCTCCGCCCTGGTCGACGGTCTGAATGCCCGCGGCGTAGCCGGCGATTTCTCCTATATCAAGCAGCAGCGGGGGATGTTCTCCTTCAGCGGGCTCTCCGACGCGACGGTGGCCTGGCTGCGCCAGCACAAAAATATCTACGTGGTCGGCGGCGGCCGTATCAACCTGGCCGGTCTGACCTCGAACAATATCGATTACGTCTGCGACTCGATCGCCGAGGCACTGCAGTCCTGAAGGCTCCCGGCCCCCGGCCGGGACAGTGTTACCGCGGGGACGGCCAGGTGCCGTTCCCGCCTCCTCTCCATCCGCAGACGGACGGATGTGCCGTCGCATCTCAGGAACATGAGGAGGACCTCCCTGATGAACACCACTTCCCCGACAGAACGGCAATCAATCGGATCCAAGGGCAACGGCAGCCGCTGGCTGTCCTTTCTCGGCAGCCTGGCAGTCACGGTCCTGGTCTTTCTGTGGATCGGCAGGGATATCGAGCCGATGGATGTGGTCGATGCGATCACCGCCATGGCCCCGCCGGAGATCCTGCTGTTCTTCGTCAGTTCCCTGTTCATGAGCGTTTGCCGGTCCTGGCGCCTGTTGCTGCTGCTCGAACCGGTCGGCTACCGGCCGGGCCGGCTGGCGATGCTGCTGACCGTCCTGGTCCGCAACCTCTTCGCCGACCTGCTGCCGGCGCGGCTCGGCGGGCTGGTCTACCTCTGGCTGTGCCGCACCCGGCTCGGCGTCAGCTGGGGCGCGGCCTCGTCGAGCATGGCCATCTCTTTCGTCTTCGATATGGTCGCCGTGGCGCCGCTGCTGATCGTCGTCGGCCTGGTGGTCGCCGGCCAGCTCGGGATATCCCGGATTGTGATCTGGACCTTCGGGCTGGCGATGATCGGAGGGGCGTTGATCGCCCTGGCCCTGCTCGCTCCGCTGGCGGACCTGGCTGCAAGGGTAACCCCGCGGCTGCCGCTGCTCTCCGGGCGGATTAGGGCCGGTCTGGCGGCGTTTGCCGCCTCGGTCGCCGAGGATGTGCGCCTCACCCGTCGGGCCGGGATCTTGCTGCCGGTCGTGGTCCTGTCCGTTCTCGTCCGCCTTGCCAAATACACCGCCATGTACTTTCTCTTGCTGGGCATCATCGGCCCGATGGGCTTCGGTTTCGCCGAACTGCCGCCGCACAAGGGCCTGGTCGGCCTGATCGCCCCGGAACTCGCCGCCTCCCTGCCGATCAGCGGCATCGGCGGCTTCGGCGCCTACGAGGGGACCTGGGCCGTCGCCTTCCATTTCCTCGGCCTGCCGGAGCAGATGGCCAAAATCACCGGCGTCGCCCACCACCTCTTCACTCAGGCCTACGGCGCCGGAATCGGCCTGACGGCGTTGCTGCTGCTCTTTCTCCCCTTTTTCCGGGCCGGGGAACCGCGGCCGGCGGTGGTGGTCTCCGCTGCCCGGCGCTGGCTGCAGCTGGCGGCGTCGGTGGCGGTGTGGCTCGGACTGTCGACGGCGGTGGTGCTGGTCGGCGATGTGCTGACGGCCACCGGCAGCCCGGCGGGGCAGGGGGATGTTGCCTATACCGCGGAGGAACTGGAGGGGCGCCGCCATCTGTCGAAGCTGCCGGCCGGGCGGGTGCTCTTTGATTCCAACCGCTCCGGTAGCTTCGGTATTTATCTCCAGCACCCGGTCGGTTCCGGCCTGCAAAAAGTCATCGACAGCCCGGCGGAGGAGATGTTTCCGGCTATCGCTCCGGACAGGCAGTGGGTGGCCTACGCCCGGGCCCGCAGCACCAGCCTCAGGGCCCCGGCCGAGATCCGCCTCTGCCGCCTCGACGGTTCGGACGACCGTCTGCTCCTCGCCAACGCCACCTTCCCCTCCTTCACCGCCGACGGCCGCGCGGTGATCGCCGAGCGGGAGCGGAGCCGGATCATCCGGGTCGAAATCGCCAGTGGCCGGGAGGAGGAGATCTTCCCCCGCGGCGAGGGACCCTTTGCCCGAGCCCAGGTGGTCAAGCCGCGGATCTCGCCGGACGGCCAATGGGTGGCCTTCACCAGCGACCAGCCGCGGCGCTGGACCGCCTGGGCGGTACGGCTGGCCGACGGCCGGGCGGTGGAGCTGGGCGAGGGCTGCCAACCGGTGTGGTCAACGAATCCGGAGCGAATCTACCACGTCGCCACCACGGGGATGCAGGAGCGGACCGGTTTCCTGCGGACCGACCTGGCGGAGGGAAGGGGAGAGACAGTCCTCGATCGCGACGCCCCCCGCGGGCACGAGTACTTCCCGGCGATCGTCGACGAACGGTATGTGTTCTACGCCGCCAGTCGCCCCGGCGAGCACGACCATGCATCGGCCAACTATCAGCTCTACGTCCACGACCTCAAAGAGGGCTGGACCGCCCGCCTCAGCCGCGACGGCTTCACCAACCGCTGGCCCCAGTTCGTGCCGGAGAGGTAGGTTATTGAATATGGGCGTTTCCTGCTGCCAAAGAAAATCTATGTCCCTGCTGTAATTGGACCGGCTCCCCCCACAAAGAGGTATCCACTCCCTGGCAGATTCCGGAGGTCAATCGCCGCTCAGTTTCAGTTTTTATTGCCCGGAGTCGCCGATGATCTTTTCCAGATCCGCGCAACTCTTCTACCGTTTGCTTCCATCAGGGTGGTTATGCCACTACCTGAACGATCTAATTTGACATATCCTGGCTGAGTAACGGTAAACATTCGGTTATCTTGATCAGAAAGATGAAAAGATGTTGCAGGTTGTCGATTGACATTGGATAAACAATGGCAGGTGTCTTGATGCTGCACACCAGCAGCGGCTCCATTTCCGAAACTCCAGCTTCGGCGCTGCTGGACAAGGAGTGGCCGGAATTTCCTTCATCATCGAATGGATGATTATTACGTGAAGTCTTTCGCGTGAACATGGTGAAAGTTGAATGAAACACAGATTTGAGCAGCTGGCTCTTCTTGCCGAACCAATTGTGGTGCGTCCCACCCGCCGTATGACCCAGGGCGAGTTGGAAAGTTATCTCGACAAGGCCGCCGACATCCTGCGCGGCAACGCCGACCATTCCGAGTTTCGCGGCTATGTGTTCGCCCTGCTGTTCTACAAGCGCATCAACGACTGTTATGGGGAAGAGGTCCGCACCCAGGCCGATACCCTGATCAAGGCGGGCCTGCCGCAGGAACAGGCGCTGCAACTGGCCCGCGATCCGCAGAACCACCATTTCATCGTCCCGGAGGCGGCGGACTGGAACACCGTTGCCCGCACCGCCAAGGGCCAGCTCGGCCAGGCGCTCAACGACGCCATGCTCGCCATCGAGCGGACCAACGCCCACCGGCAGAACAATTTCGACGGCATCCTCACCGGCAAGATCGACTTCAACAAGCAGGACGAGCTGCCCCGCGACAAACTGGTCAACCTCATCAACCACTTCGGCAGCCAGACCTTCGACCGTGCTCACGTCTCCGACGACCTGTTCGGCAACGCCTATGAGTACCTGATCCGCAACTTCGCCAGTAAGGCGGGCAAATCCAGCGGCGAGTTCTACACTCCCGCCGAGGTCGGTTTTCTCATGTCCGAGATGCTGGAGCCGAAAGCAGGCATGAGCATCTGCGACTGGGCCAGCGGCTCCGGCGGCCTGTTGCTGCAATGCATCCGCTATGTAAAGAAGCACGGCGGCGACGTGCGCCAGCTCTTCCTGCACTGGCAGGAGTCCAACGTCGCCACCTACAACATCTCGCGCATCAACATGATCCTGCACGGCATACCGGTATGGGAGCACAAACAGGGCGACACATACACATCGGACACTGCC
>JROS01000090.1 GCA_000769715.1 Desulfobulbus sp. Tol-SR
CGAGCCAACTTTTTTCGTGTCCAGCATGACAGGTGCTCCTCTTGATTATAATAGTGCATACCCCGAATTGCCGAGAATCCCTTGGTATTTCATTGTGTTCGAGCCCTTGCCGGCAAGCAGCGGGAACCGCGGGTCGTTGATTTCCGCTTCCGTTACTGCTTGTTCGGCATGATCAGCGAATCCGCGACCAGCTCCCAGATGTACTTGACCTCGATACCGAGATCGTACTCCTTGTTCAGCGACTTCATGATCTGGTCACGGCAGTTGTGACACGGGGCGATGACCAGGTGGGCGCCCGATTCGGAGATCTGGCGGGCCTTGATCCGGCCGTAGAAGACCCGTTCGGCGCTGTACGGCATCGCCCAGGCGCCGCCGCCGGCGCCGCAGCAGTAGGCCTCCATCCGGTTTGGATACATCTCGCGCAGATCGGGGCAACAGGCCCGGGAGATCTCCCGGCCTTCCTCGAAAAACGCCTGACCGAAGGCCTTGACGGATTTGCGGCCATAGTTGCAGGGATCATGAAAAACGGCAGGCATGGTATGGATGGTATTATCCAGTTGGATCTTCCCGTCCTTGATATATTCCATCAACAGTTCGAAAACCGAGACGATCTTGAACTCGTTGAAGACTTCCGGAAACCATCGATTCAACCCGGACCGGGTTGCAAAGTAGGCGTGGCCTCATTCGGGGAGGAGGAGAACCTTGCAGTTCAGCCTCCGCATGTTGTCGACAATCCGACCGACGATGATTTTCATCGCCGCATCGTCGCCGGAGAACAGGCCCCAGTTGACCCCTTCCCAGTTCTCCGAGGCGATGGTCCAGGACTCGCCGGCGGCATGGAAGATCTTCCACCAGAATTTCATGTCGTCCGGCTCGGCGTAGGGCTCCTTGGAGTTGACGGTGACCAGCACCCTGGCGCCGTGGACATCGATCGGGGTGACAAAGCCGGGGCAGCTGTCGGCGGCCAGTTCCTCACCCAGTTCCTGGCAGAGGAAGACGAAGTCGTCTTTCGGAATACCGAGGTTGTTGCCGCGCTCGAGGCACATCGCCACCCCCTTGTGGATCGGCCCGGGCACCTTGTCGCGGTCGCGCAGACCACGGAGCTTGCGCATCAGGGCGACGATCTGGATGTTGGCCGGGCAGGAAACCTCGCATTTGCCGCACATCGTGCACTTCCACGGCCACTGGCTGTCAACCAGTTCCCGGTCCATGCCGAGGACCGCCATGCGGACGACCTTCCGGGGATCGAGACCGTCGACACCGGCAATCGGACAGGCGCTGGCGCAGGTGCCGCAGGTCAGACAGGCATCGGCCCAACTCGGGTCGATGGCGATCTCGCTGTGATGCCCATCCAGTTCCATCGGTGCGATCTGCTGCTCGGCCCTGGCCTCCATCGTCTTGACAGTGGCGAGATCAATATAGCTGTCCGGCCGGATATGCGGTTCGCGGCCGAACTTCTGACACAGGGACTGGTAATCGTCGAACTTCATAAGATACTTGCGCCCCGGCCCTTCCTTGGCAGGAAGAGTCCCGGCGGCGATCCAGTTTCGTATGGTGTTCCGATGCACACCAAACTCCTCTGCCATTTCGCTGACTCTAAATTCGTACATCATGCAGGATCACCTCATTGAACTTATTCAGAAAGAATTTGTAACACCTTCTCACACGCTACAGGAATGGCAGCCGACATCGCCGGCGAGAGTCCCGGGGTGATTTCTTCGGGAATGCTTTCGACCTGGGCAGCCAGGATAAAGACGCGCACACCGGTATGCTGTTCCAGTTCGACCAGCAGGTTGACGGTGGGAAACTGATGGAGGGAAAAATCGTGAATTTTCTTCGGAGGAATTGCCGAGGTGTCCATGAGAAAGACATCGCCCGGCTGCCGGTCGGGAAAATCGACCGCATCGAGGACGATGATCCGGTCAGGCCGGCCCTCTGCCGTCAGGATATAATCAAAAAGATACTCGCGGATACCGGTGCCGGCGTCGATCGCCTCCACTCCCGGCGGCAATTGATATTGGGAGTTGAGGGCGTCAATCACTGCCGGACCGTAGCCGTCGTCACCCATGACGACGTTGCCGCAACCAAAGATCACAGTCGAGATATTTTGTTGTGCCATTGTGCAAACAGTGCCTCTTGTTAATTTTAAAGCGACGTTACCATTGCTCCATACCAATATCAAGCGAAATTATCAGTATTGATCCGAACCATATATTTTACTGATATCGAGGTCGTTTGTTTCCCGGAAAGAGCGAATAAGCAGCTGAACCTGCAACAGAAAGGTGAAGACATGACCGCAACCGACGGTGTCCGGCAGAACTTCCACCCGCCGCCAGCCGCCCGCTACCTGATGGAATAACCACCAAATAATTCAATCAGTTACATTTTAGTCCGATTATTTAGACGGTATTTTCGATAGATCCGGAAAAACCGGCTCCGGGAGGGGAGAGAAGAGAAACGGCGGCATGACACATCGGTGCGATAGGCACCGGCTTCTACCCGAGCGGGCACATGACCACGAAGGAGACGATGCAGGGACGACGCGACCGGCGACAGGGCCGGTTCGCCCTGCCGTCGCTCGGCCTCAGCGATAGCCGGAGGGGTTGGCGATCTGCCAGCGCCAGGTGTCCTCGCACATCTGCCTGACATCCCGTTCGGCTTGCCACCCCAGTTCTCTCGCCGCCCTGGCCGGATCGGCGTAGCAGACGGCGACATCTCCGGCCCGGCGGGGGGCGATGCGGTAGGGGATCTTCCTGCCGCTGGCCTGCTCGAAGGTGGCGATCATTTCGAGCACGCTGCAGCCACGGCCGGTGCCGAGATTGTAGACGACGACGCCGGGCCGCCGCCGGAGCCGGAGCAGGGCCTTTTCATGTCCGAGGGCGAGATCGACCACATGGATGTAATCACGGACCCCGGTGCCGTCCGCAGTGGGATAGTCGTCGCCGAACACCGACAGGCACTCCCGCCGCCCCACCGCCACCTGGGCGATATAGGGCACCAGATTGTTGGGGATGCCGAGCGGGTCCTCGCCGATCCGCCCGCTTCCATGGGCCCCGACCGGATTGAAATAGCGGAGGAGGATCACGTTCCAGCGGGGGTCGGCGACGTGGAGATCGCGCAGGATCTCCTCGGTCATCAACTTGGTCCGGCCGTAGGGGTTGGTGCAGGAGAGGGGAAAGTCCTCGGTGATCGGCACCGTGGCCGGATCGCCGTAAACGGTCGCCGACGAGCTGAAGACGATGTCCCTGACCCCGTGGGCGGCCATGACCTCGCACAGCGCCACGGTGGCGCCGAGGTTGTTGCTGTAATAGCGCAGCGGCTGGTCGACCGATTCGCCGACCGCCTTCAGCCCGGCGAAGTGGATGACCGCGTCGAACCGCGTCGGGGTCGCGCGGAAGATGGCATCCACCGCTCCCCGGTCGCAGAGATCGGCCCGGTGGAAAACCAGGTCCCGGCCGCTCAGCTCCACGACCCGACGCAGTGATTCCTCGTTGGAGTTGCAGAGATTGTCGATCACCGTAACCTGATACCCTGCCTGCAGCAATGCAAGACAGGTATGGCTGCCGATGTACCCCGCCCCTCCGGTCACCAAGATATGCATGTTTCCCCCACCGGTTTCTGCGTGATCGATCCCTGCCGCCGACGTGGATGCCGGATCAGATCCTCATAGTTCACTTCAATCACAGGAAGGCCATCATAGCCGGATCCCCGCCGGCGGGCAACAGGAAAGCCGGACAGCTCAGTGCCGGCCCATGTTTAGGCCGGGCCATGTCAAAATAGTTTAGCCAGGGTCGGCGAATGAGGTATATAATTCAATTGATGGCCACTTTGCCGGAATTTACCTACCCTATATTGGAGAGGAGTATGCCGCGGCCCGGCAGGATCCTCGAACCACCAGAATAACAGCGACATGCAGGACGCCCAGCGCATACTCGAACTTCGCCGGCTGCTCAACGAGCACAGCCACCGCTATTACACCCTCGACGCGCCGATCATCTCGGATGCGGAATACGACCGGCTGTTCCGGGAACTGCTCGAACTCGAGTCCCGCCATCCGGACCTGGTCACCGAGGACTCGCCGAGCCGGCGGATCGGCGGCGTCCCCTCAGACAGCTTCACCCAGGTCCGGCACCGTATTCCGATGCTCAGCCTGGAGAACGCCTTCACCGCTGCCGATATCCTCGCCTTCGAGGAACGGCTGCTGCGCTTCCTCAACCTGAGCGAGGCGCCGGCCTATGTCATCGAACCCAAGCTCGACGGCCTCGCCGTCGAGCTGGTGTATCAGGACGGCCTGCTGACCCGGGGCTCGACCCGCGGCGATGGCCAGACCGGCGAGGATATCACCGACCAGATCCGCACCGTCAAGTCGATCCCGCTGCGCCTGCATCGCCCGATCAACGGCATGCTCGAGGTCCGGGGCGAGGTCTACATGGAAAATGACGGCCTGGCGCAACTGAACGAACAGCAGCTGCAGGCCGGCCGCCCCCCCTTCGCCAACCCGCGCAACGCCGCCGCCGGCTCCCTGCGCCAGCTCGACCCGGCGATCACCGCCAGACGGCCGCTCAAGTTCTTCACCTACGGGGTTGCGACCCCGCAAAACACCGGCTGCAGCGGCCAGTACGACCTCCTCGACTACCTCGCCGACCTGGGCCTGCCGGTCAACCGCCTCACCCGCCGCTGCCCGACGATCGCCGAGGTCATCGCCGGTTTCGCCGAATTCGCCGCCCTCCGTCACAGCCTGCCGTATGAGATCGACGGGATGGTGATCAAGGTCGACTCCTTCCAGCTCCAGGAACGGCTCGGCAGCAAGGTCCGGGCCCCGCGCTGGGCCATCGCCTGCAAGTTTGCGCCCAAGCAGGAGACCACCCGCCTGGTCGACGTCGAATTCCAGGTGGGACGGACCGGGGCGATCACCCCGGTCGCCATCCTTGAACCGGTCAACGTCGGCGGGGTCACGGTCAGCCGGGCCACCCTCCACAACCAGGACGAACTGACCCGCAAGGACCTGCGGATCGGCGATACCGTCCTGATCCAGCGGGCCGGCGACGTCATCCCCGAGATCGTCATGGCGATCACCGAACAACGCGATGGCTCGGAAGCACCCGTCGTCATGCCCACCCTCTGCCCGGCATGCGGCCAGCCCCTGACCCGGCCGGCGGGCGAAGCGGTGACCCGCTGCCAGAACCTTCACTGCACCGCCCAGCGGCTGCAGGCATTGATCCACTTCGCCTCGAAGGCCGGCCTCGATATCGAGGGACTCGGCAAGAAAAATGTCGAACAGCTCCTCGACCGGGGGCTGATCAACGATATCCCCGACATCTACACCCTCGATCAGGGTTCGCTGGAAAACCTCGACGGCTGGGGAGCCAGGTCGGCGGAAAACCTGATCGCCGCGATCAGGGCCAAGACCCGGCCGCCGCTCGGTCGTTTCCTCGCCGCCCTCGGCATCCGCTATATCGGCGAGATCAGCGCCGCGGTCCTGGAGGCCCACTTCCCCTCGCTGGCCCGATTGCGCGAGGCGAGCCGGGAACAGCTTCTCGAGATCGAGGGCATCGGCGAGCAGGCGGCCGCGAGCATCATCGACTTCTTCGACAGCCGGCGCGGCCGGGAGCTGCTGCAGCGCCTCGAGGCCATCGGCGTCGAGCCGGTGCCGGCGGTCGTCGACACCTCCAGCCAACCGCTGGCCGGCCATGTCATCCTGTTCACCGGCAGTCTCCAATCGATGTCTCGGGATGAGGCGAAGAAGCTGGTCAAGGAGCATGGCGGCCAGATCGCGACGGCGGTGACTCAGAAGACCACCCACATCGTTGCCGGCGACAAACCAGGTTCGAAAATCAAAAAGGCGGAAGAGCTTGGCAAACAGATCCTGAGCGAGCAACAGTTTCTGTCCCTGATCGGATCCAGATAGATCCATCCCCCGAGGTTCGTCTCAGGGCGGGAAATAGAGCTGGGCTCGGCACTTCCCTGGAGGAGACAGTGAAAAGTTCTGCGACCCGATGGCAGTACTGGAAGAACGTTCTTTTCCCCTTCCTCCACTGGCGGCACCTGATCACCCCCCGGACCCTCAAGGCCGATATCCAGGCCGGCCTGATCGGCGCGGTCATCGCCCTCCCCCAGGGCGTGGCCTTCGCCGCCATTGCCGGCATGCCGCCGCAATACGGCCTCTATGCCGGGATGGTGCCGGCGATCGTCGCCGCCCTGTTCGGGTCGTCCTGGCACCTGGTCTCGGGCCCCACCACCGCCGCCTCGATCGTCATGTTCTCGGTCCTCAGCGAGCATGCCGCGCCGGGCAGCCCCCATTACATCGAGCTGGCGCTGACCCTGACGATCATGGTCGGCCTGATCCAGCTGAGCATGGGCCTGGTCCGTTTCGGCGCCATCGTCAACTTCATCTCCCACTCCGTCGTCGTCGGGTTCACCGCCGGGGCGGCGATCCTCATCATCGTCAGTCAGCTGAAGCACTTTCTCGGCCTCCAGCTGCCCCGCACCACCGATCTGCCGCACACGCTCGGAGCTGTGGTCAGTCATCTCAACGAGCTCAATCCCGCCACCCTGGCGACGGGATGCGCCACCATCGCCGCCGGCCTCCTTGCCAAACGTTTCGCCCCCCGATGGCCCTATATCATCATCTCCATGCTCTGCGGCTGCGCCACCGGGCTGTTGATCCAGCGGATCGCCGGGGCGGAAACGGCCAACATCGCCTTTGCCGAGGCCCTGCCGGCATCGCTGCCGCCGCTCTCGGCGCCGGTGATCACCCTGGAGAACATCCGCCTCCTCGCCCCCGCCGCCCTGGCAACGACCCTCTTCGCCCTGACCGAGGCGGTCTCGATCGCCCGCTCGCTGGCCGACAAGACCGGCCAGGATCTCGACGGCAACCAGGAGTTCATCGGCCAGGGGCTGTCCAATATCGTCGGCAGCTTCTTCTCCGGCTACGTCGCCACCGGCTCCTTCAATCGCTCAGGCCTCAACTTCCAGGCCGGGGCCAAAACGCCGCTCTCGGCGATCATTGCCGGATTGGCGCTGATCGTCATCGTCATCCTCGTCGCCCCGCTGACGGCCTACCTCCCCCTCTCGGTGATGGCCGGCATCCTGCTGCTCGTCGCCTGGGGCCTGATCGATGTCGTCCATATCCGCAAGATCCTGCAGGCCAGCACCTATGAAAGTCTGATCCTCATTTCGACCTTCATCGCCACCCTCTTTCTCGAACTCGAATTCGCGATCTTCCTCGGTGTCATGCTGTCGCTGGTCCTCTACCTCAACCGGACCTCCCACCCCCACATCCGTATCCGGGTGCCGGACCCGCGGCTGCCGACCCGCCCGTTCACCACCGACACCCGCCTGCCGGAATGCCCGCAGTTCAAGATCGTGCGGATCGACGGCTCCCTCTATTTCGGGGCGATCAGCCATGTCCGCCAGGTCCTGCAGGCGATGCTGCGGGAAAATCCCGGCCAGATCCACATGCTGATCGTCGCCAGCGGCATGAACCTGATCGACATGACCGGCGCCGAACTACTGCTCGACCTCGACCGGACCCTCCACGCCAAGGGCGGCCACCTCTACCTCTACAACGTCAAGGAAGGGGTCTGCGATCACTTCAAGTTTGTCGAATATCTCCTTGAAATCGGAGCGGAGAACATCTATGAATCAAAGGCCGAGGCCATTGCCGGGATTTTCGACGCCCTCGACCGCGATATCTGCATGCGCTGCCGGGCCAGGATCTTTCTCGAATGCACAAACGTCCCCTATATTGCCGACGAACCGGTGGTTATCGATCCGGGACCATTGTCGTCGTGAGTTGCGGCAGGGATCACCCCCGGACAACGAACAACGGAGACGCGATGAAAACGATTGATTTACGCAGCGATACGGTAACCAGGCCGACCCCGGCGATGCGCCGGGCGATGGCCGCCGCCGAGGTCGGCGACGACGTCTACGGCGACGACCCGACCGTCAACCGGCTCGAGGCGACCGCCGCCGAGCGGCTCGGGTTCGAGGCCGCCCTCTTCACCTGCAGCGGCACCCAGGCCAATCTCGTCAGCATCATGACCCACTGCGCCAGGGGCGAGGAATATATCGTCGGCCAGCAGGCCCATACCTATAAATATGAAGGCGGCGGCGCCGCCGTGCTGGGCAGCATCCAGCCGCAGCCGCTGGACTTCGAGGCCGACGGGACGCTCGATCTCGAGCGGGTGGCCAGGGCGATCAAACCCGCTGACTTCCATTTCGCCCGGACCCGGCTGCTGTGTCTGGAAAATACCCAGGGAGGCAAGGTCCTGCCCCTCGATTATCTGAAAAGGGCCGGGGAATTTGCCAGGGCGAGGAAACTGCGACTGCACCTCGACGGCGCCCGCATCTTCAATGCGGCGGTACAACTGGGGATGGATGTGCGGGAACTGACGGCACCCTTCGATTCGGTGTCGGTCTGTCTGTCAAAAGGGCTTGGGGCCCCCGTCGGATCGATGGTCTGCGGCGGCAGGGAGTTTATCGGGGAGGCGAGGCGATGGCGCAAGGTCTGCGGCGGCGGCATGCGGCAGGCCGGCATCCTGGCGGCGGCTGGGCTGTACGCCCTCGACCACCATGTCGACCGACTGGCCGATGACCATCACAACGCCGGCCTTCTGGCCAGGGGACTGCGGAAGTTTGCTGCGATACGGGTGGATCCGGCCACGGTGCAGACCAACATGGTCTTTGTCGGCATCGAGGTCGATCTCTGTCGGAAACTGGCTGGCCACCTGCAGGCCGAGGGAATTCTCATCAGCCCCGGCAACCCGCTCCGGCTGGTGACCCATCTCGATATCAACCGTCGCGATATCGGCCGTGTACTCAAGGCCGCCGCCACGTTCTTCCACCGCCAGGCCTGAACAGGTCCGGTCCGTCGCCAGAGTGACGAAGGCCTCGAGTCAGGATTTTTCCCATCAATGCGCACATCCCCCCTCAAGGGGGATATGCGCAGGGATGTGTTATTTCACTTTCTTGACGTTTGCTGCAGCCGGTCCTTTCGCCCCGGAAACAATGTCAAAGGTCACCCGATTACCTTCCTCAAGCGACTTGAACCCGTCTCCCTGGATTGCCGAATGGTGGACGAAAACGTCGTTGCCGCCATCCTGAGCGATAAAACCAAAGCCTTTTGCATCATTAAACCACTTCACTGTTCCTTCAGCCATTGTACTGCTCCCTTGTACTCGGTCACTCGGTGACCTCTTTGTTCTCAAACCGGCCGATCTGCGATCTTCCGGCAAGCCGCCCGGAACGCCCGGACAGCCATTTCTCCCAGCGATTACAGGCCGAAATCAAACGATCTCGCCCGTCCCCGCCTGGTCTTTCCCCGCGTATCGCCACCGCCCACCGGGGCGATCGGGGATGCTTTTTTCACTGCCTCGACCGCAACCGCCGGTTGTCGGGTCGGACGTGCAACCTTTTTGATGGACACCGCGGTGCCAAGCGTCTTCTGGATCTGCCTCACCAGTTGGGTATCGTCACCGGTGGCGAAGGTAAACGCATCGCCGACGCAGGTGGCCCGACCGGTCCGGCCGGTGCGGTGGGTGTAGGCCTCGAAGGTATCCGGCATATCGAAATTGATCACATGGGACAGCCCGGACACATCGATGCCCCTGGCGGCGATGTCGGTGGCGACCATGATGGTGAAGGTCCCCCGCTTGAAGCCTTCCAGGGCCTGCTGTCGCTTCGGCTGCGACATGTTCCCCTGCAGGGCGGTGGCCTTGAAACCGGCCTTGTCGAGGGCCTGGGCCAGGCTCCGGGCCTTATGCTTGGTCCTGGTGAAGACCAGGGCGTTACGGATCTCGGGCTGGCTGAGGATTTCCTGCAACAGGGCGGACTTGCCGGTCTGCTCGACCTGAAAGATCGAGTGGCTGACCGTATCGATCGGCCGCTGGTGATCAATCTGCACCGTTACGGCGTCGGCGAGGATATCCTCGACCAGATGGCGCACCTCGTGCGGCATGGTGGCCGAAAAGACCAGGGTCTGCCGTTGCTGCGGCACCTGCTTGATGATCCGGCGGATATCCGGTAGAAACCCCTTGTCGAACATGTGATCGGCCTCATCGAGTACCAGCATCTCCACATGGCGCAGATCGACGGCCTTGTCCTGCAGGTGGTCGAGGAGTCGGCCGGGACAGGCGACAATGATCTCCACGCCCTCCCGCAACTTCCGTGCCTGCACGGATTTGCTCACCCCACCGTAGATGACGGCGCTGCGGATCTTGGTCCCTGCCGCCATCTGGGCGAAATACTCGTGGGTCTGCTCAGCCAATTCGCGGGTCGGGGCGATGACCAGGGCCCGGACTCCGTTCTTACGATGCTCGAGGCAACGCTGCAGGATCGGCAGGACAAAGGCTGCCGTCTTACCGGTACCGGTCTGGGCCAGGCCCAGGACGTCGCGTCCGGCAAGAACGGGGGGAATAGCCTGCTGTTGAATCGGGGTTGGACTGGAATAGCCGCAGGTCTTGATGGCGGCGGTGATGTGGGGGTGAAACTGAAATACTGAAAAACTCATTCAAACTCCTGGCACCCTTTCGTGGTGCTGTATATATGCTTTTCCCGCTTCCATCCCGAATGGAAGGAAAAGGGACGCCATCTCATTCTCAAAAATTGAAAAAGAAAAATGTTTTCAGCACAATCGATCATCAACGGGGAAGCGGGACATCCGTTCTGCATTGCAATCCGTGCCGATGGCAGATGGTTGTATGGTGAAGGAGGCAAGCGCTGCGGATCAGAAACGTCGCCCCTTTTTCTTCGGGGGCTTGGCTTCATTGCAGACGAGGGTCCGGTGTTTATAGACCTTGCCGTTGAGATCCTCCATGGCCTTGTGGCCTTCTGATCTGGTCGACATCTCGACAAAGGCAAAGCCCTTGGAACGACCGGAAAAATGATCGGTAACCAGATTTGCGGCAACAACGCTGCCATAGGTCCCGAACAGGGTCACGAGTTCCGGTTCGGTGATATCGAAGGGAAGACTACCGACAAAAAGTTTCATACTGGATCTCCTTTAACGTAGTCAGCAGAAACTTTGGCGGCATCAGGCGGTGTAATATCGAGACACTGCTGGAGGCGGGAAAGAGTATGCTCAGAATAATTGGAAGGTTCTCAATATAAAAGGGTTGATCAATTAATGCAAGATAATTCGGCAGTCGGGATTACAACTCGCTGCCGGCGGGAATTCCGCCCCAGGACCCGCCGCAGTCTCCACCAGGAATGCTGATCATTTCGCCGCGAACAACCGCAGGAACGACTGGGGCACAGCGCTCTCAAACCGGCAGGGGGCGTTGTCGACGGGATGGATGAAGGCCAGGACCTGGGCATGCAGACCGAGACGCCTGAGGGGATTGGCCGTCGCCCCGTACTTCTTGTCCCCCACCACCGGATGACCGATATCCTGCAGGTGGACCCGGATCTGATGCTTTCGTCCGGTCTCGAGGGAAAGACTGAGCAACGAGTAATCGCGATTACCCTTGATCGTCCGGTAATGGGTGACCGCCCGCTTCCCCTGATCCGGTTTCCGGCTCGAATAGACTTTGAACGCGGCACTTTCCGTCAGCCAGGAGATGACGGTCCCCTCCGGCTGTTCCATCTGTCCCTCCACCACCGCCACGTATGTCCGCTCGGTGATCGTCGACATCCAGGTCTCCTGGATCCTGTCCCGGATGCCCTCGTTTTTGGCGAAGAGCAGCAACCCCGAGGTTTCCCGGTCGATGCGGTGAACGATGAATATCTTGGCGGCAGGGTCCTGTTCCTTGACATACTCACTGAGGATACTGTACGCCGTTCGGCGTTTTTCCGTCTCAGTGGCAACCGTCAGCAACCCCGCCGGCTTGTCGATGACAATCAGATCGCGATCCTCGAAGACGATTCGGATCCCGTGGTAGAGCCGGTTAAAGGGGATTTTCTCCCAGCGCACCCTGACCTGCTGCCCCCCATGGAGGGGATGGTCGAATTGCGTGACGACCTTGCCGTCGACCGAGACCTGCCTGTCGCGCAGGACGGCCTTGATGGCGTTCCGGCGCTTCGCCGGGACACTGTCGACCAGGTATTTCAACAACTCCGTCTCGCCCTTGACGATCAGGAGAAGCTCTTCCTTATCTTTCACACTACTATGATGTGGACTTCCAGGTTTTTTTATCATCACGTCCATGAGGTGGTTGGAGGGGAACTACGGCGACGCGCCTTGAGCGGTATCACCGTATTGATGAGGCGTGTCGGATGGAACAGACGGCGCAGACGGAAGCGCCCCCATCCTTATCCAGCCTCTCGGCGAAACATTCGACGATATCGACCATCCATGCCTGCCGGAGGGAACACCAGTCGCCGCTCCAGAGCCAGTGTATCTCCCGCGAAAAGACCGAGGGGAGGCAGAATTCCCGCTCGATGGTGGGGGGGCGGAGGATGGTCAGCAACTCCGGCAGGGTCGGCAACCGCCAGTCGCTCCGGCCGGCCCAGCCCTGCCGGTTCAGCTGCTCCACATACTCTCCCGCCTGTCTCCAGTCAAGCGGGAATTCCGAGCCCTGCCCCTGCCACAGCAGCCTGGTCAGGGGATCGAGCACGAGCCGGTCGCCCCCTGACCGCAACTGATGCGCCCGGTAAACGAGCGGCCGCATCAACCGGTCGAGGCCGACTTCCACCTGCGCCTGGCAATAGCGGATCCGTCGAGCCTCCCGGCGCACGACCACCGCCGGGCCCCGGTCATCCTCGTCCTCCTCGAACCGGCACCCCTCCGCCGAGGTCGCCTTCCAGGCGGCAAAGACATCCTCCAGGGCCAAACGCATCTGCCTGGCTGTGGCGAACCGGTGCGACGGCTCGGGGGCGAGGCCGGACATGATCCACTCGTCCCAGCCTGTTCCCAAGTCCGGCCGCAGGCGGCCCGGCAGCGGTACATGCCCCTGCCCCGGGACGGCCAGTCGACCGGTCAGGAGCCGGTAGCCGAGCATCGCGGCGCTGTAGAGATCGGCCCGCTCATCGGCCGCCTCCGGCCGGACCCCCTGTTCCGGGGCGGCGTAGAAGGGTGAGCCGACCTGCAGCCCCTTGATCCCCATCCGCTCTTCTCCGCGAACCCGGGAAAGGCCGAAGTCGATGATCTTGACCCGGTCGTCACCGGTCAGCATCAGGTTGAAGGGCTTCAGATCCCGGTGCACAATCCCGGCGAAATGAAGGCGCTCCAGTCCCTTCAAGGTCTGCCGCAGGTAGCGGGTGGTCTTGGCGACTGAGATGGCGCGCGAGGGTCGCTCGACTTCGTAAGCTTCCCCGATCATTGTACCGAGCGAATGGGCGTAGTATTCGAGGACGATGAAAGGGTGGCCGCCCTCCTCGTCGCAGTCCACCACCTCGGCGACGTGGGCATGGGCGATGCCGCCCATGATCCGGGCTTCCTCGAAAAAGACCTGCCGCAGCAGGTCCTCACCGGCCAGATCGACCAGCAGTTCGTCCCGGGGGGCAAGGATCTTCAAGGCGACGATCCTGCCGGTGCGCGGCGCCCTCACCTTGTATACCGTGCTCATGCCGCCCCGGCCGAGACGGCCGATAACCTCGTATTTGCCGATACGATTCATGACCGACACACCCTCTCGGCATAGGCGTCGGGGAACCCCAAGCGACGGATCTTGTCGGCAGTGATCCGGCAATCGTAAGGAACAAAGAGCACCTCGAGCATCCGGGTTACCGAGTCCCACACCAGGTACTTGGCCCTCCTGTCGCCGTCGCGCGGCTGGCCGACACTGCCGGCATTGACGATATGCCCCATTTCCGCCGGGAGCCGGATCGCCCCTTCGGCCAGCGGCACCCGCACCGTCTCTCCCTCCGCCTGCCGCACCAGCCGCAGGCCGTGGGTATGGCCGACAAAATAGAGTGTTGCCGGGGAGGAGGCAAAGAGGTGGGCGATCCTCCGATCGGATTGATTGAACAGGTAAAGAAAGACCGATTCGGGCGGAAATCCGTGGACGAAGACCGCATCGGCCAACTGCAGCGAACGCGGCAGACTGCGGCAGTAGGCCAGACTCTCAGCGGAGAGCAGCTGCTCGGTCCTGACGCTGTTCTCCCGGGCCTGAAAATTCATCCACTGTCTCGCCGCCGCCGAGAGCAGTGCCGCCTCGTGGTTGCCGAGTATCGACCGGCATCCCAACCGTCGCACCAGCTGGACCACTCCTTCCGGATCGGGGCCATAGCCGATCATATCCCCCAGGCAGACGATCCGTTCCACCTCCCGGGTCCGGATCTCGGCCGCAACCGCTTCCAACGCCTCCAAATTTCCATGGATATCTGAAAGAACCGCGATCCGCATAGCCCTGCCGATTGGTTGTCGATGTTGTCGAGGCGCACCTTCCATCTCCAGACTAGACCAAAGCAAAGTCGAGAGGCAAGCCTTTTCCCCGCCTGCGAGCCCCGCCGAATCACGATACATCCCACTTTGCGGGACTTGACACGCAGGGAAGGCCATCTTATCTTCTATCTCCAAAATGAGATTTAATTATAATTTCAATCCACTGCAAACATTCACAATGGGTCTGGCCAGACAATGGGTCTGGCCAGCTATCCAACAGTCCATCCATAACCAACAGGAGGTGCAGCTATGCGAACACGATTTCATGATCTGCAGCGGATGTTATCTTCAATGGATACCCTGCGGGACACCTTCAGTCTGCTGACCGGCGAGGCACATGACCGTCTGCCGCGTCTGGAAGGCGATTGGGGCATCCCTGACGGCTGGCCCAGGATGAACCTCTACGATACCGGGGAACAGCTGGAAATGCGTATCGAACTCCCCGGATTCTCCCGGGAAGACATCCAGATCAAGGTCCAGGGCAATTATCTCGAGATCAGCGGCTCACGCAAGGCCGCCGGCCCGGAAGGCTATACCGTCCACCGCCAGGAACGGGAAAACCCGACCTTCACCCGAAGCATGACGCTTCCGATCGAAGTGGACAGCGGTCTGGCTTCCGCTACGATCAAGAACGGCATACTCAGTCTTGTCCTGCCGAAAAGCGTTGCGGCACGACCGCAGCAGATAACCATCCGCTGATGCAACAAGATGATCTGAACAGGAGATCTGCCATGACACAGAAAAATCCCATCGCCCAGACTGATAAGACTGCCGTGGAGAAACCGGAAAAGCTCACCGTGCTTATCCCCAGCGTCGATATCTACGAAAACAACGATGAATATCTCGTTTATGCCGACCTGCCGGGAGTGAAGAAGGAGGATGTCAACATCGATCTCGACAACGGCCAGCTGACCCTGGTCGGCAACCGGTACGTCGAGGCGGTCAAGGGACAGCTGATGGAAGAATTCAGTTCCGCCCAGTATCGCCGGGTTTTCTCCGTCCCCCAGGGAATCGATCTTGCCCGAGTCGATGCCGAACTCACCGACGGCGTCCTCAAGCTGCACCTGCCTAAATCGGAGGCGGTCAAACCGAAAAAGATCGAGATTCGCGAAGGATAACCGGCGGCAACAGTCTCCCGCACCGGGCGGGTGTCGATTTCGTCAGGGCACCCGCCCGCCCCGGCGCCGGATCAGGTTCCGGTGTTTTTTTTCGCGTCGAGTTCGTCCCAGCGGCTGTACAAGCCATCAATCTCCTGCCGGATCTGCTCGAGATTCTCCCAGCACTCGGCCAGACGGGCGGGATCGGCGACCGTCTCCGGCAGCCCCATCGTCTCCTGCAGTCCTTCCTGCACGGTCTCGGCGGCTTCAATCCGTTCCTCGATCTGATCATACTCGCGCTGTTCCAGGTATGAAAGCCGGCCGGCCTTCTTCGGCACCGGTTCGTCGGCCCCCCTGACCTTCGCCGGTGCCGCCGGGGGACGGTCGGCCCTCTCGATCTCCTCGATATGGGACAGCCACTGTTCATAGTCGGCATACCAGGCCACCCCGCCTCTTCCGTCGAAACCGAGGATCTGGTCGCAGACCGAGTTGAGCAGAAACCGGTCATGAGTGACCAGGACGAGGGCCCCGGAAAACTCCTGCAGGCTTTCCTCGAGGACATCGAGCGAGGGGATGTCGAGATCGTTGGTCGGTTCGTCGAGGAGCAGGATATCGGCCGGTTCCCGCATCAGCGCGGCGATCAGGATGCGGGCCTGTTCACCACCCGAGAGTTGCCCCACCGGCGTCTCCAACTGGTCGACGCGAAAGAGAAATTTCTTCGCCCAGGACACTACATGGAGGGATCGCCCCTGATAGACGACGGCGTCGCCATCCGGGGCCAGGGCTCGGCGCAGCGTGATCTCCGGGTCGATCGTCTCGCGCCGTTGGTCGAAGCTGACGATACGAACTCCGTCGGCCGGCGCCAGGACCCCGACATCCGGCCGCAGGCCCGAAGGATCTGCGGAGGAGGCGAGGATCTGCATCAGGGTAGACTTGCCGCAGCCGTTTCTACCCAGCAGACCGATCCGCGAACCCGGCGAGAGCTGGATATCGAGGCCGGAGAACAGCGTTTTTCCGGCAATTGATTTGGCCAGGTTCGAACCCTCAAGCAGTTTCTTCGTTTTCCGGCCTGTCGCCTCGAAATCGATCTGCACCGCCGATGAGGCGCGGTTCCGCATCCTGACCTGACTGAGTTCGCCCTGGAGCCTGCCGGCCTCGTCAATCCGGTACTTGGCCTTGGTCGCCCGCGCCTTGGGTCCGCGACGAAGCCATTCCATCTCGCGCCGGACCTTGTTGGCAAGGCGCTCCTCCTCCTGGGTCTGGAGCGCTACAAAGGCCGCCCTTGCCTCCAGAAACCGCGAGTAGCTGCCATCAACCTGAAAAATCCCGTCCGGGTACATGGCCGAGAGCTCAATCACCCGGTTGGTGCAGTTTTCGAGGAACTGGCGATCATGGCTGACCAGCAGGAAGGCGGATACCCCCATCCCCTGCATGCCATTGAGCAGGCCCTCGAGCCAGAGGATGCCCTCGATATCGAGGTGGTTGGTCGGCTCATCCATCACCAGCACGTCCGGGGAGACAAGGAGCGACCGACAGATGGAGAGCCGCTTGCGCCAGCCCCCGGACAGCTCACCGACCGGGACCGTGTCCGCCCTGAACCCGGCAAGACTGAGCAGGGTCTGCACCCTGGTATATCGTTCCGTCTCGGTGGAATGGCCATCCTGCAGTGCTTTGAGCAGATTATCGGTGGCGGTCGCTTGCTCGTCAAATATATCGGCCTGGGCAAGATAGCCGATCCGTGCATGTTTCTGCCGGACCACCTGACCAGAATCCGCATCTTCAACACCGCAGAAGATCCGCAGCAGCGTTGATTTCCCCGAACCGTTGGGGCCGACCAGCCCAATCCTTTCCCCCGTCGCGATCGACAGGTTGATATTCTGAAAAAGCCTGCGGGCGCCATACGATTTGCTCAGGCCTTTGCCGATGATCAGATTGGCCATTGTCGCCTCTTGTCGATCGATTGGAGGTCGGCATCGGTGATGATTTTCACCGATGCCGACACAGGGGCGCGGTCGGCATTCACCGGCCGCAACAGGTCATACTGGAAGATAACCAGATTCAATTTTAACATGGTCCCACCCGGGTGGGTTCGTTGTCCAGTCACGCATCGGTCCTTTTATTGTTGAACTATCGGCCTGTCAAGAGTATAAACTATGGAATTTTCCTGGCGACCCCTATCCTGTTGATGGTATAGGTTATTCAATCATCACACCTGATTGTGTGGTAGATACATGCTAACCAGTACGGAATTAATGAATGAGCAGTCATTTTTACATCATCCTCACCAGCGACAGCGGCAAGACCTGCCGCCTCCCCATCCATAGAAAAAGTTTCACCGTCATCAGCGGCATGGCCCTGCTGACGCTTGCGGCTCTGGTTGTTTCATCTTCTTTGACCATGGGCCTCTTGGGCACCAACCGTCACTACGCCCAAAAGATCGGCCATCTCAACGAGCAGCTCCGGCACAGCACACAGCTCCTTGCCCGCCAACAGCAGAACTCGGAGCAGCTGAAGCAGCAGATGAGCCTTGAAATTGCCAATCTGGAGATGGCCAAGGCAAGGCAGGCCGCCTCGTTTTCCGAGGAAAAAGACGAGATCATCGCCTCCACCGTCTCAGAATTGAATACCCGGACCGAATACATCAAAGAGGTCATGGATTCACTCGGCCTCAAGATCAAAAGGAGCTCTTACGCCCGGAAGGACAGCGGCGGCCCCTTCGTCCCCAGCGGCAACAGCGAACAGAACCAGCTGATGGTCAAGACGGACAAGTATCTCGAGACAATCCGTTATACTCCCTTGGGCAAACCGGTTCCCGGCTCCATTTCCTCCGGCTTCGGCTCTCGTCTGGACCCTGTGAACAATGACGGCGCCTATCACACCGGCCTCGATTTCCGGGCCGGCAAAGGCGACAAGATCTTCGCGACCGGCGCCGGGATTGTCACCATGGCCGGTTGGAATGGAAATTATGGAAATAATGTCCAGATCGACCATGGCAACGGCTATATCTCGAGTTTTGCTCACCTCGACCGCTTCAGGGTCAAGAAGGGGGATCGAGTCGAACGAGGACAGATCATCGGCCTGGTCGGCAGCAGCGGCAGAACCACCGGCGCCCATCTCCACTATGAAGTTTCACTCAACAGCAAGACGATCAATCCGGAAAAGTTGATCAAAGTCGCCGGAGTTACCCTCCCCGCCCCTCGCCCTTCGATCAAGAAATAACATGAGCTTATTCGGCAAAAAACACGAAATCGACCAGAACCTGAACCAGGCGGCCGATGCGGAGGCCATATCCTCGCTCTTTGACAAAAATATGGTCATCACCGGGACAATTTCCTTCAAGGGTAAAGCCCGTATCGACGGTACCATCAACGGCGATATCACAGAAGGAGATCATCTCATACTCAGCGAGAGCGGAAAAATCACCGGCAACATCAGGACGATCTCCTTCAACTGCTACGGCACCCTCGAAGGTGATGTCCAGGCCAGCAGCGTTATTGCCAGAAAGACCTGTTCGATTCACGGCAGAATCGAAGCAGCGAGCCTGACGGTCGAACCTGGTGCGGCGATCGATGGCGAGATCAGAGCTACAGCCAAAGACAGAGGCCAAGGCGAAGAGAGAGTGCAGGGCTCATCGTCGACTTCATCTGCCGTTACCGTCGATTCCGACACCCCATGAGCAGCATCCCCCGCAAACCTCCGGGCACCCGTACGTTGACCGAGATGGCATTCATCCCGCGCATCAAGTGTCCTCATTGCGGCAACGATCTCGAATTCTTTGAAATCAGTGAAGATGCGGTAGTCGTTACGCACTACGTCCAGAATCCGGACAGCAGTTTTTCCATCGAAAACAGGAGCATTCAGTCAACAGGAGGCAGCCGACTCTTCTGTGGAAGCTGCGAGGAAGATCTGAGCGAGTTGCATGAACGTTTCTCCAATATGATATTCTAGCCGGTCGTAAAAAAGCAAAAAGGGGACAGATTTATTTTCATCAGTAAAAATAAATCTGTCCCCTTTTTGCTTTGGCATAAAAAAGGGCTGCCGAAAGGCAGCCCTTTTTTATATTCTTATCGCTCTGATTCTGGAATCAGACGCAACCGGTCGGTTTCGGAAGACCAGCCATTTTGCAGGCTCCCTTGCCAGGTCCCGACGGGAAGAGCTCATAGATCCGCTTGAGCGGGAATCCAGTGGTTTTGGAGAGAATACGGACCATCGGAGCAATACCGTTCTTCTTATAGTATTCCTGAAGGGCATCGATAACCTTGTGATGCTCATCGGTCAGTTCGGCAATACCTTCAGAACTTTTTACGTAGTCTACCCAATTGTCATTCCACTCTTCCATTCCCTTGAGCAGGAATCCATCCTCATCTACCTGGAAGGTCGAACCGTTGTGTTCAAGCGTTGGCATTTTAAAACCTCCTTAAATATTTTTCTGTGGCTCTCACCGTTGTTTGAGTCGGCTGAAAACTAATTACGCCTTATTACTATAGGCATAAAAGTTTGTCAAGTGAATGGAGAATCATTTATGATTTCGCCGCCTCTCGAAACAGGACCTCGAAATTGTTGATTTTCCAACAGTCCGTTGCCTGGTTTCGAGCCCGTGGTGCGGCGTAAATCCGGACGGATGGGATCGAAGGCATCCTGTTGTCCCATGAAGACTTGTGAAGCCACATTAATCGATATCTTGCATATGTTCAAATGCTTTTCCGCATTTTCCCGAGCCTCTTCACGAAGCTGTAAGATCTGTGTTCCTCTCTCCACCGTCTTGAACCCGGCTCTTGAGCCGGTTTTCCTTGCATGGAGGAAGAAGAAAGGGTAAATCCATGACCATCTGCGAAAAACGACCTAGGAGAAACTTCTCACTCCCCCTATTCAACGCCTGCATATCTGCCATTCCACAACAACCATGCTCCAGATACTTCGCAACAAGGCCCAATCGACATTCATACAGGTCATCGTCGTCATTATCGCCCTCGTGTTCATTTTCTGGGGGGTCGGCACCAACATGCTGAATACCAGGGAGGTTGCCCTTACCGTCAACGACGAAGAAATCACCTTCCAGCAATTCCAGGAGGCCTACGACCAGGCCATCGGCAACCTCGGCGGCCAGTTCGGAGGCGCCCTGCCGAAGGGTCTGGAAGAATCTCTCGGGATCAAGCAACAGGTGATCGAGCAGTTGATTCAATCTTCGCTGCTGCGCCAGGGTGCGGCTGATATGGGGATCAGGATCAGCGCCGAGGAAGTCCGCGACAGAATCACTTCCCTGCCCCAGTTCCAGCAGGCCGGTCAGTTTAATATGGAGCGGTACCAGGCCCTGCTCGCCGCCAACCGGCTCACCCCGACCACCTTCGAGTCATCCATGCGGCACGATATGCTTTCCGACCGGACCGTGCAGGATATCGGCAAGTTTGTCACCCTGGTCCCCCAAACCGACATCGAGGATCTCTACAGTCAGCAGAATGAAACGGTTTCCGTCCAGTTTGTCAGGATAGATTCCGCCTCGTTCAAAAAGGATATAAAGGTGGAAAAGTCTGATCTGCAGAAGTGGTTCGATTCGGTCAAGGACAACTACCGGACGGCCCCGGAGATCAAACTGAGATATCTCGCCTATACATTTGACGATCTCGGCCAGAAAATTACCGTCGACGACAAACAGATCCAGGCCCATTACGCCGACAATATCGATTCGTACAAGACACCGGAACAACGTCGCGCCAGACATATCCTGCTTACCGCAAGCGCAGAGGACAGTCCCGAACGCCACCAGGAACAGCAGAAGAAAGCCGCAGAAATTATTGGTACTCTCAAAAAGAACAACGACTTTGCATCGATCGCGAATAAATACTCCGACGATTCGAGCAAAGAGAACGGCGGCGACCTCGGCTTTTTCTCCCGCGGGAGCATGGTGCCGGAGTTCGACGCCAAGGTCTTTTCCATGCAGCCCGGAGAGATCAGTGATATCGTCAAGACCGAATTCGGCTATCACATAATCAAACTCGAGGAGGTCAAGCCTTCCGCCACCCGTCCTCTCGAGGAGGTTCGGGCAGAAATCGTTCAGACTATCAAAAATCGAGAGGCGAAACGGATGGCCTTTCAACTTGCCAACGCCGCCTACGAAGGGATCATCAAAGCCGGTAGTCTCAAGACCTACACCGACGCCCACCCGGACGCCGACCTGAAGGAGACGGATTTCTTCGTCCAGAAGCAGCCGCCGAAAGAGATCGGGGCCAACCAGAAGCTGCTGGACGCCGCCTTCGCCCTGAATAAGGGGGAATTGAGCTCACTGATCGAAACCGACACCGGCTATGCGATCCTGTTCGCCGTCGATAAAAAGCCACCCGTGGTTCCACCGCTGGAAACGGTCGAGGAAAAGGTCAAGGCGGACTTTATCTCCAGCAAAGCGCAGGAGAAGGCACGCGCCACGGCGGCCTCGATGATCGAGCAGCTCAAAAAGGGCAAAACCCTCGAACAGCTCACCACCGGGACCGCATTTCAGGTCACCGCATCCGGAGATCTCAGTCGCAGCGCTGCCAACCAGACCTCCGCCTTCCCCACAGACCTGCATGCCCAGGCTTTCACGCTGTCAAAATCTTCCCCCTTGCCCAAGGAGGTAGCCCAGGTCGGGGGGGCCTTCTATGTGTATGTCTTCCAGGAACGCAAACCGCCGGCAAAAAAAGCCGACGATCAGGCGATCCAGCAATACCGGGAGGCCCTTGTCCGTTTCAATCAGCAGCAGCTGTTGACCGCATGGATCCGCAATCTGGAAAATCAGGCCAAGATACGTCGTCATAAAAACCTGTAGCTATTGATGGACAAGGCGGGACACCACCTTGTCCGTCGCCTTCCTGCCTCGCCGCTCCTACCTGACAGGATGTCAGCGGCCTTCGAGCCGTCAACGGTCTGATTCTGCGGTCCTGGTGCCTGGCGAGCCGATACACGCTCCTCCCACTGGCGCCCGCCCCACCTCTGGTTCAACAGGGTCTTGGGGGGATCAAGGCCACTCCGCCTTTCCTGTAACCCATTGCCCTCTCCGCCGGAAATCGCAGAGACAGACTGTTGCAGGCCGGTCCGATCGCTTTTTCATTCTCTTGCCGGTGCTCCGATGATATAGTACTGTGTTCGCCTTTTCGCCCCTCCCGTGCAGCAGAAACTTCTACGCCCGGTTGCGGGCATTCACGTCTTCCGAGAATCAGCGCAATCATGCCGAAAGAGACAGAACTCCCTGACCAGTTCACCAGGCTATCACCCTTCGAGCAGTCTCTCCTCCATCTCCTATCCATCGTCTACGAGCCAGCCCATACCACCCTCCTGGTCAACTGCCTGCGAAAGCTCGAACTCCATAACCCGCGAGGAAACCGGGCTACACCCGTCAACCTCAACCATTACCTCGCCAAGTTCGAACAACTCGGATTCCTGACCGCCGATCACCGGCTGGTGCCTGGGCTGGTGGAAATCGTCGCGAGAAAAACGCTGGCTGACGGAAATTTCTGCCGATATGCCGATATTATTCGAGAAGAGGCACCGGCTTCGTACTACTATGGCAAATGGTCCACCCGCTGCTGGCGGGCGATGAGAGAACTGCGCATCGGCATCTACTGCCAGGATTTCGATCTCATTGAAGAGGCCGCATCATTCATCTCCAGCCAGTGTCGTGATCTGGTCTGTTCTTCCCCACCCATCGTCCAGGTCGTGACCGAGCCCTTCGACCCGGACTGGTTTGCCGGCCTGCCACTTTCCTTCAGGTTCTATCTTCTCAACGCGGTCCTCCGCCATGGTCAGGCAGCCCTGACGGGATTTCCGCAGATCCACTCCTACCTCGAAACGGAACACCAATCTCCGGTGCTCAGCCTGGATGAGCAATTGCCATTCAAACGTCTCCTCTTCAACCAGTACCTCCTGCAGGGAGATTTCGACCAGGCGGATATGCTGCTGCAGGCCAGCGAGACTTCATTCCAGGGGACAGGCGCCCGGGGCACCCTGCTCTTCCTCCGAGGCAGAAGCGAGGAGGCACTCACCCTGTTCGACCTGGATCTTCGCTTTCTTCAGGAGCTCAATCCGGGGACCGGCGCCGCATTTTTCGGCCCCTGCGGGCTGTTCCACATTCTCGCCCTGCTGCATGCATCGGATGGTAGCGACGACCATACCATCGCCGCTCAGATCGCCGCCGCCCTCACGCTCTTTCACACCGCGCCGGAAAACGATGCCTATGCCTTCCTCGCCGCCTTCGTCCATTCACGGATTGACGCCAACAGCGACCAGTCCCAGATCATCCTCTCCGATCAGGACAACCCGCACAGCCTCACCCTGGCCTTTGCCGCCCTCTGCCAGTACTGGATGACCAGCACCATTCAGCCGGATGTTGAGGCCAAACTGGTCACCGGCTACAATCGGGCGATCGATAGCGGATATTTTCTGCCGGCAATGATATATGCCGAAATCCTAGCAAAACTGGGCAACGCGCCGAATCCGGCCTTGTTCGATATCGTCGGACTGCGGACCACGACCGGAATGACCGGGCTGCTGGCCCTTTTTGAACCGGAAGAACCGTGGAAGCGGGCCCTCCAGGCCCTCATCAGCATCACATCGACTGAGGAGGAGGCCTCATCGCAGGAAAAGACCAGGCTCGTCTGGATGGTCGATACCGCCGGGACATCGATCTCCATCACTCCAAGGGAGCAGAAGCTGAGCCTGCCCGGAGGATGGGGCAAGGGGCGGCCGATCTCTCTCGCCCGTCTGCACCAGGCAAAACTCGGCTATCTGACACCGAAGGACCGCAAAATCTGCGCCGCGATCAAACGCATTCACAATCCCGAAACGAACAGCGCCAGCTACCATTTCGATCTCGAAAAGGCCCTGCTGGCAATGGTCGGCCATCCGCTGCTCTTTCTATCCAAGTCTCCGACGACACCGGTCGAATTCCTTGCCGGCGAGCCGGAGTTGCTGATCGAGGAAAAGGGGCAGAATCTCCTTATCCGTTTCGCCCAGCCGATAGGCACCGACAGCTATTCAATCTTTCAGGAAACCCCGAGCCGGATCAGGATCATCAGCATCAATGACAAGCATCGGGATATTGCCCGCCAGATCGGCAATGACGGCCTGCTGGTGCCGATATCCGCCAGCGAGCACGTGCTCAAGCTGATCGGCAACAGTTCCTCCTTCATGACCGTCCACTCGGCTATCGCCGGCGACAGGGCGGCAGGCAAAGAGAGCGATATTGAATTTGTCGAGGCCGATTCAACCATTTACATGCACCTGCTGCCCTATGGCACCGGTTTCCGGCTCGAAATGTTCGTCAAGCCTTTTGCCAACGGCATGCACTATCTCAAACCGGGACAGGGCGTGGAAAACATCATGACCGAGATCCAGGGCCGGCGCATGCAGACCAAAAGAGATCTGGCCCTTGAGGAGGAAAAGGCCCGTGATGTCGAGGAGCTCTGTCCGATTCTCGACCTAGCCATCGATTTGGAACATGAGACCGATCGGGAGTGGCATCTGCAGGACCCGGAGGACTGCCTGCAGGCCCTGCTCGAACTCCAGGCGATCCGTGACAAGGTGGTCATCGAATGGCCGGAAGGGGAAAAGCTGAGTATCGCCTACCAGGCCTCGTTTGAAAACCTCAATCTCAAGGTGCGGACCAACCGCCAGAACTGGCTGGCCATCGACGGCAGCCTGCGGCTCGACCAGGATCATGTGATCAGGTTGAAGGATCTGCTCTCAACCATCAAGTCCACCACTGGACGGTTCGTCGAGATCGGTGCCGGCCAGTTCGTCACCCTCACCCAGGAGTTCAGGAAACGACTGGAGGACCTCAGCATCTATGCCCACGGATTCGACAATGACGAGTTGCTGATCCATCCGCTGGCCGCCCTGCCGCTCGAAGACCTGATCAGCCAGACCGCGATCAGCACCGACAACGGCTGGAAACAGCAATTGGAGAAGATCCGCGCCTGCAGCGACTTTCACCCGGAGGTGCCCTCCACCCTGCAGGCGGAATTGCGCGACTACCAGAAGGAGGGCTTCTATTGGCTGGCCCGCCTCGCCCAGTGGGGGGTAGGCGGCTGCCTGGCCGACGACATGGGGCTCGGCAAGACCCTGCAATCACTGGCGATCATCCTCCGTTTCGCCGCCGACGGACCATCGCTCGTGGTCGCCCCGACCTCGGTCTCGACCAACTGGATGTCAGAGGTCACCCGTTTCACCCCGACGCTGCAGATCAGGACGCTCTGCACCAAAGACCGGAACGGGGTCATCAGCGACCTCGGACCGTTCGATCTGGTGATCACGACCTATACGATGCTGCAGCAGGAAATGGATCTGCTCTCCGCCGTTTCCTGGCAGGCCATCATCCTCGACGAGGCCCAGGCGATCAAGAACGCCGCGACCAAGCGATCAAAGGCGGCGATGGCCCTGCAGGCCCGGTTCAAACTGATCACCACCGGCACCCCGATCGAAAACCACCTCGGCGAACTCTGGAACCTCTTTCATTTCATCAATCCCGGCCTTCTCGGTTCGGTCAACAGTTTCAACGAACGTTTTGCCATCCCGATCGAGAGGTATCAGGACCGGGATGCCCGTCTGAAGCTGAAGAAGCTGATCCGACCGTTCATCCTCCGGCGGATCAAGTCCGAGGTGCTCGAAGAACTGCCTGCGCGAACCGAAATCACGCTTGAAGTGGAAATGAGCGAGTACGAGACCCACTTCTATGAGGCATTGCGTCAAAACGCGCTGGAAATTCTGGAAAACAACAAGGACAAGAAAAAACGACACCTGCAGATCCTGACCGAAATCATGCGCTTGCGCCAGGCCTGCTGCAGCCCGCGGCTGCTCGATCCCCACAGCCGGATCGTCAGTTCCAAGCTGAGGGTCTTCACCGAGATCGTCGAGGAGTTGATCGAGAGCCGCCACAAGGTGCTGGTCTTCAGCCAGTTCATCGGCCATCTCCAGCTTATCAGGGAATATCTCGACAAGCGGAAAATCTCTTACCAATACCTCGATGGAAGCACCAGCACCCGGCTGAGAAAAGAGCGGGTCGAGGCCTTTCAGGCGGGAGAAGGCGATCTCTTTCTCATCAGCCTGAAGGCCGGCGGGCTCGGGCTCAACCTGACCGCCGCCGATTACGTGATCCACATGGATCCATGGTGGAATCCGGCCATCGAGGACCAGGCCTCGGATCGCGCCCACCGCATCGGTCAGACACGCCCGGTAACGATCTATCGGCTGGTGTGCAAGGACTCGATCGAGGAGAAGATCGTCAGGCTGCATCAGGAAAAACGCGATCTGGCCGGCAGTCTCCTCGAGGGCAGCGATCTGAGCGCCAGGATGAGCACGGAAGATCTGCTCGATCTGATCCGGCTGGCGTAGACCTCAGCCCTCCGCCGCTCCGTTCCGCAAAGCCATCGAACAGGCCCCTTGTCATCCGTTCTTCAAATTCGCCAGGATGAGACTGAAAAATGCATGATCCACTTTTTCAAACCGCCAGCCGAGATGGCCGGCACAACGGGCGCAGAAGGCCGGCCGCCAGGAATAACCCGCGAACCAGGTAAACTGATTGCTGGCCTCGCTGCTGACCAGACAACCCGGAGCCCGGCGGAAGCAGCCCAGCTCAAAGACCAGGCCGGCGGGATTGAAAAAGGTATGGGTATGCGAACCGTTGACGGCGATCCGGTCGTTATCGCTGGAGATACGATGGGCGCAGGTTCGACAGAAGATACCCGGGTTCTCTCCCTCCCGTTCCTCCTCCCGGTCATCGGAGAGCACCGTTTCATCCCGACGGCCGGCCGGTTCCCCCCGCAGGAGATACCGCCTCGGGTCCTCTCCGCAAAACGGCTCGTACGGCCGTCCGGCACCGCCGATCACGGCTTCTCCTTCACGTGGCCGTCACCTTCGAAATCTCAGGCCCGGTCCTCGGCATAGTAGCGGACAATCGCCTGGATAAGCTCGGGGATGGTATAGATCGGCGGCTGGACATCCACCTTCAGACCGCTGTCGGTCACGGTCTTGGCCGTGATCGGCCCGATCGCGGCGATCTTGACGTTGTGCATGAGCCGCTCGAGTTCCTGCTGATCGGCCGCATCGACCATGGTCAGGAAATTCTTGACCGTCGACGAACTGGTAAAGGTCACCATATTGACCTTGCCGTTTTCGAGCTCGGCGCGCAGGACATCCTTACGCCCCTGCGGCGGGACATTCTTGTAGACCGGGGCCACGGTCACCCGGGCCCCGGCGCCGCGCAGCGTCTCCGGCAGAATCTCCCGGCTCAGTTCGGCCCGCGGGATAAGGATGTTGCGCCCCTCCACCCCCTGGTCGAGGAGGCTCTCCGCCAATCCCTCGCCGGTGTAGGAGGCAGAGGGGATCAGGTCGGCCTTGACGCCGTACTTGAGCAGCAGTTCGGCGGTGCTCTTGCCGACCACTGCTATCCCCGGTCCCTTGAGATTGCGGGCATCCATCCCCCGGGCGTACAGCCGCTGGAAAAAATAGTCCACCCCGTTGAGCGAGGTAAAGACGATCCAGTGGTACTCGTCGAGGCGTTCGAGCTCACTGTCAAGGATCTCGTAGGAGTCGGTGGGCTGAATATTGATGGTGGAATACTCGAGACAGTCGGCACCGGCCTCCTCGAGCCCGGCGACCAGGTCGCTGGCCTGCTCGCGGGTACGGGTGACGATGATGCGTTTGCCGAACAGCGGCCGTTTTTCAAACCAGTCGATGGTGTCCCGGAGTTTGACCACTTCGCCCACAATCACCAGCGATGGCGGCTTGATCCCGTTTGCCCTGACGACCTCGACGATCGTGTCAAGGGTCGCCACCACCGACTGCTGCTCCGGAGTCGAGGCCCAGCGAACGACCGCCACCGGGGTCTTGGGATCGCGCCCGTTGTTGATCAGGTGGTCGACGATGATCGGCAGGTTCTTGATCCCCATATAGATGACCAGGGTCCCCGCCCCTGTCGCCAGACGGGCCCAGTCGATATTCGAGTTTTCCTTGGTCGGATCCTCATGGCCGGTGATGAAGGCCACCGAGGCGGTATAATCGCGATGGGTGATCGGGATACCGGCATAGGTGGCGGCGGCCGTGGCGGAGGTCACCCCCGGCACGACCTCAAAGGGCACGCCGGCGGCCGCCAGCTGCTGCACCTCCTCGCCGCCTCGGCCGAAGATGAAGGGATCGCCTCCCTTCAGCCGGACCACCATCTTGCCCTGCATGGCGTAGTCCACCAGCATCTGGTTGATCTCTTCCTGGGTATGGGTGTGCTGCACGCCGCCCTTCTTACCCGCATAGACCAGTTCGGCGTCCTTCGGGATATGGCGGAGCAGCCTGGTGCTGGCCAGGTAATCATAGATGACGACTTCCGCCCGCTCGAGCAGCTGCCTGCCCCGGACCGTAATCAGGCCGGGATCCCCCGGGCCTGCCCCAACCAGATAGACCTTCCCCGGTCCGTGTTTTTTCGCTTGATCTTCCATACCTGACTCGAATAGCGACAAGATGTCGCAGTTGTATGTTCCCTGTCCGCCGACTGCCCTGGAAACCGAGCAAAAAAGGGGGCATCCCTTCACGCAGGCATGCCCCCTTCCACTCTTTCGATTTGATATCCCCGGTTTCCGGTGATTACACTCCGGCGAAATTACAGTTCCTTCATGATCAATTCAGTGACAGCCCCGATCGACACCGAACCATCAACCGAGATCACCTTCGGTCCCTTGGTCTGCTTGAAGTAGTTGACCGCAGCCATGGTGCCGGTGTTGGTATCATAGTAGATGTTGTGGCGCTTGTTGATCGCCTCCTCATCCTGATCATCGGCACGGGTCTTGAGGTCACCGCCGCAGACACGGCAGACCAGCTTGCCGTCTTTTTCCACCGGTTTGATCGCCTCGAAGGCGATGTGATTGGGATGATTGTTGTCGTTGACGCAGAGCCGGCGTCCCATGATGCGTTCCTTGGCGATCTGGCGATCGAGAACAATCTCGATGACGTAATCCAAGGCCAGGCCGTTCTCTTCCAGGGTCTTGGCCAGGGTGATGGCCTGATCCTTGGACCGCGGGAAGCCGTCGAGGATCCAGCCGTTCTTGCAGTCATCCTTCTGGAGACGGGCAACCATCATCGGGATGGTGATATCGTCCGGTACGAGGTCGCCGCGATCGATATATTCCTTGGCCTTCTTCCCGAGTTCCGTTCCGCCGCCGATATGCTCACGGAAGATGGCACCGGACTCGATATGCGGGATGTTATATTTTTTCTGCACAATGGCTCCCTGAGTCCCCTTGCCGCTGCCATTCGGTCCGAAGAAAAGAATATTCTTGCCCATGATCGTTCTCCTTTTTTCCATTGATGATAAAATATCTTTCGAATGCTCTCAGAGCAACACAACCGGTGATCTTCACACGGAGGGAACGACGGTCGCTGATCAGCCGTGGCATATTGCTCAGCTCCATCCCGCGGCATACGAATTCCCGGCCCCGAAGCGGCCTGATGAAGAATTCGAGCAATCGGGAAATATAGCCGATAATCCGAGGCGAGGCGAGAAAAATATCGTTCGAAGATTTTGACTTTCAACGGCAAAGCGGGTATTTTCGACGTTTACAACTGACCGACCATCGACACCGCGATGCCGTCATCCACAGCAATGCGTTGATTCCGGAACAACGGTATCCCGGAAGCATCGGCACATCTCATCTCTAGCATACAGAATCGAATGAAACAAATTCGTGTAGGTCTTATCGGCTTTGGCACCGTCGGCAGCGGTCTTGCCCAGACTCTGTTCGAACAGCAGGAGCGGCTGCGCCGGAAGGTCGGCACCGACATCATCCTCGCCCGGGTCGCCGACATCAATATCAATACGCTCCCCGACCACTTCAGCAACGTCATCCTCAGCCGGGATGCCAACGACATCTTCGCCGACCCCGCCATCGATATCGTCGTCGAACTGATCGGCGGCATCGAACCGGCCAGGACCTTCATCCTCAAGGCGATCGCCAGCGGCAAGCATGTCGTCACCGCCAACAAGGCCCTGCTCTCCATCCATGGCCGGGAGATCTTCGACGCCGCGGGGGCCAAGGGAGTGGAGGTCGGCTTCGAGGCCAGCGTCGGCGGCGGCATCCCGGTCATCAAATCGCTGAAGGAAGGGCTGGTGGCCAACCGTATCGAGGCGATCCAGGGAATCATGAACGGCACCGCCAACTATATCCTCACCCAGATGACCGATCACGGCACCCCCTTTGCCGAGGTGCTGAAAGACGCCCAGGCCAAAGGCTTCGCCGAAGCCGACCCCACCTACGACGTCGAAGGGATCGACACCGCCCACAAGCTGGCGATCCTGATGACCATCGCCTACGGCCTGCATGTCAAGCTTGATGACATCACGATCGAGGGGATCAGCAACATCCGCCCGATCGACATCGACTTCGCCCGTGAATTCGGCTATCGGATCAAGCTCCTCGCCATCAGCCGCAACCACGGCGACCATGTCGAGGCCCGGGTCCACCCGACCATGGTCCCGGTCGACCACATGCTCGCCAATATCAACGGCGCCTTCAACGCCATCCAGTTCACCGGCGACACCGTCGGCGACGTCCTGCTCTACGGTCTCGGCGCCGGCATGATGCCGACCGGCAGCGCCGTGGCGGCCGACGTCGTCGACATCGGCCGCGACATCATCGCCGGGTCGATCAACCGGGTGCCGGCCCTGTCGTATCTGCCGCAGTTCATCGGCGAACCCACCATCACCCCGATGAGCCGGCTGACCTGCCCCTACTATTTCCGGGTAACGGCCCTGGACCAGCCCGGCGTCCTCTCGACCATCTCCGGCATCTTCGGCAAATACCGGATCTCGCTCAAGTCGGTGATGCAGAAGGGCCGTCAGAACGATGAACCGGTACATATCGTCTTCCGCTCGCATCGCGCTTCCGAGGAGGCGGTCGAAAAGGCGATCGCCGAGATCGATGCCCTGGCCTGCTGCACCGTTCCGACCGTCAAGATCCGCATCCTCGTTGAAGACAAATAACCGCTCGGAGTATCGATGAAATACCTGATCCTGGTCGGCGATGGCATGGGCGACCACCCCCTCGACGAACTGGGCGGCCGGACCCCGCTCGAGGTTGCCGCGACCCCGATGATCGACGAACTCTGCCGCAATGGCGAATTCTTCCTCAACCGCACCGTTCCCGAGGGATTCCCTCCCGGCAGTGATGTCGCCAACCTGTCGCTGCTCGGCTATGCGCCGGAACGCTATTACACCGGTCGCGCCCCGCTGGAGGCCGCGGCGATGGGGATCCGTCTGGCCGATGACGAAACGGCATTCCGCTGCAACTTCGTGACCCTCGACCGGTCGGACGACGACAACGTCACCATGGTCGATTTTGCCGCCGGCCATATCTCCACCACCGAGGGACATGAACTGATCGCCGCCTTGGAGAGGGAATGCGCCGACGAGACCTTTCATTTTCATCCCGGAGTCAGTTACCGCAATCTGGTCGTCGTCAGGGGCGCGTACCCCGAACTCGCCACCGTCCCGCCCCATGACTGGATCGAAAAGGATGTCACCGCCCATTGGCAGCGCTATCTGGCCGATACCACATGGCGGAATCTGCTGCAGCGGGTGACGGCCACCCTCGCCGCCCATCCGGTCAACCGGCAGCGGATCCGGGACGGGAAGAACCCGGCCAATGCCGTCTGGCTGTGGGGCGAGGGGCGGATGCCGACGGCCCCGACGCTGCAGGATCGCTTCCAGATCCGCGGCAGCATGATCAGCGCCGTCGACCTGCTGAAGGGGCTGGGAGTCATCGCCGGGCTGGCGGTGATCAACATCCCCGGCGCGACCGGCTATCTCGACACCAACTACGAGGGCAAGGCGCAAGCGGCCATCTCCGCCCTGGCGAGCGGCGAGGATTTCGTCTTCGTCCATCTCGAGGCCCCGGACGAGGCCGGCCACCAGGGGTCGGCCATGGCCAAGATCCAGGCGATCGAGGATTTCGACCGCCGGATCGTTGGGCCGATCATCAGCGCCCTGCGAACCGCCGGCACCGATTTTCGCGTCGTTGTCACCATGGACCACTTCACCCCTATCGCCCTGCGGACACATACGTCGGACCCTGTGCCCACTCTGCTGTACGATTCCAGAGAGACCCAGCCGAAATCGGGCCGCCCTTTCACGGAAAAGGAGTGCCTGATCCACGACCAACACCAGCGAAACTCACTGTCGGGGGCTGAAATGTTCATGAACAAGCTGTTCTGCCGGTAATACTGCATTATGATTGAAGCAAAGCACAAACATATCCATCGCTGCACCTGTCGTGTGCTCTATGGCGATACCGACGCCGCCGGCATCGTTTACAACGCCAACTATCTCAGGTACTTCGAGATCGGTCGGACCGAACTGATGCGGGAATGGGTCTGCTCGTATCGCGAGATCGAACGGATGGGCATCGTCCTGCCGGTCACTGAATGCTACTCGCGCTTCAAGGCCCCTGCCTACTACGACGATCTGCTGACCATCGAGACCACGGTCAGTGAATTGAAAAAGCTGACCTGCCGCTTCAACTACCGGATCTGCCGCCACGACCCGCAGGCCGAGCGGCCACAGCTGCTGGTCAAGGGCTACAGCGTCCATGCCTCCGTCACCCGCGACGGCAAACTGACCCCCTTGCCGGTGGATATCGTCGAAAAGCTGCAGTCAGTCCTGGCGTGAACGGAGGGGCGGATTGACGGCAAGCGGTCCCGGCATTCGATCAGGCCCAAATTAGCCATTGACATTCCAGGCTGACGAAGTATATTGATACCTCTCAACGCGGGGTGGAGCAGTCTGGTAGCTCGTCGGGCTCATAACCCGAAGGTCAGAGGTTCAAATCCTCTCCCCGCTACCACAGGAATTTCAAGGGGTTAAGATTAAATCTTAACCCCTTTTTTTATGCCTAAATTTTCTTTCCCCCATGCTCTCCCCCACACTGAACACCAAACCAGCCCCCTGCAATATGCAACCAATAAATATTTAGTGATAATTATTTTGCCCGGTTGATCTTGGAAGGACGGTCTCATCCAAAAACCATTTTCAAATATGGAGTCTGTTTGTGTCAGGGAAACTGATAAAATCAGAACAGGTCAATGCCAATAGATGCTATGAAACATTGCCAGACTGAAAGTACCTGCTGTTCAAGGGCCATTTCAACTCGTTCATCTTTTGTGTCTTTCAGGCTCATGGCAGAGAAAGATGTTAACTTTTGGAAAACGAGTCGAAGCGGTTCTTACCTCCATATGCTCAGTTCGAGGCCAGCCATGTTTTTGCCTCATCAAGATGACCGATAGGAAAATGATTGATCGTTGCCGCCACAAAATGAGATGTAATATGCTCGGCAGCCTCCTGATGACTATGCCAGCAGGGCATCACATGCCGCCGGGTCGCGAAGGTTCAAGTCGATAACTGCAAACGAATCTAAGCCTAACTTACGGCGTATCAACGCCGCAATGACATAACCTGCGCCGACACAGCCGACGAATGGTGCGCCGACCGAGCGCGTAGCTAGAGTAGTTACTCCGCACGGGTCTGCACCAGAGGCCAGGAGTGCCTTGTATGCAGGCGCCTTCACGATGTCCGGCGCGTCCGCGTTGGCAGCCCACAGGTCGGCCGCACGCGACGGGCCAGGGAAGGTGCGGATGCGGATCGCTTTAAAATCTCTATACCCCGACCCAAGACCGGCGTCGATAATATGAGAAAAACCCGCGCCCTCAAAGACTCGACGCGCTGCTGGGTTGTCAACACCGAAGAGTGCAACTCGGGGCTCCGTGGCACCTATCCGTTGAAACTGATCAAACTGACGTTCAACCAGCGCCGTCCTATATCCGCGAGCTTCTAGCCATGCTGCGACAATCCGTGTTTTACGATGCTGAATGAGGTTTGAAGTAGAGAGGACTGACGTCGATGGCGTCGAAGATGTTATGTCATCTACGTCCTGCAAGAAAAGAGTAGCATCATGTGTGGGGCTCATAAAGCCAATTGTCCAGGCGTAGGCCTGACCGAGGTGCCCGAGACCAATAAGCCATATCGAAGGCACTTCAGAATCGACTACCGGCCCGACTTCAGCAGTCCTGCCGACTTTACGGGGATCCCAGAGAGACAGCATTAGCGCCCGACGTCCGGCATAGGGGTTATCGCGGCGCAATATCGAAAACGCCTCGCTTACAGCTAGACCACCGGCTGCAACGCATGCAGGAGGGAACAGAGCACCTTGCACTTTAGTTTGCCCATTAATGCCAAAAATCCAGCCATCCGCCCACGGATGAATTGCTTCTCCGATCAGAGGACTGCTTAAAGCGCCAATTTCAATGACCGGCCACTGGTGCGCCTGCTCATCGAGTTTTGGATTCACACCTACCCACCCAGAAAAATCGCTCAGGCGGCTACCAGCAAATCCTGGGGCTGTCAGCACGGTATCACATGAGGTCTCGATTTTCACGTTGCCCATGAAGCTGCGTGATGCACAGTTGATGACCGTCAGCGCGATGATCTGTGCAGCAACGTCCCCTTCAAACGACGGGTTCAACAGGATGCGCACCCCATAACTTGAGAGCGTTGCCTGCGCATCCTCAATGGTTTCTGCTTCACCGCTATCCGCAAGCACCTTGGCGAGCCGGTGGAATGAATCAGCGTTCATGTCTAACCTCTCCTATCGCAATCTGATGAGTGAAGCGGCGTCGTCTTGAAAGTATGAAACCCAGTTTCCTCCACCCAGATAAACGTTGAAGCTCACGTCCTTTGGCTTCACATTACCGCGTGCGAATTGAGGTACGATGAGCGCGATGTGACCTGCCAGGGAAATCATTGGGTTAGCGCGATCTGAACGGCTTTGGCGTGGCCCCAGAGGGTGAGTGTGCACATCAGCAACGACCTCGAGCTTTCGTTCAGCACAGATATCCCACAATCGTGAGAACGAACTCGACTCAAGCCGAACATAATTGTATTTAAGCGACTTTGGGTCGAGTTCGTCATATGGGAGCCATCCTTGGACCATCCGTGCGGCTTCCGTCATTTTCCGCAACAAAAATGCTCCGGATTCACGCCGCCCTCCCCCTCTTCTATAAAGATCGGCCATCAGAGCAGACCAGCTGCCAGGTGCGAATTCAAGAGGCTTCATGCACAAGCTCCTTACTTTGCAATATCTCGCATACCGCTTCAATGTATTGAAGCAGGCCACGCGAGGGGGTCCAAATGAGCCAAGAGTGTTCAGATAGCCAATTTGGATGCCCCTCGAAACTCTCACGGTCGCAGGGTATGTAGAGCGCCGTGCCACCTTTCCAGTTTGGGTTGAACACATTTGAGACTCGCCCGCCTCGCGGCCACCGAGCTGCGGACAATTGCAGCCCGGACGTGAAGTCCCACAGTGTTGCGGTTGGTGCAACGTCAGGGTAACTGTTGTCGTTCTCTTTAT
>JROS01000091.1:0-31736 GCA_000769715.1 Desulfobulbus sp. Tol-SR
GGATGGAAGGGGAGGTGGTGACGGGCGGGACCGGGAGATCGATGACGGCGGTGTGATGATCTCCCGGCCCGAGCCCGGCCCGGGGGGGCAGGTCTTCTATTTCGGTCGATGTTTCGGCGACACGTCCAGGAGCCGCACCTCTTCATTGAGTGTCCGCCAGCCGTGGCGTTCACCGGCCGGAATGAAATAGCTTTGATTGGGGTGGAGCAGCCGGCGGTCGCCGCCGACGAACATCTCAATCCTCCCCTCGAGGACGACGCCGCTCTGATCGAACGGATGGACATGGCCGGCATCCTCCCTGCCGGGACCAATCTCCATACACACCATGATCAGGTTGTTGCCGATCTCCATCTTGTTGAAAATACCCGGACGGAACCATTCCAGGGGCACTGAGGTCAAATCCCAGAAAGCCATGTCTGTTCTCCTTTTCCGAATGTGACATGCCGCGATCGAAAAACAGCTCCAAGTGCGGCGATTTGCAATGTTGATGTATCGGCAGGCCGTTTCCGCCTGCCCGTGAATCAGGCGATTTTCACCACTCTCTCATCGACCAGGCCGGCCCAGCGGGCCGGTTCCCGATGCCGCTCCCGTCCCGCCTGGTCGCGGAGCACCAGCTCATCGGTGTCCAGGTCGTATTCAGGGATGTCCGGGTCGTTCCAGCGCGACAGGAAATACCGGTAGAAGGGCAGATAAAGACCGCCATTGAGGCCGTCGCTGCTGAACACATATTCCGGCATGGTGTTGACGTTGAGGCCGGTATGATAATGGCGGAGAAAGGCGTGGTCGCCAAGGATCGCCAGTTTCAGCAGGGGCATGTCCGGATAGAGCTTCACCCGGATGTTTTTCTGGCCGGCCTTCAGGTCCTTGAGAAAACCGATGCTCTCGATGATCTGGTCGCGGATGAGCTCCGGTGTGATCTCCGGGTCCGGGATGCTCCGGGCGCGGGCGACCGCCCCCTCTCCATACGGATTGAGCAGCATGATCCTGGCCCTGCGGCAGTTGCGGACGGCATGGTGGAGTTCTCCGTCGGAATCGGCGAAGGTCCGCCGTCCGGTCGAGCCGATGATCATGATGTCCGCCGCGATACCCCGTGCCGCCTTCAATCTGCCGGCCGATCGGCGTCCCAGCAGTCCCGTCAACGGCGATTGCGGCACCAGACCGGCGCTCGTTGCCACCCGCGACAGTTTTCTGGCCTCCCATCCCTGCCGAATGGAGTTGAACATGATGATCAGCATGGCGGCGATGGAGAGTTCCAGCGAGATCAGAAATATCTTCTCGTTCTCGATGAACGCCCAGAAAGTGAGCAGATTCCTGGCCAGGGCGCTGAACACGTGCGGGATCGAGAAGGCGATGGCGGCACTCAGCAGCAGGACGATGAAATGGTATGACAGATGGATCAAATTCTTGGACATGATGGATTTCCGTTTTCAAAGAGAGAGATTTCGACATCGGGATCACTCGGGTCAGGACAGGACGATCAGGGCCGTGACCAGCGAAAACACGATGTCGGCCCGAGGGGTCTTTTCACTGGCCGCTACCCGATCACAGAGGGAAGAGACCAGCCGGATATCCTTGACGGGCAGGGTGAGCAGTTTCTCCCTGGTCTTGGTCAGAATCTCCGGGTCCTTGATCCTGTCATCGAGAACCGGCATGATTTTGGCGGTCTCGTTCTCAACGATCCTGTTCTGCCTGATTTTCAGGGCCTCGCCTGCCGTTTGGGCCGCATCGGGTTGCCGGTGGGGCTGCGGGACAGCCAGTGCCGGGCCGACGGTGAACAGGCCGATGATGATGAACGCCAGGGTGATGCTCCGGGTAAGATGTCGCATGGTGTACCTCCTTTCTCGAGTGTGAATGGATGTGCCGCCAGGATGATACGCTGCCGGTTCCCCAGTCTTGCCATACAGGCAGCAAGATGTATGCCACACGCTCTGGTTTGAAGGTATCTAACGGATATTCTGTCGAATATGAGAACAAATGAGGCGGCGTTGGTCGCGGTGGACCAGCCAGGTGTATGGATTTCCATTCAGGGGGCACCCGGCCCGCACGTCAACGACGGGGAGACAATGGCGCAATTCTGGCGATTTACCGGGAATGTATGGATTTCCCTACATGCTGAAGGGGATTGTCGAACGGGTGGGTTATTTCTTGAAATCGCCGGGATTCAGCCCATGTTTCTTGAGCAGGGCATACAGGTCGGGGCGGTACCGTCCGGCCATCGTCGCGGCGCTGCTGATATTGCCGTGGGACATCTCCAGCAGGCGCACCAGATACCCCTTTTCAAAGGCGTCCCGGGCTTCCGTCAGCGGCTGCAGACCTTCTTCGATCGTCCCCGCTTTGCCGGGCAGGATCAGGTCTTCGGTGATGACGTCCTGGACGGTCATCGCCACCGCATACTCGAGGGTGTTCTCCAGTTCCCGGACATTGCCGGGCCAGTCGTGGAGCATGAGCCGCTGCATCGCGGCCGGTGACAGGCCCTTGATTTTCTTGTTCATCTGGGTGCTGAGTTTCTTCAGAAAATAATCGGCCAGCAGGGGGATGTCTTCCCGTCGCTCCCGCAGGGCCGGCAACTCGATGGGAATGACGTGGATGCGGTAGAACAGGTCTTCGCGGAACTGGTCCTGCCTGACCATCTCCGCCAGGTTCCTGTTGGTGGCGACGATCACCCGGACGTCGACCGACAGGGGCTTTTCGCTGCCGACCGGATAGAACTGGCGCTCCTGCAGCACCCGGAGCAGCTTGACCTGGAGCGAAGGCGACATGTCGCCGATCTCGTCGAGGAAAATGGACCCTTGATGGGCCTGGGCGAACAACCCCCGCGAGCTCCTGATCGCCCCGGTGAAGGCACCTTTCTCATGACCGAAGAGCTCGCTCTCGAGCAGATTTTCCGGCAGGGCGGCGCAGTTGATGGCCACGAACGCCTTGTCCTGGCGCGGGCTGGCAAGATGGATCGCCCGGGCGATCAGTTCCTTGCCGGTGCCGCTCTCGCCGTGGATGTGGACCGTCGAATCCATCCCGGCGATCCTGGCCACGGTCTCCAGCACCTGCCGCATCTTGTCGCTGCGCGCCACGATGTTCTTGAAGTCGTAGCGTTCCGCCAGCAGACCCTTGAGCCGGTTGACCTCGGAGCTGAGCCGGCGGTTTTCCAGGGCCCGGTCCACATGCAGCGACAACTCCCGCGCGTCGAACGGTTTGGTGAGATAGGTGTAGGCCCCCCGTTTCATCGCCTCGACGGCGCTTTCGATGCTGCCATGGGCGGTGAGAATGATGGCCGGCAGGTCCGGGCTCATCAGGTGGATCTCTTCCATCAGCGAGATCCCGTCCTGGTTCGCCAACTGCAGATCGATCACCGCGAGATCGAAGACCTGGGTTGCCACCGCCTGCCTGGCCGCCTCTTCATCCCGGATCGCCGTCACCTCGTAGTCCATCGATTCCAGCCGCATCTTGATGATTTCCAGCAGGTTGCGGTCGTCGTCGACCACCAGCAGCTTTGCCCGTGCCATGAGTGTCTACCTCCTCATCTCCCGCTTTTTCTCTTCGATCTCGATATCGATCTGCCTGGTCTTTTCCATGGTATCAAGGATATCGACCCAGATCCTGGCCTCTTCGGTACGCGGACTGTCGGGGAACTCCTTGACGATCCGGGCGAACAACGCCTGGGCCTGGCGGATGTCCTTTTTCGGATTGGCGTAATGGATGTGGATCAGCCCCATCGCGAACAGCGCCTCGTCGCCCGGCGGGTCGTGGGGAGAGCGGGCGAGGGCTTCCAGGTTGGCCTGCAGCGCCCCTTGAATATCCTCCTGGACGAGGAGCTGTTGGCCGTTGAGGAGATGGATGAAACCCTGCTCGACCGACGGTTCCCTCACTGTTTCTTTGGCCTCGATATCGTTACCCCTGGTTTCCTTCACGATATCGTTACCCCTCGTTTTCTTCACGACCTGGAGCATGTGGATCCAGCTCCTGGCCTCTTCCGCCCGCGGACTCCGGGGGAATTCCCTGGTGAGCCGGGTGAAGGCCTGGAGGGCCTTGCCGGGGTCACTTTTCGGGTTGTCAGGATGGACATGGATCATGCCGATCTCGTACAGCGCCGCATCGCCGGGCGGACTGTGCGGGTAGAGGTCGAGCACCTTCCGGCTCTCCCGCAGCGCGCCTTGGAAGTCGCGGTCGACAAGGAGCTGCCGACCGTGCCGCAGTCCGGCGTTCTCCCGATCCGTCGGCGTGTCGCCGAGCGGTGCACAGGCGGCGACAATGAAGATGATCAGAGCGGCAACACAAAAATAAAGGTGCTGCCATGCCCCGCTTCGCTTTCTGCCCATATACTACCTCCATGCGCATGCACGATGTGTTTGACGATTGCCAGCCCCAGCCCCGTGCCCTCGAGGCGGCGGGAGTCCGCAGGGGAAACCTGGCGGAATTTTTCGAAAATACTGCCGATATGTTCCCGGGGGATGCCGGGCCCGGTGTCGGTTATCGACACCCGCAGTCCATCCGCTGTCAACTGAGCCTCGACCCGGACCGAACCGCCGTGCGGGGTGAACTTGAGGGCGTTGCCGAGAAGGTTGCGCAGCACCTGCCTGATCCGCTCGCTATCCATGGCGACACGCGGGACCTCGCCGATATCCTTCTCGAGCCGGATGCCCCTGGATTCGGCCAGGGGCATCAGTTCGTCGAGCGTCCGGTTGATCAGCGGCGGCAGATCATACTCGGTAAAATGGAATGGCACCATACCTGCCTCGAGCCTGGAGAGGTCGAGCAGCGAATTGACCAGGCGTATCAACCGGTTGCTCTCCTCGGCAATAATGGTCAGCAACTTCCTCTGTTTATCGGTGACCTCGCCGCCCTTGCCCTCGAGAAACAGGTTGGTTCCCTCGCGAATCGAGGTGAGGGGGGTCCGCAGCTCGTGCGACATCAGGGAGAAGAATTCGGTTTTCATCCGGTCCACCTCCTTGAGTCTGGCGCACATCGTATTGAAGGCCTGGGCCAGCGCCCCGACCTCGGGGGGAGAGGGCAGTTCCAGGTCGGGCTCCAGCTTCCCGGCGGCAATCTCCACCGTCTTTTTCTTCATCCGCGACAGCGGCAGGACGATGCTCCGGGTGATGCTGATCGACAGCACCAGACCGAGCAGGAAGGCGATGGCGGTGATCACCACGGCCATCGTCTGGGCCTTGACCCCGGCCTCATCGAGTGTTTTGACCTTGCTGAAGGTAGTGTGGTGGATCAAGGCCCTCAACTGGGTCAGATCCTCCAGCGCCCGGTTCAGCACCTGTTCCTTGTCGTCGCCGCTGCGGTTTTCAGGAAGGGGCTTGCCCGCCTCCAGCAGGGCAACGTCCTCGGCAATCAGCGACTGGTAGGTTCGATGGTTCCTTTCCAGGCGGATCAGCACCTCCTGCATCTCCCCCGGTTCCACCAGGCCCCTGGCCTCCTCGAAGTAGCGCTCGAAATCCTTTTTCGAGATCAGAAAGCTCTGATACAACGCCGGGTCCCACATGACGGCGATGTTTTTCTCATAGCGGGAGGCCGACAGCAGGGCGTCGGCCATGTTCTTGTGGAGATCGAGCATGTTGGTGTCGTGCAGGATGATCGAATGGGTGATCCCCCTCATCTGGCCGAGTTGGATGATGGAGTAGGCGCTCACCGCCGTTGCCATCACCAGCAGGGCGAAATAACTGAGCATCAGGCGAGAGAATATGGTCAATCGTGTTCCTCCGGGTTCAATGGCAGGGGAGTGCGGCCGACTAATGTCCGGGAGTCGGCCAATGCGGCATGGTTGAGATACATGGGGTGCCGGCAGGCGGCAGGAGCAACTTCCGATATACCGCGGGAGTACTTTTCAGGTCAAGTGGCGCCGGGGCGGTCCCATGCGCGGCGCTCTGTTCGATTTACATGTTTTTCAGCGGCTGGTGACCGGTTTGCGGGCGGCGGGAGTGGACGGCTGGGTCGAGGCGATGGCATGGCTCCCCGACCTCCCGACCGCGATGGCACGGCTGCCGGGAGGTCGGAAATGTACTGGGGATTACGATGAAACTCCTGTCAGATCCTCTCCGGCCAGATATCCTGTGACATCTCCGAGAGTTTGTATTTCTGGATCTTGCCGCTGGCGGTCATCGGGTATTTATCGATAAAGTGGACATATTTTGGGACCTTGAAGCGGGCGATCTTGCCCCGGCAGAAGTCGATGACGTCGCTCGCCTCGATATTGGCATTGTCCTTGCGGACGATGAATGCCCCCACCTCCTCGCCGTATTTCTCGCTCGGCACGGCGGCCACCTGGACGTCCTTGATGCCGTCCATGTTGTAGAGAAACTCCTCGATCTCGCGGGGATAGATATTCTCGCCGCCGCGGATGATCATGTCCTTGATGCGCCCGGTGATCCGGAGGTTGCCGACCTCGTCCATGATGCCGAGGTCACCGGAACGGAGCCAGCCGTCCTCGGTGAGCGCCTTGCGGGTGGCTTCCTCGTTGTTGTAGTACCCCTTCATGACGCTGTAGCCGCGGCAGCACACCTCTCCCTGGGTTTCCGGGGGCAGGGTCGCCCCGGTGTTGGGATCGATGACCTTGACTTCGAGATGGGGCAGGGCCCGGCCGACGGTCTCCACCCGCAGGCGGAACTCGTCGCCGATACGGGTATAGGTCATGACCGGGGAGGTTTCGGTCAGGCCGTAGCAGATGGTGACATCGGTCATGTTCAACCGCTCGATGACCTGCTCCATGACCTTGACCGGGCAGTTCGAGCCGGCCATGATCCCGGTGCGCAGCGACGAAAAGTCGAACCTGGAGAACAGCGGGTGGTCGAGGATGGCGATGAACATCGTCGGCACGCCGTACAGTGCGGTGCAGCGCTCCTTCTCGACCGAGGTCATGACCATCACCGGGTCGAATCCCTCGAGGAACACCAGGCAGGAACCGTGGCTGACCGAGGCGATGGCCCCCATGACGCAGCCGAAGCAGTGGAACAGCGGCACCGGCACGCATATCCGGTCCTTCTCGGTTAAGAGTTGGTTCGCGCCGACGAAATACCCGTTGTTGCCGATATTGTGATGGGTCAGCATGACCCCCTTGGGGAAGCCGGTGGTTCCCGAGGTGTACTGCATGTTGACGACATCATGGGGCGAGAGGGTGGCCTGGCGGGCCTGGTATTCCTCATCGCCGACCATCGCCGCCAGGGCGTTGATCTCGGGGATCGAGTACATTCCCCGGTGTTTCTCCAGACCGAGGAAGCAGACCCGCCTGAGGTGCGGAAAGCGGCTGCTGGCCAGCCGGCCCCGCTCCATCGTTTTCAGTTCCGGGACCAGGTCGTAGATGGTGGTGATGTAGTCGGTGTCCTGATAGCCGTCGATCAGGAAGAGGTTCTCGGTCTCCGACTGGCCGAGCAGGTACTCGATTTCGGCCCTCTTGTAGTTGATGTTGACGGTGAGCAGGATCGCCCCGATCTTGGCGGTGGCGAACTGGAGGATCACCCAGTTGGGGATGTTGGTGGCCCAGATGGCGACCTTTTCGCCCTTCTGCACACCGAGCGCCATCAGGCCCCTGGCCAGGTCGTCGACGGCCTGCTGGAATTGGCGGTAGGTCAGGCGGAAGTTGCGGTCGACATAGACGATGGCATCGTTGTCGGGGTATCTGGCGACGGTCGTATCGAGCATCCGTCCCAGGGTCATATCGAGCAACGGCAGTGTCTGTTCCATGGCGCCTCCCTTATTCCGGTATGTAGATCACGGCATGGATCCGGGCCTTTTCACCGCCGCGGGCGCTGACATAATGCGGCACCACCGAGTTGTAGTAGACGCTGTCTCCCTCCTCGAGGATGTAGGTCTCCTTGCCGTAGATCACCTCGATGCTGCCCTTGACAACGGCGATCCACTCCTCGCCCTCGTGGGAGGACAAGGTCTTTTTGGCGGCCGATTCCGGCATCACCTCGATGAAGAACGGTTCCATGTGGCGATCGGTCTTGCCCGTTCCCAAAGAGAAGAAGTTGAGCGATGCCGGCTTGTTCTTTTCGGCGAGAACGCTGAATTTGGTCAGCCGCTCGGCACTGCGGACGATGTAGGGGTCGGTCGTTTGCTGGTCGTCGAGGAAGGTGCCGAGACGGACCCCGAGGGTCCGGGCGATCTTGATCATCGGCCCCAGCGGGGGGTAGACGTTCTCCTTGAGCATGGTGGCGATGAACTCCCGGTCGAGTCCGGTGCTCTCGGCGAGCCTGTCGATCCCGATGTCCCGCTTTTCCATATAGTACCTGATTCGCTGACTGATCTTCTCTACACTCATACCTTTCCCTCGTCTATTTTGTTGATGCCCCAGCCATCCACCTGCCCTGCACATCACGTCCCCGACGGCCGCCGGCCAGGGGGGACGTGAGCCGCGTTGCCGGTATTCCCCTATGCCACCGTCATGGTCCAGCCGAAAGGATCCCTGGCCCTGCCGTACTGGATATCCATCAACTCCTTGAACAGCCGGGCGGAAACCGGACCGACGCCGCCGTCGCCGATGGTGATCTCGGTGCCGTCGAACTTCATGTGGCCGACCGGCGAGATGACGGCGGCGGTGCCCGATCCGAAGATTTCCTTCAGCTCTCCCCGCTGGTTGGCGGCATAGACCTCATCGATGCCGATCCTGCGCTCCGTCACCTTCATGCCCCACGACCGGGCCAGGGTGATGACCGAATTGCGGGTGACACCGGCGAGGATGCTGCCGTTGAGCATCGGGGTGATCAGTTCGTCGCCGATAATGAAGAAGATATTCATCGACCCCACTTCCTCGACATATTTCAGTTCGACGCCGTCGAGCCACAGCACCTGGGTATACCCTTCCTTGTGGGCCATCTCGGTGGCGTAGATGCTGGCGGCATAATTGGCGGCGGTCTTGGCCTCGCCCAGTCCGCCCCGGACGGCCCGGACATACTTGGAGGTGACCCAGATCTTCACCGGGTTGAATCCCTCCGGATAGTAGGCGCCCACCGGCGTCAGGATGATGAAGAAACGGTAGGTCTGGGATACGCGGAGACCGACATAGGGATCCATGGCGACGATGGCGGGACGGATGTAGAGCGAGGTCCCGGGGGCGCTCGGCACCCAGTCCTTTTCGACCTTGAGCAGCTCGACGAGGGCGTGGAGAACGAATTTTTCGTCGAGCGGTGGGATGCAGAGCTTGTCCCCCGACTGGTTGAGGCGCCTGATGTTGTCCTGCGGCCGGAACAGCTGGACGGCCCCGCTCTCGGTGCGGTAGGCCTTCAGGCCCTCGAAAATGGTCTGACCGTAGTGCAGCACTATCGTCGACGGATCCATCGCTATCGGTCCATAGGGCTCGATGCGGGGATTGTGCCACCCCTGGTCGGGATTATAGTCCATGTTGAACATGTAATCGGTGAAGATGGTCCCGAATCCCAGCGACGTTTGATCGGGGTGACTCTTGAGGCTGTCCGCTTTCCTGAATGCTATTTTCATCATGGCTCCTTCCGTAAGTTGTATTGATGCATATGATTACCGTTGTTTGCTGAAAATGTGAGGAAATGTCAATAAAAACAGGTTCGGGGTGCTGGCGGAGAGACGATTGGCCCACCCAAGTAAATAGAATGACAAAGAGATCCAAACCGTAGCCCACCATACCACAAACCCCGGGGGAATTGCCGCTCTTTTTCCGGGACATGGGAGGAAATTTCCGGCATATTTCCGCCATATAAAAGAAGGATTCCGTCTCGTTGGGCGCCGCAACGATTGCTTGTGGTGATCCCCTGTCCGGCCGGCCGGGACAAGGCGTCAAGGTGAATCCGGCAGCCGGAGCCGGGTACAGGGTTGCAGGCGGCAGCTCCCGCCCGGTGCGGCGACGATGCCGTCCATCGCGCTGATCTCGGGTCGAAGGTTGCTGGAAACAAGGACTGTGGCGGGCGGCGGAAAAAATCATGAGTTTTTTTTGCCGTACACGTTATGGTGAATGACATTGATTCTCAATTCGATTCAGATCCTGCCGGTGCGGTCCGGTAGCGTATCCATCCGCCGGTTTCGGTTCACTGCCGGCAGGAACCGGTGTGTTTACCTGAACGCGACGGTGTGGTAGAGTGGGGCGGAAATTGATCGAGCGCTCGGTTGTTGGCGGCGTCCGACGCCGCCACCGCGGCCGGGAGGATCATGGAGGGAAAACTACAGACGACAGTTTCCGGCATCGGCCGGGATGAAAGACCGAAGATAGAGTTGTGAGGCATCAACCGCCGGTGGTGCAGGCTCAAGCGCCACCGGCAAATTTTACCGAAGCGGTGAACAATGAGAAAAGACATCATCGAAATACGATGGCACGGACGCGGCGGCCAGGGTGCCATCACCGCGGCCAAGATTGTGGCGAACGGGGCCTTTGTCTGCGGCTACAAGGGCGTGGTCATGGCGCCGACCTTCGGCACCGAGCGGCGCGGCGCCCCGGTCTTCACCTCGCTGAAGATTTCCCGGGAAAAAATTTACGATCTCTCGCCGATCACCACCCCCGACATGGTGGTCGTCCTCGATCGCACCCTGCTCGCAGAGGTCGATGTGGTGGCGGGGCTGAAGGACAACGGCCTGGTCATCCTCAATGCCCCTCCGCCCGCCTCCAGCTACGATTTCGGCAACGCCCGGGTGGCCGTCTCCGACGTCACGACCCACGGGGTTGAAGCAGGACTGCCGCCGGGCATCGTCAACAGCGGCATCATCGGCGCCTTTGCCAAGGCCAGCGGTCTGGTCGACATCGACACCCTGTCCCGCGCCATCGAAGAAGAGTTCGCCGGCAAGAAGCCGGAACTGAACGCCAGGGCGGCACGGATCGCCTACGAACATACCTTCATCGGAGAGTGAGAGATGGCGAAGAGAAACTACTGCGAAATGATATCGAGAAGCCAGCCGGGCCCCGGCGACGGCGGCAACACCGGTTCATGGCGGGTCAAGCGGCCGGTCATGGACCACGGCAAGTGCATCCCGGCCAAGACCGGCAAGCCGTCCTGCTTCACCTGCTGGCTCTACTGCCCGGACTGCGTTGTCAGCAAGACCATTCCACCCGCCATCAACCTCGACTACTGCAAGGGCTGCGGCATCTGCGCCGAGGAGTGTCCGGCCGGGGCCATCGAGATGGTGGACGAGGCGAGTTTTATCGCGAAGGAGAAATAACCCCATGCATATCATCGATTCGGGAAATGTCGCCGCGGCAACAGGAGTCAAACTGGGACGGGTCCAGGTCATCGCCGCCTATCCGATCACCCCGCAGACCCCGCTGACGGAGAAATTGTCGGAATTCGTCGAGTCGGACCAGCTCGACGCCCAGTACATCCCGGTGGAGAGCGAACACAGCGCCATGGCCGTCTGCATCGCCGCCGCCACTGCCGGGGCAAGGGCCTTCACCGCCACCAGCGCCAACGGCCTGCTCTATATGGTCGAGCAGCTGCACTGGGCGGTCGGGGCCCGGCTGCCGATCGTCATGTGCGTCGCCAACCGCGGTATCGGCGCGCCGTGGACGGTCTGGAACGACCAGCAGGACAGCATGTCGCAGCGGGATGTCGGCTGGATCCAGCTCTACGCCAACGACCACCAGCAGATCATCGACTCGGTGATCAAGGCCTTCCGCCTCGCCCAGACGGTCGGTATCCCGGTGATGGTGTGCTACGACGGCTATCTGCTGTCCCATACCTACATGCCCTTCGACCGGCCGGAACAGAGCGAGGTCGACGCCTTCCTGCCGCCGTTTGCCCCGACCCACTTCCTCGATCCGGAAAATCCCGGCAACTTCAACACCGTCACCCTGCCCGATATCCGTCCCGGGGTGGACGGCACCATGCAGCCGGGCTATTTCGAGATCCGCCACAATCTGCACCAGGATCTCCGTGCCGCCCTCGACAGCTATGAGGAGATCGACCGCGAATTCGCACTGCGGTTCGGCCGGGGCGGCAGTCCCTTCGTCGAGACCTACCGCTGCGACGACGCCCGCTTTGTCGCCGTCGCCGTCGGCTCGCTGTCCTACCAGCTGCGCGATGTCATCGATATCATGCGGGAGGACGGCATCGCCATCGGCGTCATGGGTGTGCAGATGTACCGGCCCTTCCCGGACCAGGCCATTGCCTCCGTCCTGGCCGGCAAGCAGTGTGTGATCGTCCTGGAGAAGGCCGTCAGTTACGGCAACCAGGGGCCGCTGTACAGCGACATCAAATCGGCCCTCTACCGGATGGACGACCGGCCGATCCTCCACAACTACATCCTCGGGCTCGGCGGCAGGGAGATCAAGACGCAGCAGCTGCTGGAGATCCTGGCCGAATCATGCAAACGGCCCGGAGAAATTGAAGATACGCCGCGCTGGATCGGCTTAAAATTACAGGAAGAGAGCCATGGCTGAGAAGACAACCATTTTGAACCTGACTGAGGAAGAGTTCGTCCACTCCGGCAACCGGGCCTGTACCGGCTGCGGCCTGTCCATCGTCTACCGTATCGGCCTGAAGGCCCTGGGCAAGAACACCGTCCTGGTGGTCCCGCCCAGCTGCCTCACCGTCCTGCAGGGCCTGTACCCGGTGGCCTCGACCAAACTCCCGTGCGTCAATGTCACCTTCGCCTCGACCGCGGCCGCGGCCAGCGGCGTCCGCGGCGCGATGAAGGCGCTGGGGAAAAACGATGTCAACGTCGTCGCCTGGGCCGGCGACGGCGGCACCGGCGATATCGGGATCCAGGCCCTGTCGGGGGCCTGCGAGCGGGGCGAGGACATCATCTACATCTGTTACGACAACGAGGCCTACATGAACACCGGCGTTCAGCGTTCCGGCACCACCCCCCAGGGCGTGCTGACGACGACGACGCCGATCAAGGGCAAGCTGCAGACCAAGAAGGACGTGCCGGCGATCATCGCCGCCCACGGCATTCCCTATGTGGCAACGGCCTCGGCGGCCTATCCCCTGGATCTCTACGACAAGGTGAAAAAGGCCACCACCATCGTCGGACCGAAATATATCCATGTCCACACCCCCTGCCCGCCGGGATGGAATTTCGATACCAGATATACGATCAAGGTGGGGAAACTCGCCGTCGAGACCGGCCTCTTCGACCTCTATGAAATCGAGACCGGCGTCTTCAAACTCTCCGCCCCCTCGCAGCGGGTCGCCAGTGGAAAACGCAGGCCGGTCAGCGACTACTTTGCCACCCAGGGCAGATTCAAGGCACTTGGTACCGATCTGGTCAACCGGATCCAGCAGCAGGTCGACGCCAAATGGGCGGCCTGAGCCTCGCGCCCCGTTTGCCGTCCGCCCGATTGCATTCCTTCGGTCCCGGTTCCCCATGGGTTTTCAGTCGATAAGGACAGAAAACTCATGGGGCGGAGGGGGAGCGGTGTTTCCACCTGACGGGATGGACTTTGTATCCGGCTATTTCGGCGGCTGTTTTACCGACATATCCAACAGCCTGACCGCTTCATCGAAGGTTTTCCAGCCATGGCGTTCACCGGCAGGGATGAAATAGCTCTGATTGGCATGGAGCATCCGGCGGTCCCGGCCGACAAACATCTCTATTCTCCCGTCGAGGACCACCCCGCACTGGTCGAAGGGGTGGGTATGGCCGGCATCCTCCATGTTGGCAGCGATCTCCATGCACACCATGATGAGGTCGTTACCGAATTCCGCCTTACTGACTATGCCCGGCCGGAACTCCTCCAGCGGCAAGGAGTTCAAATCCCAGAATGCCATGTCTTCCTCCACTTGTGTCACTGAGATGCCGTCATCAGATGTGATGCGGCAATTGTTTTGCGGCCGCCGTCAGTCCATCGGCACGTAGGCATACCCCTGTGCCTGGTACCCGATCATCGAGATATAACCGTTGTCGACGACCTGCACCTGCGGCAGAAAGTCGGCGACGTCGATTCCCTGCATTCCGGCAGCGATGCGACATTGTTCGACGGCGAATCCCATGGCCCTGAACTTTTCCACCTTCGCCGCGATCTCCTTTTTGACCGGCAGCTCGGCCTCGAGGATGTAGCCCGCGTCCCTGGTAAAGAAGTTGCTCGCCATGCCCCTGATGCCGATCACCACCCGCGGCGAAAAGCCGGCGGCGACCAACTGGGCGTGGGTCGTTTCAATCAGCTGCAGCCGGGTGCGCAGTTTGGCCGGATCACCGATGTTGACGTCGAAGAAGACATTGGTCGTCATAACCCCGGACAAGGCGCTGCCGTGGTTCAAGGCGACGGCGCCGCCTTCGCCCCGGAGGAAGACGACTGCCGCAAATACGGTCAACGCCATCAAGAGCATTCTGTTCATCGTTCCATCTCCAATGCAGGAAGCGGAAAACGGGCGTCTCAGCACCCCATGTCCGGCAGTCTGAGGATCTTCAGGCCGATATTGCCGTCCTGCTGCGGGCGGTACCAGACCTTGATCACCTGTCTGGCCTGCAGGTCTTCGATTTTGCGGACGCCTTCGAATTCGGTGTCGGGGTTGACGCGGATGGTGACGCGGGGACCTTTCATCTGCTCGATGGTCAACGTTTTGTCGGCCGCGGAGACGGAGCGCACCATGCCTTTGAGATAGAGGTATTCGCCGGTCGAGACCTCTTCCTCATAGAGGGCGGCGGAAAGCGGGGCGGTCTGGAACAGGATCAGGCCGAGAGCGGCGAGCAGGACGGCGAGTCGAGTGATGCGGGTTAATGGGTTCATGGGTGAATCCCCCCTGTACAAAAGGTTTGGTTGCCATCGCCCTGGGCCGATACCGGTTGATGGGCGTCTATTGTGGAAGTGATAAGCATCTCCGGACCATTCCGCAATGCGCGAGATTCCCCGGGGCAAGAGCGGCAATCGTTGACCGGTCCGGGATTCGACTCACTGGATGAGCCCGTCGGTAGGCAAGGCGGGGAAAGTGCGGGCGAATGGAGATGGTTCTCTGATTTGATGGCAGCTGTCAGCGGTGGGTCGGTCGGTCCTTCTTTTTCGTTGCGGTATTTTCGGTCGCCTTGGCCACAGTCTTGGAGGTCCTGGTCGGAAAGCCGATCAGACGCAGATAGCGCTCGGGATAGAGCTGGGTAGAGGTGTAGAGACAGGCCACGGCCAGGACATAGAGCCCGAGCAGCAGTCTGGACGGCGGGCTCCAACTGTCCCAGAGGACCAGCAGGCCCATCAGCAGCGTACGGTGGATGAACAGATTGGCCCGTTCCTTGCCGGATTGCTTGAGGGTCACAGCCGGGCGCCAGCGTATTTCGCCGATCGTCTGGGCGATGTACGAGCCGACGACCACCAGCAGCGAGAACCAGACGCCGTAACCGGAGAATATCCGGGACAGGATCTCCTCGGGGGGCTGGTGCAATGTCCCGAAAAGATAGCAGGCGGTGAACACCGAGGGGACGGAGAGGATGGCCAGCGCCAGAACGACCACGGCGGCCTTGGCCAGCCGGAGTTTTGCCCCCGTTGCCTTGAACGGCGTTTCACGGATGGAGACTGCGGCGGCGACCACCCCCAAGCCCCACAGGGCGAGCAGGCCGTCGAGCCAGTAGAAGAAGATCGGCCGCCAGGCCTGCCAGCCGAGGAACCACACGCCGATTACCGGGACCGCATTGGCGGCGCCGATCTCGGCCTCGGCCATGTGCCGGCGCCAGGCTGCCGGTTCCACGTGTTCCGGTGGTCTGCCTTGATTGATCGGCTTCAATTCACCCTCTCCTTGGAGGCATCCAGGAACCGCCGGTCGTGCCGGGGGGAGGCGGTCCCAACCCTTCGTCCGCCCTCTCGATCAGCCTGCGTCAGCCGTAAACCGGAGCCTCGAGCCAACCGCCATGGATGCCGATTTTTCTTACAGAGTAGGGCAACGGCAACGAATTGACAAGGAAAACACGAGCGGTTTGTCGCGGCATATTGAGGGCATAACGCTGCCTTGCAACACCGGTGGCAAACGCTGCCGTCGCTGCCGCGCAGCGGTCTGCGGCGCCCCGCGCGGAAATAGATTGCGTTCCCGACTGCGGCAACGGTAATACACATGAGAGAGTGGGCGCAGGCGCCGTCGATCCGCTGAGAGGACATGGATGAGGAGAAGCAGATGAAGATGATCGACCGTATCGCCACAACCGGAGGCGGGGCATGACCGGGCCGCCGCCGATGGCCGCCGATCTGGTCGACGGCATCTACCGCAACGCCGCCTCGCTGCAGCAGCAGGGACGCTATGCCGAGGCCGAGGCGCAGTACTCCCGTCTCCTCGACTATTTTCCCGGTTCCGCCGCCCTCCACTACAACATCGGCCTGCTGCTCTATGCCCAGGAAAAATTCGAGGCGTCGCTCGAGCACTACCTCCGGGCCATGGACGACGCCGGGGACGATCCCGATCTGCTCTACAACCTCGGGCTGTGCCTGCAGAAATGCGGCCGGACCGGCAACGCCGCCCTCGTCTACGAGGAGTTGACACGGCTGGTGCCGGACGATGTCGACGGCCTGTACAGCCTCGCCGGCTGCCACCGGGAACTGCACGAATACGACCGGGCGGCCGAGGTCCTCGGCCGGTTGCTGGTGCTGGAGCCGGACCACCAGGCGGCGACCGGCAGCCTCGCCTACCTCCTGCACCTGCAGGGGAAGCTCGACGAGGCCTGCGCCTGCTACCTGCGCCTGCTGGAACTTCATCCCGGCCACCAGACGGCCCGCCACATGGTCGCCGCGCTGCGGGGGGAGCGGCTCGGGACCGCCGCCGACGAGTACGTCCGCACCGTCTTCAACGGCTATGCCGACGGTTTCGACGACAGCCTGGTGCAGGGGCTGGGCTATCGGGTGCCGGAAGGACTGCGCCGTGGCGTCGGTCTCCTGGCCGGTGCCGACAGGACCTTTGCCCATCTCCTCGACCTGGGCTGCGGCACCGGGCTGGTGGGCGCCGCCTTCGCCGATATCTGCAGGTGTCTCACCGGCGTCGACCTCGCCGAGGCCATGATCATCCGGACCAGGTCCAAGCAGCTGTACCAGCATCTGCTGGTCGATGGCATCATCCCCTTCCTGGGGGCGACCGATGGCCGCTATGACCTGGTGACCCTGGCCGATGTCCTGATCTATCTCGGCGACCCGGAACCGATGCTGGCGGCGGTTCACCGCAAAACTACCGACGATGCCCTGCTCTGTTTCTCGATCGAGACCGCCGAGACGCCGACATACCGCCTGCAGTCGACCGGCAGGTTCGCCCATTGCCCCGATTTTATCGGCCGTCTGGCCGCTGGGACCGGGTGGACCGTGCGTCACCGCGAAGTTGTCCAGCTGCGGCGGGAAGGGGACGACTGGATCGGGGGGATGCTCTTTTTCCTGGACAAAGACAGCGGCGGCCACTGACCGTGGGGTCGTGACCATGACCATCCACCGACGGTGAGGCGGTTTGGCGGCGCCGTGTTGTTGATGTATACTGCAATGAAAACATATCGGTGCCGCATCGACGATGGATACGGCATTCAATCGGTAAGCGTCTCCGATGGGAATGGCACATGAACGGAGTATCGGCAACCAGGAACGGGGTTGAGACCCGTATCGATTTCGAGGCGATGACCGCGCTGTTCGAGCAGGCCGCCGCCGACGACCGCCGTTTCCTCTTCGAGCATGAGGTTTATACCCTGCTGCGTCATCTCGGTTCCGAGACACCGCCGCGATGCCGCCTGCTGACAGCCGGGGCCCGGCCCTCCGACGAGGAACTGGTGTCACTGTCCGGCGATCGGGTGGTGCTGAAGATCGTCTCCCCCTACATCATCCACAAGCTCGATGTCGGCGGCGTCCGGATCGTGCCCAGGGAGCCGGTCCGGATCCGGGCGGCCTGGCGCCGGATGATGTACGAGGTGGCCGACAGCTACGCCGAGGGCATCGAACGCCATCCCCGCAAGGCGCCGCAGCGCTATCGCGGCCTCTCCGGCGATGCCCTGGTCTCGGCGATCACCCACGATATCCGCGGGGTGCTGATGGTGGAGTACCTCCCCCCCGAGGTCGAGACCTTCGGCAGCGAGTTGCTCGTCGGTCTTCGCAACAGCCGGGAATTCGGGATGATCCTCACCGCCGGCGTCGGCGGCACCGATGCCGAGATGCTGGCCGAGAATTTCCGCAGGAACCGCGGCATCATCTCCGCCTCGACCGAATTGAACGACGGCGAGGCCTTTTTCGACCTGTTCCGCCGCACCGTGTCCTATCAGGTCCTGACGGGAAAATCGCGCGGCCAGAAACGGATGGTCGCCGACGAACAGCTGGTGGATTGTTTTTCCGCTTTGATCGAGGTGGCCAATCGGTATTCGCCGACCAACCCCGAGACCCCGTTCTGGATCGAGGAGCTGGAGATCAACCCCTTCGCCTTCCGCGATTTCATGATGGTGCCGCTGGACGGGATGTGCCGGTTTTCCCGGCCGGACAAGAAGGCCAGGGCCGCCCGGCCGGCCGCCGGGATCCACTCCCTGCTGCATCCGGAGCGGATCGGCATCATCGGGGTCTCGACCAGCCGCGACAATTTCGGCCGGATCATCCTCAAGAATGTCCTGGCCCACGGCTATCCGAAGGAACGGATAACGGTCGTCCATCCGACCGCCGAGGCGATTGACGGGGTCCGCTGCGTCCCCGGTCTCGGCGATATCACCGACCGTCTCGACCTGCTGGTGGCGGCGGTCGGCGCCGAGGCACTGCCGCCCCTGGTGGATGAGATCCTCGCCGGCGGCCGAATCGAAGCGGTGCTGCTGATCGCCGGCGGCCTGGGCGAAACCCGGCAGAGCCGCGCCCTGGCCGAGGGGATCATGGCCAGGATCGACGAAGGGCACCGCCAGGGAACCGGCCCGGTGTTCCTCGGCGGCAACTCGCTTGGCGTCATCTCCCATCCCGGCGGTTACGATACCTGGTTCATCACCGAGGAGCGGCTGGCCAAGCAGCGCCAGGCTGGCCGGCCCACCTCGGCCTTCATCAGCCAGTCCGGCGGCTTCATGGCCACCTGCCTGAGCCGCATCCCCGAACTCGATCCGGCCTATCTGGTCTCGGTCGGCAATCAGAACGACCTGACCCACGGCGACTTCATGCACTACTTCCAGGGTCATCCCGATCTCGAGGTGATCGCCGTCTACTGCGAAGGATTCAATGATCTCGATGGGATCCACTTCACCCGGGCCGTCCGTCAGGCGGTCCTCGCCGGCAAGGACGTGATCTTCTACAAGGCCGGCCGTACCACCGAGGGCAAGACCGCCACCTCCAGCCACACCGCCTCGGTCGCCGGTGATTACTCGGTCTGCGAATCCTGCCTGACTCAGGCCGGGGCGATGGTGGCCTCATCCTTCGGCGAGTTCACCGACCTCTACCTGCTGGCCCGTCATCTCCACGGCCGGGTCATCGACGGCAACCGGGTGGCGGCGCTGTCGTCCGCCGGCTTTGAGGCGGTGGGGATGGCCGACAACATCCACGCCGAGGATTTCGACCTGAAGATGAGCGCCTTGAGCCGCGAGACCCGCCGCAGGATTGGCCGGGCCCTGGCCGACTGCGGCCTGGACCATCTGGTGGAAATCAAGAATCCGCTCGATTTGAACGTCGGGGCCACCGATTCCCTCTACAGCGCGGTGATTGAAGCCCTGGCGGCCGATGAGGGGGTCGACCTGATACTGGCCGGCATCATTCCGCTGGCGCCGGTGATTTCGGCGCTGGAGAGGGACCTGCTGAGCGGCAGGAGCCTGGCCGATCTGCTGCTGCCGATCGTCGCTGCCAGTCCCAAGCCGATCGTCGCCGTGGTGGCGGGTGGGACCATGTATGCCCCCTTCATCCGGCGGCTGGAGGAGGCGGGGATGATGGTGTTCGGCGAGGCTGACCGGGCGGTGCGGACCATCGGTCTCTATATCCAGTCCCGGCTTGCCGCCCGCAACCTCCGTCGCCGCCATGGGCGGGAACTGGTCGGAGACGAGGGCCCGGAGCCCGACAATGCAACCCCAGGGAGGAGAAAATGCGCGTAATCATGGATCTGTGTGTCGTGCCGATGGGGGTCGGGGTTTCGGTCTCGGCCTATGTCGCCGCCTGCCAGGAGGTGCTGGCCGAGGCCGGCCTCAAGTTCAGCCTCCACGCCTACGGCACCAATATCGAGGGGGAGTGGGACGAGGTGATGGCGGCGGTCAGGCGCTGCCACGAGCGGGTGCATGCGATGGGGGTACCGCGGATCACCACCACCATCAAGCTCGGCACCCGCACCGATCGCGACCAGGGGATGGACGACAAGGTCGAGAGCGTCAGGCGGAAACTGCAGCGACATGACGGTTAGGCTGAAGACCGGCGGCGGTCGCCGCGGAGCCTGGCGGCCGTGAAAAGGTTGACAACCCCGGGCGCCATCCCCATATACGATCACCACAGATGGTGTCGCCGGGGGAACGGCGGCAACGGTACTGCCGATCGGCGGTGACGATTGTTCGCCGCCTTGTGTTCTTCCGATCCGATTGAAATTGATATTCGACGAAACCATGAGCGCTATCACCCAGCTCCCCGGGAAAACGGCTGAAAACCTGAGAAAGATTCGAGCCGGTAAACCGCTGGTCCATAATATCACCAATTTCGTGGTGATGAACTATACCGCCAATGTCCTGCTGGCGATCGGCGCCTCGCCGGTCATGGCCCATGCCGCAGGCGAGGTCGAGGAGATGGTCGGGCTGGCCGGGTCCCTGGTCCTCAACATCGGCACCCTCACCGACCGCTGGGTCGAGGCGATGGTGCTGGCGGGACGGAGGGCGACCGTCCTCGGCCGGCCGATCATCCTCGATCCGGTCGGCGCCGGGGCCACCGCCCTGCGGACGGCCGCGGCCAGGAGGATACTGGCCGAGACCAGGGTCAGCGTCGTGCGCGGCAACGCCTCCGAGGTCCTGTCCCTCGGCGATGCCGCGACGGCCGGCCGGGGTGTCGATGCGGTCCACGCCGTCGATGAGGCCGTCGAGGTCGCCGGCCGGCTCGCCACCTCGCTGCAGACCACCCTGGCGGTCACCGGCGAGGTCGACCTGGTGACCGATGGCGAAAGAGCGGTCCGGATCGCCAACGGCCATCCGCTGATGACGGCCGTGACCGGCACCGGCTGTTCGGCCACGGCGATCATCGGCGCCTTTCTCGCCGTCGACCCCGATCCGCTGTCGGCAGCGGCCACCGGCCTGGCCTGCTTCGGCATCGCCGGGGAGATGGCGGGAGAGAAGGCGGCCGGCCCCGGTTCGTTCATGATCAGCCTGCTCGACGCCCTGTTCAATCTCCGCCCGGAGGAGGCCGCCGAGCGCTGCCGGTTCAGTATCGCATGAAGATCGATCCGAGGCCCGATCTCTCCCTTTATCTGGTGACCGACAGGGGTTCGTCGCGGGGGCGGGCTGCTGCCGATATCGTCAGGGAGGCGGTGGCCGGCGGCGTCACCTGCGTCCAGTTGCGGGACAAGCACAGCCCGACCCGCGAGCTCATCGCGGAGGCACGGCGGCTCATGGCCCTGCTGCGGCCGGCCGGTATCCCGCTGATCATCAACGACCGGCTGGACGTGGCGCTGGCGGTTCAGGCCGACGGCGTCCACCTCGGCCAGCAGGACATGGATATCGCCGATGCCCGGCTGCTGGCCGGGCCGGCGATGATCATCGGCATCTCGGTCGAATCGCTGGCCGATGCGGTCCGGGCCGAGCACCAGGGGGCCGACTATCTCGGCATCAGCCCGGTGTTCGCCACCCCGACCAAGACCGATACGGCGGCCCCGCTGGGCCTGGAGGGGGTAGCACGGATCAGGCGGGCGGTGGCCCTGCCGCTGGTCGGCATCGGCGGGATCAAGGCGGACAACGCCGCGGCAGTCATCGCCGCCGGGGCGGACGGGGTGGCGGTGGTGTCGGCGATCGTGGCCGCCGACTGTCCCCGGACGGCGGCCGCCGAGCTGAAAGGGCGGATTGCGCAGGCCCGGGAGGGGAGGATGATATGAACACCGAAACCAGGATCTATCACCGGGTGTTGACCATCGCCGGCTCGGACAGCGGCGGCGGGGCCGGCATCCAGGCCGATCTGAAGACCATCGCCGCCAACGGCTGCTACGGCATGAGCGTTATCACCGCCCTCACCGCCCAGAATACCTGCGGCGTCACCGCCATCCATCCGGTGCCGGTCGACTTCGTCCGGGCCCAGATGGATGCCGTGCTCTCGGATATCGGCTGCGATGCGGTCAAGATCGGGATGCTCTTTTCACCCGAACTGATCGAGGAGGTGGCCGAGGGGCTGCGGCGGCACGGCATCGGCCGGATCGTTCTCGATCCGGTGATGGTCGCCCAGAGCGGCGACCGGCTGGTGCAGGACGAGGCGGTCGGTGCCTTGAAAAAGCACCTCCTGCCCCTGGCCGAACTGGTCACCCCCAACCTGCCCGAGCTCTCGGTCCTGCTGGGCCGGGACATCGTCGCGGCCGCGGCGATCGGCGAGGCGGCGGTTGAACTGGCGGCGCTGGGGTGCCGCAACGTCCTGGTCAAGGCCGGGCACCTCGAATCCGCCGCCTGCGACGACCTCCTCTGTCTCGATGGCGGGAATCAACTGGTGGTCCTGCCGGGCAAGCGGATCGCCACCCGCAACAACCACGGCACCGGGTGCACGCTGTCGTCGGCGATCGCCGCCTATCTCGCCCGCGGCGAGGATATCGCATCGGCGGTGCGGCAGGCGAAGGAATACATCACCGGCGCCATCGCCGCCGGCGCCTCCTATCGGCTTGGCCACGGTCACGGCCCGGTGCACCATTTTTACCGCAACTGGTAGGATCGTCGTGCTGCGGTCGCAGGACATCGCCTGACTTCCCAGCCGCATCTAGCGGAGCAGATACTGCCCTTCGATCCGGCTGACGGCCCCGCCGCCGACAAAAACCTGCGGACTTCCCGTCCCTTCCCCCCGCGCCATGAGCTTGACGATATTCGGACGATCGCGCTCGCCGTTCTGCTCGATCGTCAGGGTCTCGCCCTGCCACAGACCCTGCTGCAGCAGGTAGTGGCCAAGGGCGGCATTGCCGGAGCCGGTCGCCGGGTCCTCGAGGTAGCCGAAGCGGGGGGCGAAGACGCGGCTGCGCCAGGCGGCATCCGGCCGGGCGGTTTCACCGGTGAAGATGGTGACGATGTCGATCGCGTGGTCCTCGCAGAACCGCTTGAGCCGAGCCAGATCGGGGAGGGCGGTGAGGGTCGATTGCAGGTCGGTGAAGGGGACGACCAGGGTCTCGAGCCCGGCGTTGATCCTTGCGGTCGGCAGGCGAGCGGAGATGTCCGCCGGGTCGATGGCGAGCGCCGCGGCGATCGCGGCCGCGGCGAAGTCCTGCCTGCCGGCCACCGGAGCGGGGGCGCTGATGAAGACGGCGTCCTCGCTCGCGACCCTGTTTTCCGCGGCCAGACTGGTGGTCGTGGTGTCGAAATGGATTGTCGGCTGATGTCGGAAATCAGGGTCGTTGGCGAACAGGTCGTAGAGGATGGCAATCGTCGCGTGACCGCAGAAGAGGACCTCCCGTTCCGCTGAAAAATAGCGCAGGGCGACCCGATCCGGACCCACCCGGCAGACGAACCCGACCTCGGAAACGAAGCCACGCAGTTCGCGCGCGATCCGCTGCATTTCGTCGGGGGTAATGTCGGCAAGGGAATCGATGGTAATCATTCCGGCCGGGTTGCCGCTCGATTGACCGGCGGCGAAGGCATCGAGTTTCTTGAAGCGGAACTGTTTCATCTGGTCCTCATCATGTCTGGGTTGATCGGATATTTCCGGTCAAGACTACCTGATATCGACGCGGTCGAACAGATACAGTTGTGCCGAAATCGCGGCAGCACAGGTATGGTTGTCACCAATCGGCGTCGTGATCGATTTTCTCGAGCCGGCGACCCGATGGTGATTGAAAAGCAAAGGCGAAAGGGGTATCATAGGACGCTCTTTTTCAGACATCGATAGATCTTGTTGTTTCCGTTGCACATGTCTCTTCACCCGGGTGAAAATCATGGTGCGCGACGTCCACGATCGCCGGAATGCCGGTCGCCGAAAAAATGATCTCCGTGCCGCGGCGGTCCGCCGGACGCTGATCGATATCTCCAGTGCCGTCAGCGCGACCATCAGTCTCGACGAGCTGTTCCGGGTGATCCATCGCAACCTGGCACGGGTCATCGATGCCGCCAATTTTGCCATCGGCATCCTGGACCGCCGGACCGGCACACTGTCCTTCCCTTTTTTCCACGATGAGCGGGGTCACCACTATGACCCCGGCTGCCGCATTGCCGACGGTGACTCCCTCGCCGACGAAGTGGTGCGGACACGCCGGCCGCTGCTGCTGCGCACCGCCGACATTGTGCAACGAGCGGTGGCGGAGTGCCGCGTCCCGAAGTTGCCGCTGATCTGGCTGGGGGTGCCGTTGATGGCCGGCAACGAGGTCCTCGGGGTGATGGCGGTCAAGAGCTATACCGATCCGGACCGGTTCGACCGGGAGGACCTCGAGATTCTGACCTCGATCGCGCAGCAGCTGGCCACTGCCATCGAACGCAAGATCGCCGTGGACGCCCTTCGCCTGAGCGAGGAAAGATTCAGGGGCTTCGTCGAGGGGACCGACGACCTGGTGGTGCAGCTGGACAAGGACGGGGCCATCACCTACTGCAATCACACGGCCGAGCGGATACTCGGGGAAGCCGCCAGTGCCTGCCTCGGTCGGACGGTCATCGATTTCGTCCATCGGGAGGATGCCGATGCCTTTCTTGATAGCATTCTCCAGATCCTGTCCCGGCGGCGGACCAGCATCGCCATCGAGAACCGCCTGATCAACCGGCGGACCGGCCAGGCGATGCCCCTGCACTGGACGATCAACGGCCAGTACGATACCTGTGGCCAGTCCGTGGTCGTCAACGGCATCGCCCATGACCTGAGCAACCGGAGGCGGGTGGAAGAGGAGAGGCTGAAGGTTCTCAAACTCGAATCGATCGGCGTCCTCTCAGGAGGTATCGCTCATGATTTCAATAATCTGCTTTCCGTAGTCATTGGCAATCTCGATCTCCTTCAGGTAAAGGGGAACCTGCAGGAAAAGGAGCGGGAGTTTGTCAATGCCGCCAGACAGGCCAGTCTGCGGGCCAAGGAACTGACGCTGCAGCTGATCTCCTTTTCGCTGGGGGATGTGCCGCGACTGATTCCGGGCAACCTCGGCGACGTCATCAGCTTCCGTGTCGAACGGGCCCGGGCCGCAGTCGCGATCGAACTGGAGCTCGATATCGCCCCCGATCTGTGGCCTCTCCGGTTCGATGCCTTCCAGGTGGATCATGTCATCGGCAAGTTGTTGGACAATGCCGTCGAGGCCGTCGCCGCTGGAGGGAGCGTCAGGGTTCGGCTCTTCAACCATGATCCGGCTGCGGATGCCGGGCACGAGGCGGAGGAAGAACCGCCGCTGCGCGGGAGACTGGTCGTGGTGGAGATAGCGGATACCGGGGTCGGCATCCCGGATGCCCATCGCCTGCGGGTATTCGATCCGTATTTTTCGACGAAATCACGGGGAAAGCAAAAGGGGATCGGACTGGGCCTGTCGATTGCCTACGCCATCGTCCGCCGGCACCAGGGAGAGATCAGGATCTGGTCCAGACCCGGGACCGGCACGATTGTCCGGGTGTATCTCCCGGCCGAAGTCGATCCAGCCCGATGCAACTGATCGGGCCCGGTCGTACTACCCGCCTGCAGCGGCCGCTGGGAACGGGGGCAGACATCGGCACCACGCTTATTCCGATTTTCCCGGTCGGGCCAGGGCCAGTTCAATCCGGGGCTGGATCTGCTCGAGAAGATCGGCCCGCAGCAGGTAGGGGCAGGGGGCGTCGTAAGGGAAATCCCGGCACTGACGGGGGCGGGCGGTATGCACCGAGCACCGCTTGATCATCCTGGCATTGCTGAGGAAGAGGCAGGAGCCGTCGTCTCTGGTCTTGAAGGTATTTTTGCCTTCGAGGTACCGCTTGCGCACCTCGCCGTCGCTGATCCCGAAATGCCGGGCCAGTCGGTTGATATCCTCCGCCGTGATGAACAGCGTCGAGCCCTTCAGCCGGTAGCAGCAATAACCTGGGCAGTAGTTGCAGTAAACGCAGCCGGCCGATGGTTGGAGGGGTGAAGATGCGGTTGTCATTGCCTGGGCACTGAATCGGAGGTTGGGCCGACCGAAAAAGGCGTTGTCGTGGCCAGTGGTCGGTATCGCTTTTTCCCGTCCTCTTCGGTTGGGGGCGATGTGCGGCTGCTTCAGCGCACTATGCGGCGTCGGCCTCGGTCTGTAAAGGGAAATGCCGAGATTTCGCTTGCCCGGCTGCGGTGCATCCGCTAGGCTAAGCAATTGCCCTTTCGGGACGGCTCAATGATCGAGGGGATTGCGGTGAAATCCATGCAGCAGGGGAGGTGACGGAATGAAGAATCAACAGTGGGGTGTGGTGATTGCGGCGCTCATCGTCTGTGCCGCGATCGTGTTTGCCGCCAACCGGTTGCAGCAGACCGGCATCCGCATCGAAGACCGGGGCCGGCCGGAAGCGGGCAACAAGACCGAGGCGGCCGCGGTGCCACAGCGGACCATCACGGTGACGGGAGAGGGAAGGATTGTCGTCGAGCCCGACCATGTCCGGATCACCGCCGGGGTCTCGGAACTGGCGGAAACCACCGGCAAGGCGCAGCAGCAGGCGAATCAGAAACTGGCCAGAGTGCTCGATATCCTGAAGAAAAATGAGATCTCGGAGCGCAACATGCAGACCTCCCACCTGTCGTTTCGCCCGGAATACGACTGGAGCGACGGGGAGCGGCGGCTGATCGGCCAGCGGGTCGAGCAGAGTCTCAATATCTCGATCCCCGAGATCGATGTGCGGCCGGATCGGGTGGCGAAGATCCTCGACGCCTTTGGCGCCATTCATCAACTCGAGATGCATTCGGTGAGTTTCGAGGTCAAGAACCGCAAGGAACTGGTCAGCCGGGCACGCATCCTGGCCTTTGAGGAGGCGCGGCAGAAGGCTGAGGCGCTGGCCAAATTGTCCGAGCTGACGGTGGACAAGCCGCTGCAGATCAACGAAAGCGAGGGCAACGTCCAGCCTGTCCCCTATTTCCGGACAACGCCGCAGATGCAGGCCGCCGCGGAGGGGGCACCTTCGATACTGCCGGCCGGCGAGATGGATGTGACGATCGCGGTCAACGTCGTCTTTGCCGTCCGCTGAACTCCGGCAAACCGGAGGGGGAATGGTTGCGGACAAGGAACGGGCAGGGGCGCGGAGGCTGAGGGCAGGAATCGTGAAAGAGGAGAGGAAGACCGTCTGTCCGCTGGATTGTCCGGACAGCTGCGGCATGGTCGCAACCGTGGAGGACGGGAGGATCGTCTCGCTCCGCGGCGACCGTGACCATCCATTCACCCGGGGATTCATCTGCCGGAAAATGCGGCGGTATATCGAACGGGTCTACACCGAGGACCGCCTCCTCTACCCCCAGGTCCGGACCGGCGCCAAGGGCGACGGCCGATTCTCGCGGATCGGCTGGGACGAGGCCTGGGATATCCTGACGACCAGACTGGCCGCGGTGGTGAACCGCCATGGCGGCGAGGCGGTGCTGCCCTATTCCTATGCCGGCAACATGGGGGTGGTCAACCGCTTTGCCGGCCATGCTTTTTTTTATCGCCTCGGGGCCCTGCGGCTGGATGAGACCATCTGCTTCGCCGCCGCCGGCGCCGCCTGGGCCAGGCATTGCGGCACGGCACCGGGAAGCCCGCCGGAGGTGGCGGCCGATGCCGAGCTTATCGTCGCCTGGGGCATCAACATCAAGGTGACCAATGTCCATTTCTGGCCGCTGGTCGCCGAGGCGAGGCAAAAGGGCGGCCGCCTGCTGGTCATCGATCCGTACCGCAACGCCACCGGCAGGGCCGCCGACCGATTTGTTGCGGTCAAGCCGGGCGGGGATGCCGCCCTCGCCCTCGGCCTCATCAAATTCCTGGTCGAGGATGATCGCCTCGACCGGGCGATGCTCGAACGTCAAACGATCGGCTTTGAGCGGCTGGAGGGTTACCTGCGTGGCACCCCGTGGCAGGAGTTCACAACCGCCAGCGGAGTCGGGCGCACCGAGATGGCGGAACTGGCTCGGACGCTGCACCGGAATTCCGGGACATTCTTCCGCATCGGGGTCGGCCTGACCCGCAACAGCCGGGGCGGGATGGCGGTGCGGGCGATCCTGTCCCTGGCCGCGGTGCTCGGGCTGTTTCAGGGCGGTCCCGGCCGGGGCGTCCTCCTGTCGACGCTGGCCTTTCGCGGCAACCGCGACCGGCTGCAATTCCCGGAACTGGCCGAACACCGGACGCCCATCGTCAACATGATCCAGCTCGGCCAGGCGCTGACGGTACGGCAGCCAGCAATCAGAGCGCTTTTCGTCTATAACGCCAACCCGCTCTCCGCCTGTTCCGATGCCCGGACGGTACGGCGCGGCCTGTGCCGTGACGACCTGTTCACGGTCGTCCATGACCAGGTGATGACCCCGACGGCCCGCTATGCCGATCTGCTGCTGCCGGCCACGACCTTTCTCGAAAACCGGGATCTCTACACCGCCTACGGCCATTTCCACCTCGGCGTTGTCGACCCGGTCATCCCCCCGCAAGGGGAGGCGATCAGTAATTTCGATCTGTTCCAGACTCTGGCGAGAAAGATGGGGTTTGCCGAGGCCCCGTTCCGGCAGACGGTCGATGCCCGCATCACCGGATTTCTGCAGGATATGGAAGGTTTGCCGGCGGATATCCCAGCCGCTGGACCAACCGCCGGAACCTGGCTGCAATCGACCCGTGGCGGGAGGAACGGCGGTCTGTTCGCCGGTAACGACGGGCGATTCGTCTTCTCCGCCGATCACGGCCCGGAGGAGCCACCCTTCGCCTGCCTGACGAAGCCAGGCGAGTTCGGCGATCCCGATCTCCGGTCCCGTTTTCCCTTCAAACTGCTGATCCCGCCCCATCCCGATCTGTTGAACAGCACCTTTGGCGAACGCTATGCAGGGGAGCATGGCACAGTGCTGATCCATCCGGAGGACGCCGCGACCGCCGGTGCCGGCGAGGGTGACCTGGTCCGGATCGAGAATCATCGCGGCCGGATCGTCCGTCGGGCGCGGCTGTCGCGTGATACGCAACGGGGTCTGCTCGTCGCCGAGGGGCTGTTCTGGCCGGTGGAGCCAGACGACGGGGGTATCAATGACTTGAGCTCGCAGAAACTGTCGGACATGGGAGGCGGGGCGACTTTCCACGAATCCAGGGTGGCCATTGCCCGGTTATAGCCCCCGTTGACCCGCGGGCCATGTGGGTAGAGATGGGAGAGATGGCCGCTTCACCTTTCGACCATTCTCAAGGCAGTCACTGTTTCAGGGCAAAATAGAGCAGCGGCAGGAATATGGCCGGCAGCATATTGCCGACCCTGATCCGGGTCATGCCGAGCATGTTCAGGCCGATGGCCACTATGAGCAGGCCGCCGGTGGAGGTCATCTCCTGGATAGTTGAGGGTACAAGAAAACTCTTCATGAATACGGCAGTCAGGGTGATCGCCCCCTGGTAGAGGAAAACGGCGACAGCTGAAAATATCACGCCAAGGCCCATCGTCGAGGCGAAGATGATCGAGGTGACCCCGTCGAGGACCGACTTGGCGAAGAGGGTTTGATGGTTGCCGGTCAGTCCGCTTTCCAGTGATCCGACGATGGCCATCGAGCCGACACAGAAGACGAGGCTGGCCGTTACGAAGCCTTTGGCGAAGGTGCTGTCGGTGTTGCCGCCGTTTTTTCCGGCGACCCTGGTTTCGAGATAGGTGCCAAGCTGTTCCAGCCGGTATTCAATACGGGCGATTTCACCGCAGATCGAACCAATCACGATCGAGATGATGATCACCAGCAGATTGTCGGCGACGAGGGAGCTCTTGACGCCGATCAGAACGACCGAGAGTCCCACCCCGTTCTGGACTGTTACCTTGTAGTGTTCGGGGATTCCCCGACTGAAGAGGAGCCCAGTGATGCTCCCGACGATAATAGCTACCGCGTTGACGATTGTTCCAAGCATTTCTTCTCTCAGCTGATATTTTGCCGGCCGCCGATGCTGGATTGACGGCTGTGGCGACAAGTGCAGCCCCATGCATTACCTTTCTCGATCCCATTTTGCAATCGATTTTCGGAGAGAACGGGGGAGGAACAGGAGAGATTGAAGGGTCGGGGATCTGTCCTTTCTACAGCCCCTGACGAGTCAAGGAATACAGCGTATCCCCGCCTTCTGTCGGCAGATCTGAGCGGAGTGGCTTCTGATATAAACGGCAGAGGTGTCGTTCCGGTGACCAGTGGGAGGTCGACAGCCTTCCGGTGCTGCGATCAGACCTGGGCGGAAATAAGCCGCATACGCCTCATCTCGACGGAAGGTCAACCGGTGAGCGATAACGGATCAATGACGGCAAAATCAGACTGAGTGCGTATTATATCGAACGAATTTCTTCTTTGATTATAAGCTGTTCGGGGGATGCCCGGTCATTTTCTCGGGACCGTCCACAGGCCAGATTCGCCGCGGCAGGCAATGCCATAGTAGATCTTTGACTGCCAACCGAGGTCGAGCCGCTGTTCGTATCGGCGGCAAGGGGTGCCGTCGGCGAGAAGGTAGGTCGCAACCGGTGTCATCGCAAAGGAAATTTTTTTATTCTCGTCAGTCCACCTGTTCATCTCCCCGCTGGGAGCAGTCCCCAGAGTCTGCTGGAAATGTTCCTTGATACCGATTATGGCATTGTTATCGATCCCCAGCGAGGAAAGAGAAGGCAGGATAGCAACAAGTTCTCGATGGATTTTGGGTCGCGATCCCTGAAAATCCTGGTCCAGTTGCACCCAGTGACCGATGGCGGGGGCGTAATGAAAGGTCTTCTCCTCCCACTGCACTGCTCTTCCGGCTCGGGTCATCTTGCTGTACCGTGAGCAGGAGATGATCCAGGTGTCGAATGTTCCGGCCGGTACCTGCACCCGCTCCGCTCCATTGACGGAGCATTTCCAGGTGGCTTCAGCGTGTTTTTCATACACGCCGGGGATGCCCCACTTGCTTTTTTCATCAAAATGGGTGCGATTGCCGACGGCGAGAGGCCATACGCTTGATTGTGTTGTTGAGTAGAGATATTTGGTCGGGGTGAAGAATCTGTACCCCTTCATGTTCTTGTTTTCCCATCGGGCGGGACGGTAGGTGAAATCAGGAGAACTCAGTAAACGTTCTCCGCGGCTGGTTTCCCAGATAACGAATGACGGGTTTGTTTCCACGACTTTTTCCCAGGAGCCATCCGAATAGACAAAGGTTGTCGCCACAGTATATTCCGGCAGGGTGGAGTGACCCACGATGTTTGATCCGGCTTGTGGATACTGGTGGGCGGTTGGTGGAGCCATAGGAGCGCAGCCTGAACTGTAGAAAGCCAGGAGAATGACCGGAAAAACGAAAAAGGTACAAGTCGGTACTGCCCGTGCAACAGATCTCATGATTGTGACCAGGATGTTGAAATATCTTAGCTGAAAGGGTGATGGATATTATTCGATATTGTCCCAGGCTCCAAGGATACGCTCTTCCTCGATCGAGGAGACGGGACTGAGACTGTCAAACGTGCCAAGTTGTGACAGGGATGTATCCCTGTCCCCGAACCCTCCGGGAGTTTTTCTCCTTGGAGAAGGGTCCTTGGCGTCAACGGAATCAACAGCATGCGACTCGCTCTTGTGGCTATTGACTATCATGTCATTGTCCGATTCGTAGTTGTCGCCGCCCATTGTGTCATCATTGCTGCTGTTATCAAGCCCCAAGCCGGAACCTGTGTCGGTCCCTGTTCCGGTATCGCCGGTTTCACCACCGGTA
>JROS01000091.1:31779-32394 GCA_000769715.1 Desulfobulbus sp. Tol-SR
GTTTCACCACCGGTATCGCCGGTTTCACCACCGGTATCGCCACCTGCGGAATCAGCGGCAAGCGCTGAATCTGCAGTGAATGTCGATACTTGAATATCGAAGGGAAAGCGGATGAGTAAAAAACAAAAGGTAAGCAAAGCAAGAAGAACACAAGTTTGGTACCGAAGAAAAAAGCGGCAAGCAGAGACTGTGTGTGGATGATCATCTGTCGACATCGGAGAGGGTCCTCTTGGTTTACGAAATAAAATTCTTTGAAAGATGATGGATCAGGTCGAGCAGTACAGAGTAGTAATTATAATTGGCAAAGAGCAAGACTGCAATGTGTCCCGCGTTTCAGAGAAAAAAGAGTGTTGGAGCGTTACATGGGAATTTACAAGAATAAATTGTTACTATCGATGCGGTGGCGCGAGAATCTGGTGATCCAATTGATAGTACTGGTAATAAGCGAAGCGGAGGATTTTGTGGGGGTAACGGTTACGGCGGGTTGAAGAGCAAGGGGGGAGGCAGGTTTGGCGGGGAGGTTGGAAGTAAAACGAACAAGGCCGAAGGGAAAAAAGAAGGGGCCCTGACGTCATCAACGTCAGGGCCCCCCGGGGCAAGGATTCGGCGGCGACC